>NZ_KV817408.1:223480-399273 GCF_001814655.1 Rothia sp. HMSC069C01
ACCGGTTCAAATCCGGTTGGGGTCACACTAGGAATAATCCTCAGATCACGGAGATCTGGGGATTTTTTGTTGCTTTTAACGGGACACCAAATGCCCTTCTGGCGCCTCAAATAAGGGCAACAACCCATATTTGACGCGCTATCTTCCCACTCGGTATAGTGTTTACCTGTAGGCGTGATTGGCGCAGTGGTAGCGCGCTTCGTTCACACCGAAGAGGTCACTGGTTCGAACCCAGTATCACGCACGAGCCACCCCCGTTTGTACATCCGCAACGGGGGTTTTTGCATACAGCCCCAATCACTATCCGCAGATCAAGAAGGTACTCGGTGACAGCACCAGAACTAGCAAATCCAACCGATTACGGTCGCATGTACTCTCGTAAACGCGGCGGAGAGCTGCTAGTTCCTTCCATCACGACCGTTATCGGTCAGCACGCTACCGATATGAGCGGATGGCACGGTTATATGGCTGCAAAAGCTGCTCTCGAAGACCAGAGAGCTTATCGTGCTGCCGGATCCTCGGGGCTCAAGTACGCTATTATTCGGGATGCCGCCGCCGCATCCGAACGGTACCGAGATGCTGCAGCCGAGCGCGGTGACAGGGTACATAATTACGCCGAGAATATTGCGTTACGCGCCATGGGAGCGGAACACAATGTCGAAGAATGTCGAGAACAGCTTATCCTCAACGGCGAACAAGCCTATGCGGATAGGTTCGATGAATGGTGGGACGCTTTTCGCCCTCAACCACTCGCCGCAGAAATTACTATCTGGAATAAGTCCGTAGGTTACGCCGGAACGCTGGACCTTGTCGCCCAGATCGCCGGACGAACCTGCATTATTGACTATAAAACTAAAGGCACCGACCGGCGAGGGCGTGTTAAACCCCTTGACGACAAGGTGGTTATGCAGCTGGTTGCTGGGCTCAAAGCCGAAGAATCGCTGGTAGACCCTGTCGCGGGAACCTGGGAACCCTGGAAATACGGCGATGCCCCCATCCTGATGGGCGTGGCACTGGGCGAAACGCAGGTGGTGCCGCATCAGGCAAATCCAAAGATTCTTGAACAGAACTGGTATAAATTCTGTGCATTGCGGAGGGTCTGGGAATATAACCGTACAGTTCACGAATTCCCGGACGACGCGCTCATGCCGGTAGTTCCGCCTCCTGTGGCAGGTCAACCGTCTTCGGGAGATCACACACAGGTAGCCTAGTAAACCCGGTAGAAGACCAACAAAATAATCACGAGTGTTCTATTTGGACGAATACCTCAGCCGGTACAATAGAATGCTGGTATTTGACAGCCCTTCACCCTATTTGGAGCATATCTGCGTACCATAACAAGCGCATCAGGGAGACATATGACAATTCTGAGTATCCGTACCGTAGGCGACCCCGTTCTTCGCAGCGAATGTGAACCTATCACCGTTTTTGATCGGGAGCTTGCCAAACTGATCGACGATATGCTTGACACCATGTACGACGTTGAAGGAGTCGGGCTGGCTGGGCCTCAGATTGGTATCTCCAAACAAATTTTTACCTTTGGTGGCATTGACGGCCGCGAAGGATATATTATCAACCCCGTACTTGAGACCGGAACGGAGCCTCAAGAGGGAGGGGAAGGATGCCTGTCGGTACCCGGTATGAAATCGGATACTCCGCGCATGAACTGGGCCCGGGTGAGAGGCGTAGACAAGATGGGAAAGCCCCTAGTGCTTGAAGGGGAAGGACTATTCGCGCGTATGCTCCAACACGAAACCGACCATCTTCACGGCAAACTCTTTATCGATCGCCTTGTCGGCGAAGATCGTAAACGGGTTATGCGCGCCATCCGAGCCGCAGACTACAACAAGGTGACAGCACAGACCTCTGCCGAACGAGCAATGCGGGTTGGCGGCAGCTTCGGCGCCTCTCTAGGCAGCTTCAGCGCATAGATATACCGTACTCCACCAGGTTTAAGGACTCGCCCATGACCCTCAAAATTCTTTACGCGGGAACCCCCGAGCTCGCTGTACACCCTCTTGATACGCTTGTCCAGTCCCCGCGGGTTCAGGTAGTTGGAGTGCTCACGCGTGAGGACGCGCCGGTAGGTCGAAAACGCATCCTGACCCCCTCGCCCGTAGCACAACGCGCTGAAGAGCTCGGGCTGCCTATCGTTAAAGCGAACCGGTGGTTGCCGGAGACCCAACAGCAGATAGCCCCTCTGGGAGCCGAAGCTGCTGCCGTGGTCGCATATGGCACAATTCTGCCCCAGCAAGCACTAGACATGCTTCCCTACGGCTGGGTTAATCTGCACTTTTCGAAGCTGCCTGCGTGGCGAGGGGCCGCACCCGTACAGCGTGCTCTCATGGCGGGAGAAAACGAGATTTTCTCGAATACCTTCCTTCTAGAAGCCGGGTTGGATACTGGCGCGGTCTTCGAAGAAGAATCCACGCTGGTGACGGAAGACGATACTGCCGGGAGCATTCTCACACGTTTGGCGCAAAGCGGAGGAGAGCTGTTGGCGAACACCTTTGTACGGCTTGAGGCAGGCGAGCACGGAACCGCGCAGCGCGAGGACAAATCCGTCAGTTACGCGGCAAAGGTGACCAACGCCGATGCGCGCATAGATTTCACCCAAAGCGCCCACAAAATTCTTGCTCAAGTTCGCGCAGTAACCCCGGAACCTGGCGCCTGGTGTGAATTTTCGGGGAACCGACTTAAGATCGGCGGTGTGCGTCTGAGCGATCAGGCCGGTACCTTGGCTCCTGGACAGCTTGAACTTCGTGGTAAAAAACTCTATGTGGGTACGGCGGACGGTGCTTTAGAACTGGTGCGTGTACAACCTGCCGGTAAAAAAATGATGGACGCGCTCGCCTGGGCACGCGGTCTCGGTAGCGGCCTCGCCGAAGGAAAGGTAGTGCTCTCATGACGGAACGACGTTATAACGACAAGAATGGCTCACGGAATCCGCGAAATCGCGGTACATCATCGAAACGATTTGACGGTAAGACTAGTGAACAACGCCGAAACGAACGTGCCCAGCGCTCCCACGATGGCATGAAACGCGGCGGAGGTGGTGCTTCCAAACGCAATAAGAGTGGGCATGAGCGCAACCGTAAGCAGCTTTCGTCCCGTGAGTTCTCTGCGACTGCGCCCTCACAGCGCTCACGCTCTGCAGACCCCGCGCGCCTCGTCGCATTTGAGGTTCTCAACGCGGTAGCGCAAAACGACTCCTACGCAAATCTCGTGTTGCCCGGCACGATTCGTGCCCATCATCTTGACCATCGGGATGCGGGCTTTGCCACCGAACTCACCTACGGAACCCTGCGTAGCCAAGGCACCTACGACGCCATTTTGGCGCATTGTGCGGATCGTCCGTTAGAGAAAATCGGTACAACCACGTTGATTGTACTGCGTATGGGCGTTCACCAGCTCTTGAGTATGCGCGTGCCTGCCCATGCAGCCCTTAACCAAAGCGTCGCATTAGCCCGTGCTCAGATCGGCGGTGGTCCCGCGAACTTTGTGAATGCGGTGCTGCGACGCGTCAGTGAGCGTAGCCGTGAGGAGTGGTACGCCCGTCTGGAAGCTGATGCCAAGGACGACACCGAAAAATTTGCGCTCGCAAAATCGCATCCAACCTGGATTGTGCGTTCCATGCGCCAAGCGCTTGCGGCTCATGGCAGGTCTCCGGCCGAAATCCAGGAGCTTCTTGATGCCGATAACCAGGCACCTGTGGTAAATCTTATAGCGCTTCCCGGGATAGGAGACCTGCAGGAAGCCTTCGAGAAAGGCGCGGTAGAGGGCGAACTGGTGGAGGATTCCGCTTTATATTCCGCTGGCGATTTAGGCAGGTTGGAAAGTGTTCGCGAGGGTACCGTGCGTGCACAGGATGTAGGTTCGCAGCTGGTTACTCGCGCGCTTGTTGCAGCTCCTCTTGAAGGGCAAGACTCTGCGTGGCTTGACCTGTGCGCCGGTCCGGGCGGTAAGGCTGCACTGTTGGCGGCTTTGGGCGCGCAACGTGGTGCTCGGGTGGTGGCGAATGAGTCGGCAGCGCATCGTGCAAAACTGGTTTCACAATCTTTACGACCGCTTTCTCACGACGAGTATGTTGTTCTCACCGGGGACGGGCGTGAGATCTCTCAAACGCTTGAACAAAATGCTGAGCGGTTACCCGAGGGCATCAAGCCGGAGCAGAAATTTGACCGTGTGCTGGTTGATGTTCCCTGCTCGGGGCTAGGTGCCCTTCGCAGGCGTCCGGAGGCACGCTGGCGTAAATCCCCGCGTGATATTGCCGATTTGCTTCCTCTGCAGCGTCAGCTTCTGGAGGCTGCGTGTGAAGTTACGCGGCCTGGCGGTGTGATCGCGTACGTAACCTGCTCACCGCATGCTGCTGAGACTCAAAATATTGTTGCGGAGATACTGGAGACTGGAAAAGTGTGTCTGCTGGATACACAGTCGATACTTCAAAGCGTTGCCCTGCCGAGCGCTGAAGGACGAAGCGCTCTTGCGGGCGATAAGGCTCCCGGGTATCGTCCACAGGTACGCCTTAAAAAATCCTCCTCGGTTCGTCAGGAAGATATTCTGGATGAAGCATCAACAACTGCACAGCTGTGGCCGCATACTCATGGTACTGATGCTATGTTCCTCGCACTCTTCCGTAAGAATTAGAATCGCGCAATACAACCGTATTTTTAGTGCGGCGATTATTGTTATCCGAACATCCGTATGTCATATTGAGGAGGTTTTCTCATGTCTGTTGCTATTAATCCGTCTATACTCTCTGCCGACTTTGCAAATTTACAGCACGAGTTAGAACGCATTTCGACTGCGGATGCGGCACATATTGACGTGATGGATAACCACTTTGTACCAAATCTGACGTGGGGGCCTCCGGTTGTTAAGCGTCTGCGCGAAGTTTCGCCCGTGCCTTTTGATGTGCATTTGATGATTGATGATCCTGATCGTTGGGCTCCCCAGTATGCCGACGTAGGCAGCGAATCGGTAACCTTCCACGCGGAGGCGGCTACCGCACCTATTAAGCTGGCGCGTACTCTGCGAGAATCCGGGGCAAAAGCTGGGTTGGCATTACGCCCGGCAACTGCCGTAGAACCATACCTTGATCTACTCACAGAAATAGATATGCTCCTGATTATGACGGTGGAACCAGGCTTCGGCGGGCAGAAATTCCTTGATGTCACTTTGCCTAAAATCCGTCGTGCCGCATCGGCGCTTGAAGGGTCCGGTATCCCGGTGCGGCTTCAGGTTGATGGCGGGATTACGGAGGAAACGATTGTGCGAGCTGCGGAAGCCGGAGCGGACTGTTTCGTTGCAGGCAGCTCGGTGTATGGGGCAGAAGATCCGCAGACCGCGATTGCTGCTTTGCGTTCTCTAGGAGAGAGTGTACGAAAGACGTGGAGGTCACATCCTCACACCGGGATAAATCTCTCTGATGGATGCAGTTGTTCTTAAAAATTTGAGTGCATTGTGCGCGTATTGTGACGCTGTAAACGGTTAAAGCGTGAAATATTTTTGATGACATAACGTCTTTATAGCTTTATGTAATGACTATAAAAAACCTGTATTTCCAATGAAAAAACCACATATCGGTAAAAAGATTGACGGTTCTTAACGTTAACCATGAGAGTTTTTCCTTGAAGTAGGGCATATATGACGGTAAGGTTAGGTAGAGTTTATTTGTCTTAGGAGAAATATGTCTTTTGAACACCCAGCGTCACTAGCTCAATTCATGGTAAATCGCCGTAACTTTCTAGGTATGGCGCTTGCCTCGGGCACTGCATTTACACTTGCAGCATGCAGTCAGGAATCTACGACTTCTGACTCTTCGGAATCTCCCGAAAGTGAGACTCGCGTTGTTAAAAATGTAGATGAGGAAGAAATTACGGTACCTACTAAACCGCAGCGCGTTGTAGTTCTCTCAGAACCTACTTTGGATGCGGTACTCGCACTTGGCGTTAAGCCTGTAGGCGCTATTTCTGGTCGCGGTCAGCAGACTGTGCCTAACTACCTCAAAGATAAGGTAGGAGACGACGTTACACTTGTCGGTTCTGTGTCTGAGGTTAACTACGATAAGGTTGCCTCCCTCACGCCCGACCTTATTCTGGCTGATTCCACAGGCGTGGATAAACGTTCAGAGGCATACAAGACTCTGCAGGATATTGCTCCCGTGGTGTACACCGGATACGCCGGCGGTGATTGGACTATCAACTTTGAGCGGGTAGCGGATGCTCTTAACCTGGTAGACCAGGGTAAGAAGGTTGAGGAAGACTACGAAAAACTTACTGAGCAGCTCAAGAAGGAGCTAGAACCTCTGTACGGTGATAAGACCTTCTCCATCGTGCGTTGGGCAGGTAACGGCCCCGCACTGATCTTGAAGGAACTCCCTGCCGGTCAGGTGCTTTCAGATTTGGGGCTGCAGCGTCCCCCGGCACAGGATCGTGAAGGGCAGGGTCACTCAGAGCCGGTCTCTTTAGAGAACCTCTCAGATATTGACGCCGACTACATGTTTATTGGTACTTTGGGTGGCGCAAGCCAGAAGAACCCGAATGTTCAAGGTGATGCTAGCGCCAATGGTGCATCAGAAGTTTTGAAGAAGGCAGAGGCCACATCTGGCTTCACGAATTTGAAAGCCTACCAGAACGAACATATTATTACGGTTGAGGGTTCTAAATGGACCTCAACCGGTGGTCCTCTGTTGATGAACGGTATTGTTGCGGATGTTCGCAGCAAACTACTCGAAAATCAAAACAATAATCAGGGACAGTAGGATTAGATTTTAGACGCGGCACCTCGCTTGAGGAGGTGCCGCATCTAGGCTCTTGAATACTCAACGACGAATACGCTGAAGATACACAAAATGCTTTTGAAAGACAGCAACATGCCCCTGGGGCTGTCTTAAAAGAGCTTGAAAACCTTATACACGAAACGGAACATAACGATGACACAGCACGCACATCATGCCGCCCGCTACAGTGCCGTGGTAGCGCTTGCGGGTGCTTTGCTTGCACCCGGCGTAACAACTCCCGCAACTGCTCTTGAAGATCCGGGTCAAACTCCGGACGCTACCCCCGCCCAAGCCGGTAATAATGCGCAGGCGCAGGATCCTGCTGTGAAGGTTCCCGGTGAAGGCAACGAGAGAATGCCTCAAGGGAAGGTAGAACAACCCGCCGCGAAAGCAACCGACAGTGCTACTGTTACCGGCTCCGTGATTATTAAGAACCGTCAGGGCCTTGAGATTAGCGGCTCGGGGTGGGGTGCCAACGCCGTTATCGCTGTGAAATATGATGACGGTAAGGTTAAACCCACAGAACCGGTGACGCACGATGGTAAGGATCTGTCGGCACGCGGTGTTATAGCGGTTATTAAGGCAGACGAGAACGGTAACTTCACCACAACCATCCCTTTCCCCACTAATGCTAACTGGACCGTCGGTTCAGAACACAAGATTAACTTCCTGAGCGGCAGTTTGCAGAAGGGCGATGAGCAGCACTCAGCAACTCACACGGTAACTGTGGGCGAAGAAGCTCCGGCAGCCGAAACTCCAAAAGTTGAGACTCCCGAGCAGCCTCAGGTGAAAGAAACCCCCAAGAATGAGGTCCCTGTAGAAGCTCCAAAGGCTGAAGAAACGCCTGCACAGCAGCCTCAGACTGATGAGGTAGCTAAGAATGAGACTCCTGCTGATACTCCGAAGGCAGAAGAGACCCCTAAAGCTGAGGAAACTCCGGTACAGCCCAAAGCTGACAACGCTGCTAAGAACGAAGCAGAGCAGCAGCCTAAGGCAGAAGAGAAACCAGCTCCTCAACCGGCAGAAAATAATCCTGCTCCTGCCGCTTCTGAGAACTCGCAGACTGTTGAGTCCAACGGCGTTACCGTGACCGGTGTGAAATACGCGAAAAATGGTCAGGAAATCGAGGTTAGCGGTACCGGCTGGAAGAATGCCGACGGTACCGGTTCTGTGATCGCCGTGAAGTACGACGGCGGTGAAGTCAAGTCTACGAATCCCGTAACGTATGACGGTAAGGATTTAGCTGGACGCGGTGTTGTAGCCGTCGTTACGGCTAATCCTGATGGTACGTTCACCGCAAAGCTGCCGTTCCCGAACGCTGAGAATTCAACCGGATTTGAGAAGTGGACGGACGGTTCACAGCACGAGATTAACTTCCTAAGCGGCAGTTTGCAAAAGGGCGACGCTGCGAAGCATTCGGTAACTCTCAACGTGACTGTAGGTGATGCCCCTGCTACTGCTGAGACTCCGAAAGACACCGGTCAGCAGACAGTTAACCCTCCGGCTGATAACACCAAGAAACCAGAGCCTCAGCCTACCGAACCTCCTGCACAGGATCATCAAAATGATGGTAACACCGGCGCTCAGCCTAGCCCAGCAGATAATCAGAGCGGTACTGCGAAACAGGGTGCACAAAATAATGCACCTGCACCTACTGCACCTGCTCCTGTCGTTGAGACTCAGACTGCGTCCGACGGTGATGCTACCGTAACCGGTCCTAAGACTGTGACCCACGGTCAGGGAATCGTCGTTAACGGTTCTGGATGGAGCCCCTATAGCGTTATCGCCGTTAAATACGATGGCGGTGACATCAAACTTGACCGTGCCGTGGTCTATAACGGTAAAGACTATGCGTCTCGTGGTGTTGTGGCCATTATTCAGGCTGATGCTGATGGCAAGTTTACCTATACTTTGCCGTTCCCAAATAGCGATAAATGGGGCGTGGGCACCGTTCACGATATCACGTTCCTGACCGGTAGTTTACAGAAGGGCGACGAGCAGCATTCGGTGACATTGTCCGTTACGATTGCTGGCGCTGACGGCTCCACGTTAGCCCCTGTAAGTAGTAATCACGCCTCTAACAATGGTTCAATCGCAGGCGGCTATGATGCCGGGTTGGGTAACAACGGATCAGGATATGGCTCTGTGGCACCTATTCCCACCCAGAGCTCCGGAATCAACTATGCAGCCCGTCAAGGCAGCATTACGAAGCAGGCTTCTCTTGGGGCTGCTGCTGAACTGGAAAACGATACGCTCATTAACCGTGTGCAGGCACGCGCTAAAGCTGCCGCAAAGAACGGTAGTAACAGCGGTGCCCACGCCAAGAGCGCACCCAAGAAAACCCGCACGGCCAAGGCCGCGCCCGGTAAAAACGGTACCCAGGGCAATGCAACTACCGCGGCAACACAGTCCGACAGCAATAGTGCCCCCAATATCATTGGCGCTGAGCTTAGCGGCTTCTCGCGTTGGTTTGCGAACAATGCAAATAACGTGTTGCTCTCTATCGCGGGTCTGATTATCTTGGTGCTTGCACTAACCTTCCGCAAGAGGGCGTAATCACCTCTCACACCTGAGGAAATATACACAATATCTCAAACATTAGGGTTCCCTCCCACACCGTCGGTGGGGGAGGGAACCGGTATAAATTACCACTAGTCGCACAGAAGAGGAAACTCATGCGAACCACAAAGACAGTATCAAAGGCGCTCACTGCCTGCGCGGCAATATCCCTTAGTCTTGGCCTGGGGATGGGAGCTGCGAATGCGATCCCACCCGGAGGTGCATCTAACAACTCTCCAGGAACTAGCTCAACTGTAAGTCCTCATGTGACTCCCGGCGGAGTAGTGAACTTTACGCTATCCGGTTTTCCACCCAACTCTACCGTGACGGTCAAGATCGACGATGAAGGTCGTGTACATCAGCAACAGGCTGATAGCAAGGGTAATCTGAACGGATCCTTTGTTTTACCAGATTCCGTTGGCTCTGGAGAACATACTTTGCGTTTTTTGGCGCCCGGTGCCGCTAAATACGATGCCAACGGAAAAAAGATGGGACAGGAACCAGGTACCACCAATAAGAGCCCTGTATTTACCGTTGGAGAATCCGATAATGGGGGCGGCAATAATGGCGGCTCGTCAAATAACGGAGGGTCCTCTAAGGGCGGCTCCGATTCTTCGTCCAACAATAACGCCGGATCTGAAGGTTCGGGTAATAATGGTTCCGAAGATAACGGCGGTAACTCGGCACAGGACGGTGGTTCATCTGAGCAAGAGACCGTCTATCTTGATGCTGATGGCAACCCTATCTCTAAAGAAGAGTATGATCGTTTGAACGCTGAGGCTGACGAGGGCGGGAATAAAGATTCCTCCGATCAGAAAAACGACCAGAACGCTAACAAGAGCGAGCAGAAGAAGACCGCCAGCGCCTCTGCATCCAGCAGTGCGAAGAGTAGCGCGTCGGCCTCTAGCTCCGCAAAGACACAGGCAGATAGCCATAAAACCAGTAACACAACGGTAACGTATGGTCAGGAATTCCCGTGGCTGGGCGTATCTGTGCTTGGCGTTGCTATTATCGGTGCTATTGCTGTACTGATTATTCGGAAGCGTCCATAGACAATGGTGACAAGCGCGCGCCGCAGGGGAGGTAACGCTCCTTTGCGACGCGCGTTTGGCACTCTTGCTCAGGAGAAGAACCAAAGGTACCCTAACGCAATAGGGATCAAGACACGGTATCGAGATAAGGCGGTCTTAGCTACCTTTACGGTAGCGTTGTTGATAGCACTGTATCTTAGACCACACATAATAAAGGAGTCTCGTTGAGCGTAACCTTGGAACGCACAGGAGCCTCACGAACCATGAAAAGTGGGCGCAACGAAAAAAACGGCCGACGAATAACCTGGCTTATTATTTTCGCGGTTCTGCTCGGCGTGAGTATTCTTGCCTCGCTAACTGTTGGGCTAAAATCACTCTCCCCCGACAGCATCGTAGAAACCTTAGCGGGGCAATCAACCCCCGAAAGTCATGCCATTATCTTTGAGCAGCGCATTCCGCGGACACTCATCGGGATAGCCTGCGGGGCGGCCCTCGCAGTTGCCGGATCACTCATGCAATCACTCACCCGTAACCCACTCGCCGAACCTGGTCTGATGGGTGTCAACGCCGGTGCCGCCGTTGCAGTCATCCTCACTGTTGTACTTTTCGGTGTTCTCGGTATTTGGCAGTATATGATTGCCGCCGCTGTTGGGGGCGCTATAGCCGCCACTGTCGTCTATACCCTCGGGCGTGGTCGAGACGGCTCTATTGTTAAGTTAGCTCTCGCCGGTGTGGCTATCTCTGCCGCCCTTGCCGCTGTAGCGCAGGGACTTATGCTCTCGAACCAAGATGCTTTTGACGAATTTCGTGTGTGGGTTACTGGGTCTTTAGAAGGGCGCGATATATCAGTTGCACAGGCCGTTGCCCCCGTGATCCTCGTGGGTCTCCTTTTAGCGTTTTTTGTAGCACCCTCGATCAACGCGCTAAGTATGGGTGAAGAAGCCGCTATCTCCCTAGGCGTACGAGTGTATCAAACTCAAAACCTCACACTTCTTGCCGTAACGCTTCTTGCAGGTGCGGCAACCGCTGCCATCGGACCAATCTCCTTCGTCGGTTTGGCAGTTCCCTTCGTAGTGCGTGCCATAATGGGCAATGATGTGCGCTGGGTTAACTACGGCTCCGCGCTTCTAGGTCCTGTCTGGCTGCTCATGTCCGATGTCTTAGCCCGTGTTATTATGGCGACCCCGGAGCACCCGCAGGAAACTCAGGTAGGAATTATCGCTACCCTTGCAGGGGCACCCCTCTTCCTATTCCTGATGACTCGTCGTAAGGTGGAGGCTCTCTGATGACAGATACACAGACTAAGGCGACGAACCTCAAGACTCAGAAACAGGAAGCTTCGCGCCCTCGAGGCGCACGGCGCGGTCACGACTTGGCTGGCAGGCTCGTTCTTAACTCACGCGGACTCATTCAGGCGCAGGTTCCTTGGCGGGTTATTGTGCTTAACATTGTGCTGATCGCTCTCATTGTGGCACTAAGCCTGTGGGGGCTACAACAGGGCGAATACAAAGTGACGACGATGGACGTTATCAATGCTCTCGTTGGGCGGGGTAAACGCATCACAGTGGTCTTAGTACAGAAGCGTGAAGCGCGCATCGTGGCAGCTCTGCTTGTGGGCGCAGCTCTGGGGCTTTCAGGGGCGCTGTTCCAGGTAATCTCAGGTAATCCGCTGGGCTCACCGGATATTATCGGCTTTACACACGGTGCTGCAACTGGTGCACTCCTGCAGATTATCGTCTTCGACTCTGGCCCGGTAGAAGTTGCTATCGGTGCCCTCATTGGCGGTATCGCAACATCCATTACGGTGTGGTTACTGACTCGACATACAGGTTTACGCGGGTTCCGCCTAGTGCTTGTGGGTATTGGCGTAGGATCGACTCTTGCGGCGTTCAACTCGCTGTTAGTAGTTCGGGCATCACTGACTCAGGCGCAGACGGCGGCATCCTGGCTTGCCGGTTCTCTCGATGATATGTCGTGGCCGCGTACGATTACACTGATGATTTTTCTGATTGTCACAGTTCCCGCGCTTCTAGCCATAGTACGCCCTCTCGGGGCCATTCGGTTTGGCGATAGCGTGGCGTCAGGACTAGGCGTGAATGTCAACGCCTATCGGGTGTGTGCGCTCTTCCTCGGTGTGCTTCTCGTATCGCTCGCAACCGCGACCGCCGGTCCCATCGCATTCGTGGCACTTGCTGCCCCGCATATCGTGAAAACCCTGGGGCGAAGTGGCGGAGTTACCCTTTTCGGATCTGCCCTCATGGGTGCGTTGATGGTGCTGGCCTCAGACCTTATTGGAAGGTTTGCAATTCCCGGCCGTACCCTACAGGTCGGTGTGGTTACCGGCGCCCTGGGCGGTTTATATCTGATTTACCTGATTTACCTTGAAAGGAAGAAGAGCTAGTGAAGGCTCGTGCAGAGATTAGCGAAAGCCGACTCGCAGGCGAAGACATGGTCGTAGCCTATGGCGACCACACAGTGCTCAGCGGTATAGACTTCAAGGTGCTTGAGGGTGAGCTTACCGTTATTTTGGGTCCTAACGCCTGCGGTAAATCTACCTTACTCAAAGCTCTGGCGCGTGTGAATCCTCTCAAAGGCGGAAAGGTCTTTCTTGATGGTCTGCCGCTTTCAAAGATGAAATCCCGCTCCATCGCGCAGATTCTCGCCATGCTTCCTCAAACGCCGGAGGCACCCACCGGGTTGACCGTGGCGGATGTTGTGGCACGCGGCCGGTACCCGCATCAATCCCTTCTGCGTTCCTGGTCTGAGAAAGATGAGGCTGCCTGCGTTGAGGCTATGGAAGCCGCGAACGTGTTGGAACTGTCCGAACGTCCTATTGAGGCGCTTTCCGGCGGTCAGCGTCAGCGCGTGTGGATTGCCATGACCCTTGCCCAGCAGACGCCTTTGATTCTGCTGGACGAGCCAACCACTTACCTGGATATTACCCACCAGATTGAGGTGCTAAACCTTACCAAGAAGCTCCACTCTGAGGGGCATACCGTTGCGGTTGTGCTGCACGATCTGAACCTGGCTTTCCGATACGCCACTCATGCGGTGCTCATGAAGGAAGGTAGGATTATCGCTCAGGGTGACCCTCAGGAAATTGTCACTGCCGAGCTAATTCAGGAAGTTTTCGACCTAGAATCTGTTATATGCGATGACCCCTGTACCGGAACACCACTGGTAGTTCCGGCAGCTCACCAAGAGATTACTATTGCCGCGGACGCAATTGCCGCCGCCCGCGAAGGTCACTAAGGAGCCTTTTATGGGTGATTTTGAGACCCTTCCACATAAAATCACACAGAATCTCAAGTCAAAGATCATGGCGCGTCCTATGCCGCCTAAAACCCCGCGCCCAACACCTGCCCCGCGCGTACCCAGCCCGCTTATGACGCGCATCGTAAACGAAGCCGTGGACACGCAGGAACTTAACGCCCGCATCACAGAGATCGTAGCGGATGGAACTCCACTTATAGAGCAGGCTTACTATGACGACGGAACAGCGAATGAGAACGAACGCATTGTCACATTCCTGTATCAGCATGCCACGGCAGAGCAGGTTCTCATTTTTGTCAATCGACTGACAGATGAGAAAAACCTGCCGTTGTCTCTGATGGAACGTATTCCAGGCACCGATTGGTGGGAGCTGAGCTTCCAGATGCGCACCGACTGGCGGGCTTCCTATAACTTTATTCCCACACTGCCGGGGGAACGCCCGATCTGGCTGGGGGAGGACGATCAGGTGACACTGCGCACCGCTCTTGATTCTGGTGAAGGCGACCCGCTTAACCCGAAGACCGTCTGCAACCGTATTGGCCGTTGTATGGGCGTGGTTGAACTTGCCGATGCGCCGGTTCATGAGTTTCTGCTCACCCAACAGGAACTCGACAGCCTTCCTGAACCACGCTGGATGAGTACTGCGGACGGACACCAATATTTGTTGGGACGGGTAGGAAACCCAAGCCCCGATTCTCCGCTCTTCATCCTCTTCGACGGTGAAGTCTGGTACGGGCACGGTATGGAGCATATGCTCAACCGAGCCTGTGCCGCCGGGCGTATTCCGGATATGAATGTCTTCTTTCTGCACTCGGGCGGCCGAGAACGCCGCTGGCAAGAGCTCAATGGAGACAGCCCCATAGCCGACTATATTGTGGAAGAAGCGCTTCCTCATTTGAGGCGTCATCACGGGCTGCGGCCAGAGCCACAGGATATTATCATCAACGGACAATCCTTAGGCGGACTGTCTTCTCTGCTGGCGGTTTTCTCACGCCCAGAATCCTTCGGAGCCGCAATTGCCCAGTCATCTTCACTGTGGCAGCCCCAAGTTTTCGACAAACTCTCACAGCTTCGTGAAGCCAATGAACTACACCGTCTGTCCCACCTTCACCTTGAGGTCGAGGTAGGCGAGCAGGAATGGATTCTGCTGCCGCCGCATCAGCGTTTTGTTCAGGAACTCGAATCTGTGGACACACGCCTGAACTACACTGTATTCAACGGCGGCCACGACTACGCCTGCTGGCGTGGAGCTATCATACCCGCGCTGAATCGCATTCTTATGCCCAACCCCTAAAATCTTATAGCCGAGAAAGACATAAACATGACCGAACAGATTGTGGAACGCTCCGAACTGCTTGAAACCCCACTGATTCCTGAGGATTTCGCACGGCGTTACCGTGAAGAAGGGTACTGGATTGATCAGACCATACCCGAGTTTCTGCTTGATGCCTGCCGTGCTAAGCCACATTTTCCGGCGTTAGTGGCACTTTCGCATGCACAGAGCGACGCAGAGGGCAAACCGCAGCAGATTCGACTGAGCTATGGCGAGTTGGAGGCGGCTGCTCGTGCCGCAGCACGTCGCCTAGAGAATGCCGGGGTGCAACCCGGCGATCGTGTGCTTTTACAATTAGGAAATATCGCCGAATACCTGATATATCTCATGGGTATTTTTTGGGCAGGAGCCTTACCGGTCTTTTGCCTGCCACAGCACCGCACGAGTGAGCTTGTCCATTTTGCAACCCGCACTGATGCCGCTGCGCATATATTTTCCTCGAAAACCCCGGGAGCAGATTTTGCAGCGCTCGCCGACGATGTGGCACAGACGATGCGCGCTGATGGTCTAGAACCGCCTATTGCCCTTGATGCTGCGCTCCCGGTAACCCCGTTGAGCGAGGCGGAGCTGGCTGAACCGTTCCATCCCGGTGTTGTGCAGAATACCCAAAATACTCTGGCAAGCGAGCAGATCGCATTTTTGCAGCTTTCCGGCGGTACAACCGGTATGTCAAAGCTAATTCCGCGCACTCACGCAGCCTACTTGTACTCGGTGCGTGGTTCCGCCGATATCTGCAAGCTGAATAACAACACAACCATGTTGGTGGTGCTTCCTGCGGCACATAATTTCACGATGAGTTCGCCTGGGATCCTGGGCGTGATGTGCATGCAGGGTAAGCTCGTATTTGCTGCTGATCCTAGCCCTCAGACGGCGCTTAATCTGATTCAGATGGAAGGCGTTACCTTCACCTCACTCGTACCGCCCTTGGCGCAGGCCTGGCTGGCGTCTGTAAAGAAACGTGACGTGCATCTGCCCTCGCTCCGCGTGCTTCAGGTGGGTGGCTCGAAACTTGCTCCGACGGTGGCGGGGGAGCTCGAAACAACCCTAGATGTGAGAATCCAACAGGTTTTCGGCATGGCGGAAGGCTTGGTGAATTACACTCGTCTGCGTGATGAACCCTATATACGCATGAATACTCAGGGATACCCTATCAGCCCGGCTGATGAAATCCGCGTAGTGGATGAACAGGATAACCCGGTCGAGCCAGGGCAGAGCGGTCACCTCCTCACGCGCGGGCCCTATACGATTCGCGGGTATTATCGCGAAGAAAACGCTAATCAGCTCAGCTTTACTGAAGACGGTTTCTACCGCACGGGCGATATCGTGCGTATAGTCGCGGGAAAGTATCTTGAAGTTACTGGACGCGCTAAAGATCAAATTAACCGTAACGGTGAGAAGATCTCGGTGGATGAAATTGAGGAGTTGGCGTTAGAGCATCCGGATATTTTGGATGCAGTAGCCCTTGGCCTGCCCGATGAAGCTGTGGGTGAGCGCGTCTGCTTGATAGTTGTACCTCAGGCTGGGAAATCGCTCGGTGAGAATCCGCGCCGTACCATGTATGAGTATTTCACTGAAAAGAAGCTGGCTGATTTTAAGATCCCCGAACGTGTGGAGGTATTGAGCTCTCTGCCAACCACAAACGTGGGTAAGATCTCACGCCGTGAACTTCGCGTTAAACTAGTTGAGATGCTGGCTCAGGAGTAAGAGTAACTAAGGTAAGCATTAGCGCGGGCTAAATAAGCGTGCGGATACCATAATACCGGGGTAAGAATCTTGAGGTTCTTACCCCGGAAGTTTAACTCAAAAGCAGGTGCTCTATGAGGCATGCGCAGAGAATAATAGTCACGTATAGGTAGTCAACACCCGCTATATGACGGTTATGTAAAGATTTACATAGTTTTCATATAGGGTAACCTAATCTACAATTTATGTGTATATAAATTTTCGCATACATAAGACATGATGCCAGAGAGGAACATAATGTCCGCAGAGACTACTCTTCGCCCCCTGCTTGCTCAGTACATCCACGAGGCGGATTCGCTGGATACCGCCTTTTCCGAGTCTACGACCGACCTTTTTTCTCTGGGGATGGACTCAATGGGCGCTTTTGCCCTGCTCGATGACCTCGCGGGCAAGGGGATTACTATCGAATTCACTGAATTGGTAGAAAACCCGACCGTCGAATTTTTGCTCAATCGCATCAGCTAACTTTGACGAAATCGGTACCTGTATAAGGCCGATACTCACCCAACCAGCACACGACACCGCCTGAAAGAATAGACCGGAATATGAGCATCACCGAGCATAGTGGGTCCAAGCATGACTGGATTCCCCTGACCAAAAGCGCTCAAGGTATTTATCTTGCCGCTATTATCGATCCCAAAAATCCCTGCTATAACACGGCAGAGATCATGGAATGCCCACCCGAGACGAATCTTGATTACCTGCGTGAGGCATTTATTCAGCTCTACCGTGAAAATGAAGGTTTCCGGGTGCAGACGCGCGTGCAGACTGGGCGTCCAGAGCAACGAGTCATGCCACTTGATGAGTTTCTGACTAATCTTGAGGTACTTCCGGTAATTTCCCTCCCGACTCAGGAAAAAACGGAAGAGCAGAATCCCGTTCCGGCAACGGTGCGTGATTGGGCATCCGAGCTGATCCGCGAACCGCTGATCACCGATGCGGGTGTTACGGTACGCTCCGCTGTCACATACTACGGGGGTAAACTCTGGGTTTACCACAGCTTTAGTCATGTGGTGGCAGACGGTTTTGCGGTGTTTAACGCTCTGTCTCGCGTAGCAGCTATCTATCGTGCTTTGAGCGCCGGAAAACCTCTGCCTACTGTTAAACGCGCCTCTCTAATGGAGCTTCTTCGGGCTGATCACGCTGCCGAACATGCCCGAGAAGAGGACCTGGCCTTGTGGACTTCTGAGCAAGTGGAAGTACTTAGCCAACCCGATACATCGCTGGCAGCACGAAGTGCATCACCGGCACCACAGGCCTTGCGTGAGGTACTGACCCTGCCTGATAAATTACAGCGAGATATGCTGGAAATTGGCAAAATGTACGGAACCTCCTGGCCCGTTACTGTAACCGGTGCCGTAGGGTCTTATCTGGCCCGTATTGGTGGGCATAGAAGCGCTGCTTTTGGTGTACCCCAGATGAACCGTATATTTGGGGCTCAGGTTCCCGCAGAAACCCGTGCTCTCGGCAAGACCAGCACTCAGACTGGAACCACCGCCGTGAACGTGCTTCCTGTACAGGTTTCAGGTATGGGAAGTATTGCACAGGCACTCGATAGCGTAAAGAACCAGTATGCACGAAACGCCTCACATCCGCTTGCTCGACAAGAAGACCTAGAACGTTTAGCGCAGTCCAATGACAGCCGCCTCTTTGGCGCCCAGATCAACGTTATACCGTTTGATGCCGCTTTACCGCTAGGTGCACCTACCGAAAACACGCCTGCTTCTGTGGGGTATATTCATAACATATCTGCGGGACCAGTTGCGGATATGACCATTACCCTGCGAGGCATACCCGGGCGCGGTCACACAATTTCTGTAGAGCTTGATGCCAACCCGAACCTCTACACCCATGAGCACGTAGAATTTCACGCCCGGCACCTACAAAATTGGTTGGAATCTTGGGCTCAGGCTGCCCTTGAGGAGCGGTCGATGGATACCCTGACGACTGCGTTACCGCATGAGGTGGAGCTGCTGGAATTGTTTAACGCTACCGCGCATCCGATAGAGTATAAAACTTTGCTTCAGCGTTTTCAGGGTGCGCTCACACGCTACCCGAACGAACCCGCACTCTACGCCTGCGCGCCGGATGAGGACGGTACGTTGTCCCCGCAATCTCCGCAGGCCTATGAGTTTTCGCAGGTACTCACGTATCACGAGCTGGATGTGCGAGCCCGCGCCCTAGCAAAGGCGATGCTGGAAGCTGGCGTCTGCCCTGGAACTGCTGTAGGCCTACGTTTTCATCGAGGACTTGAACAATATATCGCCTTATATGCGGCGCTCTATGCAGGGTTTGTCTATGTGCCGATTTTGCCGGATCTGCCCGCCGAACGTGTGAGCTCCATGGTGGAAGATGCGCAGTGTTCGGCGCTTGTGTATGGTTCCGGGCTGAGTCCTATTGCAGAGGCCGAGCTAAAACCAGCGAATACGCAGAGTTTGTGCGGGCTGCAGCAACTTGAATTTACTTCCTTAACTGCTCCTGTCGGAGAACCTCTAAACCTTGTAGATGTTCCCGAGGCAAAAACATTCCCGGGTATCGGCACAGCACTGGGTGATACCGCGTATATCTTGTTTACCTCGGGTTCGACAGGGCGACCCAAAGGTGTTGCGATTAGTCATCGTTCCATTGATAACCGGTTACGCTGGCAGCAGTCACAGATTCCGGTCGGCGCATCCACACAAGACCGTGCGGGGGACCGCATCTTACATAAAACGCCTATATCGTTTGATGTTCATGTGTGGGAGCTTTATTGGCCGCTTCAGGAAGGGGCCGCCGTCGTTATTGCCGCTCCTGATGGGCACCGGGATCCGGCCTACCTGGCGCGTGTTATCGCCGAACAGAACGTTACCTGTCTGCATTTCGTACCCACGATGCTCACCGCTTTCCTAGAGTCTCCCTACGCTCAACGTACTTTAGCTGAAGCAGGTTTTGGATCGGGGGAGCAGCGACACCATGTGCGCTATCTTATCTGCTCGGGCGAGGCACTTCAGAAGGATCATATTCTCAGCGCGCATAATATTATGGGTGTTTACCTTTTAAATCTTTATGGACCTACGGAAGCCGCCGTCGATGTTACCTTCTGGGATAGCTCCCAAAACCCAGAGTGCAGTACTGTTCCTATCGGCCAGCCCGTTTGGAACACCCAAACCCGTATTCTCGACCAGGCTTTACAGCCGATACCGCCCGGATTCGTAGGGGAACTCTACCTTTCGGGTGCACAGCTTGCTGTGGGGTATCAGAACAATCCCGAGGCAACTGCACAAGCCTTTATCTTGGACAACGCTACGGGGGAGCGGCTTTACCGTACTGGCGATCTTGCCGAGTGGAACCTCACCGCCACAAACCAGGAACCCGGCACCCTGGACAAAAACCCTCGCGGAGTCATCCTCTACCGTGGTCGTGCCGATTACCAAGTAAAATTACATGGGCAACGTCTAGAGCTTGGCGATATCGAAACTACACTCTCCCACGTTGAGGGAGTCCATAGCGCCGTCGTTTTGCTCTACACGAAGATGCCCGAACCTGCTCTCGCGGCGTTCCTAGAGATAGGTGACGTTTCTGAAACAGAACGCAACCGTATCGTTGCTCAAGCTCGCCAACATTGTGAGAACACCTTGCCGGACTATATGGCACCGCACCTATGGCACACCATGGCTCAGTTCCCGGTTAGCCCCTCAGGCAAGACAGATCGCAAAAACCTGGCACAGATCGAGTTTACCTTTGATACCAACACCGCAGACGGCCCCCATGGACTTTTAGAACAGCAAATTAGCGAGATTATCGCGGGTGTGCTGGGACGCTCACAATTCGGCGTAACCGAAGACTTCTTCGTAGCGGGTGGTAACTCCCTTGCGGCACTCTCCGTCATCGCCAAGATTGAAGAAAACCTTGGAAAGACGCTCAGTATTGGTGCCCTCTTCGCTAATCCCACGGTCAAGGGGCTCGCTGCGGTCTTGAACGAGGATTCTCCTGATATCGAGTTCGCCCCGGTTCTGCCTCTGCGTGAGGTGGACTCGGCGGACTTCGCAACATCGAAAAATACCGTACCGCTCTTTATCCTGCCGCCTGCCGGCGGCCTGGGATGGTGCTATGCCGCCTATCTGCCCTACATACCCGGGCATCCGTCGGTTTACGCACTGCAACATGAGGCATTCACGAACCCAAATGCTGGCTACGCCCAGAGCCTTCGTGAACTCGCCGAGGGGTATCTTGCGCGTATTCGTGAGACCCTTGAGGAACGTCAGCTTCCATCACAATTTTCCCTGATGGGCTGGTCCGTTGGCGGTACTGCCGCCGTCGAGGTAGCCGCGCTTGCCGAGACTGCCGGTTACGATGTACAACAGGTTACGCTTCTGGATGCATACCCCGTCGAACAGTGGCAGGGGATTCCTGAACCGGACGAGCAAGAGAGCTTTCGTGCCCTCTTACGTATGGGCGGTCTTCCCGAAGTATCGGCGCAGACCGTTCTTGACTTGCCACAGACGCTCGAACGACTGCGAGATGCCGGGTCGGCTATGGGATATCTACCCGAAGACAAGCTAGAAGTATGTTTGGAATCTATGCGTGCCTCTGCCGCCCTTATGCGCGGCTCGAACCACCTTAACTTTGGCGGAAAAGTCGTATTGATTGGAGTGAGCCATGACGATCAACCCTATCTGGATGCGCACGGCTGGGAGCCTCATGTGGGCTCGTTCCGTACCGTCACGTTGAAGAACGGTACCCATCCCGATCTGGTGAACCCGGAGCGCATTCCTGAAATTATTGCAGAAGCCTTCTAAAAGCGCCCTATGGGTATTGGGGGAAGAACAGAGACATCAACAGCACCACGCTAGGAGTTCGGCATAGGTCACGCCTGCGGGCCTTTTGCACTCTATGAAGGCTCAGCAGGAACCTTCCTAAGCACCTTCGCCAAATGCGAGGCATCAGCGGTAGTGCGTCCATCCTCGGGTTGAGGGAAACGCACCCCGCAGGTAGTCACATGATGTTCCGCAGACATAGGTGCCTGAGGATACGTCCCGGGTTCGCCTACCGTCAGGATCCTGCCTAGAGTTCCGTTACCGGCTACCGGATATGCTGTATAACCGTCCGCACCCGTGCGGTACGCGACCGCCAGCATTCGGTACCGTTCATGCTCGGATCGCTGCATTAAATCTTCACAATACGTGGTGTACCTGCCATCAAGGGTTGCGACCAGAATGCCTCGGGAATACAGCATCATATCTGGTTTCGCAAAGGCCACACCCTGCTGGCGACCCTCAGCATTGCGGTGATAAAGCATACCAACGGGGCTTTCCACACGCACTTCTAAACCGGTATCCGTGAGGGCCCGCACCAACATTTTTCGCCATAATGACGAAGTATCAAATTTAATATTTGCCAGCACACCCGCTTCATACGGACTATCGCTTAAACCAAAGCCATATTGTTGCGACAAAATAGATTGCGCATATTGGTAAGCGCGCAAAGTTTGTGCCGACAATCGCATAGCAAAAGCAGGGGAGAGCGTTTCGGTCAGCAGACTACGAATATTCTGCGTGCTCACATCACGCAACACAGACTCGTACCCTAAAGCATCGTCGACGACCTCATTATCGGCGGCATGAGTTGCCACCTGCTGTAATCCGGCGCGGATCATTTGCCATAAATGCGTATCTGTCGTCAGAGAATCGAACTCGCAAACAACCCCAATACGTCGGTTAATCCGCCGGTTTACAAGCTCGCGTGGAAGCATACGACCACGCACAAAAAGTAATTCATCCACCTCAGGCTCAAAAACCGGACGACGATGCGCCAAAGCCTGCCCGCTTGAATCAACAAAAACGCGGTACATAGCCTCTTTGAGCGAAGGAATATGCGGAAAAAGTTCGGAACCCTGCGGGGTAATGTCACGATGTCCCTGAATAATTGCCTGTTCCTCATGATGCTCTGCCAGCATACGCCATAACAAAGAAACCTTCTGCCAGCCAGTACCTTGACCACCTGCCGAAAAGTCCATATTCTCACGGGCTGTAGCCGGTCCTAAAACCCGTCCACAAACCGTAGCAGCCACTGCATAGACAGGCTTTTCAGGGTACTCCAGCGCTGTCCACAGTGGATCTGAGGCACCGCCCTCATTATCATCATCATGCGGCGGCAGGGCAGAGCCCGAAACCGTCTCTAAATACCCAGCCCAAGGCTTCGGAAGCACCAGAATCTCAGTCTCATAGACATAGAGAGATAACGTACCGTCATCGCTATGCTCGTAAAGCGAAGACTCAGGATCCTGCACGGAGGAGAACTGTCCGCCTGCCTCAGGGGCGATTTTCACATTAAAAGGCGCAATAACCTCCGGCTGCTCAGCCGATACCCATTGTTTGCACCAGAGCTTGGGCAGCACATGGATAACCAGAGTATGCACGACACCCGGCTGAGGATGCGTGTGTTTTAGGATCGTAACGCCGACACCGTTACCGCGCGCGCTCGCTTGAAAGTAGCGAACTTCACTCACCACTCGTTACTTCCAACCAGGGAATTTGACCTGCGGGCTTAGGAGCAGAAGGCAGACCGGGACCGCTCCATGAACCAACCACGCGTGGGCGGCTGCCGAGTCGCTGGCCCACCATCTTGACGGATAGCCCATTGATAGAACCGATCTTTTCGAGAATGCCGGAACTGATATTGAAAGTCGCTGCAATTTCCGCAAGCTGGGTTAACAAAGCCCGTGCAATGTCTTCGGGGGTGGAATTTCGAGAGAAGAAATAGGAATGTCCTAGACGTGCATCCGGGCCAACCTCGGATTCAAGAATGGCGTTAATATCCGCATACCGTTCTATAACGATGTCTAATTCTTCAGAAATAGCACCTCGTTCAGCTTCAAGCTCTGTACGCAAATCTGTTTCATTGTGAGGATTCATTTCCATCCAGATAAAGCGACGGCGCAAAGCCAAATCAATGGTACCCACAGAGCGGTCGGTAGAATTCATAGTTCCCAGAATGTGCAGGTTATCTGGAACTACTAAACGGTTATATATTTTACCCTGATAATAAAGCGGAGTTTGCAAAGTCGCATAGGTGAAACCCTGGGGAATATCCGCATCAGCTGCAAATACTGAACCGTAAAGTTTTTCACGATGATCCTGAAGTTTTTTTACGGAAACACGCTTTGACGTTTCAATAACGAGCATAAGGTCGCCGAAAACACGGGAGGTATTGGCGCGGTTAATCTCGTCAATGAAAAGCAGATGTGGTGTCGTGGGGTTCTCAACAGCTTTTCGGCAGGCTTGAAGAAATACACCTTCGTGAGACACAAATTCAGGCTCATCTTCTTGGCGTGAAAAGTTTGGACGCAGACCGCTCACGAACTCTTCGTAACTCGTGGACGGGTGGAAGACTACCGTTGTAATGTTGGCCTTGCCGTACCCAGTATCCTCACGTGAGAGAGTATTGATCTGGTAAGACTTTCCACAGCCCGCGACTCCCTCAAGAACAACACATTTATTTTTAAAAAGAGATTTTGCAACAGGCCCGGTGGGATAAAACCTGCCGCTTTCTTCTTCAACTGCATTGAGGGTATTCTCAAAATCTTTAGGCGTGGGTTTTTTCCGTTGAGTAGGCGGTTTTCCGATTAAAGGTTTAATATGCTGCGAAATGAGATCCTGAAGTTGTACAGGAACTCGGGAATATGGCATTCCGGCAGAATTTCCAAAATAGATACAAATACGAATATCGCGGTATATGGAAAACTTTTTTACGGTATCTTGTGAACGTTTATGGGCTTCCTGTACTGCGGTATTAAAAAGAGGAATGCACTCCACAAGCTGGAGTGCAGAAATATTAGGGTTTTGATTCTCGGCAGCTTTAATTTGACGATCGATAATACGGTTCATGCCACCCGGAAGCAGGTTGTCATGGCCATCAAGGATCATACGCAGAGTTTCCCGAAAACCTTGCCAAATATTCTCGTAGAAAGCATGTTCTGTTTGAACGATAGTGTCGTTGTATTTAAAGGAGTAATATACCTGCACGCTACCATTAAAAGGTTTACTCGGTAGTATTTGAGTATTCTTTTGTTGTGCGGATTTAATTTTCTCGACAAAAGTATAAAAAGATACAAATTCGGAATCGTGGATACTTTCTCCAAAAGCCCACGACGATGTAATCTCCGCGTCTATACTTTTAAAGTTTGCCTGGAGGTTGTTAGACACTGAAGTCCCTTGGTGATTGTGGTGATTCTGACCTTCCAATTATATACCGAGACATGGAGTAAAAAATATCATCAAAACATATTTATTTGATAAAGCTCCACCTGTGATAGAAGCCCCTCGGAAGTTGTACTGGACGGTTTTCAAGGGTAAAAAGTTCCCTCGCTCTTGCACCGTACAAGAGCGAGGGAACCAGTTAATTTGGCTTTCCGCTGAAAGCCTGGCTAGAACACAATGGAACTAGTCATCGATATGTGTTGCCTGAATTGCGTTAACGTTATTCAGATCGTACTTGGCAAACGCCTTGGCAGCCGCATCGGCGGGCACCTTACCGTCCTTTGCCAACAGCTGCAGGGCACGAACTACCATTGACTGAGCATCAATGTGGAAGAAGCGACGTGCACCGGGGCGGGTATCCGCGAAACCGAAGCCATCGGCTCCCAGAGTTGCAAAATCGTTCGGGAGGAACTGGCGAATCTGGTCAGGCATAGCCGACATGTAATCGGAGGTCGCCACAATAGGACCTTCAGCACCGGCAAGCTTCTGAGTCACGTAGGGTACACGTGCAGGCTTATCGGGGTTGAGTAAGGTTTCTTCCTCAGCAGCAAGACCTTCGCGGCGCAACTCGTTCCACGAGGTTACCGACCATACATCAGCCGAAACGCCCCAGTCCTCAGCCAAGAGTTTCTGAGCTTCCAAAGCCCACGGTACAGCAACACCGGAGGCGAGCAGCTGAGTCTTGGGTCCGGAGGTAAGCTCAGAATCCTTGAGCTTGTAGATGCCCTTGAGCAGACCATCAATATCCAGGTTCTCGGGTTCTGCAGGCTGGTGGATCGGCTCGTTGTACACGGTCAGGTAGTACATGACATCGTGATCTTCATCGAGGTTACCGTACATCTGCTCAAGACCACGCTTGACGATGTGCCCGATCTCGTAGCCGTATGCAGGGTCGTAGTGCTTCACTGCAGGGTTAGTGCTTGCCAGGATAGGGGAATGGCCATCCATATGCTGCAGACCCTCGCCGGAAAGCGTGGTACGACCCGCAGTAGCGCCGATAATAAAGCCTCGTGCCAACTGATCGGCAGCAGCCCAGAAAGCGTCGCCGGTGCGCTGGAAGCCGAACATCGAGTAGAAGATGTAAATCGGGATCATCGGCTCACCGTGTGTATCGAAGGAGGTACCGGTCGCGATAAATGCTGCGGTTGCACCAGCCTCGTTAATACCTACATGCAGAATCTGACCCAGCGGCGACTCCGTGTAGGAGAGCATAAGCTCATGGTCAACAGGAACGTAGTTCTGTCCGTTCGGGTTGTACAGCTTAGCTGAGGGGAAGAATGCGTCCATACCGAAGGTACGTGCCTCATCGGGAGTAATAGGCACGATACGGTGGCCGAAGCCCTTGACTCGCATCAGGTCTTTCATAAGGCGCACGAATGCCATCGTGGATGCGGCAAGCTGCTTGCCTGACCCCTTCTTGGTACCCGCGTAGACCTTGTCGTCCGGCAGTTGAATCTCAGGCTGAGTATTGGGGCGACCGGGGAGGAAGCCACCGAGCTCTTCGCGGCGCTTGAGCATGTACTGAATTGCCGGGTTGTCCTGACCGGGACGGTAGTACGGTGGGTTGTAGAGGTCCTTCTCCAGCTCTTCATCAGAGATCGGGATGTTCAGATGGTCGCGGAAGCCCTTGAGCGCTTCCATGGTGAACTTCTTGATCTGGTGGGTCGAGTTACGCGACTCGAAGTAGGGACCAAGAGCGTAACCCTTAATGGACTGTGCCAGAATAACGGTCGGACGTCCCTTAGTCTCCAGCGCTTCTTTGTATGCAGCGTAGATCTTCTTGTAGTCGTGACCGCCGCGGCGAATAGCCCAGATTTCGTCATCGGTCAGGTCGGCAACGAGCTCCTTGGTTTCGGGGTACTTGCCGTAGAAGTGCTCACGGATGTAACCGCCGTCTTCACCGCGGAAGTTCTGATAGTCGCCGTCCAGAGTCTCGTTCAGCAGCTGGATGAGCTTACCGCTCTTGTCCTTAGCGAGAAGCTCGTCCATCTCGGAGCCCCAGACAACCTTGATGACATGCCATCCGGCACCGCGGAAGAACCCTTCGAGCTCCTGGATGATCTTGCCATTACCACGCACGGGACCATCGAGACGCTGCAGGTTGCAGTTCACTACAAAGGTCAGGTTGTCGAGTTTTTCGTTAGCCGCGAGCTGCAGTGCACCGCGTGACTCGGGCTCATCCATCTCGCCATCGCCGAGGAATGCCCAGACGTGTTGCTGTGAGGTGTCCTTGATACCGCGGTTCTGCAAGTAGCGGTTAAAGGAAGCCTGGTGAATAGCATTAAGGGGGCCTAGACCCATCGATACTGTGGGGAACTGCCAGAACTCAGGCATGCACCGGGGGTGCGGGTAAGAGGGAATGCCGTGCTCGCCCTTGGTCTTCTCCTGACGGAAGCCATCCATGTCCTCTTCGCTGAGGCGGCCCTCAACGAAAGCACGCGCATAGTTACCGGGAGAGGCGTGGCCCTGGAAGAATACCTGGTCACCGCCGCCGGGGTGATTGCGTCCGCGGAAGAAGTTGTTGAACCCAACTTCATAAAGATCAGCGATACCTGCATAGGTGGAGATGTGTCCACCAACACCGATGCCCTGTTTCTGTGCGCGCTGCACCATAATGGCAGCGTTCCAGCGAATCCAGTTACGGTATTGTTCTTCAAGGTCAGCATCGCCGGGGTATTCAGGCTGCTGGTCGACTGCGATGGTGTTAATGTAGTCGGTCTTGGTTAGAACCGGTACCTCAACGCCTTTCTTGCCTGCTTCCTGAATTAGGGATCGCAGGATGTACTCCGCACGTTCGGTGCCGTGAGTTTTGATGAGGTCCTCAAGGGACTCGGTCCACTCCTGGGTCTCCTCAACGTCGACGTCCTTGAGGCCGTCAAGTAGAGTACTCAGGGAGTGTTCGTTCGGTACGTTAGCCAAACTAATCCAACCTCTCTTCTTATCCAATTGTGAAGGCGCTTATGGCGCTGGTGCGAGGCACCCTTCGGTAAGCATGCGCACAGTGTTCTAGGAGCATACTTCTTTCTCTACTATCTTAGACCTTATTTTGATCTCCGATGACTGTTTTTGAGGTTTTTTCGTTGGAGGCTTTGGGTTATGAATGAAAGTGGGCAGGTTGGTGCGATATTCCGCGGTAAGAATTTTTGCCTAAAATGTGCAAATTTCCCGATATAGGGGCTTTCCTCCTTAAAATTTGACACCTTGAGGCATGTTGTTATTTGTGTTTATGTGGTTTTATGAGGGGTATAGTCATGGGGTGAAGGCTTTGAGGGCGTAGTAACCACTATCTAATTCTGATGTGACATATAACATGCACATCTCAGTTGCGAGTACATGAGAAACCCCGTATAGTATTACCTTGTTCGCAGGAAAACAAAGGTTTTATCGCGAAAATTGGGTCTTTAGCTCAGCTGGTAGAGCGCCACGTTTACACCGTGGATGTCATCGGTTCGATCCCGGTAGGACCCACATATAAATCCCGTACCGTAACAGGCGGTATGGGATTTTCCTTTATATCCATTCTCTCCGCGCATCATGGGTATATCGTGGAATGCTCACAACAATTATTCAAAGACTGCCGAATGTTATTCCTGTCTAATCCAAACGCTTAATTCCTTGGATACACGCGGATAAAACGTAAAACAGCGTATTCTTGTATACATGACTGAAAACAAGAAGGCACAGATTGGTGTTACCGGGCTTGCCGTCATGGGCGCTAACCTAGCGCGCAACCTGGCACGTAACGGGTACACCGTAGCACTGCATAACCGTTCTGTTGAGAAGACTGATGCCTTGCTCTCTGAGCACGGCGCAGACGGTGACTTCATCCGCACCGAGTCACTTCAAGGTTTGGTTGACTCGCTCGAATCTCCCCGCCGCATCCTGATTATGGTAAAGGCGGGTGCCCCCGTAGACGCTGTTATTGAGCAGTTAACTCCTCTTCTTGATGAGGGGGACATTATTATTGACGGCGGTAACTCTCATTTCCCCGATACTATTCGCCGTGAACGATCTCTTGCAGAAAAAGGTATGCACTTTGTGGGCGTCGGCGTTTCTGGCGGCGAAGAAGGTGCCCTCTGGGGACCCTCGATTATGCCGGGGGGTTCGGCTGAATCCTACAAGCACGTAGGCCCTATGTTAGAGAAAATTTCAGCAAAAGCGCCGCAGGATGGTTCTCCCTGTTGCGCCTGGATCTCTACCGATGGCGCAGGACATTTCGTCAAAATGGTGCATAACGGAATTGAGTACGCCGATATGCAGGTTATTGGCGAAGCCTACGATATTCTACGTTCTGTTGCAGGTATTGAACCCGTCGAGCAGGCTGAAATCTTCAAGAAATGGAATGAGACCGACCTCAACTCGTATCTGATTGAGATTACCTCGGAAGTCTTGGCACAGGTTGATGCGAAGACTGGTAAACCGTTGGTAGACGTTATTCTTGACCAGGCCGGTCAGAAGGGTACCGGTCGTTGGACCGTTCAGGCTGCTCTTGACTTGGGAGCTCCAGTATCCGCTATCGCTGAATCTGTCTTCGCTCGTGCCCTGTCTTCTTCAGATGTTAAGGCGCGTGCACAGGCTCAGCAGGAACTTCCTGCTGGTCTCATCGCGACCACCGGAGTTGGTGCAGGCGATCCCGAATTTGTCGAAGACGTGCGCCGTGCGCTCTTTGCCTCCAAACTGGTGGCGTATGCACAGGGTATGGATATGATCGCTCGTGCCGGGCAGGAATACGGCTGGGATCTGCACCTTGACACTATCGCATCGCTCTGGCGTGCCGGATGCATTATTCGCGCGGAGCTTCTGGGCGATATTATGGCGGCTTATGCGGGCGAGGTACCGGCCAATATGCTTCTCGCGCCCGCCTTCAAGAATCTGATGGAAGAGCTTGTTCCTTCTTGGCGCCGTGTGGTTGCAAAGGCTACCGCGTTGGGCGTGCCGGTTCCGGTCTTCTCCTCGGCGCTCTCTTACTATGACGGACTGCGCCGCGACCGTCTGCCCGCAGCCCTTATTCAGGGGCAGCGTGACTTCTTTGGAGCGCACACCTATGGACGTGTGGACGCAGAAGGCGCATTTCACACTATGTGGAGCGGTGACCGTTCAGAAGTAAACGCTGCAGATATCCACGTTCACTAGAACCTGGATCTTAAGAACAGCGTCAATAAAAGGGGTGTGGCTGCTTCGTGAGAAAGCAGCCACACCCCTTTTTGCCTGTGTTTTGTCCGTATGTGCGCGATCCAGTGACCGACAAGACTGAGAATCTTGAGAACACGCTGCGAACAATGATGCTCCGTCTGCCCAAAGAAGACCTGGAGTCGTGGGTGGTTCACACGGGTAACACCGGATTATCGGTGGGTTTAATGACCTTATTCAGGGTACAGAAACCTTATATCGTAGTAGTTGCACTATTGAGGTTTGCAGCGAGATGCCGTCATAGATAAAACACCACAAACCTCATAGAGAGCACCACTCAAGATTAGATCCACATTGCTGGGTCGATATATTCCACAGCATCGACCAGAGGCTTCTTCTTCTCGGGTGTACGCAGACGATGTTTCGCAGGGATACCCGTAATTATGGAATCACGCGGATGATCGTTTACCACCACGGCATTTGCTCCGATAGCGCTATCTGCCCCAATAACTACTGGCCCCAAAACCTTAGCACCAGCACCGATTGTTACTCTATCTTCAATCGTAGGATGGCGCTTAACTTTTTCAAGCGAACGGCCACCGAGAGTAACGCCGTGATAGAGCATCACATCATCACCTATTTCGGTGGTCTCACCAATAACGATACCCATGCCATGATCGATAAAAAAACGCCGCCCAATGACGGCCCCTGGATGGATCTCGACACCGGTCAAAAAACGGGTGAGCTGCGAGAGGGTACGAGCTAGAGATTTCGTGCCGTCCTTTTGCCAAAGTTTGTGTGTAAGCCGGTGAGCCCATATCGCATGCATGCCCGAATAGTTAAGCATGATTTCGCCAGCCCCACGCGCCGCTGGATCATGCTCTCGAACATTTTCAATGTCTTCGCGCAGACGGGCAAAAAATCCCATAATCTTCTTTCTGTTACCGTAGATACTTCCCCAAGGTACCAACATCGAAGCCAGTTTTCATATTAGGCGCGCCTGCGCCGCACAATATTGATGTTGACCCTTTATTGCGTACAACTAGAAAAGAATGCTGAAATTCCCTATTCTTCTCTGAGCAGAGGAAACGCCCCACAGCACCGTAGCGAACGGAAGCGTGGGGCGTTGTTTCTTGAGGAAGGTTAGCCGCGGATATCTTCGTAGAGTACCGTAGAGATATAGCGTTCACCGAAGTCGGGAACAACTGCAACGATCAGCTTATCCTTATTTTCGGACTTCTTAGCTTCTTCCAATGCTGCATAGACGGCTGCGCCGGAAGAAATACCACCCAGGATACCCTCCTGGGTTGCTAGTGCGCGGGAAGTGCGGATTGCTTCCTCACCAGATACTGCGATGACCGAATCGTAGATTTCGCGGTCGAGAGTATCCGGCACGAAGTTAGCGCCCAAGCCTTGAATCTTATGCGGACCAACGCGGCCTTCAGACAGGAGCGGTGAATCCTGAGGTTCAACGGCAACAATCTGCAGGTTGGGGTTCTTCTCCTTCAAGTACTTGCCAGCACCGGAGATAGTACCGCCGGTACCGATACCCGATACGAAAATATCAATCTTGCCGTCAGTCGCATCCCAAATTTCAGGGCCGGTGGTCTTGTAGTGAATAGCAGGGTTTGCCTCATTGGAGAACTGCGATGCGAGAATTGCGTTGTCCGTGGTGGCAACGATCTCCTGTGCCTTCTCAACAGCGCCGCGCATGCCGTCGGTGCCGGGAGTGAGAACAATTTTCGCACCGTAAGCGCGAAGCAGTACTCGACGTTCAGCCGACATGGTCTCGGGCATTGTCAAAATAACGTTGTATCCACGTGCTGCACCAACCATTGCAAGGGCAATACCGGTGTTTCCAGAAGTCCCTTCGACAATGGTACCGCCGGGCTTGAGAGCTCCGGCTTCTTCAGCGGCATCAATGATGGCGCGGCCGATGCGGTCTTTCACAGAGCCTGCGGGGTTGTAGAATTCGAGCTTGACGGCTACGTTGCCGGGCAAACCAGCATCGAGGCGGTTGAGTCGAACAAGGGGAGTCTGACCAATAGCATCAACAATGCTGTTTACGATCTCTGCCACAGTATTTAATCCTTTAGTGTGTGGTGAAAAATCCGATTGATTTTCCGGGGAACCTTGGGTACGTGAGAAACTTTACTACGCTGCGGGTAGCGGTGTAAGTTTACCCGTCACAGTTCGTAATATGCTACTGAGTTGGGAATAAAAACGCTGGCGGCGGTGTAGCAGGCAATAATTTTTCACCCTTAATAGTCCGCGTGCCGTATATATTTCCCATTGGAAAATTATACGGCACGGCGTTCCTTCTCGAGGTTCTAAGCGGTACTAATGGTCGAGTGAAAGAATAGTCCAAGCGTTATTCTGGTACTTTGCTTTGATATCGATATCTTGATCTAGATTTAATCTGTTGTTTTGAGTGTCGGTTGCCGTACCGTCTTTAACAGTCCATGCGCCAAAATCGACTTTGAAATGACCCGGCCAGGTATATGTATCACCATCTTTGGTGGGAGAACCAGCTTTGAGGGCGATGGTTACAACGGGGTTATCGGTCCACGTATTACCCCCGAGGAAAGGGGAGTTAGACATAAAGAATACTTTGGTTCTCTCAGGAATATTGACCTCTTGAAGATAGCTCGTATCTCCAGTACGCAATGCATATTGCATGGCAGCCGCGGCAAAAGCGAGGGTTGAGTATAGCCCGCCGGTTGAATCATCGTTGATGTCTTGAGGCTTCTTGGGTTTTGGAACATTCTGCGCTGGATGCTCCTTTGTTGCGGGCTCATAAGAACCTGCAGATTCGTCATAGGAATCAAGTTTGACTTCGCCTTGGTACTCTTTGCCGCATGCGGTGAGCATTGGAATAACCGCGAGACTCAGTATTCCTAAAGTGGTAAATCTGAGCGTGTTACGGCGGGAAAATACCCCGGAAGTAGGCATGATGAAGTAGTCCTCTCTCATGGGATGGGTTGGTGATGGTTTTAGCTTACCTAAACTTTATTATTTGGTACAAGCTTTTAATGTATTTCGCACAAAGTTAACACGCACTCTAAACGCTTTTGTTCGAGTCGCATTTATACAAGCGTGGAAAGACAGCATTTTGACGAGCAGGTGACTGACTGCCAGCTGCTCGTAGAACTAGAGTTAAGCACAAGAGTCGAGAGAGTCGTCGCACACATTCTGATACCCGCGTTGTGTCGTCTGCTGGACTCTTGTTAATTGGTGTCTTATCGGTACGAAGACTGCTGCTTTGGTGGGTAGGGGGAGCCTCACATAAATATTTTTCTGCCGCACGTATCTTGGTATGCGGTACAGAAAAGAGATTTGAAAAATAATCGAGAAGATATAAAAACACCGTATACTCAACGTTTGTGAGCATACGGTGTTGTGCTGCGGAACGATACCTATTAGTCGATATCCATGTGTAGATCCCACACGTTATTGATGTAGCGGCCTACAGCCTCGCCCTGCATACGTACGTAGCGTTTATCAGAAGGGGTATCTTGCTCTTTACCCTTATTGAAGAGTTTTTCGCCCAAATCAATGGTGAAATCGACGGTCCAGTTATAGGCACCCTGCGCGATAGTAGGCTGCTTGCTGCTAATAACCATTGTGGCCGAAGGCTTTTCGTACCATGTCTTTTCTTCGATACCCTTCATCGTACGATCGGCGTATTTCTGGAGTGCATTCAGGGTATCAGCATCGGTGCTGACCTCCCGAACATACTTCATATCGCCGGTCTGCAGGAGGTAATCGACAGCAGCACCAAAATATGCAAGCGCAGAGGCGAATCCTGCAACTGTGTTTTGGTGCATTGCTTCGGGAATAACGGGGGTGGGTACGTTCTGCGCGGGAGATTCCGCCGTAGCGGGCTGGTACTCTCCGGGGGTTTCGTACTGCTCTAGCTTAGCGACTCCGGAGTAGTCTTTACCGTCGTTGACGAGTTCCGTGGGAGTCGGGGTGGGGGTAGGTGATTCGGAAGCTGAGGGGGTAGCAGAAGCTGAAGAGGAAGCGCTGGAGCTCTTCGTCTGAGAAGTGCTTGCGGAGGCTGAAGAATTAGATTCTTCTTTCTTATCGCTGCCGCACGCCGCTAAGAACGCGACACTTCCCATACTGAGAATCCCCAATGCTGCACGACGATTCAGAGCCGAAGACATCGTTATACCTTTCGTGTGAATGCATTAATCCCGTATAAGTCTAAACGTAAAACAAAACGAGATACTTGATTGTACCGAGGAATGTGACCTAACCCTAACCGAAGGTGAGTAACGTTACCGTATAAGGTAATACCTGGCATGGAGAGGGCATGGGTCTCATACGTACTTAAAATGCCCGGGCAAAGGCTTATTGCCATGCCCAGCGCAGACTTAGAAGTCCCGTATTTTTCTCTAGAGAATCCGGTGAAGACTAGTCAGCAATATCCCGAATAGCCCATGCGCCATCGGTGTATTTTGCCTTGATTTTTCCTTCACTTGTAACTTTTTGCTCATTTTCTGGAACGTTGATTGCTCTGTGTTGAGCGACCGCCCAGTCGCCCTTGGTGAGTGTGAGCTTTGCAGGCCAAAAGTATTCGTTGTCCTTTTGCTCCGGTTGATCGGTAGTGAGCTCAATCGTAACCGTGGGATTGGAGAGCCAGGTAGAACCATTGGTGATCTCTTCGATGGAATCTACAGTATGTTCTAGCTTGACCTCTTTGAGGTACTGGGCATCGCCCGTAATAAGCCGGTATTGCAGTGCAGCCGCAAAGAACGCGATAGTCGAGTAAAGGCCCGCTACTGAGTTGTCATTCATATTAGTAGGCTTGACAGGTTTGGGTACGTTCCGTGCCGGATGCTCGCGTGACGCTAATTCATAAGTTCCGGCAGATGTATCGTAGCTATCAAGCTTAGCCTCGCCCTTATAGCTCGATCTTTCGGCGCTGTTTTGCGACGTATTGCCACACGCAGAGAGTACGGTGATTCCGCCCAGTCCAACAGTACCGAGGGCGGTGATGCGCAGGAGGATTCGGCGCGAAAAAGTGAAAGACATAAAATGCCCCTTCAACGTTGAAATAGCACTAGCTTCTCAAGTGTAGCTCTACATAGAAGACGCCCTGGCAAGATAGATATAGGGGACCCGCGAAATAGTTATACGTTGCTGTGCAGGAACCCCAATAGTTCACAGGGAAAGTAACACTGCTGCGCAGATAATACCGTATATGCAGGGCTCTCCGACATGTGAGGGAAAATACATATCTAGAGGGTATATGTCGAGACATAAAACCCTTAGTTTGACTTTGAAGAACGCAAGGTGAAGAGCAGGAATTCAAAATACCCAGCCTCCGGGTTCCTGCATCAACAGAACCCCGAAGGCTGGGCAAGGGTAACGAACAGCTATTATTTCTTGGGATTAGCTGCTTGCTCTTCGGTTGCCGCAGGATCTGAGGCTCCACCCGTTGCCGATGCAGCAGGACTTGCTGCCGCATTTCCCGAGCTCTTCGTGCCATAGGATAGATTGAGTTCCCAGGATTTCGTGGTGGGATTGTAACGCCCACGGAAATCACAGTCCTGGGTAGAGACTCGCTCTTCCTCCTTAACCGGTTTTATTTCGCCGTTTGTCACGCTTTCAGCACCGTAATCGAACGTGTAAACGCTCTTGAAGAGCAGGTTTCCATCGCTCATAATGGCGGGCTGCGACTCCTTGAGCTCATACCAAGCAGATGGATCTACATACCAGGTTTTCTGTTCAATTCCTTGAGCGATGGATTTAGCAAGCGCCTCATTTTCTTGGGCATCGTTACCTGCAAGTTTGACCTTTTTTACGGCGTCAAGGCTGCCGGTTTTCACTAGGTAATCCATGGCTGCAGCATAGTAAGCGACGGTCGCGTGGAAGCCTGTCACGCTATTTTCGTTGGCGTTATCAGGCAGCTTAGGCATAGGTGCGTTTTGTGGGGGATGTTCGGTGTTGCCTGGTTCATAAGTGCTACCCGGTTCAAAATTGTCAAATGTAATACGCCCGGAATAGTTATTGCCGTCGTCGCTATACCCGTGTGGGTTTGAGGATTTTGGGCTTGGTGCAGAGCCGTTAGCGTTATTGCCGTTTGATGTGTTGGTGGAGCTGTTCGAGGAACAAGCGGCGAGCATAGTGAGTCCGGCACCTGCTAAAACGGCTGTAACAGCTTGCCTGCGAGTTAAGTGCTGTGACATGGAAGCCTTTCGATGATTATGAGGGTTAAAGCGCATAGTCACCTTCACCCGGATGCGGTTGGAGAAGAAAATATTATGTCTCTATATTCTCATGCGGAGGTGCCGCTGAGCCTTCTTAGTTCTAGGACGGACTCGCGCCTGCCGTGGACTGCTGGTCACGAACTGTGAGTGTGAGGGACCAGGCTTCTTTCTCGAAGGTGCCTTGGATAGTACCCGCATAGTGGAATTTCTGCTGCTCGGCAGGTATTGCACTGGCCTGAGAGTTGACGACCTGCTGTTCTCCCAAACTGATATCGAGGGTGTATCGCCAATCTTTTCGATAATCGTTCACGGCTGTTGGCATGCGTGAGGTGAGGGAGAGCGTGGCTTGAGGAGAAACATACCAGCTTTTGGCAGCCTGACTCTCACCAGTCTCGTCAGTGAAAAGCAGGAGAGCTTTGGTGAACTCGGGGTTGATCGTGATGACTTCCAGAGGATTGGTGTCACCGGTAGCCAAGAGATAATTGAGCGCCGCATTGAGGTAACCGATGGTATCGTAAAAACCTGCAATGGAGTTTTTGCCCATATTCTCTGTTTTGATGGGGACCGGAACGTTTTGCGCCGGATGTTCTGCGTTTGCGGGTACATAAGACCCTGCCGAGGTGTTGAAGCTCTCGAAAGCCACCTCACCGCTAAAATCGCTGCGTACATACTGACTTACCGAAGGGTCACTCGTAGCATGAGTTTGCTGGTTTCGAGAGCATGCGACTATCAAAGTGGTGGCTGCAGTGCCGAATAACCCTGCCCCAACGGTACGTAATACACAGCGTCGGGAATAGGGAAGTGAAGTTATCACGCGGAACCTTTCACGTTAAGAAATAAAGGATTAGGGGTTTAGTAATCGGCGGGTATGGTACTCACCTTTGGGGTATAGGTAGAAGTCGGTTGTGGAGCGGGTGTATAGGCTCGTGTGGGCTTTGCCGCTGGGTCAAACTGCTGTGGGGAGATGATGAGCCACCTGTCCTTCACCCATTGCGCGTAGAGAGCCGTAAAATCGCGTATTTCATCCTGCGAAAGCGGTTTCGTCACGTTTGTCGTTTTATTGATGAGTGTTCCGTTTTCCTGGGTAGCGGTGCATTCCCACGAGAATTTGCCGTTATGCTCTGTCGGTTTCTCCGAGACGGAGATTTTCCAGGTACCTCCAACGATCCAACTATTATTAGGTTCGGCGTACAGAGTTTCCCAGGCCTTAAGCCGCTCAAGATCGACGGTGTTTTCGCTATGTACCACTTTGAGAGCAGGGGTGAGATCTCCAGTCATGCGTGCATAGTTAATACACGCCACATAATAGGCGAAGGTGTTTCGCAACCCCTGAAAATCCTCTTTGAACATCAGGTCGTCTTCTTGGGGGATGGGAACGTTCTGAGCCTTGTGATCGGCAGTTGCCGGGTCTGCCTGGGGAACCGGAACGACCTTTTCCCCGGTTTCGGGGTTCATACTGGGAGTGACCGGGGTGGCGGAATCGTAACGTTGCCAGAGTAGCTCTCCCGAAAGATTTCCATAGTGCGCGCCTGTCTCTGAAGGGGATGCTCCCTCAGCGGTTGCTAAACCAGCGGCAGAATCAGAGGAATCGCTAGAGGCACATGAAACTAATAATGGCGCGGCGGCAACGGTGCTGCCAGTAAAGATGAAGAACTGGCGACGTGAAGGGCGCATAGCAACTCCCAAAATATCGTTATTTCCAGAAAATCTGAAACCCGGGTTTAGTGTGTAAAACCAGACTAGGGCGTGGTGGGTGAAAGCACAAACGTACAGCGACCTAAACCATGATATTAGGCTAGAGTTACGCAAAATACAGCGCTTCGACTCTGTTTACGGCACCTAAAATTCGTGAGGTAAGCAACTTAAACTCACAGGAAACACTCTAAGTTTCCTCAGCAAGCATGCAATAAAGTGTGAAACAATAGCGCACGTGCAACACACAAACGATGAGCGTGTATATTCTGCACGCAAACTCCTAGATGAGCTCACTCTACCCCTCGATACCGCTGATGTTACTCGGGCGAGGGAACAAGTGCGTTCTCTGAGTAAACAGTACGACGATTACATTCTGCCGCGGCTTACCGCTTTGGAGGCACCCCTTACCGTGGTAGTTGGTGGTTCTACGGGTGCCGGTAAATCGACTTTGGTGAATACCTTGATGGGAACCCCCGTATCCCGTTCCAGTGCGCTTCGCCCCACCACTCGGCAGCCAATCTTGCTTTATCGTGCTGAAGACTCCGAATACCTGACCCCCGAACGTTTTCTGCCTACCCTAGAACGGCAGGAGATGGCATCTATCTCTGAAACTTCACCACGCCGGAGTGACATTTGGGAGCTGCCAGGTGCCGAACATCATCTGCACGATACGCTTATCAGCGTGCAAACTAGCGCTCTGCCGCGCGGCATCGCCCTGATCGATGCCCCCGATATTGATTCGGTCTCCGACGAGAACCGCAGGCTTGCCAACGAGCTCTTATCTGCCGCCGACCTGTGGCTCTTCGTCACAACTGCTAACCGTTATGCGGATGCCGTACCCTGGGATTTGCTGCATCGCACTGCCCAGCGGAATATTGCTGTAGCAGTCGTTCTCAACCGAGTTCCCGAAGGGGCTGCGGATGAGATCGAGTCCGACCTTATGCGGATGCTCACCGAAGCCGGTATAACACCGGTTATTCTGCATAGTATCCATGAACAGCCGCGAGACGAACAGGGGATGCTGCCCGCAGAAGCGGTAGCGCCTCTAACATCCTGGCTTGAACAGCTTGGTGCGGATGCGCCAGCCCGTGCAGCGATCGCGCGTCGCACCCTGGCGGGCGCTATCACCGGTGCCGGTAACTCTCTACAAGAACTTGCTGATGCACAAACCCGTCAGGTGGAAACCTACACCGGATTAGAAACTGCGGTGACCTTAGCCTATGAGGATGCGCTCGCCCGTGTGGAAGATTCTCTCACTGACGGCTCATTGCTTCGTGGCGAGGTTCTGGCCCGGTGGCACGATTTTGTGGGAACGGGCGACTTCTTCCGCTCTTTGGAGAACCGCATCGGACGGCTGCGGGACAGGTTTGCCGGAATGTTGACCGGTAAACCGGCAGCGACCACGCGGGTTGAGCAGGCTCTCGAAACGGGTCTGCACGCCGTTGTTCTTGATGCCGCTCAACGTGCGCATGAAACTATCCATCGAAGCTGGGGAGCGGAACGAGCAGGGCGCGTACTCTTACAGGAGATTGACGAGAGCCCGTACCCTCCGCACAGCGCCCAGGCTCGTGCGGAGCTTGATGAGACTATCGCCGCAGAAATACGAGCCTGGCAAAGTTCTGTACTTGATATGATCCGTGCTGAAGGCAGCGGCAAACGCCAGCGAGCGCGCGTGCTCTCCCTGGGAGTTAACGCGACAGCGGTGCTGCTCATGATGGTGGCTTTTTCGGCGACTGGCGGACTCACCGGCATCGAAATTGGTATTGCGGGAGGATCTGGGGTCGTTGGATCTAAGCTTCTTGAATCGGTCTTCGGGGAGGACGCTGTGCGCCGCATGGCGACTCGCGCTCGCAGTGATCTAGTGGCACGCCTAGAAACCCTGCTCAAACGGCAATCCGAAGATTACCGGCAGGTGCTTTCTTCCCGTGAACCGCGCATACAGCCGGACGAAATTCGTGTCGCTGCCGAACAGCTTCATGAATTAGGTCAAGAACTAGATCATGATCCCTTGGCTCGACGTGAAGACTCGCTTCAGAACTCGGGGCTTGTTCAGCACATGCATGACGATACAACACAGCCATTACCTGTTACGAACTCTCGCCAGGAGCACACACGATGAACTCATCTTTAGCATCCGCTACGCCGCGCGGGTCTTTTGAAGAACGTGCGCTTCGCCTTCACGATGCGCTCAGTCTGGGTCTTGACGTTATTCCTGATACCGTGCAGGAGAACGCATCCGCAACGCTGAGCCGTGTCATGGAACGTCGGCAGCTTTCGGCGGAACACACTGTAATTGGTTTTTTCGGGGCCACCGGAAGTGGAAAATCCACCCTTTTCAATACCATTGCTGGGATGCCCCTGGCACGTACCGCCGTTACACGACCGACCACCTCAGAAATTCAGGCGGCGATTTGGGGGCGGGACGGAAGCGAAGAGCTTCTGGACTGGCTCAAGATCGAAAACCGGGTCTACCCCGAGGAGAACGAATCGATACGCCAGATTCGTACCCAAACACAAAATTCGGCGGCAGATTTTGCAGCACCCCACGAAATCGTAGAGCCCGTTCCTGGCATGTGGAATAAGCTCAAAACGGCGGTTGGGCGCGGGCAGACCCGCACACGATCTGGCGGGCTGATCCTGCTGGATCTGCCCGACCTTGACTCGGTAGCGCATCACCACCGGGAGCAGGTAGAGCGCATGCTCTCCTATGTGGATGTGTTGGTGTGGGTCCTCGACCCCCAAAAGTACGCGGATGCGGCGGTACACCACGATTTTTTGGCTCCCCTCTCCACTCGTGGGCATCGCATGGTATGCGTTCTGAACCAAGCAGATACCCTAGATTCCCATGAGGTTCCACAAGTACTTGATGCGCTCACGGAGCTTTTAGAAGCGGACGGTATTACGCCTCTGCTCATTACAGCCCCATTTGCACTCTCGGCGCATACCGGCGAAGGCGTTTCTGCCCTGCGGTCGTTGTTAGGACGTGTGGCGGCTGAGAAAAATGCGGCGTATGAGCGTACTGAGGCGCAGCTATATGCGATTCGCCGTGATCTTGCAGACTATCAGGGTGGTGAAGCACCTCTTCATGAGCCTGACTACGCCGTTGATGAGCTGACGGAAGGCTGCTTTCAAGCCTGCGGGGCTGTTGAAGTTCTTGATGCTGCAGAAGCCTCGTATCGTCGTCGTGCCGTTGCCAACACAGGATGGATAGCTACGCGGTGGGTTGCTAAGTTCCGTGCCGACCCGCTTAAGCGTCTGCATCTTGGAGACGATACTGCGGGTACTCATAGCGCGAGTGAATCTGCACCACAGAAATCTCCGATGCATCTAACGGCTAGTTCGTTACCGCCGCTTACTGCAGCTCAGCAGGCAGCATTAGCTCAGGCAGCGCGCGGTTATGGTGAGTCTGTAGCCCAAAATATTGAAGCTCCCTGGAAGCAACGTATCCAGAACGCCGCCTTGACCCGAGAACAGGATTTTCCGGAGGCCTTTGAGAGGGCGATCGCGCGTGTAGACTATAACACTACCCAGTCACGTTTCTGGTGGAAGCTACTTAACGCGGTGCAATGGATTGCATTTCTAAGCCTTTTGGGAGGCGTAGCCTGGCTGACTGCAATGGCATTTGCAAGCTACCTGCAGATACCTCTGCCGCCTGCGCCCGTACCCGAAGGATCCCCCGTACCTGTACCCACACTTCTACTTATCTTGGGGGTGCTTTTAGGGATCCTGGGTGCTGTATTGGGTAGGGCACTGGTGAATGTGAGTGCCCGTGCATACCGGCGCTCCTTGCGAATGCGCATGATCCAACAGTGTGAAAACGCGGCACAGCAGGTTATCGTAGCGCCCGTATTGGCAGAATGCGAGAAGCTCAGGCGCTATAGGCAGGCTCTGACATAAGAATGAACATTTAAACAGCATGAGGGGTGTGGAACCAACTAGTCGGTTCCACACCCCTCTATGGTTTTGACCTAAGCTACTATACGTTCCGAAGCGCTTGTGAAATCTTATGAGCCGCATCAACAACAACCTCGGCGTATTTGCGACCGGGCTGCATGCCAAGTCTTTCGATAGGACCGGAAATAGAAACGGCTGCAATAACTTTGCCCGACGGTGAACGTACGGGAGCAGACACGGAAGCCGTGCCGCGCTCACGTTCACCTGCCGACTGTGCCCACCCTAATCTGCGCACGGAAGCAAGCATGGCAGCGCTGAAATACGCATCTTGCAGACCCTCAACAAGGCGGTTCTGGTCTTCCCACGCCAAGAGAACCTGGGCGGCGGAACCAGCCTTCATGGAGAGCTGCGTTCCTATAGGAATTGAATCATGCAGTCCAACGGGACGTTCTGCGGATGCTACGCATACGCGCCAGTTTCCTTGACGCCGGTAAACCTGTGCCGACTCGCCGGTTACATGGCGAAGCTGATTTAAAACCGCTCCTGAAGCCGCCAGGAGGTGATCGGCACCAGCCGCATTTGCCAGTTCCATCAGGCGAGGACCCAACATAAAGCGCCCCTGAACATCGCGTGCCACCATACGGTGGTGAGAGAGCGCCACCGCCAAACGATGCGCCGTTGGGCGAGCTAATCCGGTGGCTTTAACAAGCTGCCCCAGCGTGACCGGACCAGCCTCTAGGCATGAAAGAATAAGCGCGGCTTTATCAAGTACCCCCACGCCAGAGGAGATGTTTGGTTCGACCTCAACAACCTGTTGGTCATCCGTGAGAGTATGGGGAGTCTTCAAAGGAGTCGAAAGCCCCGACGTATCGCGAGGGTGACGTGCTCCAGGCAACGGTGTAGACGATGGTGCAGATGTCATAACTCTAGTTTAGCTCAGTGCATCTCAAAATGTGGAAGATAGGGCGCACTTCATAGACTCTTCCTCTGAACCTGCCCATGATGGAGGAACCCTGAATACCAAATTTTTGAAATATATTCCAGGGGCAAGAATATATGTGTTATAAGGCACTATATATCTATGATTGGCGGAAAGCCCGCCATATCAAAGCAGGAGGAAAAATGGCAGGGGACAATACTGCTGCGACAAGCGCTATACCCACATTTGTGAAGCGCCCGCGTACTCTCGCCGAAAACGTCTGGGAGAACCACGTCGTGGTGCCCGGGCAAGATGGCAAACCCGACCTTCTCTATATTGACCTGCATCTTCTGCATGAGGTGACCTCGCCCCAGGCTTTTGAAGGACTACGCCTCGAAAACAGGCCCCTGCGCCGTCTCGACTTGACGATCGCAACTGAAGATCATAATACCCCCACCGAAAATATTTTCTCGACCATTGCGGATATTACTTCGCGAACCCAGATCGAAACCCTGCGTCGTAACACCGCGGAATTTGGCGTGCGCCTTCATCCGCTCGGCGATATCGAACAGGGTATCGTACACGTAGTCGGCCCGCAGCTGGGATTGACCATGCCCGGAATAACCGTCGTCTGTGGTGACTCGCACACCTCAACCCACGGGGCTTTCGGTGCACTTGCCTTCGGCATCGGCACCTCTGAGGTTGAGCACGTGATGGCAACCCAAACCCTGCCGCTGGCGCGCTTTAAAACAATGGCAATCAATGTCGAAGGAACCCTAAAACCTGGAGTAACCGCCAAAGATATTATTCTTGCCGTTATCGCTCAGATCGGTACCGGAGGTGGGCAGGGATACGTACTCGAATACCGCGGTTCCGCGATACGCTCCTTGTCTATGGAAGGGCGTATGACCATCTGCAATATGTCGATTGAGGCAGGCGCGCGTGCGGGTATGGTAGCTCCCGACGAGACTACTTTCGAGTATGTTAAAGGACGCCCTCACGCACCCAAGGGGCAAGATTGGGAGGATGCGCTCGCCTACTGGAAGACCCTTCCCACCGACGAAGGGGCTGTTTTCGACAAAGAAATCTTTATTAATGCAGACGAGCTTGAGCCCTTCGTTACCTGGGGAACAAACCCGGGTCAGGGTGTGCCGCTGAGCCAAGCGGTTCCCGCACCTGAAGACTTTGAGGATGAAAACGACCAGGCAGCCGCATCCCGTGCCCTGGAGTACATGAACCTTAAAGCTGGAACTCCCATGAAAGATATTCCGGTGGACGTCGTATTCTTAGGTTCGTGCACTAACTCACGCATTGAGGATTTGCGTGCTGCCGCCGAAATCATTCGTGGGCGTACCCTTGCCTCAGGCGTGCGTATGATGGTCGTTCCCGGCTCACAGAAAGTTCGCGCACAGGCCGAAGAAGAAGGCCTAGATAAAATCTTCAAAGACTTTGGGGCAGATTGGCGCTTTGCCGGATGCTCTATGTGCTTGGGCATGAACCCCGACCAACTGGCACCGGGGGAGCGATGCGCATCCACCTCGAACCGAAACTTTGAGGGACGCCAGGGTAAAGGCGGACGAACCCATCTTGTCTCGCCGCTAGTCGCTGCCGCAACGGCGGTTCGCGGAACCCTCTCATCACCTTCTGACTTAGAACCACACGCAGACAATGCCCCTGCGGCGGCGTAAAGGAGAACATTGTGGAACCAATTATTAAACACACCGGAATTGGTGTTCCTCTGCGCGTCTCGAACGTGGATACCGACCAAATTATCCCGGCGGTTTACCTCAAACGCGTAACGAAAACAGGCTTTGACGATGCCCTCTTTGTGAATTGGCGTAAGAACCCCGAATTTGTTCTGAACCAAGAACCTTATAAAAATGGGTCAGTGCTGGTGGCGGGCCCCGATTTTGGCACAGGGTCCTCGCGTGAGCACGCGGTCTGGGCGCTTAAGGATTACGGGTTTCGAGTCGTTATATCGTCACGATTCGCCGATATTTTTCGTGGTAACTCAGGTAAACAAGGACTCGTTGCCGCTCAGGTGGCTCAGGATGATGTCGAGTTGATTTGGAAAGCTCTTGAGCGGGAACCTGGTACCGAAATTACCGTTGATTTAGAGAATAAGACGGTAACTGTGGGTGCCCTCGTGGTGCCTTTCCAGATTGATAATTATGTACGCTGGCGTTTGATGGAAGGGCTTGACGATATCGGGCTTACCCTTCAGAACATTGAGGCCATTAAAGACTACGAGGCGCGCCGCCCCGCGTGGATGCCCCGAACTCAGGAAGTCTAGACTGGACACTCGGTGAGGTGCGTACCCTGTGACATCAGGGTACGCACCTCACCGAGCGTTACGGGGTGTATCAGAAACACATTATTGGTATGTTGCTGGGGTTTGATGGTTATATGAGGTGGTTCTTCGAGGAAGTTTATGAGCGGCATCTTTGAACTATCTCGATAAACATCGCGAAGCACAGGTTCTACACAGCTCTTCCGTTTGTAGCAGCCCGTTCGAGAACGTAAAATGATAGCTTGAAAGTCTGTGCAGACCTATTAATAATTCGTTAATGGCGCCGGACCTCAGCACTAACAGCAGTTCTTGTCGGCCCCACCGAGCCGACCGTTCGAAGGATTAGTTATGTCCCTTAACATCAGCGAACTTCGCATTGAGGGTGGTACCCCTCTTAAAGGCGAAGTCCACGTTCGAGGCGCCAAAAACCTCGTACCTAAAGCGATGGTAGCAGCGTTGCACGGATCCACCCGTTCGACCTTGCGTAACGTACCAGACCTAAGCGATGTTGAGATTGTAACTACCCTTGTTGAACTTCACGGTGCGAAAGTTAACTATGATCCTGAAGCCGGTATTCTCACGTTAGATCCCGCCCAAGACGCGAAGACTGCGGCCGATAACGCTGAAGAGATTCAACTCTTCGGCGGTAACTCACGTATTCCGATCCTGATGGTAGGCCCGCTTCTGCATACGCTCGGTACCGCGCGTATCCCTAATCTAGGTGGATGCAAAATTGGTGATCGTCCTATCGATTACCATATGGATGCGCTCCGTAAATTTGGTGCCGTCGTTGAGAAAGATGATGAAAGCGGCACTACTCTGAACGCTCCCGATGAAGGCCTGCACGGTGCTGAAATCGAACTCAATTACCCCTCCGTAGGGGCTACCGAACAGGTTCTTCTGACTGGTGTGCGCGCCCGCGGCACCACGGTTTTGAAGAACGCCGCTATTGAGCCCGAGATTATTGATCTTATTGCGGTTTTGCAGAAGATGGGTGCAATCATCTTCATTAACGAAAACCGCACCATTATTATTGAGGGGGTTGACGCCCTAACCGGGTACGACCACACCGCCTTGGCAGACCGCAATGAGTCCGCTTCCTGGGCATCCGCCGCGTTGGCAACCGGCGGAGATATTTTTGTGCGCGGCGCTTCACAGAAGGATATGACTGCTTTCCTCAACCAGTTCCGGAAGATGGGCGGTGAATTCGAGGTTACCCCGGAAGGAATCCGCTTTACTCACCCCGGCGTGATTACCCCCGGCGCAGAGCTGAACCCTATCGTGTTTGAGACCAACGTGCACCCCGGTTTTATGACCGACTGGCAGCAGCCGCTTGTCGTTGCGCTCACGCAGGCAAAAGGAACTTCTATTGTGCACGAGACCGTGTACGAAGAGCGTTTTGGGTTTACTAATGCCCTCAAACAGATGGGCGCCGATATTGTGGTTATGCGCGATTGCATCGGCAGCGAGTTTTGTCGTTTCCACGGTAAGAGCTTCGGGCACTCCGCTATTATTAGCGGCTCTACCCCGCTTAAGGCCGCTGACATTGAGGTTCCCGATCTGCGCGGTGGATTCTCGCATATTATCGCCGCTCTAACAGCAGAAGGTACATCCCACGTTACGGGTGTTGAAATTATCGCGCGCGGTTACGAGAACTTTGAAAAGAAACTCGAAGCTCTGGGCGCAAAGTTTGAGGTACTTGCCCGCAAACAGAGCAAGACTCCTAAGCCCGATGCAGAAATTGAGATTGTTGTGCCAGAAGAGGTTGAGGTACAGGGCTAGTATGAGCGGTCAACAGGGGAAAAAAGCACTACCCACACTTGAGCCTACCCCTCAAGGAGATAAGCTCTTTAAGGTTCTTGGTAACGCTGCGCGCGTGGTGTATAAAGGCATAGCCCGCATCGAAATTATCGGGAGCGAGAACTTCCCGACCGACCGAGGCTATATCGTGGTTGCTAACCATTCCACCGAGATAGACCCTGTGACCGTTGCACTCCCTATTTTCAATAACGGAGTCTTCCCGCGGTTTTTAGCGAAGGACTCTTTGTTCCGAGCGCCCGTTCTGGGATATATTATGCGTAAAATGGCGCATATTCCCGTGATACGCGGCTCTGTAGACGCTCGCAAGGCGCTTATTACTGCCCGTAAAGTTGTAGAGGCTGGCGGCGCTGTAGTGATTTACCCTGAGGGGACAACTACTGGCGACCCCGAGGGCTGGCCCATGCAGGCCCGTACGGGTGCTGCCCGTCTTGCCCTCGCAACTGGTGCTCCCGTAGTACCGGTGGCGCACTGGGGTGATGAGCAGATTCTTGGGTATGACTACGAAACCGTGGATGGTGGCCGCGTCAAAGAGCATCGTAAGGTTTCCCTATTTCCCCGTAAAACGGTCAAATTGAAAGTGGGTAAGCCTCTTGATATCACCTCTTTGATCGATGATCACTCGCCAGAGGCAAAGCATACACGCACTGAGCTTGGGATCGTGACCGACGCTATGCTTGACGCCGTGACCGAACTGCTGGAAGACATACGTGGCGAAAAGGCGCCAATCGGTCGTTGGAATCCCCGAACCAAACGTCGTGAAGCTCCCGGTGAAATGACGGGGATAGCTGGTAACCTGGGCGAACCGGATCCTAAATAGGAGGCGAGGTTATGGCTCTTTTCACGAATTCCGCTGACAACAGCGAACCGGCTCCACGTAAGGTAGTAAAAATTGCGATCTTGGGTGCGGGAAGCTGGGGGACCGCATTCGCCAAAATTGTGGCTGATTCGGCACGAGAAAATAAAACGGGCGTTCAGGTAGTCCTTATTGGCCGCAGCGAACAAGCTATGGCAGAGTGCTCTCAGACTAGGGAAAATAGTAAATATTTTCCGGGGATGAAGCTACCTGAGAACCTGGAATTTACGGCGGATGCTCCTACCGGGCTTACTGATGCCGATTTGGTGGTACTGGCTTTACCCTCACAGGTGCTACGTTCGCAGCTTCAACTTTATGCTCGCTATATTGAGCCGCATGCCCTGCTGGTTTCGCTTGCGAAGGGATTAGAAACCGGCACCGGTTTGCGCATGTCCCAGGTGATTACCGAGGAACTTGAGGAAGCCTTGGCGATGCGCGGCGCAGACATCCGCACTATCGGGCATATACCGCATCGGGTATGCGTGCTTTCAGGGCCGAATCTTGCTACTGAGATTATGGGGGAGGAGCCAACTGCTTCCGTCGTCGCGGCACGCACACTGCCCATCGCAGAAATTGTCGCGCAGGCTTGTGCCTGTAGCTATTTCCGCCCCTACACGAATACCGATGTGGTGGGTACGGAAATCGGTGGTTTGGTGAAGAACGTGATCGCCTTGTGCGTCGGCATCTGTGAAGGCCGCAATTACGGTGATAACTCCAAAGCCTCAATCATGACGCGCGGACTTGCCGAAATTACTCGTCTTGCGGTCGCACTGGGTGGTGAAGCAGCAACAATGAGCGGGCTTGCGGGGATGGGAGATTTGATTGCTACCTGTTCATCGCCGCTTTCACGAAATCATACTGCCGGGCGTCTACTTGCCGAAGGGGTAAGCCCGGATAAACTCAGCGAACATATGAGCCAGACAGCGGAATCCATCAAATCAGCCCCCGTCGTAGCGCAATTGGCACGCCGTCACGGAGTCGAAATGCCTATCGTGGAAGCGGTCGTTGCTGTCCTGACTGGACGCATCGAGATCGGACAGCTGGCACCGCTGCTGCTGGGACGCCGCCTGAAGCGCGAAGGCCATTAACATCAAGATCTTCCGCAAGAAAATTTTTGCGGCAAATAAAACAACTAATACAGCACGTGTGCGCAGACATGGGCGCTTGAGGGGCGCCCTCTTACGAAGGAGATACAATGACCGAAAACGCACAGAAGAAAACTGTTGCTCTACTGTGTGGCGGACGTTCTTCGGAACACCCTATTTCTCTGATTACTGCCGTAGGCGTGCTAGGCGCCATTGACAGCAGCGTCTACGACGTGGTGACTATTGGCATTACAAAAGACGGTCGTTGGTATTTGACGAATCTGGAAGAGCTGAGTGCACTTCTCGACGCTGCCCCTGCACATGCAGAGTTTACGGGTGGTTCGCACCAGGTTTTCCTGCCTCTTGGAGCCGGGGATTCGCGAGTGCACCTAGTAGATGCTGACGGAAATCTTGAGTATGGTCCTGCCCTTGACGTGGTATTCCCCCTCATACACGGTCCTTTCGGCGAAGACGGAACAATTCAGGGTCTTCTGGAACTCGCTGAGTTGCCCTATGTAGGATGCGGCGTGACGGCATCAGCCGTAGGTATGGATAAGCACTTTATGAAGGTTGCATTTGAGTCGGCTGGGCTGGAGGTCGGGCCTTATGAGGTGGTGACCGATCGCCAATGGACTCATGAGCGCGAGGAATCGCTTAAACGTATAACCGCCCTTGGTTACCCCATGTTCGTTAAACCCACGCGTGCAGGTTCTTCTTTTGGCATTACCAAAGTGGATAAATTTGAGGAACTTGTTCCGGCTATCGAAGAAGCGCGCCTCCATGACGCAAAGATTATTGTGGAAGCTGGCATTGTGGGGCGTGAAATCGAGTGTGGCGTCTTAGACGGTCACCACGGTAATATGCCGCGTGCATCATACCCTGGCGAAATCGAGGTTGTTGATGAGGACCACGGTTTCTATGATTTTGATGCTAAATATATCTCAAAGTCTTCGGCAGTTACCCGGTGCCCCGCCGATTTACCGAAGGATATGCAGGAGCGTTTGCGTGCTCTGGCGGTTAAGGCGTTTTTGGCCCTTGACGGCGAAGGATTGTCACGCGCAGATTTCTTCTATACTCCGGATGGTCGTTTGGTGATCAACGAGGTGAACACTATGCCAGGATTTACCCCGATTTCAATGTACAAAACCATGTGGGAAAACACCGGAATTTCCTATACTGAACTGATTGATGAACTGCTGACTCTTGCGCTGGAGCGTCCTTTAGGGCTGCGCTAATAGAAGGAAATTCCAGCATTAGAGTCCCCCAAGACCTTAGGTCTTGAGGGCTCTAAAATTTGCGTTTGCGTGAAGTGAACTGAAGGTAAGGATCCAGAGGTATTGAATCCTCTATTTTCCGGTTTTGACACCGTTGAGAGTATCGTTGATGTTCGTGCATTTCTTCTGAGACGGAATTTGTTTGACCGCCGAGTTGAGCTCAGCAAGAAGAGTTGATGATGAAACCTTATCTGCGTCGAAGGTTACTTCAATGGCGGGCGTTCGTCCGTACGTGGTTGCCGTCCACGTTCCCGTCGCACGGTTTTCAGGGCCTGCAGCGGCGGAGGAAGACGCAGAGACTGGCGGTGCTGAGTTCTCTGGCGCATCCTTGGGACGCAGTACCCAATCTATCCCATTGACCTCAGCGCATGGGTCCGATACGGGTTCCTGAATGGTAACACCGCATTTGAGAATCACGGAGGCTGGTTCGCCCCAAGCAGTCGTTCCTTGCGCCGTAGTTTCACGCTGCTGTAGGCCAACGAGTTTTTCTGGCATAGCAACCATCGCATAAGCGCATACGGGGTTGGCGGCATCTGGAGCCGGATCAAGATTGACATTGCCTGCTCCACACGCGCTGAGTGACAGCACCCCGGTGAGCGCAAGACCCAAGCCTGCTCGCTTCGTTGGGGACATGACGAAAAAGTTAAAAGACGTAAAAGTCACTCTCTCATTCTAACGTACGGTATATTCACTGGCGTGTCGCAGAAACATAGCGCGGCAGATCAGAGGAAAGCAAAAATTTGAATACCAATTTAAAGCTCAAAGTCACGACAATTTGCCCATAGTCCAGGTACCATGAAAGTAACAGTTAATAGTTGATCGTGAAAAGATTCTTAAAATTCGATAAACTTTTGAGAGAAGCACATCCTTGTTATTTAGGGTGTAGACTCACCCAAGCACGCATATTGTTCGGTAGCTATTCGGTATAAGGACACTTTTTGGGAAACAGACAATGCAAAGTAGCGTCGGCTAGCCTAGCGACTGCATTGATTGCATTCGGTAGTGTGCCGATCGCCGCAACGCTGACACAGGAGGCACGTGGCGCTTCCGGGAAGGTCGCAAACCATCCTGCGACCTCTGAGGCTGCCGCGCCCGGTCAAGCTACCACGCAGCCTGCCGTACCAGCTACCTTTGCAGCTTTAGGTCAGAAAAATGCCGTGACTCCTATGCCCATGCCGTCTGCAACCGCTACCTTGACTATGTACGGCATGGCCTCGGGCAACGTGACCTATGCTGCTCAACCCGCCGTTGCCCTGCAATCGGAATCTCCCATTGCAGGTGCCGAGTTTGCCGCTGCACCTCCGCTTGACTATGACCAGCAGGACGACGGGACTCCTGAGGCTACCGAGACCCCTGCGCAACGAGCTACCCCGGCTCAGAAAACTGATGAAGATGAAGCGGAAGTTCAGCCTGTCACCCCCGAATATGAGAGTCCACAGGCGCAGCCTTATGATGCCGAAGTTCCTACTGAGGATTCTGAAACAGAGGCTGTAACTCCAACTCCTGATGCTCCCGTTCAGAACCTTCCTGCTGAGGACGACGCTGAGGCAGCTTCCCCGGATCTCGGAGAAGAACCAGCGGCTACTCCTGTGACGCCTACTCCGGCTCCTACAGATCAGACTCCGGTGAATCCCACACCGGTAACCCCTACGCCCACACCGGTTAATCCGACCCCGGTGAACCCGGAGCCTGTGCCTGCCAACCCTACTCCTGTGACGCCTACTCCGGCTCCTACAGATCAGACTCCGGTGAATCCCACACCGGTAACCCCTACGCCCACACCGGTTAATCCGACCCCGGTGAACCCGGAGCCTGTGCCTGCCAACCCAACACCAGTTAACCCTGCGCCTGATCCGGTACCGACCATTGTGCCTAGTCCGGATCTGACCCCGGTTAACCCTGCTCCGGTGAATCCCACACCGGTACCGGCGAACCCTACGCCTACACAGGCCAACCCGACACCGGTGTATCCTACCCCCACTCCCGTAACACCGGCTCCGGCTAAGCCAACACCCGTGACCCCCACACCGGTACCGGTCTCGCCGACCCCGTCGCCCGTAACACCTACTCCTGCAGACCCCGCACCCGCACCGTCTCAGGATCCTGGGTGGACCCCTGCGCCTTCGGAGCAGCCTACTAGCCAGCCTGTTCCGTTCCCGAGCCCAAGTGCTTCCGAATCGGCAGCTCCAACTCCTAGCCCGAGTCCTTCGGGGCATGGAAACCCGGGGTCTGACGACTCGCCAGCCCCAGATGCCAGCCCTTCAGCAACGCCGTCGAGTAATGTCTCTCCAGCACCCGCGCCGTCTACATCTGCTGAACCCTTCCCCAATAGCATCGCGACGTTGGGGCGTTTTGCAACAAATTCAGGGTTCCCCAATGCGTTCCCCGGCGCCGCGGACTGGGTACAGGGATATTTGTCCCGTGGAGAGAACGCCCGGAATGGCTCGCCAACTTTGAGAATGGCGAATCCACAGGAGTCTAGAAACGGTTCTTATTCTGTTCCATCTGCCGTGAACCCGGTTGCCCGTCCGCCTGCAACGTCCGCTGGTTCGCAAGCGCAACGGAACGGCGATAGCCCTAAGAGCGTTCAGGAACGTTCAACGGATTCTCGTGGCCCTGGACTCTCAGGTTTCGTGCCGTTGGCGTTCTTCTCCCTGCTAATTCTCGCGATTACCATTGTGGCGATTCGGTACTTTATCCGTGCCAGGTAACAGGGTATGGGCGATTATTGGGGAATGAACCCTCGGACCAAAAAGCATAAAGCACGGGAAAGCTCACTCCGGAAGAGTACATTGGCTCAGCTGGGGGAGTCCCGTGTTTTGCAATTGTTTATGCCCATGCTGGATGAGCATAACCGCTCCGTAATCCAGGTTGCCTCCGCACATGGGCAGGAACCGGTGCTTGAAGTAGGTCCCGGTGACGACTGCGCAGTGCTCACGGGCGATAATCGACGCACGGTTATCACCACAGATACTCTGGTACATGGGCAAGATTTTCTCGATATCTGGCCTGCCGGTCCGCGTAGCGGCGGTTACGAGGTAGGGTGGAAAGCCACCACCCAGAACCTTGCCGATATTGCGGCTATGGGTGCTGAACCCGTTAGCCTTTTTGTATCTCTAAGTCTGCCGCCCGAAACCCCCTATGGTTGGGTTGAAGACTTTGCCCGCGGTATCCTCGACTCGCTGTATGCATGCGGCGCTACAGTCTGTACGGTAGGCGGCGGTGATCTAGGTAGCGCACGTGATGCCAGCGTTACCATAACGGCTGTTGGACGATGCGAAATCCCCGTGCTGAGGTCCGGGGCGCAACCGGGCGATACCGTAGCTTTGGCGGGCTGTACCGGGTGGGCTGATGCCGGGCTGCGGCTACTGACAATCACAGGCTCTCTCGACTTGATAGAGCAGCTGCCTTTTACGGAGAAAGAACGTATCGAACGCGCTGTTACCCATCAGCTAAGACCCGTATCGCCCATACCCGCAGGGCGACGCGCTGCAGTATACGGCGCCAACGCTATGCTAGACCTTTCAGACGGACTCGTTAAAGACGCGCGTCGAATTGCCGAAGCATCCGGCGTCGATATCGTGTTCAATGATCCTGCGATTACCGAGCTGGCACGTGAGCTGGTACCAGTGGCAAGTCTTATTCTTGAACATCAGCCTCATAACGATCATGGTGATTCTGCGGTCAGCTTGGCCCATGAATGCGTTCTGGGCGGTGGCGAGGACCACGGGCTTTTAGCATGTTTTCCGGCGGGTGCCACGATTCCTGAGGGATTTGTCGCTTTAGGCTCTTGCAGTGCTCAAGAACGAAGTGCATCACGAATTCTGTGCGATGGATATGAGCTCCAAAACTATGGTTGGGAACATTACCGAGCATAACCGTCGTATGCTAGAAAGAGCACGGTTACCCAACCCCGGATGGGAAGGATACGTTATGACGAGCGAGCACTTTGCCGCACAAACCCCGCTTAACTTCGGGGTCACGTGGATTGGCGAGGCGCTCTCAACGGTGCGAGTATATTGCGACACACTTAACTCTCTGAACGCTTTCCCTGTTCCCGACCAGGACACAGGCTCGAATTTGGTACACACTTTAGAGGCCCTCAATAAGGCCTTTAGTGAGGAGCTTGATGCCCTTCTGCATGATCTTCACGCTCTCACGATGGATATACAGAGCGTTAACCAACGTCTGGGTGAAATCTATGAGAACGCTCTCGTGCAAGCCAGTCGGATGGCTCGCGGCAATTCTGGGACGCTCCTGTGCGCCTGGGCGTTGGAGGCAGTGCGTACCTACTGGAATTTTCCCGGCCGTTTAGCAGAAGAGCTGGGCGAAGAGGCACATAATCTGACACTTCTTCAGGAGCTTGAGGCGATGTACCGCGAAACACCCGTTACGGAAACCGGTACACGCGAGAGCGCGTACCGTGAGAGCTATGCGTTAGCGCTTGCCGCCGAACGAGTACGCCGTATTATTGCGGATGAAAGCCTAGAGCAGGGCACTATGGTAGCGATTATGATTGCGCTCGCAGATTACCGTTTTCACTATCGTGCAGGATCGGAGCTTACCGATGTGACGGCACGTGCAGAGTTTCGTCGCGCCACGATGCGCCGAGCGCTTGAGGGCACGGCGCAGAATCCGCCGCTGCCAGAACTCAAGGGATACGTAGATGCAGGTGCCCTAGGCTTTTATTTGGCAGCGGTACAATCAAATCCGCGCTGGATGAGCTCGCGTATGCCTGCGCAGGAGGTTTATGCCTTGGCGGAGCCTCCTACAGATGTTACAAAGCCGAACAGTACGTCTGCTCGGAAAGCGCGAAAGACCGAAGGAACGCAGGACCAGGCAGAGCATCATACTGATGCGACCGGTACTCGGGAAAACCCAGGGTCAACCTGGGAGATCATGGGGACGCTAACTATAGACCCCCTTACTCTGGTGCAGCTTCGAGCAGAATTAGAAGAGCTTGGCGACTCGCTGTTGCTCACTCCGCTCGATTTCAAGAACAATATGTGGACCTTACACGTGCATGTGCCGTCTTTGGAAGAAGCCCGCAAAGTTATCGCTCATTACGGTGTATTAGCGGACGAACGAGTAAGCTCGCTGACTGTTTACGAGGACGAGAGCGCCGCACAATCGTGTTCTCAAGATTGATGTCTAGAGCCTGTGTTCACGGGAAGGGCGGGCGATCAGGGTATGCGCTGCGTGGTGACATGAGCTGACGAGGTTCGTAGCGTGCCCCAAATGCGCAACGGTAGTATTAAACCTACGATACGTCTTATATGACCGTTCGAGCCGAAGGCATTCGGGATGACGGAGTGCTGCGAGTAGAAAGGAGGGAAAGCGTGTCACCTCAAAACTCGAAAGAAGCGCATAATGAGGGCGCTACTCCCAGCCTTTTTGCTGATGAATTTTTAGAAAGCGGTCTTGGACAGGCCAAGAAAGCTGCCAAACAGCAGCCAACCGATACCGAGCATTCTGACCCCAAATCGTCTGCCATTCTCTCTGAGGACGAACTTGTAGCCCATGAATATGTAACGGTTCGCGACCTTGCCGAGTATGCACGCGGTACTAAAACGTTAACGGAGCTCTCCACCCTCGCGCATCAGCGTGAAAGCTCGGAGTATCAGCGTATTGTGGATGCTCTGCGTGCTTCTTTGGGCGCGGCGGCTCAGAATATGGAGACAGCGGAACTGTACGAACTGGCTGATATTGCGTATACGGCACGTACCGAAGCACCGTCCCAGCGTGGAACGTCTATCCGAGGAAAAACCAAGAAGAGCACACAAACAGCATCGCAAAAACCGGCAGCAAAGAAAGCGAAACCCACACGAACCAATCCAAAAAAATCTAAGCATACTCGATCAGGTGCAGAGACCTCCTCTTCGGAACAAAAAAATAGCCTCGATTCTCATGTGGAAGAGTCGCATCAGGAAAAGAGCAAACCAAAGAATACCGTAAAAACACCGGCAAAGAAACCTGCGCGCAAGAAAACCGCCGACCCAAAGAAAACAGATAAGCCAGCCGCGCGAGTGCGGAATATAAAATATAATTCGGACTCTTCTCAAGAGCAAGAAAAGCAACAGCAACGTGCCGCACGGTCGCAGGTTTTAGCACGCTATAACGATGAGAAACGCCTGGAAAACGCACCCTTAACACGTTACCTGCCGACGGCAACGGCACGCGCCCTCAAAACTCACCTGAGCATAAGCACGGTGGGGGAGCTGCTGGAATATTTTCCACGGAAATACCTGCCTCGTGGAGAACTTAGCCGGTTTGCCGACCTTGTTGAGGGACAGGACGTGACAATTATCGCCAGGGTCACGAACGTTTCGACCCGAACTATGGCGGCACGCAGAGGAAAAATCACCGAAGTCACGATTACCGATACCCTTGCAGAATCCGACCAGAATTCGGTCGATAATTCTTCATCAGGTACCTTCGCCGTACGCGAGGGCAGGGCCAATACACCGCAACGAATGTCTGCGGGTAAAACCAACCCGCGCGTGAGCGGATTAGCCGTGCCTTCCGCCGGTTACTCGGGCTATGCGGATTCCTACGGACAACAGAGCAGCGGGAATAATTTCTTCGGCGTGCCGCAACATATATTCGGCAGTTCGGATATATCAGGAACTGGGCGGGTGGGCTCCACCATGAAGCTTTCCTTCTTCAACGCATGGACCGCGGCACGCGAGATCCATGCTGGCGAAACCATGATGTTCTCCGGGAAGGTGGGGATTTATCGCGGGGAGTATACACTGACAAACCCGCATTACGCCCTGCTTTCAGACGATGGAAATGCGAACGCCCCCGAACGTGCCGAGGCGCCCATTCCCGTTTATCGTGCTCCGGTGAAACTGCCAACGGATCGCATCGCGACCGCTATTGCTCAGCTCATCGAATCTGTGCCCCTAAAAGAGCTTGAAGACCCAATACCGTATAAAATACGCCGCGCCCGAAAAGTCCCTTCGCTGGAGTGGACCTATCGCGCCCTGCATACTCCCGATAGTGAGGACACTTGGCGCGCCGCTCAAGCTCAGATGCGCTACCGAGAAGCCTTTGTTCTGCAGAGCGCCTTGGCCCGGTTACACGCCGCACGTGCCGCCCACGCCACCGTGGCCCGGTCCGCTCTGCCGGATGGGGCAGCAGATGCTCTGCTGAACGTGCTTCCCTATGAGCTCACCGAGGGGCAGCAACGAGTGGGCAAGGAAATTTCCCGTGATCTAGCCTCACCGTCACCCATGAATCGGCTTCTGCAAGGCGATGTCGGCTCGGGCAAAACGGTGGTAGCCCTTCGCGCTATGCTTCAGGTAGCCGACTCTGGTGGGCAATCCGCGATGCTCGCACCCACCGAAGTGCTCGCCGAACAGCATTTCCGCTCGATCCTCGATATTCTTGGGGATTTAGCGGATACCGAGGGTATACCGGGATATGAGACTACGCTTTTTCACCCCCAAAACCAAAAAGAAAGCAAAAAAACCGAGCATCGTGTGCGGGTTAGGCTACTCAGCGCCTCAATGCCTAGTGCACACAAGCGTGCCGTACTCGCCGAGATCGCCGACGGCACCGCCGACGTGGTAATCGGAACCCACGCCCTGCTTTCGGACACGGTCATCTTCCGCGACCTTGGCATGGTTGTGGTCGATGAACAGCACCGTTTCGGTGTGGAACAGCGTGACTCTCTGCGTGGGAACAACGGCGAGCTGCCGCATCGTCTGGTGATGACGGCAACCCCCATTCCCCGTACCGTCGCCATGACCGTGTTTGGTGACCTTGATGTTTCCGTACTCGATCAGCTGCCCGCCGGACGGCAGCAGACCGCAACCCATGTGGTACCGCTTGCGGAAAAACCGACCTGGGCAGATCGCCTGTGGACACGCGCTCGCGAAGAGATTGATGCAGGGCACCAAGTCTACGTGGTGGTTCCCAAAATTGGCGATGACGATGAAGAACTTGAAGAAGGCCAGCAGCTCTTCGGCGATGCCGGGCGTGAAGGTTCTCAGAGTTCTGACGGCAAAATACGCCTGACTTCCGTGACTGCGATGACCGCCTATCTAAAACAGAATCCGGCGCTGACTGGAACCCGGATTGCAAGCCTGCATGGGCGTATGGACCCCGAGGAAAAAACTGCTGTAATGACCGCGTTTGAACGCGGCGAGATAGATATTCTGGTGAGCACCACTGTTATTGAAGTGGGTGTGAACGTACCGAACGCAACCCTCATGATGATTATGGACGCCGATCGCTTCGGTATTTCCGGGCTGCACCAGCTTCGCGGTCGCGTGGGGCGTGGCGGTTTTGCCGGAACCTGCCTGCTTGTTACCCGGCAACAGGCCGGGGGAGTATCCCGCGAGCGTCTAGACGCGGTAGCGGCCACCACCGACGGGTTTAAACTTTCGCAGATAGACCTGCAGCAGCGCCGAGAGGGTGATATCCTAGGTGCCGCACAGTCCGGGAAGAAGAGTACCCTTAAATTCCTGCGGGCGCTCGCCGACGCGACCATTATTGAGCGCGCTCGTGAGGATGCGCGGGCGCTGATCGCGGCGGATCCCACGCTGGCGAAGCATCCGAACTTGGCACGTACGATTGACCGGGCGCTTGATGCCGACCGTGAGGCATTTTTGGGGCGTGGCTAACACACGGGTTTGGCGGTTTTGTTACCTTGGGCCTCCGCCACTAGAGACTATCAACAAACAGACGTGAGGAACGCATGAGCCGTATTATTGCCGGAACCGCTGGCGGTCTACGCCTTGCCTCGGTGCCGGGGGAGAACACTCGCCCCACGACCGAGCGGGTGAAGGAATCACTTTTCTCGAAGCTGGAGAGCTATGATGCTGTGCAGGGAGCGCGTGTTCTTGATGCTTATGCCGGGTCGGGTGCCCTCGGATGCGAAGCGCTCTCGCGGGGCGCCGCATCCGTCGAGTTCGTGGAGAAGTACCCAAAGGCATGTGAGATAACCCGCCGAAATGTTGAGGCAACGTCGAAAATTGCAACCGGTATTACCCGAGTGACTCAAGGGAGCGCGCAAAGCTATGTAGCGGTCCATAGCGGCCCCTGGGATCTTGTATTTCTTGACCCTCCATATGCGTTTACACAAGAGCAGGTTCTTGATATTTTGCGTGTCATCGCCCCGAATTTAGCGGAGGGTGCCATCGTGGTCGTGGAGCGTTCCTCACGCGATGCGGAACCTGCGTGGAACTCTCAGCTGCACCGGTTTGCAATGAAGAAATATGGCGAGACGGTGCTGTACTATCTTGAACCAGATGAATCATATACGGATACTGGTTCTGAACCCGCCGAAAGCGAGAATGCTTCATGTTAGCTATCTGCCCCGGATCGTTTGACCCGATTCACCATGGACACCTGGAGATTATTGCTCGCGCCGCTACGCTCTTTGATGAGGTGCTCGTGGGGGTCGCGCATAACTCCTCTAAAAAATACCTTTTTTCTCTGTCGGAGCGCGTGAACCTAGTAGAGTGTTCCCTAGCAGAGCGCGGTATTACCACCGTGAAGGTTGAGGTTATTCCGCCGGGGGTACTTTTGGCACAGTGGGCTCAGGAACACGGGGCCCAGGTGCTTGTTAAGGGCCTCCGCTCGGGGGCGGATTACGAGTATGAGGCTCCAATGGCGAGTATGAACCGTCATTTGGCAAACTTGGAGACAGCGTTCTTGGCGGGGGAAGACCGCTTCGGCGGGGTTTCTTCGACGATTATCCGTGAGGTTGCATCCTTAGGCGGTGACGTTTCGGTTTATGTGCCGCGTGTGGTTTCGGATGCGCTCGTCGCTAAGCACTCACAGGTATCGGGCCGATAACACGATTGCGTAGTTTTATGCGCGATTCTCCCACGATCAAGGGCGTTTTTCCTGGGTTTTGCGCGTATTTTATGTGAATTTTGATGCGTCGAATGTCATAGTTTGCCGCCCGAACCTTGATTAACGGCGGTTGAGCGGATAGAATATCTCTTTGGTTTAAGCATTTTGTATAAGGAGATATGCCATTTCACCTCAAAACTCCTCTGATTTGGTGGTGTCAGTCAAAAATCTGGTGCACCGTCCCGGATCTATGGAAACCCTCGACGAGGTTGTACAGGCACCCGCTGAGATGGGTAATGCCCTGATTGGTGTACAAGAAGGCACCGACATGGATCTGAACATTCGGCTGGAGTCGGTAGTAGATGGTATCCTGGTAAGCGGCACAACCGTAGTGGATGTACACGGCGAGTGTAGCCTATGTTTGGATCCGATTGATTACGAAATGTCGACCAACATACAAGAGCTTTTTGTTTTCGAGAAGGCCCCCTCTGGCGGCCCCGAAGACGAAGACGATGAGCAGTATGCCGTTGAAGGTGAATCTATTGACCTTGAGCCGGCACTGCGGGATGCAGTAATCCTTCAACTGCCGTTCCAGCCCGTCTGCCGGGAAACCTGCCAGGGACTGTGCTCTGAATGCGGAGCGCGCCTGGAGGAAGACCCCGGGCATCATCACGAGGTGTTGGATCCGCGCTGGTCAGCCTTACAGGGCTTGCTGAGCGAGGATACCGAAAACTAAATTGTTGTTACGAGAGAATGAGAGATAGCTGTGGCTGTTCCCAAGCGCAAGATGTCCCGCGCTAACACCCGCGCGCGTCGTTCCCAGTGGAAGGCATCTGTGCCGCCGCTGGTTAAGACTGTTGAAAACGGTCGCGTGACTTACAGCCTGCCTCACCAGGCAAAGGTTGTAACCGACGCTGCAGGCAATGCCCTGTTCCTGGAATACAAGGGCCGTAAGGTCGCCGACGCTTAATCACACGAGTATTCCTGATGACTAACATTCCTAGCGAAGCTGGGGAGTTGCTTGAACGTCTCGGTGTCGATATTGACGCCGAGACGTTTTTGCTGTCTCTCACACACCGTTCCTACGCTTTTGAAAACCCCGGAGTAGAGCATAATGAACGCCTAGAGTTCCTGGGTGATTCTGTACTTTCTCTCGCCATTGCAGAGGAGGTGTACCGCCGCCACCCCGAACTTCCCGAAGGTGAGCTCGTGAAACTGCACCATGTGGTGGTTTCGGCTCCCGCTTTGGCAATAGCCGCCCGTAAACTAGAGCTGGGTAAGCATATCCGTCTAGGTAAGGGGGAAAGGCTTACGGGAGGTGCCGATAAAGATTCGATTCTTGCCGACACCATGGAAGCTATCTTTGGAGCAACGTACATCAGCTTGGGGCGGGAAGCCGCCCGTGAGCTCGTTCTGAGGTTGATTGCGCCCATGTTAGAAGACGAGCAAATTCTCAATTCCGGACGCGACTGGAAAACCGATCTGCAGACGCTGGTAACCTCGCGGTCTTGGGGAGATGTAACCTACGAGATCGAAGCAGAAGGCCCCGACCATGCTCGCGTGTATACTGCCCGCGCTATCGTGGCAAAGCAGACCGCGGGTACCGGAAGCGGACCCAGCAAGAAGGAAGCAGAGCGTCTCGCCGCAGAAGCTGCGTATCGCATACTAGTCTAAAAATAAGTTTGCGCCGCCCGGTGGGAGAAACTAGCTCTTGTGCCGAGTGGCGAGTTCATGACGCTGTGAAGGGGAGAGATGCCGGAGCTACCCGAGGTTGAGACTGTGCGTGAGGGTGTGCATCATCATGCTGTCGGTTGTGTAATCGAGTGGGTACGCATTCTCGATGAACGCTCTATTCGCCGCCATATCGGGGGTTCTGCGGATTTTACGATGCGTTTAGAAGGAACCCGTATTCGCGGGGCATATAGGCGCGGTAAGTATATGTGGCTCACGCTCTCTGCCTCTGATAACGAGCCTTCCCCGAAACCCGGTGACAGCGATGACACGTTACTGCCGTACGCGCTTGTTATTCATTTGGGGATGAGCGGGCAGCTACTCGTGAAGACTCCAGAATTCCCCGCTGAGAAGCACCTCAAAATCGTACTTGAACTCGAACCCGCCAATGGTGATATTGGTAAAACCATCGAATTAAGGTTTGTCGACCAGCGTATTTTCGGTGGAATGTTCCTTTCGGAAGTAGTTCCCGGCATTCCTGCGGGCGCCTCGCTCGCTGGTGCGGAGGAAATACCAGAGGAGCTCTTGGTTCCTGAAGCTGTTGAGCATATTGGGCGTGACCCGGTAGATCCATACTTTGATGTGGCAAAGATTCGCCGCATCATGCTGCGTACCTCCAGCGGCATTAAACGCCTGCTTCTGGACCAGTCCGTGGTATCTGGGATCGGGAATATTTATGCGGATGAGGCGCTCTGGCGTGCCAGAATACACTACGCAAAACCCGCAAAATCTCTCAGTGCCGCCCAAACCCGGGAGCTATTCGCCGCCGTACACCAGGTACTGACCGAAGCGCTACACGCAGGCGGGACCAGTTTCGATGCGCTCTATGTGAACGTCAATGGGCAGTCCGGTTATTTTGATAGGTCCTTGAACGCTTACGGCCGTGCCGGCGAACCCTGCCGCCGGTGCTTAGAGGCTGGGCGCACCAGCATTATTGTGCGTGAACCATTTATGAACCGTTCCTCATACCGCTGCCCGCACTGCCAACGCACCCCGCGCGGGCTAAAAATCAGCTAACGTTTTTCCTACACTGCTGAAGAGGAACGTGAATATTTATCCCCGTAGAAAAGACCCAGACGACGGTACCCCTCGTCGATCGTAACGGCGGGCTCCCACTGTAAAAGTTCGCGGGTGAGCCTCTGATCGAACCAGTGCGCCGTTGAAAGCTGCTCCGCCAAAAATTCGGTCATGGGAGGTTCATCTCCGGCTGTTACCGACTTCGGCAGACGCCCCCACACCTTTTCGATCAAACGCCCCACAAAAGCCGCCGTCGGTGCGGGAACCGAGAAACGCGGCGCAGGAACCCCAACCGCCGTGCAGAAACCACTCATCAGCTCAGCAATCGTGCGGGGCTGACCATTTGTGACCACCAGCGCGCGCCCGGCTATTGACTCTAGGCGCTCGTAACCACGTACCAGCGCATCCGCCGCGTTATCAATATAGAGCGTATCGATCAGACCTGTGCCCCCGGAAAGCAGGGGCAGCCGCCCGGACTGAGCCCTATCTAGGATGCGCTCCACCAACTGAGTATCGCCCGGTCCCCAAATCAGATGCGGGCGTAACGCCCCCACGCGCAAGGTAGATCCCGAGGCGAGCTTCGTGCCGTTCGCCGCCAAAACCGCAAGCTCTGCCGTCGCCTTGGAACGAGCATAGTTTCCGCGAGCATGCTCGGGGGATGCCACCCCGTTCCCCTCGCCGATGAGAGCCGTTCCGGCATGAGCAACCGAAGGAGAAGATACATACAAAAACTTAGGAATCGAACGCTCTATAGCGGCATCCAGAAGAGCCTGCGTGCCCACAATATTGGTACGCTCATAATCCTCCCAATCGCCCGAAACCGAGACTTTCGCAGCGGCATGCACAATGCCGTCCACTCCCACAAGAGCCTGCTCAATAACCTCAGCATTATTAAGAGAACCGCGAACCTGATCGAAACGAGGGCGTATCGTATCTGGCAGCAGCGCTGCAATACCCGCATCACTGCGCTGGAATACGCGCACATCATACCCAGCACGCAACAGCGCGATGGCGGTTTCACGACCGAGCATACCGCTTGCACCGGTAATAAGCACACGTTCGCCGCTACGGGCAGCAAAATACGATTCATCGACAGGACGCAAAGACCGCGGCGCAGGGTCGGTATACCGAGCCGCTAAAGGAGCCGGGGTAGCCATAAAAGCCTCCAAAATTCAGGTTTCTCCTGATCTTCAAGAATCTATATGCGAAAACATGACGGGAGAACAGTATCAGGCAGATTCCCTGCGTATCCTCTCGCCGCTATCTTAAGAACTAAGCACCCGCAAGTACCTTTGAAGCCCACTCGCCAAGGGCAGGCCTATCAATCTTCGAGTTATGGCGAATATCTGTCGGATGCTCCTTGATAACCAACACAGCCGCCAGCTCGATACCCGTATCGTCCTGAACACGCTCGCGGATCTGTCGGCTCAGCTCGAAGGGTGCCTGCCCCTGCTTAAGCTTGCGGTCGGCGGCCTCAATGACGAGCACGGGTGCGGCTGTGCCTGCAGGACCGACCGAGACCAGTGCGGCGCGGCGTACCGCATCCAAGGTCTCAGCGGACTGCTCGGCGGCAACCGGGGTCAGCACACCTTGGGCAGTCAAAAGAACATGCGCCAAGCGCCCCTCAACCCAGAGACGACCGGCGGCATCCAGATGCCCCACATCGCCGGTGTGATGCCAGCCGGGGGTCGAAATCGATTGTTCTTCAGTCACCCACAGAGTATCGTAACGGTCTTTAACATGGGGAGCCGATACCAAAATCTCACCGGTCACCCCCGGTTCGTGAGTCATCTCCGAAGCCACGGTTCCATCCTCCTGCAAAGGAGCGATCGCCACCGCCGCACCATATACCGCGTACCCTACACATACCCCATCTCGTGCAAAAGGATCAAGAATATCGCCCTCGGCATTTGGGGTTCCCTCAGCTAGTGCCTGGCGAATCATATCCAAAGATACATCGGTAACCGGCAACCCCTCGGTCATACCATAAGGGGTGTGCAGTGAGGCATGAGGCACCAGCTTCGAGAGTTCGTCAAGCAGAGGAACAGGAATAGGCGCCCCAGCCGACAGCACGGTGGTGACCCCCGCTAGGGCTGTGCGCTGCGAATCGGTGAGTTCGGAGGCGCTGGCCACCACGTTCACGAGTGCCGCAGGGGAGGCGAAGACGGTGGATGCGCCAATTGCCTCGGTTGCGGAGGCTAACGCGGTTGCGGTGAGTGTCTTGGGCTTGGTCACATCCATCTTTGGGGTAACACTCGTAGCGCCCAGTGCAGGGCCTAGAAGTGCGAAGGGTGCGAATCCAGCTACCAGACCTGACCCGGACTTGAACCCGTAGGTGTTGACGATGGCATCGCGCATACCCGCCAGCTGGCGCTGGGTGTACACAACACCCTTTGCGGGGCCGGTTGAGCCGGAAGTGTACAGGACAGCGGCATCCGCATCCGGATCGGGGTCGGGGAACTCGATAACCGCAGGAGTGGCAATAGGGGCGCTGAGTGTGTTTTCGGATGTTTTAGAACGCGCCGAATGTTTGTGAGCGGACTCAAAGACAGAACCTTCTACACCGAGCACCCGATCCTGGAATTTACCGAGCGGTTCTACGGAAATGCGGTGCCCGGGCCATAACAGGGATCGTGCGGCGGCGAGAGCGGCGGGAATGCCCACGATAAATTGCGGGTTGGCGCCCTTGAGTGCGCGCGTAAGGCCCGTAAGTCCCAAACCGGTATCCGCCACCACAATGACTGCGCCCAGTTTAAGGCACGCATAAATAAGCGTTGTCAGGCGTGACCCAGGTGGCACCATCAGATTCACACGGTCACCGGGACGTACCCCTAGGGCGTGCAGGCGCGCCGCCGCCGCATCTACATGCATTGCGAGCTGTTGCCACGTAAGCTGTGCTGCAACCTGGGTACCATCGCCTGCGGAGTCCATATCTACAATTGCGAGTGAGGTGTCCTGCGCGCGTTCGTTCAACGCTGCTATCATCGGGCGGAATTCTTCGTGTGCTGCTTCTTCGGAAGTTTTCAGATTCCGAATACGTTCGTCCAAAGCTCGCCGAGCCTCACGATGCTGCGCCTCTGCGTTGACCGGTTTCTCTAGATAACCCTCAACGAGCGTGCCGAAGTTCTGCCCCAGCCAAGCAAAGATAGGGGCGGCAATATCTTCATCTTCGGCAACTAGGTGCGACGCCTTTTCATAGCGGTGTACCTTGGCCTGGGGAAAACGATCCATCAGATCGAAGAGGTAGCGCCGCTGAAAAACCGGGTCTTTAGTACCCCACTGGAAGAATGCGGGAACCTTCAAATCCCGAACACCTTCCGCGATGCGCACCATATGAGCGTATGAGGGTATATAGGTTCCGGTGGGAATATCGCCCACAAAATTGCGGATACCCTCGCGCCACGCCGGATGCGCATAAGGCGCCCGGTAGGTGCGGCGAATTCCCTCGTGAAGTTTGCTGGGGTAAAGCGCACGCGGTTGGGATTCCTGTGGCCCGGCTAGAGCCCGTTCCGAAGAGCCTGGCTCACCTTCGGAGGGCACCCGGCCCTGGTTCTGTGCCAGCCCCAGAGTAACGTCTAGAAAAGTTGTAGAGTCTCGTGTACCCAGCTCGTGAACCCCCAAAGCTAGGCGCAGCGCCGCCGGGATGCGCTCAACACCATCGTGATACACGGCTGTGTTCGTGAGCATGACGCCCGAAAGAATATTTTGGTGTTCAATCGCCCAGCCCAGCGAGATTAAACCGCCCCAGTCATGGGCGAGGGTCACCACCGGTTTATCGGTTTTATCCAGCCCGAGTTCGCGGGTAAAATCGCTCAAGTCTGCTATGCGGTCTTCAAGCGAGCGCCGTTCGTCCTCCAGGTCGAGGTGAGTGCGTTCGGAGTACCCCATATCGAGCTGGTCGACAGCGATAACACGCCACGGTGCTGTACTGTTCACGCCGGCATCGAGTATGGTACGCCACAGATACGACCAGGTGGGGTTGCCGTGTACGCACAGGATCGTGCCGATAGGGTCAAGCCCATGTTCCTGAAGCGCTGGAGTATTGTCGAGGTAATGCCACCGTCGTGCCTGCGCCTGGGCGGCCCGCACCTCAATCGGGGCGGTGGTAGGTACCTCAAGCATGTGCGAGTAGCGAGGATCAACGCCCGTCCACTCGTGTGGGTTATATGGTGGTTGGGTCTTCGGGAAGTTAAGGTGGCGCATATACTGTCCTTGCTGTTGCGACGGCTCGTCGCCGGTGATATTCAGAGTACCTTGGCGTGGGGCTATGTACCGATACAGTGAGGAGCCCCGCACCTGCCGAGGCTCCCACGCGATGAGACGATACTAATTCACATTACCAGTCGATTTCCATGAGCGCAGTATTCAAACCGGAACCCACACCCATGCATAGAATACGGTCACCTTTTTTATAGGTGGGGGCGCATTCCGCAAGAGTCATAGGCAGTGCCGCTGCCGCTACGTTACCCCAAACGGGGAAAGTCAGCGGAATACGGTCGCGTTTAATTCCCACGGCTTCGATAATAGCGTTGGTGTGAGCATTAGAAATCTGGTGAGTCACATAGGAATCCATATCGGTCCACTCCCAGCCGTCCTCATGAGCTTGTTCCCAAGCCTGAGCTACCAGCTGCAGACCATGCTCAAGAAGACCAGCGGCATCAGTATTCATGCCCTGATCAGCTTCGCCGCCAATACACAGATTACGATGCTCAGTTCCCGCACGCGATACTGAACCGATGATGCGGTGCCCTTCGGGATGCGCATCTGCCTTACCGAGTACCGCCGCCGCCGCACCCGAGCCGAGGGTGAGGGTAGCAAACTGGGCGAGCACATCCTCACGAGATGTATGAGGCTGGCTCAAAATCCGCAGGGCGGTACGATGCCACGGGGAAGGATCTTCACCGGCAACAACGAGAGCGTAGTCAACGGCACCGGAATCGATCATCGTAGATGCCACAGTCATAGCGTTTACAAACCCTAGGCAGGCGTTCGTAATATCGAAGTTTAGGGCGTGACGAGGCAGATTAAGGCGGTCGTGAATACCCACAGATACTGCGGGTTCAAAATTGTCGCGGGTTACAGAAGCATTAATGAGCAGCCCCACTTGGTCCCGGTCAACCTTCGCAGCTTGAAGCGCTTTCTCTGCTGCAGCAACGGCACCATCTTCAAAAGTTTGGCCCTCAGCCCAGCCACGACGTTCGCTAATCCCCGCCAGACGCTCCAGTAACCCCTTAGGCATCTTCAGACGCTTATAGGTGTTGGACAATTGTTCGTCAAAATATGAGCTTGTAACTACACGGGGAGGAAGTTCATGCGCGATAGAAAGTAAAGCAGCGTTACGATGCCGGATATCAGAATTTACGCCGGGCTTATCTGCGTCAGAAGTCGCGGCTGCAGTGTGTTCGGACAATCTGTATGACCTTTACAGGGAGGTACGTCTATGATGGGTACAACGAAGAAATAGCGGAGGCGCTGGTGCGCTCTCCGCATCGTCGACTTAGTTAAATCTACCGTACCCGCGCCCTAAAGTCCGAAATTCCGCATTTATGACTCCGTGCGCCGCATGGCAAACATCCCTAGAATATCAAGGCGTAAAGTTATTGTGCAGCCCATGGCGGCTTCGAGATACGGAATATTCGTTCACCTATCGCTTAAGACCTTCAACTGGAAGCCGACGCTTCCCGGCAGTTCAGGATGTAAACTTTCCTAAAGCCGGGCAACGTCCGTTGTGCATCCTTAAAATCTGGATAAGCTCGTTTCATGCCCGGAACGCTGATGATGCATCTGAGTACAATAGAACTACTCTGCGCCTGCTAAAATCCCGGCGCGGTTTCCACCCGATGAAAGGCAATCCGTGCACCTGACTTCGCTCACCCTACGCGGCTTCAAGTCTTTCGCATCGTCCACCACATTTGAATTCGCCCCCGGTATTAACGCTGTGGTAGGTCCTAACGGCTCGGGAAAATCAAATATTATGGATGCGCTCGCCTGGGTTATGGGGGAGCAGGGGGCAAAAACTCTGCGCGGTGGTTCCATGCAGGATGTTATTTTTGCGGGTTCTGGTACGAGTGGAGCCGAAAACAGCGGAAAATCCCAATTAGGGCGTGCCCAAGTTGTTTTGCGCCTAGATAATACAGATGGTGCGCTGTCGATACCCGCCGACACTGTCGAAATCTCACGCACTATGTTCCGTGCCGGTGGCAGCGAATATGAGATTAATGGGTCGCCTGCTCGTCTGTCCGATGTGCATGATATTCTCGCGGAAGCTGGAATGGGGCGTGAGATGCACGTGCTTATCGGGCAGGGTCAGCTCGATAAAATTTTGCACGCCTCTGCCGCCGAACGCCGCGAAATTATGGAAGAGGCCGCCGGAATCCTAAAATACCGCCGCCGCCAGGATAAAACCGCCCGCAAACTTGAGGCCATGAGTGCTAATCTGACCCGCCTGAATGACTTGGCTGCCGAGCTCAGCAACCAGGTGGAACCGCTTGGGGATCAAGCAGAGTCTGCGGCAACCGCGCGTGAACTGCAAGCGCGCATCCGCGAACTGCACGGCATACTAATCACCCGAGAAACCCATGCGCTCAACGCCCAAGTACAGGAACAGACCCGGCGACTTAGCGATACGAGTGAGCAGGCGCATGAACTCGATGAAAGCCGCGAAAAAATACGGACGCGGCGAAAAACCCTCGACGAGAACCTTGAGGCAGCACGCCGCGAGCAAACGGAGGCGAACGCTCACCTTGCGCGCATCCGCGAGCTTGTGGCACGGGTTAACGCGGTAACTGCGGTAGCGGCTGAGCGTGCCCAAGCGGAAGAAAACGCTCCTGCTCTTGAAGACTATCGGCAGGAAGTTGAGCGCTGTGCACAACGTCTTGCAGAGGATGAAAAAAATCGTGACAGCGCGGCTGTTGAGTACGAAAAAGCGCAGACGGAGGCTCAGGAGTCTGAACGTCGAGTACAGGAACTTACAAGTGCTCTCGCCACATTGGAAAACACCCGTGCTCAACACGAGGCTGAGCGTGACCGCGCTAGAAAACGCCGTGCCGAACTTGCTGAAGCTACCGCCGTGGCACGCGCCACCTATGAACGCGCTCGTGCCGTGGAAGAGACTCGCCGCGCTGAACACGAAGACTTGAACGCTGAATCTACTCGTTTGGTCGAGACCGTGGCACACTCGGAGGTTGCCCTGCAGACAGCTGCAGCAGAAGAAGAAACTCACCAGCGGGATCTCACCGCCGCCGCTAGCGTACGAACTAAAGCCGAAGAAACCCGTGAGAAGGTTCGTGCCCAGGTATTAGAGGCCTCCCAAACATATGCTGGTGCCCATGAACGCGCCACAACTCTGCGAGAAGCCCTTGGGCAAAGCCTAGAGATAGCCGACAATCTCTCGGAAGTACATCTCGATCAGCTCGTGCGTGTTTTTGAGGTTCTTACCATCGAGAAAGGCTGGGAGCGCGCCGCCTCTGCCGCACTGGCTGCTTTTGCATCGGCAGCAATCAATGCCCCGCAAGACACCCATATTTCTCGTCTTATCTCTGATGTTGGGATGAAGATAGCGAAGACTAAGAAGACATCTCGAAAGACAGAAGAATCAGCGGAAAAAACTCTGGACCTTCCAGATGTACCAGATGCCGTAGCGGCACTTACAGCCATTACTCCTGCCACAGACTCGGCAGAGAATCTACTCGATAAACCCGCCCGCACAGCTCTTAACGCGGCACTCTACGCACGCCTGCACGGAGTTTACTTTGTGCAGGATGCGCCCGCAGCTGCCTTGGCACTTACCGCCGGCGCTCACCGTGTTTACGACAGGCAGGGAATCGAATACACCGCCTACAGTATTCTGCACCCGGCACTCGAGCAGAGCGCTCTCGAACTTGCCGCCGCCGCGCAGGCTGCCCGTGACGACGCCGAAAAGGCTCTAGAAAAACTCAAACGTGCCAAGAAAAAACTTACGGCCGCCGAACGCGCTCTCACCGCTGCACTCGAGACAGAACGCGGAATCGCCAAACTTCTAGGCGAATCCCGTGCCGCCCACGCCCGTGCCGAGGCTGAACATGCGCGCATCCTAAGCCGATCCGAAAGTCTGCATGCCGAGATCGCGCGTGCTGCCGAAAAACTGCACCATGCCGCAGATGAAGCACAGGAACTTCAGAGCGCATACCAACAGGCATACGACGAGCTGACCGCCCATGAAGAAGCTCGTATGACGCATAGCATCATAGGGAGTAAAGAGGCTGAATCTGGCGGCACCCCGGATAACCCCGCCGATCTCGAAGGCTCTCTCGCGCAGGCACGCAAAACACTGCATGAGGCAGAACAGCACCATGCCCGCATCCAGGCCGAAGCTGCACAACGAGTCGCCGAAATGCATGCTGCAGAAGCCTCAATGGAACGCACCCGGGAGGTTTATAGCCGTGCAGAACGTGCTCTCACCGCAGCGCAGGCAGTGCGCGAGCAAGCGCATCGCCTAGCTACCGCAGCACGTTCACAACAGCGTCAAGCTCACGCGCTAGCTGATGCTCTAGCTGCTGAAGTAGAAACCTGGAAAAATCGTCTTGACGAAATCGCGCGCAGCATGGGTGAAACCGCAGAGCAACGCGCCGAAACTTATACCGAAGAACAAGACCTTGCGACGGCCCATCAAGCAGCCCTCGCCCTCATCTCGCGCGCCGAAACCGAACTCGCACGCCTCGAAATCCGTCGTGAAACTCTGGCAGAACGCTCACGGCTTCTGACCCAGCTGCCTCTCGACGAAATTCTGCAGACACACCCCAACCCAGACGAAAACGCCGAAGATTATGTACCCACCGAGACCATTCAAACACGGCTTGCTGCCACCGAACGCGAACTCGAAAAGCTCGGCAAAATCAACCCCCTCGCCCTCGAAGAATACGAAGCGCTTAGCGAACGACACACCTACCTGCGAGAACAAATCGCTGACCTCAAAAAATCTCGCGGCGATGTCATGACCGTCATGGACGAAGTCACCACCCACATAGCCGAAGTTTTCACGCAGGCATTCAACACCGTAAACGAGCATTATGAACGTATCTTCGGCATACTTTTCCCCGGAGGCGAGGGACGCCTGGAACTCTCCGACCCTGACGATATTCTTAACTCAGGCGTAGATATTTATGCCCGTCCGGCTGGCAAAAAAGTCAAACGTCTCTCGCTTCTTTCCGGAGGGGAACGATCGCTCGCATCCCTGGCGTTGTTAATCGCCATCTTTATGGCAAGCCCCTCACCGTTTTATGCCCTTGATGAGGTAGAAGCAGCCCTTGACGACCGCAACCTAGGGCGAGTCCTCACAGTACTGCAAGAACTAGGGGAGCGCTCGCAGCTCATCGTGGTAACCCACCAAAAACGTACGATGCAGATTGCACAAACCCTTTATGGCGTTTCGATGCGCAACGGTGTTTCGACTGTAATCTCACAAAATATGGATGAGCTGCGCGAGCTGCTCTAACGTTTTCTAGGCGCAAAATAAAATACTGTGGGCTAAGAATGCTCGAAGATGTTCTTAGCCCACAGTATTTTGTGAATGTTCCCCTACCTTCCGGTATAGTTCTTATCCGCCAGTTCGCGGGGCCAGTGTGGAGTACGGAACGGTAGCCAGGTGAGTGAAGCTGCCAGGAGTAAACCTCCGCAGAGCATGAATGCAGGTGTGAAGCCCCACGTATCGGCAACAGCACCGGCGAGAAGCGGGCCCAGAATCATGCCGAAATCACTATGCATTTGGAAAGTTGCAAGCACGGGTGCACCATCGCGTTTGCTACCGATCACATCGGCAACAGAGGCTTGCAGCGAGGGCGTGATCAGTGCGGCACCAGCACCCATACCCACGATGAGAGCCACAAGCATCCAAGGCGCCGAAGAAATACCAATAGTCGAAATGGCGGTTCCGGCGATAAGCAAACCGGTAAAAATCATGATGCGCCGCCCCAAGTTGTCTGATAGACGCCCCGAAACGGTTTGGGTAAGAGCATTTGCTAACGAACCAACCGCCATCACCGTAGAGGCAAGGACGGTTCCCTCCGGTGCCCTAGACGCATCGCCGCCCGTCGCCAAATACGCCGCGAGCAGAGGAATAAGAGAAGACTGTATACCTAAAACAGCCCAGCCGATCGTAAAGTTCGTGAAAAGCGCCGATCGGTAGTTCGTAAATTTGAGTGCTTGCCGAACGGTCATCGTGGCTGGCATAGGGGGTTTCTGCCGGGGTGATTCCTCGCCCGAAGCCGGTACATCGGTTGCAGAAGCATCGTTAGTATCGGGGGAAGCTTTGGAGCCAGTATCATGCTGGGTGGGAAGACTATATGCCTCACGTTCGGCATCAATCTGATCGGCAGGAGGCATCATGAACCAGACGATAGCCCCAGCTACCAGCAGAGAGCAGCCGTAGAGGGCAAATGGCAGGCGCATCCCCAAGCCGCTGAGCGCACCGCCGACGACCGGTCCCATAATGTTCCCGAGCAGGAATGCGGTAGCGTAGTATCCCGAAACCCGCCCGCGCATATGCGAAGGTGCTAAACGCACCAGAAGACCCATCGCAGAAACCGTGAACATGACCGAACCAATACCTGCGAATGCGCGCGAAGCCAGCAGCACCCAGTAATCCCAGGCAGCGGCATTTACGAAGGACGAAACCGCCACAATAACCATGCCGCAGGTGTAGATAGGGCGCTCACCAAACCGTGAGATGAGCTTGCCCGCCCCCGGTGCGAAGACTAACCGCATGGCTGCCAATGCCGAGACCACAATCGTTGTTGCCGCTACTCCCACGTTAAAGCTACGCGCAAAACTGGGGAGTACAGGTGCTACGAGTCCGTACCCGAGCGCGATCATAAAAGATGCGGCAATGAGTACCTTCAACCCGGTAGGAATACGAGTTTTTGCGGGGGTTTCAGGCGGCGTACTTTCAGTTTCGTCAGCCTTCGTGAGCTGGATGCGTCTGCCGCTCTCATCCTCAATAGTTGCGGATGCGATGGCATCCGCTCCGGGGCTGACGATATGGATCGCACCGGTTGCTGCACTCATGTAGTCCGGTGTGCATTGCTGCGTGCTGCCGGTATTGGAAGGTTCTTTCTTCCCGGTATCCTGCTGAGTTTCTGCGGGGGAGGAGCCTTTGGACTGTGCGTTGTGTTCGTGCGGGGTCATAACTCTTTCTGAGTATTTGGCGGTAGAACCACCCTGGCAGCGAAGCTGCCGTGCGTGTTGGTTAGGGGGAGCGCATCAGAATCTTGCCTGATACCGCTCGCTCTCACTAGTCTACTCTTCATAAGAATCGTCAGGTAGGAGAATTTTGTATGTTCCTCGCCTGCCGTGAAACGCCTGAGTGAAGAATTATTTTATGCGGAAGTGCGCTGCAGAACGGATTTTCCTTCACAAGCCCCCTTTTCATCTTCATACCAGCCGGTAAGCTAGTAGTGTGAATGAATCAATGTGGATAATCCTGGCAGTTGTGCTGGGTGTATTAGTGATTGCTGGCGTTATTTTCGCCTTTACACGCGGTGCTAAAGCGCCGCGTGGCGGGTATCCGAGCACACGTGATGCTGATGATACGCAGGCGGAAGACACATCGGAAGAGACCGAGCAACCAGCCTCCCGTTACGATATTCCTGATCCTTCGGCGGGGCGTCTGGTGCGGCTGCGTGCCCGTTTGGCGCGGTCGAACAACATGCTGGGCAAGGGGCTTTTGGCTCTGCTCTCACGAGATCGCATCGATCAGGATGTCTGGGATGAGGTCGAAGAGACTCTGCTCATGGCTGATTTGGGTGCTGAGCCGACAACCCGTTTGGTGGAGGCGCTTCAGAAGCGGGTGCGTGTGGAGGGAACCGATAACCCTGCCGCCGTGAAGAAGATGCTTCATGAAGAGCTTCTTGAGATTATCGGTCCCACAATGGATCGTGAGTTAAAGACCGAGGGCACCGACGGTAATCCCGGCGTGGTGCTTGTGGTCGGCGTGAACGGCGTAGGGAAGACCACGACGGTCGGTAAGATCGCCCGTGTGATGGTTGCGGACGGAAATTCGCTTCTGCTGGGCGCGGCTGATACCTTCCGTGCTGCGGCTTCCGAACAGCTGACGACTTGGGGCGACCGCGTGGGCGTGAAGACCGTGCGCAGCGAAAAGGAAGGTGCTGATCCTGCCTCTGTTGCTTTCGATGCGGTGAAGACCGCTAAGGCTGAGGGTATTGGCACGGTGCTGGTCGATACTGCGGGTCGCCTGCAGAATAAGGCTGGGTTGATGGATCAGCTCGGTAAGATCAAACGCGTGATTGAGAAGGAAGCCCCCGTGACCGAGGTGCTTTTGGTAATTGACGCGACAACCGGGCAGAACGGTATGGTGCAGGCGAAGGTCTTCGGCGAAATCGTGGACGTGACCGGTATTGTGCTCACCAAGCTCGACGGTACCGCAAAGGGCGGCATTGTGGTGGCTATTCAGGAAGAATTGGGTGTTCCCGTCAAGCTCGTGGGGCTCGGCGAAGGTCCGGACGATCTGGCCCCCTTCGACCCCGAAGGCTTCGTGGATGCGCTTCTCGATTAGCGGCTGAACCTGCTTTTGTGCGTCGTGCATTTTAGCGGAGCACATAATGAGGTGATATTTCCGGGAGCGTTTTCTTCATCTTAAATTGTTACCAGATGAAGAAAACGCTCCCGGTTTGTGTATTCGCTTGCCAGAACACCCTATTCATGGGTTGCCAGGTGCTTGAGTTTTCCGTTCCACTGCGGCAGCTCGTGCACAAGAAACTTAGGTTTGAGCGGATAATCCGCCAGGGAATCGAGCGGCAGCCAGGCACAGGGGTAGCGATGCTCCTCTTCGCAGGTGGTTATCGGAACCGCTTCAGAATCAACCTCCACGAGGTAGTGAAATTCAATGCGATGGTTCGGTATATCGTGCACTGTGAAAAGGTGCTCTCCTACGAACGCAAGCTTCCGAACCGTGCAGCCGATGCCTAGTTCTTCGCGTACTTCGCGACGCACCGCATCCGCGCTGTGCTCACCAACTTGTACAGCGCCGCCGGGCACAAAATATTTGCCGTCGTGACTGTAGGTCAAGAGCTTACCGGCGTGTATGATCAGTGCCGAAGCTCGCACACCGTACTGATATTCTGCAGCTGTCGTTCGAAAATCCATACCTTTATTATCAACTGCGTATTATGTACAGTTTCGCCAAACGCTCATTGGAGGGTGTCATCGACAGTAGATCTTGGCACATCCTGTATCCTTGAAGATTGAGTAAGCATCTTAAAAATGGGCGACCATCTTGGGTTCAAGCTGGGTGCAGTCCGTTTCCTCGACGATAAGAAAGTGATCACGGCTCGTGTTCAATTCTCTCTCTGACCGTTTGACGGCAACCTTTAAAAACCTGCGTGGCAAGGGCCGCCTCTCTGAGGCAGACATTGACGCAACCGTCCGCGAAATTCGCCGCGCCCTGCTGGATGCGGATGTCGCCGTGCCTGTTGTCCGTGAATTCGCCACACATATTAAAGAGCGTGCCCTCGGTGCTGAGGTCTCAGAGGCACTCAACCCTTCACAGCAGATCGTCAAGATTGTAAACGAAGAGCTTATTACCATTCTGGGCGGGCAGACTCGCCGCATTAACATGGCTAAGACCGGTCCCACCATTATTATGCTGGCTGGTCTGCAGGGCGCCGGTAAAACCACGCTGGCGGGTAAACTCGCGAAGTGGCTCAAGGGGCAGGGGCATACCCCCATCCTGGTGGCATCTGACTTGCAGCGCCCAAACGCGGTAACCCAGCTGAAGGTTGTGGGCGAGCGCGCGGGCGTACCCGTTTTCGCGCCCCACCCGGGCGTGACCAGTGAATTTGATACCCCTACTGGCGATCCTGTGCAGGTTGCACGAGATGGCGTTGCTGAAGCGCGTGCGAAGCTCCATGACGTGGTGATCGTTGATACCGCAGGCCGTTTGGGTGTGGATGCTGAACTCATGCAGCAGGCGCGTAATATCCGCGATGCTATTGAGCCTCAAGAAGTCCTGTTCGTAATCGACGCGATGATTGGTCAGGACGCCGTGAATACCGCAAATGCCTTCAACGAGGGTGTGGACTTTACCGGCGTAGTGCTCTCTAAACTTGATGGTGACGCCCGTGGTGGTGCGGCTCTTTCCGTTGCTTCGGTTACCGGCAAACCGATTATGTTCGCATCCACGGGTGAGAACGTGGATGATTTCGAGCAATTCCACCCCGACCGTATGGCCAGCCGCATTCTGGATATGGGCGATGTGCTCACCCTGATCGAGCAGGCAGAGGCCACGTGGGATAAGGCAGAAGCCGACCGCATGGCCAAGAAATTCATCGATCAGGAAGATTTCACCTTTGATGATTTCTTGGCGCAGATGCAGCAGATTCGCAAGCTGGGTTCCATGAAGAAACTTCTCATGATGATGCCCGGTGCCGCCCAGATGCGCCAGCAGCTAGAGTCTTTTGACGAACGTGAAATTGACCGCGTTGAAGCTATTGTACGTTCGATGACCCCGCATGAACGTGTGGCACCGAAGATCATTAACGGTTCACGCCGTGCGCGTATCGCGAAAGGTTCGGGCGTGACTGTTTCTGAGGTGAATCAGCTCATGGAGCGTTTTGCTCAGGCACAGAAGATGATGAAGAAGCTTGCCACCGGCAAGATGTCTGGTATGCCTGGCGGCATGCAGATGCCCGGTATGGCCGCGGCTGGCGGAAGTAACCATAAAAAGAATAAGAAAAATAATAACAAGAAGAAGGCGGGTCGCTCAGGCAACCCCATGAAGCGTAAGCAGCAAGAGGCAGAGGCACTTGCCGCTCAGAAGGCACGCCAGGGTGCGGCTTTCGGGCAGCAGGCGCAGCAGCAAGAAGATCTTGATCTTTCGAAGATGAATCTGCCGAAGGGCTTTGAGAAGTTCCTACAGTAGAGGGACTGTGAAATGGTGTTCGCGGTGTTCTGGCAGCTTTATGAAAGAGCCGTCAAACATCGTGAACGTTGTTTGACAAGAATTTACCGGTGTATGAAGACGACTCACTCCGTATTCACACATCATGAAGACATACGCGTTACTCTGGTATAGAGGTTTCGATAATACCGCGCCTATGACACACACCATCAGGTCACGTGCTGCAGGCTGAAAACCTGCATGAGAAAACGGATCCGATTGATAGGCGTGGAATGCAGATCTCTACAGTGTGCATCCGATGATTCGTAACGCCGTTTCTCACCGGCGATGCCCTAAAAGCGAACTGCGCCTACAGATTAGCAGAAGGCTTTACGGTGTTAGTAGCGGGGCAGATGAGGCAAACGGCAGAACGCTATTAAGGGGAAGAATGCAGAACAACGAGCAACATCACCGAGACTCGGCGCAGGGCGGCGCTGAACAGAACGGTCGTGAGCGCCATGAAACTGCTAACCCTTGGACTTACACCAAGCCGGAGGCATCTGCCAGTCAAAATGGCACTATCCCGGATTATTTATGGGTTCGCCTGTCTTTAGAGTATGGTGAAAACACCCCCGACATCGCCGGTTCTAAAGTGGTCTATTCCAGTGACTCTAGTGATGATGCTGATCCTGAAACTGCGGATGTTGCGAGCGCTATTATTGACCTGATCCGGCGGGCGAAACAACTTCATGAGGATAAAGAACACCGTATTGATCCGCGTGAAGTAGATGATGTTGCCGCCTCACTAGCCCATGATGATCTGACGGTCGAAGAACTTAACCAGATGTGGCAGGATACTCCGGCTCCCCAAGATCCGGATAACTCCGAAGAAAACGGCGAACATTATTCGGCTCCTCAGCATGACCATGCGGGTTCTCCCGAAGAAATCTTTGATGTGACTTTTTCTGACGTTGAGGATGAGAACCTGCACCGTCGCCGCATGTTGGCGCGCGCCGCCAGCGATCATGATGTGATTCAGGCTCTTATAGAGCTGACTCGGGAACGGCCCGAACTTATCGCCTATGAGATGGGCGAGCGTGAAGTTCAGATATATGTTTTGTGTTCGCTTAATCCCGCAGGCTATCTGAACGTTTTGCATGTGGCACACGGACAGATTCGCAAGGGTGAACCCTTGGAAGAATACGTTGAGTGGCTTCTTGAACGAATGCCAGTAACCGGTATTGCTCTTGAAGAAGAACCAGGGATGTGGGTACCGGTACCGCATGATGTTTACCAGATCGAATTTTTAGTTGATGGCGATGCTGCGGCGCTTCTAGATATTAACCTGGATGCACTCACCAGCATGCTCCTCACCCAGCCGGAACGCCAGATTGTCGCAGCCCCGGCAGGAACATGGACGATTATTAGCGGCGATCCGCATGACATTTTGGCTGTTATCGCCGAAGCAAAGTGTCATGCCTTGATTGCGGAGGGGAATGCGCATCAACAGCATCTCATCTTTATGGAGGCCCCTCAAGAGCTAGAGCAGAACGAGAACGCACCTGCCTGGATGTTGGGCGAGCCGGAGGAGAAGGACTCGACCATTCTGGAGTTCTTCTGGCAGTCTGTTCCGAAGACCCTCACACGAACTATGACTCGTGAACATTGCGATTCTTATGAGGGATCTTTAGAAGATATTCTGACGAGTCTGCCAGGTTTGCCGCCCGAGCCTTTTGGTCTGGACCAAGACGAGCTTACTCGCTCTATTGTTGAGCTTTCCCTGCTTTTCGGCGTTCCTTCTGGAACTTCTGCGGGAAGGCGCCTTGAAAGCTATCTGCGAGATACGAAGAATACTCTTGCTCTCGAATCGGTGCTTCAGCTATTGCATGTTCCCGTTGAGCTGGCAGCGGTACCGACGGAAGGGCTTGAGATCGGTGCGATTGGAACCGCTCGTGTATTCGGTGAAGACCCTGCTGAATTGCTGGCGGCACCTCATGACGAAAGTTCGTCTCAAGCAGACATGGATCCGGCACAGAGTGACGATAACTCACTGTCTGCGCATTACCAGTCCGATAAACTTCCTGATATAGAGGCTTTAAAACGTAGCTATCGTCTGGTAGCTACAAACCGCCGTGTGACTCTTGCGGAGTGGCTTGCTGCGTCTCAAAGCGGCGAGATTCCTTACGAATATACTCATGTGGGTACCACCAAACAACGTGATAATCAGCAGAAAGAGTCTTTGGTGAAAAAGCCTTCCTCAAGTCCGCGTGTGGATGCGTATAGTCCTAGCGGTGCATCAGGCAAAGCGGTCGTTGAGACGAACTCTTCAACGCATACAGTTCAGCCCGCACACTCGGAATCGCCCGGCGAGACTTCTACCGGAAAAGACCCCAAAAATCGTTTGCTTACCCGTGTTTTTCGGGTGGACGGTACCGCGCAGTTGGGGCTGGCAACCGTGTTTTGGACTGTTGCGCGCCGCAAAAAAGCGCAGGGTAAGAGCGCCCCAATTTTGACAGCTCTGAGCACTGTTCTCGCAGCTGGCGGCACGAGTGAGATTCTCTTAGCGCCTCGTCTCGCTCGGCTTGCTGGCGAGAAACTTGATGAGCATCGCAGTAAAGAAGCTTCAGACGCTCCCGTAAACGCGGAGCTTGTGCGCCGGGGCGATAACCCGCAGGGCGCATCGTCGGAGGGGCTGCACCGGCGAACCTTAGTTGATGACCTGCGTGACGGCATCTACGTGGAAGCTCCGCGTAAGTCCCGCAAAGTCCGCTCGCAGGCCGCGAACTCCGCGCCCGATACGTCATCCACCGCAGAGCTAGGAGAGCGGGTACGTCGTACCGTTCGTAAGTTCTTCTCCTAAAACTCTCTAACGCTCCTAAGAACCATGCTTAAACACAGACGAAAGCGGAATCTATGAAAGATACATATTTAAGCCACGAGGAATTGGTAGCTTTTATCGCATCACTTCCAACACGTCGGCTTGCCGCCGGAGCGCTTATTCGCAATGAAGAAGGCGAACTACTTGTGGTGAAGCCGAACTACAAGGACGGCTGGATTCTTCCGGGCGGAACCGTAGAGGCGGGCGAGGCACCGAAAACAGGATGCTTCCGTGAGGTTCAGGAAGAGCTAGGGCTTACCCTGACTCCGGGTCGTTTGGTGGCTATTTTCCATGGGCTCGCATTAGGTGTCTGGGGCGACTCCACATATTACATGTACGATGCGGGCGTTATTCCGCGCGACACCCCCATTACTTTGCAGAATGATGAACTGGTGACCTATGAGTGGGTGGCCGGCGAAAACTTGGGCGATTACGTGCGCCCGGCGATGGTGAGGCGGCTGCAAGAAGCCCTGAAAGCCCTCGAAACCGGCGAAGTTCTTGAGATAAGCTCCGACGATTAACGCTATAACAGCGACATATGCCCGAAAACGCGGGGGCCCGCTAGATTTAAATTGCCCTATTTGTTACCCTATCTGAGTACCCGACATTGCGTGACCCCTCTCTTCGCGCTTTGTTGTGTCCATAGAGACTTCGTGAACGGCCCGCCCCACGGGTGCTGAAGCGCGGTTTCGCACCAAGTATTGAAACAGGAGTAACCACTACAGTGGCTGTTAAAATTCGTCTCAAGCGTATGGGTAAGATCCGCGATCCTCGCTACCGTATTGTAATTGCGGATTCTCGCGTGAAGCGTGATGGTAAGACTATCGAAGAGATCGGTATCTACCACCCGACCGAGCAGCCCTCGCGTATCGAGATTAACTCTGAGCGTGCTCAGTACTGGCTGTCTGTTGGCGCACAGCCGACCGAACAGGTCTTGGCTCTGCTGAAGCTCTCAGGTGACTGGGCAACTTTCAAGGGTGAGAAGGCTGAGAACAGCATCAAGCCCGTTGAGCCTAAGGCTGAATTCGTTGTTCCCCAGAAGGGTTCCGTTATTCTGCCTGAGGCTATCACCCCCAAGGCCGATAAGGCTGAGGAAGCAACCGAGGAAGCTCCTGCTGAAGCTGAAGCAGAGGCTGCCGAGGAAGCAGCTGAGTAATTATGTTGGCTGATGCACTCGAACACTTGGTTCGAGGGATTGTCGAGCATCCGGACGATGTGAAAGTGCGTCTGCGCCAGCAGCGCCATCGCGAGACGCTGGAGGTTCGGGTACATCCCGATGATTTGGGTCGAGTGATTGGTCGTTCGGGCCGAACCGCTAAGAGCATTCGCACCGTGATGGATGCGATTTCTGAGGGCGATCAGGTTCGGATCGATATTATCGACACCGATAGAAAACGTTAGCTGATATAGCATCAAGAGCGTTCCATCACCACCAAGGTGTTGGAACGTTCTGCTTTAATCATGAGAATTTTCAGCAGGCAATCACACAGCAGGTGGGTGCCTCCACAGCTTGTGAGAGTCTGCGCTTTTTCGGACCTGCCGGTAGAATATTAGGTGTCTACAAGCCCCAGTTTTTCTAGAGGTTTACAACATGCAGGTTTTGGTTGCGCGCATCGGCAAGCCGCACGGTATTCGCGGTGAAGTTACGGTTCAACTCTTCACAGATATCCCCGAGGAGCGCTTTGCTCCCGGAGAAGTTCTTGATTTGGAAAACTTCACCCCGAAAAGCCCTGTGGCTACTGTTGCACCAACGGGAAGGCTTAAAGTGGTGGGGCACCGCTGGAATAAGAAGATTCTGGTGGTACGTTTTGAGGAAGTCACTACCCGCAACCAAGCGGAAGAGCTGCGGGGCAGCCGCTTGATGTTTGAGGTTCCCGAGGACGAAGATGATGAAGGCTTCTACGAACAGGAACTCGTGAACCTGCCTGTATATCTTCTGGTGAAGGTTCCTGAGGGGGAGAACCCCGTCAATAATCCTAAAGCTGGAAAGCCTCTGGGGAAGGTTACCGGTCTGCAGACCATGCCCGCGCAGGATATACTGCTCGTTAAACTTGCTGCCGAATACGGCGGTGACGAGATTATGATTCCTTTCGTCGAAGAGATCGTTCCTGAAGTTGTGACCACCGCTGAGGACGAACCCGGTTTCGTGCTTCTGACCCCGCCACCCGGTCTTATCAACGTGGCTGAAGCAGAATCTGCCGCATCGAACTCAGAAAATACGGGGGAGTAGCCTGTGCGCTACGACGTTATCACTATTTTTCCCGAGTACTTGACACCGCTAGACCTCTCGCTGGTAGGGAAAGCCCGCGAAAACGGTTTGGTCGATCTGCGCGTGCATAATCTGCGTGACTATACCTTCGACCGTCACCACACGGTTGATGATACTCCCTACGGCGGCGGCGCCGGTATGGTCATGAAACCGGAACCTTGGGGGCTTGCGCTTGATGAAGTGCTTGCGAATTCACCGCTGCAGGCAGGGGAAGAGCACCACGAAAATAATCGCGATGAGCCGGAAGAACAGCGAGAAAGAGCAGAGGAAAATTCGAGTCCTCAGAAACTCGTGCCTGCGCAGGATAATCGTCCTCTCCTGATTGTTCCTTCCCCGGCAGGCGCGGTTTTTAACCAGCAAATGGCTTATGAACTCGCTGAGGAACAGCATATTGCGTTTGCTCCCGCGCGCTATGAAGGTATTGACGAGCGTGTGCTCGACTGGGCACAAACCCGCTTCCGCGTGTTTCCCGTCTCGATGGGGGACTATGTGCTCTACGGCGGAGAAGTTGCGGTGATGGCGATGATCGAGGCTATTACTCGACTAATTCCTGGGGCATTGGGAAACCCAGGATCTCTTGCAGAAGAGTCGCACACCGGCGGGCTTTTGGAGTACCCGGTGTATACAAAACCGGCGCAGTGGCGCGACTACGAGGTTCCGCCTATCCTGCTTTCGGGCAATCACGGTGCTATTGCCAGGTGGCGGCGCGAGCAGCAGATTGAACGTACCATGAGCCGCCGCCCCGATCTTTTTGAGGCGTATCCTGAAGAAAATTGGGATAAGAAAGACCGACATTTTCTTGCCGAGCGCGGTGTGCATTTCCCCAAATCTCGCCAAGCAGACTAAACCGGAAGAGCTCTAACACGCAGCACCGTTGCATTCGTTGAAACCCCTTACAGTTAGGGGCTAAAACGTTCAAAGTCGAGAATATCGTAAACAACGGCGCGCCCCTGGATCCAATAAATCTTACTCGGAGCACCCGGATCTTCCGCAGGCTTATACCTGCCGCCCAGGGCACGGGAGAGCGAGCCGCGCATCGACAATGATAACGGGCGGTGAGTACTCGTATGCTCATAGCGGGCAAGATCTAGAGGTTCAGGGTCAGTAAATTCCTCTACCTGAGCGAGAGCAAGCATCCGATCTTCTAAACTACCGTGACGTTCCGCCGAAAAACCGGCATCCAACCAACTATCACGCAACTTGGAAGGCATCAGCTGAGGAACATCATCACGCCTCTCAAAACCGTGCGATTCGGGCGCCGGAATAACCGGCAGATCAGGCTCACGATAGATCATCAAAATTTCCAGCTCACCGCCTAGCTTACGGGCACGCAGAATTTCCTGGCGAATGTGCTGAACCGTTTTCTCAGGGCATGAAAAGCCCCACGGAACCGCAGGAATACCGAGAGCATGCGCCTTCTGAAACCTATCATAGGCGCGCAAGACCACCCCGCCGGTACGTCCATGCGCCATGTATGCATAGTTGTAATCAGCAGAAAGCTTCAGAAAGAGAACGGGATCGCTGGCAGGAATATACATGTGAGCCTGCAGTATCTAATGTTTTTCGGGAACCGGGCGCTCGCGGAATTCGATAGGGCGTTTTGCCTTGGGCAGGGCGTACATAATACGCAGGTAGGCATCTTCGATGAGCTCTTCAAGAAGCTGGCGTGTAACACCCTTGCCTGCGCCGACCGAAATCCAATGTCGTTTATTCATATGCCACCCTGGAATAATGCTTGGGTACATGCGCTGCAGAACCTCGGATTCTTCGGGGTCGGTCTTCAGATTCACGATCGGGTAGCCGATACCGTCTGTGTACATAGCAAAAATTTTGCCGCTAATGCGGTACACCGTATTACGTGGTCCGAAAGGCTGATCGGAGGTCGCCAAAGGCATAGTAAGCGCAATCTGATCAACAACCTTATGGAGGTCTTCGGCGGTTATTTTGTGAGAATTTGGTGTACCCATACCTTCGAGTCTAACTGGTCATGAGTGAGCCTTAAAGTGTTCACACAAAAACTGGGGTGTATGCAGTGGTTCGCATACACCCCAGAAATTTTTAGCGCTCTACTTATTCATGAGCTTGTGGTCAATTCCCTCTCGGGCAAAGGCTTGAATCGTATCCTGCAAGTCTTCACTCAGGTGGCCCCAGGAGTCAGTGTGGGCAATGTACACCCGCTGGGCACCCAGAAGCTTTGCTGCCTTTGCGGTATTCTCGGCGGTCATGGTTACGCTGAGCTCGGGTCCGAGGGGGCGTGCTGCACCCGCAAAAAGGATAGCGTCATCAACGGGCGCAATGCGCTGAGCAATTTCCTCTACAACGTGAAGTTCGGAGTTGTCGCCAGAAATATATACGGTCGGTTCTCCTGCGGTCTGCAGGAGGAAGCCAATAACGGGGCCGGTTACCTCCTGAATTTCGGGGATGTTCGGGCCGTGGAGTGCAGGCATTGCGGTGACGGTAACTTCGGCAGAATCCTTTGCCACGATGAAGGTATCCCAGGGTGCCAGGCCGGTGACATTGGTGAGGTCTTCTGCCTGAAGGTTCTTTTCGCCGTCTTCGGTAGTGATGACGTGGCCGACCTTGGGGAGGAGGGCGCGGCCGCTGGTGTCGAGGTTGTCGGGGTGGGTGTCGTGTGAGAGCAGGACTGCATCGATGGGGAGGACTGACTCGGGGGTGATGGGTGCGCCGGCAGTCTTCTTGAGAACGGTAATGCCCCAGTCGTAGTCCTGAGGTGCGTCAAAGGTGGGGTCGGTCAGGAAACGCAAGCCCGCGTATTCGATGAGGACGGTGGGGCCGGTGATGACGTTAATCGTAGGCATAAAAGTATTCCTCTCATGGATAAATTATGTTTTTGCCATGATTAACAATAGGTATATTCACGGAAAAATGCAAGTGATACCATGAGAAGTATGGAAAAATCTCACCGAACCGCCCACCTTCCTGCTGCACCCGGAAGCCAAGAACACCCCTGCATAGCGTTAGCAAATACGCTCTATACAACACCCGGTGGCGAACAATGCGATCTGCTCAGAACCCCAGAAATAGCTACCGAATGGGCGCACGAACACCACATCGTGAATAACTCGTATGAGCTACAAGCCTATTGCGCCAGCAGATTCATCAGCTTTCGATACGTCATCAAAGAACTGTTTGACGCGTACCTAGAGCAGCGCGCTCCCTATCCGGGTGCGCTTCACGCCGTTAATAAGACAGCGCATGAAGCGCTCACCATGAACGCTCTAGCGTGGGATGCAGAAAACCGGCGGTACACGCGGCGAGTTGAAGACCCCCTCACCCAAGAGGTGGATTACGCCATCGCCCGCATCGCTTATGATGCCATCACATTACTGACTGGCGAAGAAGCAGATAAACTCTCTGAATGCGAAGCACCCGACTGCGACCGCATCATGTTACGAACCCATGCGCGACGTAGATGGTGCAGCGTGCGTTGTGGTGACCGTATCCGAGCCGCCCGCTCCTATGAACGTAAACGCGCACAAGCTGAAGGTGACTAAAAACCGCGTGCACATCCCAAAAATAGCGGTAGAATAGAACACTATGGCTGAATTTATTTACACGATGACCAAAGCCCGCAAAACTGTGGGCGATAAGGTCATTCTTAACGACGTTTCCATGTCGTTCTTCCCGGGCGCCAAGATTGGTATGGTTGGTCCCAACGGCGCCGGTAAGTCGACCATCCTGAAAATCATGGCTGGCTTGGATCAGCCCTCAAACGGCGAGGCACGCCTCTCGCCCGAATACAGCGTAGGTATTCTGCTTCAGGAACCGCCACTGAACGAAGAGAAAACCGTGCTCGGCAACGTCGAAGAAGGCGTGGGCGAGATCAAGACGAAGCTGGACCGTTTCAACGAAATTTCCGCGCTCATGGCTGAACCTGACGCCGATTTTGATGCCCTCATGGAAGAAATGGGTAAGCTGCAGGAAGCTATCGATGCCGCAAACGCCTGGGATCTAGACTCCCAGCTGGAACAAGCTATGGAGGCGCTGCGCTGCCCGCCCGCCGACGCCCCCGTCACCCACCTCTCCGGCGGTGAGCGCCGCCGCGTGGCACTGTGCAAGCTCCTGCTGCAGAAACCAGACCTGCTTCTACTCGACGAGCCCACCAACCACCTAGACGCAGAATCGGTGCTGTGGCTTGAGCAGCATCTGCAGTCCTACGAAGGTGCGGTCATTGCGATTACCCACGACCGCTACTTCCTAGACCACGTTGCCGAATGGATCGCCGAGGTTGACCGCGGCAACCTTTACCCCTATGAAGGCAACTACTCCACCTACCTTGAGAAGAAGCGTGCCCGCCTTGAAGTTCAGGGCAAGAAGGACGCGAAACTCGCTAAACGCCTGAACGAAGAACTAGAGTGGGTACGTTCAAACTCGAAGGGTCGTCAGGCGAAGTCGAAAGCACGTTTGGCACGTTACGAAGAGATGGCGGCCGAAGCTGAAAAGACCCGCAAACTCGACTTTGAAGAGATTCAAATTCCCCCGGGACCACGCCTGGGCAACCTGGTGATTGAGGCCGAGAACCTGCAGAAGGGGTTTGACGGGCGCTCGCTCATTAACGGTCTGTCGTTCTCGCTGCCGCGGAACGGCATTGTGGGCGTGATTGGTCCGAACGGCGTGGGTAAATCGACCCTGTTCAAGACCATCGTCGGTTTGGAAGAGCTTGACGGCGGCTCCCTCAAGGTTGGCGAAACCGTGAAGATTTCCTATGTCGATCAGAACCGCTCCAACATTGACCCCGAGAAGAGCCTGTGGGAGGTTGTCTCGGACGGTCTGGACTATATTCAGGTTGGCAATGTTGAGATGCCTTCGCGCGCCTATGTTTCGGCGTTCGGGTTCAAGGGACCTGACCAGCAGAAGAAAGCGGGTGTGCTCTCCGGCGGTGAGCGTAACCGCCTGAACCTGGCGCTGACCCTCAAACAGGGTGGAAACCTGCTGCTGCTGGACGAGCCCACCAACGACCTTGATGTGGAAACCCTGGCGTCGCTTGAGAACGCTCTGCTGGAATTCCCCGGCTGCGCCGTCGTCGTCTCTCACGACCGTTGGTTCCTCGATCGTGTGGCAACCCACATCCTCGCATGGGAAGGCACTGAAGAGAATCCGGATCAATGGTACTGGTTCGAGGGTAACTTCGAGTCCTACGAGAAGAACAAGATAGAACGCCTGGGACCGGAAGCTGCGAAACCGCACCGCGTGGTGCACCGCAAGCTGACCCGGTAGGGTTTTGCACGGTAATAAGCCCCGCCTCCTAACGCTGTTGAAGCGTGCGGAGGCGGGGCTTTGCTGTGCCTGCTGGGGGAGGGGGATATGGTTCCGCTATCTCACGTGTTGCTCCGCTACGTGTTGGCTGTTTGCCGGTAGAAATAGTTCGCCCAGTGGTGACCAATATGTTATGGCGGATTTCACATTCGTGGTTTATAATGGGTATGTGCATAAGTACAACTGACGTATTTGATACGAAGGGTAGAGTATCATGCTTTCAAAATATAACTGGATGTCCTTGGTCACCGGTCTGCTACTGGTTGCAACGGCGATCTACATGTTCGCCAACCCCGCTACTCCGCTGGTAGTTCTGGGTTTTGTATTCTCCATTTCGGTGTTGCTCGGTGGTGTGTTTGAGCTGGTGCGTTACTTCGGTGCCCCGAAGCCGGCACGTACCGGTTGGGACCTGATCAACGGCATCCTGACCGTGGTGGCTGGCCTGATTCTGCTGTCAGCCTCGGCGGGCGCACAGGCGACCTACATCCCAACCATTGTGGGTGTGTGGCTGATTACGTGGGCGCTGATTCGTATGATGACTGCCCAGAGCATGAAATACCTAGACTACGCCGCCGGACGCCAACTGCAGTTCTCTGCTATTGGTTCCCTGATCCTGGGCTTGCTCGTGCTGCTGTTCCCGATGTTCTTCGGTACGGTGGCAGTGTGGCTGATCGCTCTAGCGCTGTTGGTAGCGGGACTTGTATTCATGGGTGACTTCTTCGTTTCCCGCCACACCAAGCGCACCGTGCACATTTCCCCGGACGGTGTGGTTGACGTCGAAGCCCGATAAACACCCGTTAGCGGCGTTGAGCGCATAAACTAGATACAGAAAGACCGTGTGAGACAACCACCTCACACGGTCTTTCTGTATGCTCTGACGTTTTACGCTGTCGCAGCACCGAAACTCTAGCGGTATTCGGGCAGGCGGAACATCATTTCCTGCGCCACGGTCGCCACCAGCTCACCGGAACGATTGAAAATCGAACCCTGCGCGAGCATCCTGCCACCCTGCGCGCTCGGAGAATCCAGCACGTACAGCAGCCACTCGTCGGCGCGTGCCGAACGGTGGAACCACATCGCGTGATCCAGCGAAGCGCTCTTCAGCCCCGGCTCCAGCCAGAACTTGCCGTGACGGCGCAGGGCCGGCTCCAGCGGCAGGTAATCCGAAGCGTACGCAATAGCGGCGCGGTGCTCCGCCTCCGAGGCCTCAGAACCATCAGCATGCACTAGGCGGTCAAAGGTCTTGAACCACACGCAGGCACGCGGCTGTGTCGAGGAGGCATCCGGCTGAGTGTACAGGGGCGCATCCACGTGGCGCATATCAATCGGGCGTTCCCATGCAACAGCCTGCGCTACCGGATGCGCCACCTCGCCAATGTAGTCGCTCACGCTTGGCAGCCCCTCGGGATCGGGAACCTGCGGCATCTCAACAGCCGTATGCTCGGGGCCGCGACCGGGCTTCTGAAATGATGCAATCGCAGAGAAAATGGGAATATCGTCCTGAAGCGCCTGAACCCGGCGAGTCGCAAAAGAACGCCCATTATTGAGCTGTTGTGAGGTAAAAATAAGCTCTTTCGTAATATCACCGGGATGTAAAAAATATGCATGAATCGAATGAAGCACCTTATCGGTAACGGTGTTATCAGCCGCCATAATAGCCTGAGCGAGCACTTGCCCGCCATAGGTGCGCGGGGTCTCGCGGGTTAGCGTCACAGCGGTAAAAGCGTCGTCACCACCCACCGGCTCAGCGGGGGTCAGGTTCAGCATGGTCATCAGGTTCTGGGTGGGGGTGGGCTTCGTCATTCTTTAATTCTGACACGAAGGGGTAAAGTTGAGGATGATTTATCGAAGAAAATATGCGAGGGAGAGGCAAAACATGACCGATGACCTGCACACACCCGACGCAGCATCTCTGCCAGAACCGGAACCGCAAGAACCTCCACGCTCAGCCACAACCAACACCCGGCGTATAGACCTCAAATACAATCCGCACGAAGGCATCGACGAACCCTACCTTATCTTCCCCAACAACCAGCAAGGTATAGACGCCGCTGCTGACCTCAGCACCTATATTTCACGCGCACGTTCCCTCGATACCCACGCGGCAATACGCCTTACCGCCCGCAGGAGCGTGCTTGCCGTTTTCGCGTGCTCTCTCGCCCCCGAAACCATGCTGGATAACACCCCCACCATTCTGGGGATGCGCGCCCTCAACCTCGCAAAGCCATCAACCCTTGATATTGTGGTAGATTCAGCCGCCCTGCTCGAACGCCTGGCACGCATTGAAGAATCCGAGATGGTACTGTATCTGCCGCCCGTCACCGTACACACCGAATGGGCTGGGAAAGCCGCACCCCTGCAAGGATGGGAAAAGCTAGGAACTATTGATGCTGATGAATTCCGCCGTGCTAGCCGTGACGGACTTACCGCCGTCGAAAAAGCACTCCCCGAAAACCCTGGTGCCGCGGTACTCACTACCGTGCGAACCCGTATCTGGTCATCTCCCATGGTGCTTGAGCACCTGCCGGAGTTTGACCGAGCCCCTATACCTACAGGCGCAGCTTTCGCCTTGCAGGTCTTCGGATTCCTCCCCGAAACCTTCACCGGTGAGCTCGCTATATATGCCGCCCGTACTGGTTCCGACGGCTGGGTGCGCATCGCTGCCCCCGGCGGGCATGTGCTAGTGCGTTCGGGCTCGGGAGCACTCGCATGAGTTATTCTGCGAATCAGCCGGGCGAGCAGGTCAGCATTTACGACCAGGTGGGCGGCGAAGAAACCTTCGATAAGCTCACCCGCAGGTTCTATGCGCTCGTGAAAGCCGACCCCGAGTTTTCTGCCATGTACCCGGATTTTGACCCGTTTCCGCCAGACCACCTCACAGAGGAACAGACCGCCGAGATTGAAGCAAACGATACTGACCACTTCGATGCATCGGCGCGGCGGCTGAAAATGTTCCTGATTCAGTACTTTGGTGGGCCCAGCACCTACCAGGAACAGCGCGGCCACCCGCGTTTGCGCATCCGGCATAACCCGTACCCGATCGGTGCGAAGGAACGCGATACCTGGCTGAAATATATGCGGCAGGCAATGGATACCCTCGATCTTCCCATGATGATTGATGCGACCATGTGGGACTATTTCGAGCGTGCGGCACGTGCCATACAGAACCGGGCATAGTTCAAGACAGCATTGCATTTCAGACGTTGCTTTTATAGGGTGTAACAATGCGTATTGTCTCTTACAGCCCTGCGTACCCGGAAGCTCTTCTGGATATTTCACTTCGCGCCTGGGGATCCGTTTTTCCGCGGATGCACAACGACGTCCCCGAGTTCGTTTATGATGCTTTCTATCCTCAGGGATGGCAGCAGCGACAGCTTAGCGATTTGAAGGAAGTATTCGATCAGGAACCTCAGAATGTGTCTGTTGCGATTGAGGGTGAGCACCCGGTCGCTTGGGTTTGCACACGTATTCACCCTGAGGATCAGATGGGTGAGATTTATGTGATTGCTGTCGATCCCGAGTACCAGCGGCGCGGCGTGGGGCAGCAGCTCATGGAGCACGCCTATGCGCAGTAAAGACGCCGGGATGCGCATGGTGATGGTCGAAACCGGCGGCGATTCAGGGCACGCACCGGCCCGGGCACTCTATGAATCCGAAGGATTTGTTCGCTGGCCCGTTGCTCGGTATTTCAAGGATCTTAGCGAATAGAACTGTTGCCCAAAACAATAACTCTCAAGATCCACTTGGCCCAACATAACCCATGGGCGCTAAAAAAGGTTCTTGACGTGAAATAAGCGTAATTTTCGCGGTTTGTTTCACATCAAGAACCTTTTTATATAGGTTGGGGACAGCAAGCTTAGGGGATTATTGCCCTAAACGTCAGCCGCCTGAACCTTCAAGGCACGAGCCACGCCATCGCGCGCCTCCGCAATCTGTCGTCGCAGAGCCGCCGCATCCTCAGGCAAAGACGCTAAATAGGTTTCGGTGCGTTCCAGCAGTTCGGCGGTGGGTTCCGAAGGGTACATGCCGCCAATAATCTGCATCGAAATCTCGTGTGACCGCGAACGCCAAATGCCCTCAATTAGCTCAAAATACGGTTCAATGTACGGCGCAATGAGCTCGGGCTCGCCCGATTTGAAACCGAAAATGGCGTAGCGCTGAATCATATTAGACAGCTCGCCGGTTACCATAATCTTGTTCCAGTACTCGGCTTTCACCTGTTCACTCGGCTGAGACGCATATGCCTGGGCCGCATACTGTTGACCGGTTGCCGTGTTATCGTTCGCCGCCTCAGCATCGATCTGCGCGGCGCTCACACGGCCACCCGTCGCCAGGCGGCAGATTAGGGTCCACCGCAAATCGGTGTCAATCTCCAAGCCATCCAGCACAATATCGCCCTCAAAAAGCCGCTGCACAATCTCATACTGCGCCTCGGTTCGGGTCTGGTTCACAAACGCCTGAACCAGCTGCAGCTGCGAGTCTGAATCCGGCTGAGCGGCGCAAGCCAAAGACCACAGGCGATCGGCGGCGCGTTCACGAGTTTCATCCCTAAACTCAGGATTAACAAAGGAACGCAGAGCAATGGAGAGGTTACCCAGCTGGGTTCGCAATGCAGTTGAATTGGTCTCTTTGCCAATATTGTTGAGCACAAATTCTACATACTGCCGCGCGGGCATCTGGGCGTCACGCACAGTATCCCAGAGGGAACCCCAGACCACGCCGCGAGCCACCGACGAATCGATGTCGCCCAGATGCTTCACCGCAGTATCAATAGAACGCTCATCCAGGCGAACCTTGGCAAACGCCAAATCTTCATCATTGAGCAGAATCAGGTCGGGGCGTTTCTTGCCTACGGCCTCGGCAACCTCGGTCAGCTCGCCGTCAATATCCAGCTCAATGCGGTCGGTGCGAGTAAGCTTTCCGTCTGTCAGATTGTAGAAACCGATAACTGCGCGATGCGGGCGCAGCGTCTCATAACCGGCAGCATAGGATTGGCGGATACCAAGAGAAGTAATAGTGCCCTCGGCATCATCGGCGACCTCGACCGTAAGCGTGTTTACCCCTGCGGTTTCAAGCCACTTGGCGCTCCACGCGCGTACATCACGGCCGGAAGTCTCTTCCAGCTCGACCAGCAGGTCGTCAAGAACCGTGTTACCCCAAGCGTGCTTGTCAAAATACTTCTTCAAGGCCGCCATGAAGTTTTCCTGACCAACCCACGCAACCATCTGCCGCAGTACCGATGCGCCCTTCGCGTAGGTAATGCCGTCAAAGTTCACCTGAACATCATGAAGGTCACGAATCTCAGCCACAATTGGGTGGGTTGAGGAGAGCTGATCCTGCCTATACGCCCAGGTTTTTTCGGAAGCCGAGAACGTAGCCCATGCTTCCTGTGCGTATCGGGTATTCTCAGCCGCAGCCAGTGTAGACATAAACTCGGCAAATGACTCGTTCAGCCACAGGTCATTCCACCACTTCATGGTGACCAAATCACCAAACCACATATGCGCAAGCTCGTGAAGTATCGTAATGGCGCGGCGCTCACGCAGCGCCTCTGCAACCTTGGAACGGAACACATAGGTTTCAAGATAGGTTACGCACCCTGCGTTTTCCATAGCACCCGCATTGAATTCGGGGACGAAGAGCTGATCGTACTTCTCGAAAGGATACGGCGTCTTGAACTGCTCCTCATAAAACTCGAAACCCTGGCGAGTCAGCTCAAAAATATCGTCCGCATCTACATAGGGCATCAGCGATTTACGCGCGTAAACACCCAGCGGAATAACACGCCCCTCAGAATTCGTTAGCTCGCTCGTAACCTTCTCATATGGGCCCGCCACGATGGCTGTAATGTATGAAGACATGCGCGGAGTAGGCTTGAAATACCATGTTTGCGCCCGACCGCAGCCGCAGTCCTTGGGCTCAATCTTCACTTCGGGCTGGTTAGAAACCACAACCCAGTGCGAAGGAACACGCACGCTGAACTCAAACTCGGCCTTCAAATCTGGCTGCTCAAATACAGGGAAAACACGGCGAGAATCCGGAACCTCGAACTGTGAGTACAGATAAATTTCACCGTCTGCCGGGTCCACAAAACGATGCAAACCTTCACCGGTATTTGTATAGAACATCTCTGCATCGATCTTCAGAACATTCTGCGCTGCAAGATTTGGCAGAGTAATGCGCTCCCCATCGGCAAGAGCAGGATCAAGCCGCTCGCCGTTTAATTCAATCGAATTTACCTGAGAGGTAATAGCGTCAATAAACGTGGATGCGCCAGGCTCAGCATCGAACCGAATCTCAACAATCGACGAGAAAACATCTTTGTCTGTGCGAAGGTCGAGATCAACACGGTAGGTGTGAACCCGCTTAATAACTCCCGCACGCTCAATCGCCTCATCGCGGGTTAAATTTAGACCGGGCATGATTCCCTTTCTCGATATGTGTTTATAAATCTTCCTGTAGTGTTTTGCAGCGGACCTACCAGGAGAAACAGCGCAAAACTAAGTTCAAGAATATGGGCATCAAACAAACTCAGATATGTGTATATGCCCCGACAAAAAGTGCCTAGTACCACAGTCTAACGCATCCTGTCAGAGAGCACATTATTACTCATCACATGCGCAAAATACGTGCCGATGGTAAGGGCAGGTGTGGGCAGAAAAATATGTGCCGAAATAGTACCTGCCATTGCCCCGATACCGGTTACAGGAATAAGTTTAAATTCGCTACAGTTATAAAGACACAACAGCTGAGGGCGCCCAGAATAGAGACGACTATCGCCGTGCACATTTCGGGAAGCCAGTCCACCACTCACTGCAAAGATATAAATATCCACGCTGTGAGCGCCACGGAATATCACCAGGAGAACCCCTTGCGCGTACATATCGCCACCGACCATGCAGGTCTTGAGACGAGTCAATACCTGATCGAACAGCTCACCGCAGCAGGATACGACATGATCGATCACGGGCCCCAAGAGTACGACCCGCTGGACGACTACCCAAGTTTCTGCATTAACGCCGCACTTGCCGTTAAACGAGACCGTGAGCAGGGGCTTGACTCACTGGGTATCGTGCTAGGCGGTTCTGGCAACGGTGAGCAGATTGCCGCTAATAAAGTAGAAGGAATTCGCGCCGCACTGGCCTGGAATAACGATACTGCCGCCCTTGCCCGCCAACACAATAATGCCCAGGTCATTGCGGTTGGTGGTCGTCAGCACAGTAACGAAGAAGCACTAGAGATTATTAAGGTTTTCCTTTCCACCCCGTGGACGAATGAAGAGCGCCACGCCCGCCGCATCGGTCAGGTTGCCGAATACGAGCGAACCGGTCGTATTGAAGGTAAGCATATCGACTCATAGCACCGTAGATCAGTAAGCCACAGATTTTTTATACGGATGCGGCAGCAGCGTACCCCGAAACATCGGGGAATAATAAATGCCGCTGCATTCGCCGTTTAGTTTATAGGTGTATGAAACACCCCCAAGGCGCCGTCCGAATGATATGCGGTGTACCGTATTAAAGGTGCGGCTTCTAAAGTTTAGACCCCAGATGCATGCACCAAAATACAACCACAGACACGCGTTCGCAGGAGAATCCCATGCCCGAAGGACACTCAATACATCGTATCGCCCGCCAATTCAACGATGTTTTCACGGGGGAGAGCGTGCGAGTCTCAAGTCCACAGGGGCGTTATACGGATGGCGCAGCCCTTCTTGACGGAGCCAGCATTCTCAACGCATATGCGCACGGTAAGCATCTCTTCGTGCCCTTCAACAATGAGCTGACCCTCAACGTGCACCTTGGCATTTATGGCAACTGGAGCTTTGGAGGGGACGAAACCTTTACGGGTGCATCCAGCATAGGCGCACCCCGGAAGATCGGCGAAAAAGAATATACGGCGGGGGAGGCCGAAGAATATACCGGACCGCCCGCGCCGAAAGGCACTACCCGGTGCCGCATGGTTTCAGAACACGGTTGGGCTGACCTCGTTGGTCCCACTATCTGCCGAACCTTAAACCCAGACGAAGTTGCCCAGGTACGCGCCAAACTTGGGCCAGATCCTCTCAACACCGATGCAAATCCCGAACGTTTCTATGCAGCAGCCCGCAAAAGCTCAAGGCCTATCGGCGTGATCCTCATGGATCAGGCCGCTATCTCAGGCGTGGGCAATATTTTTCGTGCCGAATCGCTTTACCGCCAAGAAATAGATCCTCTTCGCCCCGGTAAAACTCTCACCGATGATGAGCTGAGTAGACTCTGGGAAGATAACAAACATCTGCTCACCATCGGCGTGCGTGTCGGCCGCATCATCACCACCGAACAAAAGGACCGCCCGGGAATCCATGAAACCGAAGCCTGGCCTGAGCATGCTAACTACGTTTACCAGCACCACGGAGAACTCTGCCCCCGATGCGGCACCACCATTCGTATGGAGGAAATCGCGGGCCGTAAACTCTATTGGTGCCCTGGATGCCAGAAATAGCGTTAGCTACGGTCCCCGCAAACGATGCGCGCCGAACTTGACAGTCTCCAGTACAGGCAGGTAGTCTTATCTAGTTCTTGCGGGGATGTAGCTTAATGGTAAAGCCTCAGTCTTCCAAACTGATGACGCGGGTTCGATTCCCGTCATCCCCTCGGTATACATAAAACGCCTTGGTGCTTCGCACTGGGGCGTTTTCCTTATGCCGAGGGTCTGAAGTGGGAATCGTTTACGGACACGGATTTCGTGCCTCGTTTGCTCAGAATACGTACCCTTCAGCTCGTCACCCTCTCTCGGGAATAAAAAGATCTTAGTGTTTTCGCGCTGGGTTGTTTTACTGAAAGGACAAAACAGGGATCTCTTACAGGTTTTTTAATCTCTCGCCAAAGAGCCGATTGTATCCATCCTGGTATTGAATTAGAAAAATTCCTGAATACAAGGAGCCTATTTAACGCGGCAATCCGATGAGACTGGGACGTGCAGAAGCGTCTGAATAAGCCAGCATGCATGATAGATGGGCGTACTCAGATAATTCCTCAGAAAGACTTAAGGTTTTCGTGTTCTAAATTAGACATTCGAATGTTAGGCATTTATCCTTGTACACGGTAAACTTAAAAACCGAATGCCTAAAAGCATTCGCGTTTCACGGGGCGTGGCGTAGCTTGGCTAACGCGCCTGCTTTGGGAGCAGGAGATCGCAGGTTCGAATCCTGTCGCCCCGACGTGAAGCGGGCGTCGCATATGCGGCGCCCTTTTCCAGTAACCAACTGCGGTTCACAGGCTTGTGCCGCATTCGACTATATGAGGAGAACACGGACGTGAAGACCGCCGTCGAGAAGCTCAACCCGACCCTCGCGAAGATCGAGGTCGAGGTTCCCTTCGCAGAGTTCAAGTCCTACCTGGACCGCACCTATAAGAACCTGGCTCAGCAGATTAACGTTCCTGGGTTCCGTAAGGGCAAGCTGCCTAAGCAGCTCATTGAGCAGCGCACAGGTTACGACTACATTGTCGAAGCATCTCTGAACGACGCCTTGAATGACTTCTACTCACAGGCATTGGGCGAGAACGAGCTCTCCCCGCTGGCACAGCCCGAACTTGATGTGCAGAGCCAGCCCACGGTGAACGACCGTGAAGCAGACGTGAAGCTGAACATCACCGTGACCGTTCGTCCTGAAATTGAGCTTCCCAACTATGAGGGTATCGAGGTTGAGGTTGACGAAATCAAGGTTACTGCAGAAGACGAAGAGCAGGCTCTCGAAGCTCTGCGTGAGCGTTTTGGTACCTTGAAGAACGTTGAGCGTCCCGCAGCTAAGAATGATTTTGTCACCATTGACATCACCGCTGAAATCGATGGTCAGGAAATTGACGCAGCAAACGACCTGTCTTACCAGATCGGTTCCGGCACCATGGTGGACGGTATTGATGAGGCCCTGATCGGCCTGTCTGCAGGCGAAGATGCAACTTTCGAGACCACGCTTTCCGGCGGCGATCACGCGGGGGAGGATGCAACCATTAAGGTGAAGCTCTCCGCCGTTAAGGAGCGTGAGCTTCCTGAGGTTGACGACGAGTTCGCGCAGCTTGCCTCTGAGTTCGATACTGTTGATGAGCTCAAAGCAGACATGAAGAACCAGGTTGCCGAGGCCAAGGTCTCCGAGCAGGGTGCGCAGGCACGCGATAAGGTGCTGGCTAAGCTCATCGAAATGGTTGAGGTTCCCGTACCTGAAAAGGTCATTGAAGAACAGCTGGAGCAGCACTTCAACAACCCCGAAGCCGGTGAAGACCACGACACCGAAGAGCACCGTCAGGAAGTTCGTGAGAACACCGAAAGCGCCTTTAAGAATGAGATGGTGCTTGATGCTATTGCTGATGCTGAAGAAGTTGAAGTAAACCAGAATGAGATGATCAACTACATCATCACCATGAGCTCGCAGTACGGCATGGATCCGAACCAGTTCGCACAGATGCTTGACGGTTCCGGCCAGGCTGGAATGCTTGTGGGCGAGGTACGCCGCTCCAAGGCTCTAGGCGAAGTTCTTAAGAAGGCTGTCGTCAAAGATACTAAGGGTAAGGCTGTAGACCTTTCCAAGTTCCTCTCTGAAGGTGAAGAAGACGAGAAGTAGTCCTTCTCGCCGCAGATACCTATAACAGATGCGGGCGTGCATGCGCAGGAAAGAATCCTGCGGTGCACGCCCGCATGGTTGTGTTAAGTTTTGGCACACGCTCCAACAGCGGAAATGGATATGATGTGCTGAGGGCTGAGTGACGTTCGCCCTTTGGCGAACTACGGCGAAACTCCGCCCGAATACAGTCATGACCCGGTATTGTAGTAGCAATGAATATTTTCACGGGCCCGCATGGTAGGGAGCGCGTGAAACCCATCGAGAAGAAGAGGGAAGATGTCTAGCTACATGCCTCTGCCTATTGGATCTGGGAATAACACCCCGACTATGGCTGCTAACCCCGTCACAGGGCAGGAAGATTACGTCTATAATCGCCTGCTTAAGGAACGTATTATTTGGCTGGGGTCTGAAGTAAGGGACTCAAACGCAAACTTAATTTGTTCACAGATGTTGTTGCTATCGGCTGAAGATCCCGAGGCAGATATTTACCTGTACATTAACTCTCCCGGTGGCTCGGTGACCGCTGGCATGGCTATTTACGACACAATGCAGCTTATCCCGAATGACGTGGTGACCGTAGTAACCGGTATGGCTGCATCTATGGGGCAGTTCCTTCTGACAGCAGGTGCCATGGGCAAACGCTATGCGACCCCCAACGCCCGAATCCTGATGCACCAGCCGCTTGGTGGTATTGGTGGTACCGCATCCGACATCCGTACTCAAGCAGAACTCATCTTAGATATGAAAAAACGTCTGGCAGAGATCACGGCTGAACGTACCGGTAAAAGCCTTGAGACCATTCTGAAAGATAATGACCGTGATAACTGGTTTACTGCTGAAGAAGGCTTGGAATACGGCTTCTTCGATCACATCGCACTATCCACTGGCGGTAATCTGACCGCCGAGGGTAAGTAAAGAGGGGAAATACACATATGAACTACCTACCTCAAGATTCTGCACCGCAGATGCCCTCGAACCGTTACGTGCTCCCCAGCTTTGAGGAACGTACCCCCTACGGTTATAAGCGTCAAGATCCGTACGCCAAGCTATTTGAGGATCGCATTATTTTCTTGGGAACCCAAGTCGATGACGCTTCGGCAGATGATATTATGGCCCAGCTTCTCGTACTTGAGGCCCAAGACCCCGACCGCGATATTACCCTGTACATCAACTCTCCCGGTGGTTCTTTTACGGCAATGACCGCCATCTATGACACTATGCAGTTTATTCGCCCTGAGATTCAGACCGTATGCTTAGGTCAGGCGGCATCGGCTGCGGCAGTGCTTTTGGCTGCTGGAACCCCGGGTAAGCGTTTGGCTCTTCCGAATGCTCGCGTGCTTATTCACCAACCCGCCCTGAGCGGTCAGCAAGGCGGACAGGCCTCTGACCTTGAGATTCACGCGAACGAAGTTATGCGTATGCGTGAGTGGACTGCACAAACCCTGGCTCTGCACTCCGGCAAGACCTATGAGGAAGTTGACCGTTCGATCGAGCGCGATAATATCCTGACTGCTGCCGAAGCTCAGGAGTACGGCTTGGTAGATAAGGTACTGGATTCGCGTAAACTTAACAAGCCTGCTACCAATACTGCTACGTCGCACGATTAGAAATATGAGTGTAGTCCTTTCTGTTGTCTAAACGTATATACGATTATTAGGTGCCGCATACTCAAAATTGAGGATGCGGCACCTATACGTTATACCCCAAAAAGTACATAAAACCTCAAGTTACACAGCGTCATAATTGTCAAATTACATCGAATACGACACGCCGCATCGCAGTGACAGCCTGTCTTCACACCTCAGCGAAAAACTAGGGTAGCCTGGTAACAAGCACCTTGTGATAGCTTGCAAACACTCGTAGAAAGGAGAGAGCGCGTGGCTAACACCGACAACACCGGTGGTACGGAAGAAAACAAGAAAACTGTTGCTCCGGGTATGCGTTGCTCATTCTGTTCTAAGACGCGTACCCAGGTTTTCAAGATTGTGATCGGTCCGCATGTCTCCATTTGCGATGAATGTATTGCACTATGCAACGAGATTTTGCATGAGGAACGGCAAAAAACAAAGAAGCCGCAGACCAAAAAGATCAAGAAACTCGCTACTCCTCGCGAGATTTACAGCTATCTGCATGATTATGTGATCGGTCAAGATTCTGCAAAACGCACCTTGGCGGTGGCGGTCTATAACCACTACAAGCGCATCCATGACTTAAACAATCCGGTACTTCACTCCCGAACCCTTTCGGCAACTGCGGGTGAATCCGTAGACCTGGGAAAATCTAATATTCTAATGATTGGTCCTACCGGCAGCGGAAAAACTTATCTTGCGCAGTCTCTTGCAAAGAAGCTTGATGTTCCTTTCGCCATTGTCGATGCTACTACGCTCACCGAAGCTGGGTACGTTGGCGACGATGTCGAGAATATTCTGCTTCGACTCATTAATGCTGCCGACGGTGATGTCGAGAAGGCGCAGAACGGCATTATCTATATTGACGAAATCGATAAGATTGCCCGCAAAGGCGGAGAAAACCTATCTATTACCCGCGATGTCTCGGGGGAAGGCGTGCAGCAAGCGCTTTTGAAGATTATTGAAGGTACTCTGGCAACGGTTCCTCCAGAGGGTGGGCGTAAACATCCGGCACATACCAATCTTGAGATTGAAACCTCAAATATTCTCTTCATTGTCGCTGGTGCTTTCGATGGGCTGGAAGACAGGATCCTAGCCCGCACCGATCGAACCAGCATAGGCTTTGGGGCCGAGCTGACCGCCGCACCGGATACTGATCAGACGCTTTCGCAGATCATGCCCGAAGATCTGACCCACTACGGTATCATCCCTGAGCTAATCGGTCGTTTGCCTGTGATCTCTACGTTGAAAGAACTCACCACCGAAGAGCTTGAACAGATTCTTACGAAGCCTAAAAATGCTTTGCTGAAGCAGTATAAGCATCTCTTTGCGCTTGATGGCGTTGAGCTTATCTTTGAAGATGATGCTTTGCACGCGGTCGCCGAGCTCGCAGAAACCCGTAAGACCGGGGCACGCGGGCTACGCTCCATGATGGAGGGTATTCTGCAGCCAATTATGTTTGAGGTTCCTGACCGTCAGGACGTTACCACCGTGGTAATCACAGAAGATACCGTGCGCACCGGTGCTGAGCCCGTATACGTTCTTGAAGCTGATGAAAAGTCCTCTAAGAGTGCTCGTACTCATGCCAAGAAGAAGGCTGCGTAGGTTATTCGTGCAGGTGAGAACCTGGCGGAATATTGGAGGTCTCGATGAGGTTTGAACTTATACAATGATGAAAGGAAATACCCTCGTGACAACAACCGTTGATTTTTGGTTCGACCCTACCTGCCCGTGGTGTTGGATTACCTCGCGCTGGATTGGCGAGGTGCAGAAGGTGCGTGATATTCAGGTGCATTGGCGCCCATTCTCACTCGCTGTTCTGAATGAAGGACGCGAGCTTGATCCTGGATACCGCGCTATGATCGACAACACCTGGGGCCCCGCCCGTGTAGTGGCTGCCGCCCGCGAACTCCACGGTGACGACGTTTTGAAGGCTCTCTACGATGCTCTGGGCGAGCAGATCCACCATCAGAAGAACATCTCTGAAGGAGACAAATTTTTGCCTGCTATTGAGGAAGCTCTCAAAGAAGCGAATTTGCCTGCGGACCTGATTCAGTACGCTACCACCGACGAATACGATACGCAGTTACGCGCCTCGACAGCAGAGGCGCTTGATAAGGTCGGCGATGATGTTGGCGTGCCGCTTCTTGCGATTAACGATGTAGCTTTCTTCGGTCCCGTGCTCTCGCCCTCACCGCATGGTGAAGAAGCCGGCAAGGTCTTTGACGGTGCCGTAGCAATGGCATCGTATCCTGGGTTCTTTGAGCTCAAGCGCAGTCGTACCGTGGGACCTATCTTCCACGGTGAAGATGGGCAGTAGATTTACCATGTACTATAGCTGAGCCGTTACGCTTTCTCTGGAGGAGCGTAACGGCTCAGCTATGCGTATTTGAATTAGCTACTCGTTTGCTTTCGCCGAGAACCCCGATGCCGCAAGCGAATATCGCGCATATGGAATGTGCGTGCAGCCGTATAGCTGACCGCCGCATCCGAGGTGAAACCTAGCATGGCAAAAACACTGACTCCAAGCTGGAAGAAAAGCGCGCTCAATGGCATATGCTGGTGCCCCCAGATAACACCGCCAGCGGTTACTGTAAAACTCACTGCAAGGAGTAAGAGAACCAGACGACGAGCCTTCGACGAACCCCGGAGCGTACTCCAGAGTAGAAATAGTTGTACGAGAGAGAAGACAAGAGTTACCGCAAGAAGCACACCGCTAAGCACCGTCAAAAATGTTTGCCCTTGTTCCCCGGCAAGCAAGGCTGTAATTTCTTCACTCGCATCGCTTCTGAGTACCGTGCTGCGTAATTCCTGATGATTAACTACAGTCAGAACAGCGTTAGCAAGCTCTAAGAGAGTTGAAATAATCATCATCACAGAGGCTATCAGCAGACCCGCAGGCATCTCATAAGCTAGGTCATGAGCGCTCGCCAAGTTTAGGTCTTTAACCTGGCGCGGGTCTTTCACGCCCTCATTGCTTAACGTGATAATAGGTAGCGCGCCGTCCGTACGAATTGTATCTCCACCACCGTTTCGGGAGTGGTAGCCGGTCGAAAAATCTTCGAGAATATCTACCCGTGTGCTCGGATGCGCATACTGAATAGACTCGACAATATAATCACGCTCAAAATCCGTATCGGCATCGATCCGATGCGTCACCTGCAGGGTGAAAAAGCTAAAGCCGACCCCCGAATCGTAGGTTCCTGCCGCCAGCCAATCGACGCGGTGACCACCGGGAAGCAGCCAGCCATCTGGAGTTCGCCAAAACCGCACATGGTGGCGTTTCTCCGGGTTCCCTTCAACCTCCTGCTGGTATGCAAAAGACTGTACGCGCCCAAAAATCTTGAGAGGAGATACCGGTGCTTCATTATAGGATTTTCGGGTAATTGTCGAAACAATAATCTTCCAGCTGGAAACCAAGGTGACTTCATCCGCGCGAGTCCAGCCAGCGTCCTGCATCACCTGGTGAATTTGCTCTTCTGAGCCGATAATACCGATATTGACGGGGTCGCCTAATAATCCATCCGGGGTGCGGGTGCGCCCAATAAAATAGTCGGGAACATAGATGCGCGTCATGATCGCGTGAAATCGGGGGAGCGTCAAATAAGCGGTGACTGCCCAGAACGAAAGTGCAATCGGAATGCCCCACCAAGAATGTCCCACGGTATTAAGCAGGATCAGAACGGTAAGCACCACAGAGGCTATACCTGCCAGCGTAAAAAAAGCCGTATCCCAAATACCAACCCAGAAGGTCCTCGGAATAATATCCTTATGCTCGCCGCGCGACTCAAAGTCGCCCCGATACACTGGAGGAGATGTTGGAGGCGCGACCGTTACAGGTTTGCTCGCCTTAACATGTTCTTCTGCTACACCCTCATTAATAATGTCAGAAGGTTTATGTGACATGGGGATTCCTTCTGCCTGCATAATCTGTGCGTTTGCGCGTTCGGCGCTTATGTGAATTCTACAGGCTACCATAGGGCGTTGCGCAATAGGGCGTCGTTTCGCTGAACCGTTCCCCACCGTATAAAAAATGCTGGAGCGAAGAACCTAATTCTTCGCTCCAGCACGGAGTCTATGCCATGCGGCATATCCAGAAACAACGTGAGAACGCGGCTGTTCTAGAGAGACTACTCGGCAGCTTCTTCCACAACAAGCACTACGTCACGAACTTCAAGTTCTCCTTCCGAAGGTACCAGAGAAACCTCGCGAGCGTTGCCTGCCGCCCGCAAATCCTCAAGACCAGACTGGATGCGCTCCAGCTGCTCCTGAGAGGCGGCAATCGTAGCAGATTCAACCTCGGTACGCTGCTTAACCTTTGCGTCACTCTTCGCCTTACGCAGACCGCCGAGTGCTTCTGCGACATCGGGAAGGACCTGCTTGAGGTTCTCAATCTGGGCGGGGTTCACATCAGCAAGTACCCACTGTGCCGAAATACCGGCTGTTGGGTTGTTTGCTGCATACTCCGCTAATAATGCACCTTCAAGAACCGGCAGAGCCTGAGGCCAGGATGCGCGGTGCACGCTGCCCGCACGCCACCACGACCAAATCTCTTCGGTCACAAACGGCAGGAAAGGCGCGAAGAGCCGCAGAAGCGCATCCAGAGTGGTGGCGAGAGCCGCCAGCACGGAAGCCTGCTCGGTCTCGCCGCGAGCGCCGTAGGCGCGGTCTTTAATGAGTTCCACGAAATCGTCGGTGAATGACCAGAAGAAACTCTCCGCAATCTGGAGGGCACGAGCGTATTCGTATTTCTCGAAAGCTGCAGTTGCTTCCTCAATGAGGTATGCCAAACGCACAAGCAGGGATCGGTCCAGTGCGTTCGTGAGTACTTGTCCCTGCGACTGCGAGGTAATCACTGAATTCTCGGTAGCACCCAGATTCAGCACGAATTTTGAGGCATTGAGAAGTTTAATCGCTAGGCGGCGACCGATCTTCATCTGGCCTTCGTCATAGGCGGTATCAGCGCCCAAGCGGGCCGAGGCCGCCCAATAACGTACCGCATCCGAACCGTATTTATCGAGTACATCGTGCGGGACCACAACATTGCCCTTAGACTTCGACATTTTCTTGCGGTCGGGGTCAAGAATCCATCCCGACAGCGCGGTGTTATACCAAGGTACAGAGGACGCGAGGGTTTCGGCGCGCACAGCGGTGGAGAAAAGCCAGGTACGAATAATATCGTGTCCCTGCGGGCGAAGATCCATCGGGAAGGTCTTCGCGTGCAGCTCAGGATCTGTAGCCCAGCCGGTTGCAATTTGCGGGGTGAGTGAAGAAGTAGCCCATGTATCGAGAACATCTGGATCGGCAATAAATCCGCCAGGTACACCACGCTGGTCTTCCGAATATCCGGGGGCAGTCTGCGAAGCCGGATCCACAGGAAGCATATCCTCAGCCGGCAGAATCGGGTTTTCATAATCCGGCTCACCCTCAGCATCAAGCGGGTACCAAAGCGGAAACGGAACGCCGAAGAAACGCTGACGGGAGATCAGCCAGTCGCCGTTAAGACCTTCCACCCAGTTTTCGTAGCGGCTGCGCATAAATGAAGGGACCCAGTTAATTTCGCGTCCGCGCTCAATAAGCTTTTCACGGCGCTTGGCGTCGTGACCACCGTTGCGAATATACCACTGGCGTGAAGCCACGATCTCAAGGGGTTTATCGCCCTTCTCATAGAACTTGACGGGGTGTTTAATCTTTTTAGGCTCGCCCTCCATCTCGCCAGTTTCAACAAGCATTTCAACTACGGTCTTCTGACCGGTAAAGACTGTGGTACCCGCCATGCGTTCGTAGCGCTCGCAGCCTTCGGCAGAGGTAATCCATTCGGGAGTCTCGCGGGAGAAACGGCCGTCACGCCCGATGAGGGCTCGGGTCGGAAGCTGCAATTCGCGCCACCAGGTAACGTCGGTGGTATCACCGAAGGTACAGATCATGGCGATGCCAGCCCCTTTATCGGGCTGAGCCAGCGGATGCGCCATCACCTCGACCTCAACGCCGAATAGAGGAGAAGTCACTTTCGTTCCGAAGAGCGGCTGATACCGTTCATCATCGGGATGCGCCACCAACGCCACGCAGGAAGGCAACAGCTCGGGACGGGTAGTCTCAATCCAGACTTTTTCACCATTTTCGCGGTGGAAGCTTATACGGTGGTAGGCTCCGTCGCGTTCCTTATCTTCAAGCTCGGCCTGCGCTACGGCGGTTCGGAAGGTAACGTCCCACATAGTCGGCGCCTCCGCCATATAAGCATTACCCGCCTCAAGGTCTTTGAGGAATGCAAGCTGTGAGACTTTGCGTGAATGCGCATCTATGGTGCGGTAGGTATGGGACCAGTCGACGGAAAGCCCCAGGGCTGTGAAAAGATGCTCGAAAACTTTCTCGTCTTCAACAGCGAGTTCTTCACATAGCTCAATGAAGTTATTGCGTGAAATACGTGGCCACTTTGCTTGGCTGCGGTCGGGTTTGGGCGAGCCATCGGCCTTGAGCGGAATCAGCTGGCGAAAATCTGGGTTATCAGGAACGGAGGGGTCGCACAGCACACCGTAGTAGTTTTGTACGCGACGTTCGGTGGGTAGACCGTTATCATCCCAGCCCAAAGGATAGAAGACATTCTTACCGCTCATACGCTGGTAGCGGGCAATAACGTCGGTTTGAGTATAGGAGAACATATGCCCCACATGGAGCGAGCCGGATGCGGTCGGCGGTGGGGTATCAATCGAATAAACCTGTTCGCGCGTCGTGTTCTCGTCGAAGGCATAGGTTTTCTGTTGTGCCCAGCGTTCGGAGAGTTTCTCTTCGAGGCCTTCAAGCGCGGGACGATCAGGAACGTTAATCTGTGCGGGCGAGTCTGAGCCCTGAGTATTTTCAGCCATAGGGGCTATTTTCTCATACTTTATGGGCTGTGGCGGTGTATCGCATAGCGTAGGTTAGCGCCTTTATGTTGAGTAAGTGTATAGATTCCTGTGTAGTGCAGAAATATCGGTTATCACGCACCATATGCCCGTACTTCATACTCTGCTAATGCACGCTCAACTCGTGCAATAAGCTCGCGTTGCGAGGAGAGAAAACGGCGCTGTTCCCGGCGTGGAAGATGCGAAAAATAATGATAGAACTTTGGGTCCCGGTAGGTCTGTCCAAAGAGGAAATGTAGATCGGAGCTCCAGGGGCGACGCGTTCTTGCACGGATTTGCTCGGCCCGAGCACGAAGCTGGTCGCGGCGGGTATAGAGAGCATTGCATCGTGCGCTGCGAGAGCGAAATGCTAAAAGATCCATAGGTATATCTGTAGTTTCCGTGCCTTATGTGACGTATTTATCTATTCACCGTGTGTTATCTCTCGATTCCCTATCACAAGGTACCGCATAAGAGTAGACTGGTGAGTATCACACAGGAAAACTTTTCAAGGGACTTCCATGTTTGAGATATCAGCTCCTGTTATGACGGTACTTGCTCTTCATCTCGCGATCGTTGCGGTTTGCGTTTGGCATTTAACAACGCGAACCGGATACAACGAAGAGCGTCTGCACATGATACTTCCGCTTGTGCTTTTCTTGCCGGGAGCGGGAATTTTATACCTCATGTCAGCAAAAGCAGGAACCGTTCCTCCCGATACTACGAAGACGGGCAGCAGCTCTCGCCATTTTGAGCATCGTCTGGGTTTCCGTGACGGTAAACGTTCTAAATGGGGTTTTCCCCAGCGGAAACGCTAAAAGTACTGCGTTATGCACCTTTAAAGGTGAGCGTTCATGAGAGTGGGAAGAATCGATAATGCTGTCTGCTATCCCGCAGATGTACGATGCGCGTGTGACTCTGTTAGCGCGCATTGCCTATCTTTCTATACGATAATTTTGTGTATGGCATCATAGATGAATAAGACTTTCACCACCGACGTGGAAAGGTAAGTTCATGATGCTAGACAATACTCGTATTCCTGCCAATCCATTTGCCCCCAACGCTTGTGAGGGTAAAGTTGCCGTCGTAACAGGAGCCTCCAGTGGCATCGGTCGCGCAACCGTTGAACAGCTAACGGCTACCGGATGGACGGTTTATGCGTTTGCTCGCCGTACCGAACGTCTTCGCACGCTTGAAGCAGAGACCGGAGCGCATCCTATAACCTGTGACGTTACTGATGAATCGGCAGTAAACGCAGCTGCAAAGCAGATCATAACGGAGCACTTACAGCTTGATGCGCTGGTTAATATCGCTGGGGGAGCGATCGGTCTTGATCGTGTTGCTGATGGAGATCCGGATGATTACCTAGCGATGTACCGCCTGAATGTGCTCGGAATTCTACATACGGTGCGTGCCTTTGCTCCCGCGCTGAGGGCTCATGGTCAGGGGAGTATTCTGAACCTGACCTCCACAGCAGCCGAAGGCGGTTATGAAGGAGGTGCAGGGTATAACGCCGCGAAATTCGGTGCTCGGGGACTTACCGAGGCTCTGCGCCTTGAGGAAGCTGATCACAATGTGCGCGTCATTGAGATTCGTCCGGGTATGGTGCATACAGAAGAATTTTCATTGAATCGCTTGGGGTCTGTGGAAGCTGCTGAAAAGGTATATGCCGGGGTACAGAACCCTTTGGTGGCAGAAGACGTTGCTCAGACAGTAGTCTTTGCATTGAATATCCCTCACCATATCAATCTTGATCATGTGACTTTGCGCCCGCTTGCTCAGGCAAGCCAGTTCAAGGTCATCCGGTCCTCGTAGATATTTAAAGAGGTATTTAGGACAAGTACAGACACGGCGTGCAAAACTAAGGTTTCGCACGCGGTATCTGGCGTTCTTATTACTCCTTCAAGAGAAACCTGAGGTTTACTCCCAGTGTTCGTAATATATGCGCTATTGGTCTGATTTTAACGTGGATTAAGTAATGGTAAAAATAAATATTTGGTAACACTTTTGGGGTGGTGGTACAGTTTCTCATTGCAAGCCCCTCACGAATGCTAGTGTTAGGGCGTCACCGATAAATTGAGATGGGTCAATGAGTAACTGAATCTGGCACTCACATCACAGAAATATGCAGTAGCTCAACTCACATAACTTCAAAGAGGGAAACATGGCTCCAAAGAAGTCAACCCGTGTCTACGCACTCGCCGCCGCGACCGTTATTACAGCAGGAACGTTAAGCTATGTTCCTGCTACTTTTGCATCTGAAGCAGGTAGTTCGACCGGTTCAGATACCTCCGCTACTGAATCGACGCATGAGAATTCCTCATTGCCGCTTCAGACTATCCCTTGGGCAAAATCCAGCGCATCTGCTCAACCGGCAGGTGCTCAGGAAACCGCTTCTGCGGCCTCTACACAGGTGCCTGAACAGGAAAAACCGGTAAAATCCGAATCTCCGACCGCCTCTGAGACTGCTTCAGCCTCAACCCCTGAAGCTAAACCATCTGAAACCTCTGCCGTTCCAGAACAGACCGAGAAAACCTCAAAGGCTACTCCCGGCACAAAGGTTATCGGGGTTGAGAATGAGGGTGATGAAACCTCAGAGGGGCGCCAGAACGCTCCTAAGGTTTCTGTTGATTCCGCCACTATCTACACCGATAACGAATTTAGCCCTTTCACCGTGCGTGTCAGTGGTTTCTACGGTCCGCGCGTTGGTAGCTCTATAGAGGTTCGCATTCAGGAAGTAAATGCTCAAGGCCGCCCTGTAGGCTCCCCTCTTGCAACCGGTCGTGTCTCTGCCCAAGAACTCATTGATGGTACTGCTACCGCCACTGTGAACGTCAGCTCAAGCAGGCTGAAAGGCAATAAGAGCTATGCAATTGTTGCTGTCAGTAACCCCGGCGGTAAAGATCACCTTGTAGCAGGTACCATCGTTGAACTCAAGCAGCGCCGCGTTGCTCATACTGTAGCGAGTGAGGCTCCGGCTCCTCAGGAATCTAGTAACAAAAAAGCCCCGACTGCCGCACCGGCGCAGCCCGAGAATACCCAGGCGCCTAAACCTACAGAGACAGTAACTCCCAAACCCCAAGAGTCGTCCGCGGCTCCCGCACCGAGCGTATCCGCTGATACAGGGAAGAGCGAGGCTCCCAGCGCGTCTGAATCAGCTAGTGCAACCCCCTCCAGTGCATCTGCTGAAGCTTCAGAGACCGCATCTGCTAGTCCCTCCGCAACTTCTTCAGCTCCCGCCCCTGCATCCCCTGCAGAAGAAACCACGATGGATGTAGCGAATAAGGCTTCTCTGCGTGTCGATAGCGCACATTTCTCTGGCGATGCAGCAACTAACGTCGTTGTAGTCCGGGGCGCTGGTTTTAGCGGCGAACACGTCTCAGAAGGCGTTGAAGTTACTATCTTCGAATTAGATAGCGAAGGTAAAGCACAAGGCGAAGCCATCAAGAGCGTCTTTGTGAAACCCTCAGAAATTGTTGATGGTTCGTTCACTGCACAGCTGGAAGTCGAAGCTGCAAAGCTGCGTCCAGGGTACTCATACGGTATCGTCGCGATTAGCAATCCCAAGGGTGAAGAACACGTACAGGCATACACAGTAGCGATGGTTTCTGATGACTCGCACCCGGCACCCGGTGGCGAGGATAACAATGCCAACGTCGCCGCAACCCGTCCCGGCGCTAAGAAGGCTGGACACAACAACGGCGGACAAGGCGGTGCAGCTGCTCTGAACGGATCTGCAGAAGGCGATGCAGTACAAGCTGAACCGGACGCCAATACTGGTAATGCGCACAGTAACTCGAGCTCTGCAGCTACGACCTCAGCCAATAAGCGTAACCTGGCTCGTACCGGTGCTGACGGCGTTGTACTCTTCACGACTCTTGGCGGCTCAACGCTGGCGGCAGGTACCGCTCTCGTTGCGGCTCGTCGTCGTAAAAAAGACAACGCATAAGAGCCTCTGCGGTAGTCCGCAGGTTATCACATAGGGAAGCACACGAATTCCGTGTGTTGTGAATAGGTACAAGGATGGGTATCCGCATCGTACGGGTACCCATTCTTTATGCCCTTCTATAAGGTGGTAATTACCTTTATAGGTGAGTCGGGTTCTTCAGGCGCGTACACTTGAGCTATGTCTGTTCTCAATGTTCTTGCGACCTCTCACGGTACTGACTCTTCAGAAGGGCGCCAAGCGATTGCCCTCGTGCGCGCCGAGCTTCAAAAGCTACTTCATGAACGAAGCACGTCTGACGGGCGAGAATATAAAGTTCACGAAGCTTATGTAGACGTGCAGACACCGAGTGTAGATGAAGCCGCTCAAGCCTTACCGGATGGCGAGCCTTGTGTTATTGTGCCGGTTCTACTGTCAACAGGATTTCACACCCAGGTTGATCTAAGGCGCGCTGCACGTACCAGCGGAGTTAAAGATATTCATATTGCTGCCTCTCTGGGGCCGGATGCGCGGCTTGCCCATCTTCAGCGAACTCGGCTTGAGGAAATTGGATGGCATGAAAAAATAGCTGCCGGTTCTGCCGCACCACCGATTGTTCAAGGGGCTGCAGGTTCATCCCGCCAAGATGGGCGAGCAGATATGCAGCGCGCCGCCGATTTGCTCGCAGAAGTTCTCCACACACCTACCAGAAACGCTTTTATCGCAGCAATCGAGCCGACAATAATTGATATAGCTCGTCAAGAGCAACCAAGGTTCGCGTGCCCGTACTTGCTTGCAGATGGATTTTTTGCCAAAAAGATGAGACGTGATATCGAGGCGGTTAGCGCTTCAACTATAGTGGCTGCACCGTTGGTATCCTCTCACGATATTGCCTCCGCACGTATTATTGCTCAGTGCGCTCTATCTCGTCTTGACGAGGCGCTGACCACCTCTGCCGAATAATACTCAAATACGGTCAAGCATATAAAATGGCTTCCGCCTTCGACAACTAAGAAAACGAAGACGGAAGCCACGTTGTATGCGCCAGAATTAGCGGATAATCAATCCACTATGGAGCAAGTTTCTGAGCGGCAGAGAACTCAAGACGTGGATTGCTCACGCAGCCGTTCATGTACATGACTGATGAACTGATGCCGATCGTCGCGTGCATAATAGACGACCTCACCAATGACTGTAATAGCAGGTGATTTAACGTCTCGGCAGTCTTGAAGAGCTTGCTGCAAGGTCGTGACAATAACGCGCTCTTGGTCCGTGAACCCCTTCTCAATGGTGGCCAACGGCATATCGCTTTCAACACCGCGCAACATTATCTGCTCGATAGTATCCGGCAGAGTACGCACGCCCATCAGAAGCACCACGGTACCGTGAGCGCGCAGCGTTGAAACAACAGCTTGTATATCGGTTGCATCAAGCCCCGAATGGCCCGAAACTACAGTAAAGATCGACGATACTTTACGCAGAGTCACGGGGATAGAAGCGCGGGCGGGCACCGCAATAGCGCTAGTAATGCCCGGAATAACCTCAGCATCCAGTCCGGCTGCAAAACAAGCATCTAGCTCCTCAGCACCGCGACCGTATACATATGGATCGCCGCCTTTGAGCCGCACCACGGTTTTGCCCGCGAGTGCATAGTCAATCATGAGTTGCTGGATGCGTGACTGCGGCACCGCATGCTTACCGGGTACTTTGCCCACGTCAATGATCAGGGCGTTTGGAGCGTATTCGGCAAGCTCTTGTGGAGCTAAATGATCTAGCAGCACGACATCGGCTTCACCGAGCGCTCGAACGGCACGTAGAGTCAGCAAATCGAGAGCACCGGGACCGCCCCCGGCGATGTACACCTTACCGGGTACATCTGCCCGGGATCTTGGAACTAAGGGCGCGTCTTGAGCAACACCCGCCGGAATATTGGCTAGAACCTCATCTATCGTCGCAAATTCGCGCGGTGGAAACGGCGGAATTTTAGGTGACATGGGCGGGTCCTTAGGCGTTCGCTGGAACAGGATTATGCGCGCTGGGTGGGCCGACTGGGATTTTCGCTCCCGTCACCAGCACGGTATTGCCTTCACCCTTCTCTGCGGCAGCAATTTCCTCGGGTGTTGCTGGGCGAATCTGCTCACGTTCAAGAACAAACAGGTGCGCTGCTTCATCGCTGCCATCGGGCTCGTTGATGAAGGCACGGAAGCGGCGCAGACGGCGTTCGTCTTTGAGGGTGGCAGCCCATTCGTCCTGGTAAGAATCCACGTGGCGCTGCATATCTCGTTCCAGATCCTCGCAGACTCTCAAAGAATCTTCGATGAGTACAGATTGCAGATGAGCCAAACCATCACCGTGCTCTTCGTCAAGGTCTTCAAGCCATCGGGCAGTGCGTTGTAGCTTATCCGCTGTGCGGATGTAGTACATGAGGTAGCGGTCGATGTAACGAACAACTTCTTCACTGGAGGCATCCTTGACGAACAAGCGCCCATGCGCGGGGTTCGCGCCGCCGTTACCACCAAGGTATAGGTTCCAGCCGTTGGTGGTGGCGATCAGGCCCACGTCTTTGCCCTGTGCTTCAGCACATTCACGGTTACAGCCGGAGACACCAAACTTGAACTTGTGGGGTGAACGCAGACCGCGGTAGCGATTCTCCAACTCGACGGCCATACCCACCGAGTCTTGAACACCGTAGCGGCACCAGGTTGAGCCGAGGCAGGATTTAACGTTACGCAGCGACTTGCCGTATGCCTGACCGGACTCGAATCCAGCATCAACCAGCCGCTCCCAAATGTAGGGCAGCTGCTCCAATCGGGCGCCAAACATACCGATACGTTGCGCACCGGTGATCTTGACGTAGAGGTTGAACTCATCCGCAACGGCAGCAATGACGGCCAGTTTCTTAGCGGGAATTTCGCCTGCGGGGATGCGCGGAACAACCGAATAGGTACCGTTCTTCTGCATGTTTGCCAGAGCACGATCGTTGGTTTCCTGTAGGCCGCCGCGACCGGCATCGAGCACGTAGGAGTTGCGGAACGATGAAAGAATGGATGCGACCGTTGGTTTGCAGATAGCACAGCCGTCGCCGCCGTGCCCAAAGCGTGCAATGACCGAATCGAAGTCGTCGAGGTTGGTAAGGCGTACCGCTTCCGCAAGCTCTGCGCGGGAGAAATCGAAGTGTTCGCACAGCGCCTTAGAGACGGTCATACCCATCTTTTTCATCTGCTGTTCGAGGGTTTTCTGTAGCATGGGCACACAGGAGCCGCACTGGGTGCCAGCCGTGGTGCATGCCTTTAGGGCGGGTACGTCGTGGTTGCCGTCAACCACTGCCTGACGGACTTCGCCGAAGCTAATGTTGTTGCACGAGCAGAGAATGGCATCGTCGGGCAGCTCTGTATCGGGAATACCGTCGCCGCCACCTGCCGCCGTGAGATACACATTGGGCTCTGCCGGGAGTTCTCGTCCCAGCAGCGGCTTGAGGGAATCGAAAGGAGCGGTGTCTCCCACGAAAACGCCGCCGAGGAGAGTCTTGGCGTCGCCGCTGGTTACGATCTTCTGGTACATGCCGCGCGCGGGGTCTGCGAAGAGAATTTCGAGGCAGCCTTCCGTGGTGCCGCGGCGGTCACCGAAGCCTGCAACCTGTACGCCTGAGAATTTGAGTTTCGTGGCGATATCGAATTCTTCGACCTGAGCATCTTCGTTGCCGTTGAGCAGATTCTTGGCGACCGCATCCGCCATCGCGTTGGCGGGGGCAACCAGACCCCAAGTTCGTCCAAGTACGCAGGCTACTTCGCCGATAGCCCAGATATGCTCGTCGCTTGTGTGGCATGCATTATTGACGAGAATACCACCGCGTTCGCCAGTCTCTAGTCCAGCGGCGCGTGCCAGCTCATCGTTGGGGCGAATACCTGCAGCGAAGACCACGAGGTCTGCATCAATCTGGTGAATAACGGCTTCGTCCGAGGTGGAATCTGCTACGGAGACCGAAATAACCTCGCCTGAGGCATCTTTGTTGATAGCGGATATGAACGCACCGGTTTCGATGTCGATCCCGGTTGCTTTGATCTGGGCGTTGACCGCGTAACCGCCGCCCTGATCGACCTCCACAGAGAGAAGCCACGGGGCAACATCGAGGATGGTGGGTTCGGCACCAAGGTCTTTGAGACCTTCTGCGGCTTCCAACCCGAGAAGGCCTCCGCCGACAACAATACCGCGCGGTGCGCGCCCAAGTTTAGTCTGCAACCGTTCAACTTCGGAGACCATGTTTTTAACATCGTCTGCGGTGCGGAATACATGGGCGCAATCTGCGTTAGGAATCGGAATGCGCACCGCACTTGAACCGGTAGCGAATACAAGCACATCGTAGGGGTAGTCTACGCCGTCTGAACCTTTAACAACGCGCGAGTCACGGTTGAGTGATTCGCCACGGGTATTGTTAACCAGGTTGATCGTGGACTCGTCCCAGAGCGCCGGGTCGCCAAGGGTAAGGTCTTTGTCGGTATCTTTAAAAAGCTGTTCGATAGCAACGCGGTCGTACGGAATATACGGTTCATCATTGAGAACGGTAATGGTGTCAGAGGTGCGTCCGGCATCCTGAGCGCCTTCATGATAAGCGCGTACAAAACGCCATGCTGCGGGTCCTGCACCGACGACCAGAATATTACGGGCGGTGTTCCCAGGGCCGTTCTGAGACATATTTGTCCTTCCTAGTTGTGTGTATACCGACTTCAGCAAAGAATGACCTGTCTCTAGGAACCGGCAATGCAGGAAAACCGGGAACAAACCTTGAGCCAGAACAACAAGAGTGTGGGATTATGTTGTTTTATACGCAGATTCTTGCTTGTAAAAAGTCGCTGTTTTTATCTTACACAGAGGCTATACGACGAAAGTGCCAAAATCGGTATTTTTGAGAAAAATTTTAAGGAAATTCCTTGAAATATCTAGGGATTAATGGGTGTTTTTGACCCTAAGGATTGTTGTTTTAGGTAAGCCTAAACTCCCTAAAGTGCTGTGTTTTTAAGGGTTTTTCAGACCTTTAGTAGCTTAGGTATGTCATATTTTTATCTGTGGTTTTTATAGGGTAGACTCCAAACGGAACACACAAGAAATACTTGTGCTCTCGTATGCCGCCTTCTGTCTATGCTGATTTGATATGTAGCTCTTGACTGTGACCGGTTGCATAGATAGCACCTGTCGAAAGGTAGAGCCGTCATGACTGAAAATGCCGCCGTAGCACCTTCCTGGGTTCGCATCTGTCCCGAAAGCGAACTCGAAGAAAATTGGGGCGAAGTTGCACTCGTCAAAGGTCAGCAGTATGCAATCTTTAAAACTAAGCATGGGTACTATGCATGCGATCATCGTGACCCTAATAGTCAGTCTCTTGTGATTGCTCGCGGCATTGTTGGAGAGAAAGACGGGCACTCGACTATTGCCTCACCCCTTTATAAAGAGGTGTACGACCTCGCTACGGGTGAGTGTGTCTCAGGCGCTGACTATACGATCGGTGTGTACCCTCTAGAAGTGCGAGACGGCAATATTTACCTGCAGGTCTAATTCTTAGAGTTTTGTTCTGTAACTTTTAGGCTACTCTCAGGTTGTGTGTACGAAAGTTCAGGGTCTTTTCAGACGCAGTTGTTACGGTGCAGAGTAATCACTCAAAAACATACGCATACTGAAAAGAGAAAACCAATGAATTCGCCATACACCACTTTCACCTCTACTCCTTCACGTCGCGCTACTCTTATTGGTTTTGGGGCTTTTGGGATTGCAACCCTCGCCGGATGCGCCCCCTCCATCAAGAGTGTTCAAAACTCGCCGAGCAACAGCTCATCCTCTTCAAGCTCTAGCGCTTCGTCAACAAGTTCACCCAGCGACTCGACCTCACCGGAAGAGTATGCAAAGTTCGTTGCTGACTGGAATAAATATGTGGGAGACATAAAACTTCCGACTAAAGATAAAGGCGGTTATACTCCCGCAACCAACACCGAGCCTGCAAAGAACGTTCCCGAACCTGATATTGACGAGAATGCCATACGCCAGAAGACCCTAGAAGGCTCATATAAGGCTCTTGCCGCCTATGAGGCATCATTCCTTTACGCGGTTCTTACCGGAAATTCTGAATACGCGAAGAAACTCAGCCATGAAGATGATCCGAATCTTCGACCACAATTTGACTTGTATCGCGACATTTATAACGGCGGTGGCTGGATGGAAGGGTACGACCTCAAGTGCTGGATTCGTGATGAAAGGCCTACAGTAGTGTTCGAATCCGATATCGTGGCTGTTGCATGGAATTATGGTGAAAAATTTGAAGCCTATAAAGCCCACCTTAGTAAGGAAGAAGTGGCAGACCGGCCAGCAGATACAGCGGATAACATCTACATGGTGACCATCTACGATGGTGGGTCGTGGAAGTACGTCACCAATACCTATCTGAAGCAAAAATATCCTCAGCTTGTTGAAAGTGGCAACAGTTCTTCCTCCGCTACCTAGCTACATTACTCTTACGGTTTTAGCCGCAGAACTCTCTAAAGTAATTTTCAAAAATTCTTCTGGCTCCCCGAATACTTTCGGGGAGCCAGAAGATAATAATTATGGAAAAATCCTCGACTGTACATTCCTTGAACTAACCGGATACATTAAGAAGCTTTCTGCCGAGGGAATTTAAGCCTCCATTTCTGCCCAAAACGTTATATGTAGTAGCGATGTGGCAGATGCCTTCAACATCTCTTAAGGTCATATGCCGAGTGGTCTTTAGCCTGTTGACGGCACTTTCTGGCGTCGAGCGCGCGAGACGAATAGCGCCCCGCACAGCAGCAGTCCCCAAAGGAGGAAAAGGGGACTCCATAGGTAGGTGTGCCCGGCTACGAGCGGGTTGCTTAGGGAAGCTTGATCAATTACTACGCGCCACCACCCTACAAAAGTTCCACGGCCGCCCCAGCCTATAAGCACTATAGAGCCCACCCAAGAAACAATGCGAACCCACGCGTGCGCAGGTGGTCGTAGATGGTATATAAGCGGCACAAGTGCGCCCGTAACTTTGGCGATAAACACGGCGGCCAGTAAAAACCGCACCGGAACGTTACCCTCTTGCTGTAGTTCGACAGCCATCGGCCCCACGGTATCTAACAGCCACATCCCGCCGCACATCCAGTAAAAGCTGGGTGCAGCGTGCAATAAACCTGCGATAGCGGCTCCAATAAACAGCGGTGTTCCGGGAGGTTTCGTGCGGGTTTTCTCCATGTCATACAGTCTAGAAGCCGTCACCTCTTCCTATCTAGAGGGAAGTGTAGATATTGTCATAAAAATAATTTTTGTTCTATAGCCCCAAAAGTATTAATAATAGAACATAACGGATTGCTTTCTATGGAGAATTCCGAGATTCTGGGGCTTCCCGAATTAGTAACCGAGACTACTCTGCTTGCCGTGCACATGAAGAACGCGAGCTACACTTACCCGAGCAGAGCATTCAGGGGCTAGCGACTTCTGTTAAAAAATATGTTTTTCAGACTCAATAACCCCTTATTTCAGAGGTGGCGCCGAACTGGTGCGGAAGGTCAGAAGTGCATCATTGAGGAAGGAAGTCGATGTGGGGAGACCCGTGAACTTTCCCACAGCATTCTGGGCGTGTTCTTCAGAGAAACAGGACGTCCCATGTGCTGTATAAACGCTAGATAAACGAAAATTTTTTCGTTGACAGAGCACGTAAAAATGCATATTTAGTGGAGGCTGGCAAGAATGACCCCAATATCTAGTGTCGAGGGTTAATATTCAACTGAAAGTGTATGAAAACATTGAGTATATTTGTAAAAACATGCATTTACGACACGCCCGAGATGCGTCACAGAGGGTCTGAAAGCGGGTAAAAATTGGGTTTTTTGTAGCTTGCACCCGTAGCTGCAAACCCCATAGAATGTAGATGTTTGCAAAGACCCGGCGATCACCGGCGAGCAATTCGGAAGAACAGACCGCACCTGCGGGACCCCACCTTTTCGCTGCGGCGAGGGGCGCCTTAGCGGAACAGATGCAGTCTTAGTAGACCCGGACGGTTAAGCCCGATACAGCTGTTAATAAGCGACTGATACTCGCTCAACGCGCCGCTCTCCGGGGCGTAAGAACGTTCCTGATGAACAGTTCATAGCCCCGGGGGAGGTCGGTGCGTTTGTCTGTATCAGTAAGCAAGGTGGTACCGCGCCAGCACATACGCTCCATGAGGGGCGCACGATGAAGGCGTCCTTGCACCCGTTTGTCCATTCCCGGCATTGGGTGCACCAGAAGTACCCGATGGAGGGTACCTGAACAGAAATAGGGCGCACTTACATGTCAGAGAACATCTACCCCAAGGTGAGCACGTTCGAAGCCGCAGGCAACGGCGTGAGCGCATCACCTAAATTCCCTAAGCTCGAAGAAGCTGTACTCGACTATTGGAAGAAAGACGGAACCTTCCAAGCATCTATCGATAACCGCGAAGCCGGGCCCCACGGCGATAACGAATTCGTCTTCTACGATGGCCCTCCATTCGCAAATGGTCTGCCGCACTACGGGCACCTGCTCACAGGTTACGCGAAAGACCTTGTAGCACGTTACCAAACTCAGCGCGGGCATAAAGTAGAACGCCGCTTCGGCTGGGACACTCATGGTCTGCCTGCCGAGCTTGAAGCCATGAAACAGCTCGGCATGACCGATAAACAAGAAATCCTAGAGATGGGCATCGATAATTTCAACGATGCCGCGCGCGCCTCCGTGCTCAAATACACCAATGAGTGGGAACAATACGTTACCAGGCAGGCGCGTTGGGTGGACTTCGAGAACGACTATAAGACCCTCAACGTTGAGTACATGGAATCCGTGATTTGGGCGTTCAAGCGTCTCTACGATAAAGGGCTCACGTACCAAGGGTTCCGTGTTCTGCCGTACTGCTGGAAAGACGAAACCCCGTTATCGAACCACGAGCTGCGCATGGATGACGACGTCTATCAGGATCGTCAAGATCAGACCGTCACGGTAGCTTTCGCTCTCACCGCGGACGACTCGCTCGCTGCCAATAAAAACGTTGTCGCTGAACTGGCAGGCGTTGAGGCGCTTGCCTGGACCACCACCCCCTGGACCTTACCCACCAACCAGGCGCTCGCCGTCGGACCCGACATTGAATACGTCGTAGTTCCCGGTGCCGGGGATTTCAATGGACGACGCTTCCTGATCGCTGCTGATCTGCTGGGAACCTACGCAAAAGATCTTGGGTATGCAGGGGAGAACTCTGCCGAGGATGCGGCAGCCGCCATCACAGCGCGCTACACCGGCTCCCAACTAGAAGGTGTGCGCTACACCCCGCTGTGGGACTATTTCGCCGATGCCGAGAAATGGGGCACAGGAACCTCCTGGCAGATTCTCGTTGCCGATTACGTGAGTACCACTGATGGTACCGGTATCGTTCATCAGGCACCCGCCTATGGTGAAGACGACCAGAAAGTTTGTGAATCCTACGATATTCCCGTGGTGCTTTCGGTAGATGAAGGCGCCAGGTTCCTTCCCCTATTCGGGCAGCCTAGCCCTTCGGGGTCTACCGCGCTTGCGGGTATCGCCGGAGTTCAGGTTTTCGAGGCGAACCGCACCATTATTAATGCTCTCAAGGCAGATGGTGCGCTCATCGTGGAGAAATCCTATGTGCACTCCTACCCGCACTGCTGGCGCTGCCGTAATCCTCTAATCTACCGCGCCATTACCTCTTGGTATGTGAAGGTGACCGAGTTCAAAGACCGCATGTCTGAGCTGAACGAGCAGATCAACTGGATTCCCGAAAATGTCAAGTACGGGCAGTTCGGTAAGTGGGTTGAGAACGCTCGCGACTGGTCAATTTCGCGTAACCGTTTCTGGGGTTCTCCTATTCCCGTTTGGGTTTCGGACGATCCAAATTATCCTCGTGTTGATGTTTACGGATCGCTCGAAGAACTCAAAGCTGACTTTGGTCGCCTGCCGCTGAACAAAGAGGGGCAGCCAGATCTGCACCGTCCCTATATTGATGAGCTGACGCGTCCAAACCCTGATGATCCAACGGGTAAGTCTACGATGCGTCGCGTCGAAGACGTGCTGGACGTATGGTTTGACTCCGGGTCGATGCCGTATGCGCAGGTTCACTATCCCTTCGAGAATAAGGACTGGTTCGAGAACCATTATCCGGCGGATTTCATCGTTGAGTATATTGGTCAGACCCGCGGTTGGTTCTACACTTTGCATATTTTAGCGACCGCACTATTTGACCGTCCTGCCTTCAAGAATGTTGTCAGTCACGGCATCGTGCTTGGTTCTGACGGGCAGAAAATGTCAAAGTCGCTGCGCAACTACCCGGATGTCTCTGAAGTTCTTGACCGCGACGGCTCGGATGCTATGCGCTGGTTCCTCATGTCATCGCCGATTCTGCGCGGCGGCAACCTGATTGTGACCGAGCAGGGGATTCGTGAAGGGGTACGACAGGTGATGCTTCCGCTGTGGAACGTCTATCACTTCTTCGCTCTCTACGCGAATGCTGCCAACAAAGGCGCGGGATATACGGCACAGGTGAAGTACGATTCGCAGCATGTGATGGACCGCTTTATCTTGGGTAAAACCCGGGAGCTGGTACAGCAGGTTACCGCGGACATGGACTCTTACGATATCTGGAGTGCCTGCGAGCATCTGCGTCTTTATGCTGATGCTCTTACCAACTGGTATGTGCGCCGCTCACGTGAACGTTTCTTTGACGAAGACCCCGATGCCTTTGATACCCTGTACACTGCTTTGGTGACGGTATCAAAGGTAGCGGCGTCACTTCTGCCGCTCACGACCGAGGAAATCTACCGTGGCTTGACCGGCGAGCGTTCGGTACATCTTGCCGACTGGCCTGCCGCTGAAGACTTTGCTGATGAATCTGAGCTGCTTTCGCTCATGGAAACCGTGCGGGCTGTATGCTCTACAGGATCTTCTCTGCGTAAAGAGAAGAAGATCCGTGTGCGTCAGCCTCTGCAATCGCTCACGGCGGCCATTGCCAACGAGCAGTTCGCACAGCTGGAAACCGCATTCGGTGCTAAGGGCGCCGATTACTTCGCCAAGATTGTGAAGGACGAGCTGAACCTGCGTGAGGTTATCCTCGTGAATGCACAGGACGCTAACCCCGCCGACTACGGTATCTCACAGCAGTTGAAGGTGAATGCCCGTGCCGCAGGTCCTCGCCTTGGTAAACAGGTTCAGACAGCTATTAAGGCATCGAAATCTGGCGATTGGACAATCGCCGAAGATGGTACCGTAACCGTTGCTTTCAACACCATCGACGGCGGACTTGCACTAGTTGACGGCGAATATGAGCTGGCAACCGTAGTAGCTTCCTCGGACGACGGTACCGAGCGTGAAGCGGCAGCCGTGATGCCCGGCGGTTTCCTAGTGCTGAACATCGAATTAACCGATGAACTTGTAGCAGAAGGTATTGCCCGCGATACTATTCGCGCTATTCAGCAGGCCCGTAAAGATGCCGGACTGAATGTCTCTGACCGCATCAACCTAACAGTTAGTGCGCCGCAGGAGACCTTGGAGGCTCTGCGCACCCACGAGGAACTGGTCACTGGCGAGACCCTAGCGGTTTCCCTGGATCTCACGGAGGGCGAGAGCCTGACCATTACGGTCGCAAAGGCAGCATAGAATAGGGGCAATATAGCCTCTAAGCCGCCCCAGCACATATAACACACCGCGGTATGTACCGTGCTGGGGTGGCTATACACCCAAATATATATCTGTACATAAGGCAGAATCCTGGTAAAGACGCTGGCCGCACAGCTTGATACCAGCCAAGGAAAGAACACTATGAGCGAGATGAGCTACCCAGCAATCCCGGATCCCGAAGGGGTTGAACGCGTCTACGGTGAATTGCTGGCACGTGCCCCCGAAAATAAGATGGCTCCCCGGCTAGATGCGGTTCGTCGAGCCGTTGAAATCCTCGGGGATGTGCACCGCGCCGCCCCGGTCATCCACATCACCGGAACTAACGGTAAAACCAGTACCGCCCGCATGATTGAATCGCTTTTGTTGGCTCATGATCTGCGCACCGGGCGTTTTACTAGCCCGCATCTCGAAAGCGTTACTGAGCGCATCAGCATTAACGGTGAACCGGTGCCTGATGCCACGTTCGTGCGCGTTTGGGATGAAATTTTGCCATACCTCACTCTTGTGGACGAAGAATTTGCTGCACGCGGAGAACCAAAACTTACGTTCTTTGAGTCCATCACCGTGCTTGCTTTCGCTATTTTTGCCGATGAGCCCGTGGACGTGGTGATTCTAGAAGTCGGGATCGGTGGTTCGTGGGATTCTACGAATGTAGCCGACGGTATTGTCTCCGTCGTGGCACCCGTTGGCCTTGATCATACCGATATGCTGGGGGATACTCTGGCTGAGATTGCAACGGAAAAAGCCGGGATTATTAAACCCGACGGATACCTTATTTCTGCGGCGCAAGACCCTGAAGTAGCGACCATACTCCTTGATACTGCTCGTAAGCAGAACGCCAAGTACGCCTTCGAAGGTGTTGAATTTGGTGTGCTTGAGCGTGCCCGCGCGGTCGGGGGGCAGCTTTTGACTCTCCGAGGTTTAGCAGGAGAATACCCCGATATTGAGCTCCCCCTACACGGTGAGCACCAGGGGCAGAACGCATCATTAGCTCTTGCCGCAGTCGAGGCATTTTTCGGTGGGGATCGTGCCCTTGCGCGAGATGTAGTACTCGCCGGATTTGCTCAGGTACGTTCGCCAGGGCGACTTGAGATGATTCGTAGCGAGCCTTTGGTAGTGCTTGACGCCGCTCATAACCCGCATGGGGTGCGCGCCGCATCTACGGCTTTTAAAGAGGCATTTGAACTGTCCCATGTGCATGCAGTCGTCGGTATTCTAGGCGAAAAAGACGCTCTCGGTATTTTTGAAGTGCTTCGTGAAGAATACGTAGACTCAACCGATGCCACATTCCGGTTGTATCTTTCTGCCTCAGATTCTTCCCGAGCCATTGCCCCGGAAGAACTTCAAGAGATTGCCCTCGACGCCGGGTTCGACGAAGACATTATTACGGTATGTGACCACTTGGATGAGGCGCTTGCCACCGCTATGGAGAACGCCCTCTTTGAGCAGGAATCTGCTGGTGTGTTGGTAACAGGATCGGTCACGGTCATTGGGGAGGTGCGTACCCTGCTGGCACAACCCGCCCAAGAATCCACTGCACAGCACAACGCCGAGCCTGAGGAACTCGCTGAGGCTGCAGAAACCGATTCCGATGAACTATTCGGCGAGATTATGGCTGAGCTGGCGGGGGAGGAACCTCGTGAAATCCCGTTAGAAGACTCATTGGGATTGCCTCTGGCAGACGGCACCGATAATCCTGAGGAAAGCTAAGACCATTATGGCAAAAAAGCAGTTTATGACACGCGCTCAACGGGATTGGAAGCCCGGGACGGTTAAGAAACCACGTTCTACGAAAGTCATGTTTGCTTCCACCATTTTGGTACTCGAAGCATTCACGATTTTCTTCGGCACACTAGCCGTTTTCGGACTTCATTTCAACGATCCGAGCACTGTAAAAATTATAATCTGGGTTGCAGGTTTGGTTCTTGCCGGTGCGTGTATGGTCCTACCCGCTAAGCTGATAAAACCATGGGGATACTCGGCTGGTTGGGCGCTTCAAGGCACCATGCTTCTTGCCTCAGTCATTGCGTTACCCTTCTCGCTCGTGGTAATAATCCCATTTGTTGCCTGCTGGTGGTATGCGCTACACGCCGGTACCCGCATCGATGCCGAAAACGAAATACGCGCCGCCGAACAAGAAGAATGGGAGCGTAAAAAACTTACATGAGAGTGAGTAAGCAACAACGATACAGGCGATTATGCCATGATCGCTGGCAACACCAAGATATAGGTATAAAAATCCCTGTCTTTATGACGAGAAACTTAACCCTAGGTGCCGAACACGTTAGGATAGCTACAAAGGGTTTAACGCATCATGCTGCGGCTGCGGTATGATGCGTCACTTATCACCGATAAACAGGTATATGTAAAGGAGCAGCACATGGGTGCCGTTGAGCAAACATCGGAAACCGACGATCTACTATCTGAAGATGTTATAGACTCCCAGGTTTCCTCTCGTGAGCGAGATACGGCAGAAGGATCGGAGCGTTCCTTAGCGATCTGGCTCTTTATGACGGGAGCTATAGCCCTGGCTTCATCGGCAACCCTTGTTTTTGAGCGTCTTCAGATTTTCGTGGATGCGGGGCATACCTCGGTCTGCGACATCAACGCCCTTCTTAACTGCGGCACCGTGATGCGTACCCCGCAAGCTGAAGCCTTTGGATTCCCCAACCCCTTCATCGGACTCATAGGGTTCTCCATCGTTATGACGATAGCCGCCGCCATGCTTGCAGGAGCTACCTTCAAAAAATGGTTCTGGGTAGCCACCAACATCGGCTTAGCGCTCGCGACAGCGTTTGTCTTCTGGCTCTGGTTTGAGACTACCTTCCACATTAACGCACTATGTCTTTTCTGCATGATCGTGTGGGTTATGACGATTACTATGTTTGTAAAGGTGACGGTACGCAATATTTCTCATAGCGTTATTCCTGCCCCTGAAAATATTCGTGAGAGTATCGGTACGTGGAGCTGGTTTACTATCACCTTGGTGCTCATTCTCATCTTTGGGATTATTGTGATCCGCTTCTTCGACGTGATCATGAATATGATGCGCTAATTTTTATGTAAACACAGTGAGGGTGGGTCTTCCAGAAGATTATGGAAGACCCACCCTCACTGTTATATGGTTTCAACTCTAAGACATCCAAAGAGCAATCTCACGGGCTGCAGATTCGGGGGAGTCTGAGGCATGCACCAGGTTCTTTTGCACACCTTCGCCCCAATCACGTCCGTAATCTCCACGAATTGTTCCCGGTGCTGCCGTTGTCGGGTCTGAGGTTCCCAGCATTGTACGTACACCCTCGATTACACGATCTCCGCTGAGAACAGCGGCGACCACGGGACCAGAAACCATGAAATCCACGAGGGAACGATAGAAAGGCTTGCCTGCGTGCTCAGCATAGTGCTGGGCGAGAAGTTCTTCGGTGGGCTGAAGCATTTTCAGTCCTTCAATCACGTAACCCTTAGTCTCAAAGCGGCTCAAAATCTCGCCAATAAGCCCGCGTTCAACACCGTCAGGCTTTACCAGAATTAGGGTCTTTTCGGTCATAATTTTCCTCTATCTTGTTTGCGGTCATTCTGTGGTGGTTGCTCAATATCATAGGGGAAAGAGGTGCCGACATGTGTGCTTCAGCCAAGATACGCCATCGAAATTTTTAAGAAGAGGCGTATAATCGTAGCGTTATTGTTCAATCACCGAGGAGAATCCGTGAAAGGCTTTGGCACAACATTGATGCTGGCATCAGCAGTAATTTTTTTGGCGGCGCTACTCTTTCTGACCGCAGGAAAGTTCTCGATGGTGTGGGTTATTTTACTGATCGCAGCTCCTTTCGCTTTCATCCTCGGTATTCCCTTTGCCACAGGTTCCGGGCCAGAGTATCTGCCTAGTAACCCAAAACTGGCGCAGAAAGCACGCGAAAAACGTGATGCTGAACTAGGTCTCGGCTAGGTTTTACTCTCGTTATAAGCGCAATGTTGGTCACACCAATGTTGCGCTTTTTATGCATGTATGGGGTGTTCTGGATTGCACACGGTATAATGATGAGCGGTACATTTTTATGCCCCGCACGCATAAAAGATACCCAGTATATTGACCGAGAGAACGTGCACGCGCATCCGTCATAGCAAAAGTTCAGATAAGACGTTAGCGGATGATGACCCCAGGCATTGGTATCTTAGTGACATCTCGGTTAAACATACTGGCCGAGAACATCATGAAGAAACGCATCCGCCGTATTTGCGGAGTAAGCCGACTTCGTGCTCGCCGTCTTGTACGCCCGGAAGCAAACGAAGGCAGACACAAAGAGCAGGCTTGAGCCACGTATTTCTTGGTAATTAGGCTTATGACACGCTAACGCGTTGATGCAGAGAGTTTTACGATGCGGCGTAAAATTCTTGAAGGAAGAAGAAAGAAAAGAATGGCTGACGAAAAGAACGCCCATCAATCTAGCATGAATATGGATGTTCTTGCTGACATGATCTCTCTCGCTGATAAACAGGATGTCTCCGGCGAGACGATGAGAACTCATCAGGAAAAAAATAATACCCGGGTTGAAAAGCAGGCAGATCCCCTGAAGGATAGTGAATCTGCAGTATCGGCAGCATCGCGTCGTAAGAACTCATCGCGCGCTAAGAAAGTTGCTGAACCCACGCCCGAAGACGCTGTTGCGGCTGGGTTAACGGATTTACGCAATCAGAAGGCTAAGCATGCCCCTGCACCAAGGAAGACTGTGGCTGCGGCCTCTGCCGAAGAAGTCGCGAACACTCTTGATACTCTTTTTACCCAAGCCGCCGAGTCTGCAGCATCAGCTGATGAAACTATGCCCCAACCCGAATCTCAGAAAACTGAAACCCGCGATTCTTCTGCCGAAAACCTTGCCTCTCCCGAAGTGGACACTGAGGTGTCCGAACTTGCCGAACAGACTGAGGTAGCAGAGCCTGTCTCTGATAACCGTGAAGAAGCCCAGACTGAAGAAGCTGCTCAAGAAGATAAGACAGCCATGATATCTTCGGAAGAAAACACTAAAGATGCTGACGAGCCTCATACCATCCAGTCAAAGGAATTAGTGGCAGAGAACGATGAAGACTCTGAGCCTCAAGCGACCTACGACGCTGAAGAGGATGAAGCTGAGACTTCTGAGCCGACAGACGAAGAGAGCACTGCCAGCACATTCGAAGATGAAAAGTCAGACGAAGAGGAAACGGCGGAGCCAGCAAAAACTTTGCGTGACGTACAGAATGAGAAGATTGCGCAGTTGCGCGAATCGGTGCGCCCGGGCGCTATGCCCCTATTCTATTCGCCCGAACCCACTGAGCTTTCTGAGCTTGCTTCTGCAGTCGCTGTGGAGCGCGAGCGTTTGCGTGCCGAGCGTTTGGAACAAGAGCGCCGCGATCGTATGGAGCGCCGTCGTGAAGAGGCAGCAGCTGAAGCTGAGGTGACGAGTCACCGCCGTCGCCGCCGCCGTCGTGGAACCGAAGATATAGAAATTGAAGGTAACGCCAATGACGAGGTTGAGACCGTTACCAAGGTCCGCACTCCTCGCCTTGCAGATTCTCATGCTTCTGACACCGTGACTGGCGTGCGTGGTTCTACCCGTCTTGAAGCTAAACGTGCGCGCCGCCGCGAGTCCCGATCGCTGGGTCGCCGTCGTCACATCGTGACCGAGGCAGAGTTTTTGGCGCGTCGCGAGTCAGTAGATCGTCAGATGCTTGTGCGCCAAAAAGAGGGGCGCATTCAGATTGGAGTTCTCGAAGACGGCGTGCTGGCAGAGCACTTTGTCTCTAAAACCCAGCAGGATTCCTTGATTGGGAACGTTTACCTTGGCAAAGTGCAGAATGTTCTTCCGTCCATGGAGGCAGCATTCGTCGATATTGGGCGCGGTCGTAACGCTGTTCTCTATGCGGGTGAAGTGAACTGGGATGTTACCGGTCTTGACGGTGCACCCCGCAAGATTGAGAATGCACTTAAACCGGGCGATTCCGTGCTGGTGCAGGTGACCAAAGACCCAATCGGTCATAAGGGCGCGCGTTTGACGAGTCAGGTTTCGCTTCCCGGACGCTTTCTGGTGTATGTGCCCGGCGGCTCAATGACCGGTATTTCGCGTAAGCTCCCCGATACCGAGCGTGCACGCCTCAAAAAGATTTTGAAGGATAAGCTGCCCGATGGCGCGGGCGTGATTGTGCGTACTGCAGCGGAAGGCGCATCCGAAGAAGAGCTGACCCACGATATTAATCGCTTGCGCGCGCAGTGGGAAGAGATTCAGGAAAAAGCGAATTCCCGCAAGGTGCTTGCCCCCGAAATGCTCTATCAAGAACCTGACCTGATGATTAAGACCGTGCGCGATGTCTTCAACGAGGATTTCACCTCTATGATCGTGCAAGGCCAGAGCGCATGGGACTCTATTGAGGCCTACGTGACCTATGTTGCCCCTGATCTGCTCTCACGCCTGCAGAAGTGGGAGGACGAAGATGATCTTTTCGACCATTACCGCATTAATGAGCAGCTGGCGAAGGCACTAGACCGCAAGGTATATCTTCCTTCGGGGGGTTCCTTGGTGATCGACCGTACCGAAGCTATGACCGTGGTAGATGTTAACACCGGTAAATTTACCGGTAGCGGCGGTAACCTTGAAGAGACCGTCACCAAGAATAACTTGGAGGCGGCAGAGGAGATCGTGCGTCAACTGCGTCTGCGTGATATTGGCGGCATTATCGTTATCGACTTTATTGATATGGTGCTTGAATCGAACCGTGATCTTGTGCTGCGTCGTCTGATCGAGTGCCTGGGGCGTGACCGCACTAAGCACCAGGTTGCTGAAGTAACCTCGCTGGGTCTTGTGCAGATGACCCGTAAACGTTTGGGAACAGGTCTTCTTGAGGTCTTCTCTGAGCAATGTGACTCATGCGGTGGACGCGGTTTGCTGGTGCACGATCAGCCGTTAAGCGGACGTTCCGGCGGTGCCTCCGATTTCATTCACCGTCAAGAGCGCACCGAACGTAAGCGTTCACGAGCGGCTTCGCGCAATAATACCCGTGATGCCGCTGAGGGCGTGGACTCAGAGAAGGACGAGAAGAAGGCAGAGCGCCGCAACGCTATGGCCTCTATTGCTGCAGCTTCGCACTCGGCTGACGAGCTTGAAGCTGAGGACCAAGCAAACCGTAAGAAGCGTAAACGTCGTAAGCGCTCTCGTCGTACCGAAACTGCCGAGCTTTCGCTGGAGCAGGAGATTCAAGGCATCAAAGCGGGAGCGAAGGCACACCGCGAAGTCTCATCCCGCGAGGACAAGGTTGCTGAGGTAACCGAGACCGATTGGATTGGTGAGCAGGGTGACTTCACACTGGAACAGCTTGCTGTGGCATTTGATCGTGATTTGAATCCAGAACATGATGCTCGGTTTACCCGTGAGTCTTCCCGTTCGGAGGCTATTCGTGCTGGAGAGGCGAAGGCTCGTGCCTCCCAGAAGGCTGGTCGCATTACCCGCAGCGAGAGCGGTGGATTTAAGTCAAATCAGGGTGACGAGTCTTCAGCAGAGCAGAAGTCGCCTCGCGCCGAGCGTGAGAATCTGCAGGTTGAAGATGTGCACGAGAGCCCGCGTAAGCGCCGCCGTTCGCGCCGTTCCTCTGAGAAGGAGCGTTCAGGCCGAGGGCAGGAGCAACGTGCGGAAGAGTCAGCTTCGGCCTCCCGTGTAAGCGGTGTTATTGGCAGTGCGCCGCGTGTGTCCGGTGTGATTACCCCCGGCGGGTCTGCCTCTAACTCGGTTGAGACTCAGAATGATAAAGATGGTTCTCAGCAGAAGATAGCTGCGCCAGCTGCTTCATCTGCACCGCGTAAACGTCGCTCCCGTCGAGCCGCTTCGTCGGCGGGCGCGCAGTCAAATGTCGTGACGGTGGACGCCACCGAGTCGGCTCACGGTTCGGTCGTGGCTTCGGCTTCTGTGGCAGATGCGAAAGCACCTGTCGAATCTGAGGCTCCGACTCTCTTCGGTATCGGTGTTTCTGCTGCAGATATTAAGCGGGTTGGTAAGGAAGACTAACCGTATATGATTCCTTGCCGCAGATGATGAATATAACGTTGGCAATACAGGACTAGAGGCTGTATTGCCAACGTTATTTTCTAGTATAGGGATACAATTGCGCATGACCCCGCGCATACAGTATCCTTAACGATTGGTATTTATCTCAGTGAAGCCCTATCGACGCAGGGTCAGCGGGAGATACCGCTTCTGGTTTTCCCCATCGTGAGGATCTCCGGAAGACACCACCGGCAGACCGAGCGCGCATCCGACTGGGCAATCCCACAAGGAGCGCGGGCCGCATCCACACCTTATTACTCACCATGAGAGATACCCGTGGAGCGCACAGCAATGAAAGCGCAGGCTGTCTGCACGTGTGAGATACGAAGAAGCAAGATGTCGAGAAAAGTGAGTCCCAAAGTGGCATACGCGATTGTACGCGCTGGCGGCCGCCAGGAAAAAGTCTCTGTCGGAGACAAAATTACCCTTGACCGTGTTGCAGGTGAACCCGGCAGCACCATCGAGCTGCCCGTACTGCTGCTCGTTGACGGTGACAAGATCACCGCTGACGCAAAGTCCCTGGCTTCCGCCAAGGTAACTGCTGAAAAGATTGAAGACCTGCGCGGTCCGAAGATCGTTATTCAGAAGTACAAGAACAAGACCGGTTACAAGAAGCGTCAGGGCTTCCGCGCTGAGCTGACCACCGTTAAGATCACCGCAATCAACGCGTAATCTTAACCACCGGATACAAACCTTAAGGTAGGAAAACAGAATGGCACATAAGAAGGGCGCAAGCTCCACCCGCAACGGTCGTGACTCGAACCCCCAGTACCTCGGTGTTAAGCGCTTCGGCGGTCAGACCGTCAATGCAGGCGAGATCCTTGTTCGTCAGCGCGGCACCCATTTCCACCCCGGCCTGAATGTTGGTCGCGGTGGCGACGATACTCTGTTCGCTCTGGCAGCAGGCACCGTCGAATTCGGTACCCGCAAGGGCCGCAAGGTCGTTAACATCCTGGCAGCAGCTGAGTAAAACTCGCTCACGCTAGGAAGAGGGGGTAGGCGAAAGTCTACCCCCTCTTACCATAAGATTTTCCGCATCTACTTGAGGATGCGCCCCCTCGCCAAGCTCAAGCAATCTCGTGTATTTTAGGCTTGTGCGAACCAGGAATTTACCAGAAGGAGAACACCCGTGGCAGAATTCGTGGACCGCGTGGTCCTGCATGTATCCGGTGGTCACGGAGGCAACGGATGTGTCTCTGTACGTCGAGAAAAGTTCAAGCCTCTCGGCGGCCCCAACGGCGGTAACGGCGGTAACGGCGGGGACGTGATTTTGCGTGTTGATAACCAAACCACCACACTATTGGAGTATCATCACAGCCCGCACCAACACGCTCCCAATGGAGATATCGGCCGCGGCGATATGCACCACGGCTACAACGGTGAAGACCTGGTGCTTACCGTACCTCAGGGAACCGTCGTCAAAGATCGTGACGGCAACGTGCTTGCCGACCTGTTGCATGTGGGTGACGAATATACTGCTGCACGAGGCGGCCAGGGCGGTCTCGGAAACGCTGCGTTGGCATCCACCAAACGTAAAGCACCTGGCTTCGCACTCCTCGGTATTCCGGGGGAAGAAACCGATATTGTCCTAGAACTCAAATCTATTGCCGATATTGCGCTTGTTGGGTACCCATCAGCCGGTAAATCTTCGCTGATTGCTGCTATCTCTGCGGCTCGGCCTAAAATCGCTGACTATCCTTTTACCACTCTTATCCCAAACTTGGGTGTTGTGCAGGCAGGTGATGTTCGGTACACCGTTGCGGATGTTCCCGGTCTGATTGAGGGAGCTTCCGAGGGTAAAGGGCTTGGCCACCGCTTCTTACGTCACGTTGAACGTTCCTCCGCACTAGTGCATGTGATTGACTGCGCCACTTTAGAACCCGGGCGTGACCCCATCAGCGACTTTGAAGTTATTCGCGGTGAGCTAGAAAACTATGCGGTAGACCCCACTGCTGGGGTAACTGTGCCGCTCAATGACCGTCCCCAGATCATTGTTCTCAATAAAATTGATGTGCCTGAAGCGCGTGAACTTGCCGATTTCGTGCGACCTGAATTTGAGAACATGGGGTACAAAGTTTTTGAAATTTCGACAGCATCCCATGAAGGGCTTAAACCGCTCATCTTTGCAATGGCAAACCTTGTGGAAGAAGACCGTCAGAAGCGTGTTACTCAAGAAGATAATTCTACGATTGAAGCCCCAGTTATTCGCCCCCAGGGATTCCGCTCCAAGAAAAAACAAGAATTTATTATTCGCCGCGAAGAACGTAATTTGGAGCCGCTCTTTCGGGTTATTGGGGAGAAACCAGAGCGTTGGATTCAGCAGACCGATTTCAATAATGATGAAGCTGTTGGTTACCTGGCGGATCGCCTGGCAAAACTGGGGGTTGAGGACGAACTCTTTAAATCCGGTGCCCGTGCCGGAGATGCCGTGGTTATCGGTGAAAATGATAACTCCGTGGTCTTTGACTGGGAACCCACTATGGTAGGCGGCGCTGAACTTCTGTCTTCCCCTCGTGGTACTGACTCTCGCCTCGAAGAGATTATTCGCCCCACCCGAGCCCAAAAACGTGAGGAATATAAGGAACGCATGGATGCAAAAGCAGAGGCTCGCGCCGAGCTTGAGCAAGAGCGCGTTGCGGGTGTGTGGACTGAATCGGTGGAATATCGCCGTAAGCTCAAGGAAAAAGGTAAAGCTGAAGGTATTGATATGCCTGAGGCCAAACAGTAGCCCGGTAAATCGGGGAATTAGGCAGCCTGACGACTTGCGAAGATGTCTCAACTATCACGCATATATAGGCCCGTCGTTTCGCGTATTTTCGCCCCTAACCGGTAGCATAGAGAGTAGCTTAACCATCGAAAGGAAGCACACACATGAACTCGGTTGTCCTAGCAGCTCACGGTGCTGAGCACACTGCGGGAATGCTTAACGGCATCCCGACCTATGTTTACGGCATCGTTGCTGCCGTCGTATTTACCGTTCTGCTGCTTGTTACTCTCTCGTACAGCGGACGCGGTATTGTACGACCCGATCACACACCGGAGCTCATGGAGGGTGACGAAGCACAGGCATTGCGTAGCTATAGCGAGAAGCATAACCGCTAGTCGCTAAGGAAAGTATCGTGACTTTTCAAGCTCTGCGGCTCAGCCTTGAGTCGATTCCGTCGCGAACTCCTGGGCGTGTACGTCTAGGAGTTATGGGCGGCACCTTTGACCCTATTCACCACGGGCATTTAGTAGCCGCCAGCGAGGTTGCGGCGGTGTTTGATCTTGACGAAGTAGTATTCGTACCGACTGGTCAGCCGTGGCAAAAGACGGGGGAGAGGCACGTGAGCGATCCCGAGCATCGTTATCTCATGACGGTGATTGCGACTGCATCTAATCCACGATTTACGGTAAGCCGGATAGATATAGATCGTGGCGGCGCAACGTATACCTTTGATACCCTTAATGAACTACGTGCTCTGCGACCCGATGCAGATCTTTTCTTCATCACCGGTGCAGACGCGATTAGCCAGATCATGACGTGGCGTAATGCTCATAAGCTGTGGGAGTTGGCTAACTTTGTGGGAGTGACCCGTCCGGGACACGAGCTTGATCCTCCGTTAGGCGAAGGACGGCAGATTACCACACTTGAAATTCCCGCGATGGCAATATCGTCAACCGATATTCGCCAACGCGCCTCTAAGGGTGCCCCTATCTGGTATTTGGTTCCTGATGGCGTGGTGCAGTACATCAATAAGTATCGGTTGTATTCTCCTGAGGATGCTGCCACGCACTACGGCGGCGGGCTGCCTCGCCAGAAAGACTCAACAGATATTCAACCAACTAGTGAAGACAAAGTAATGGAACAAGAGGTTTTACATGGCTGAAGCTAAGGGCAAAGAAGAGAAGCCCTACAGCGAGGGAGACGCGTACCTCTACGAAACATACGTGACTGAGGACGGCATTGAGGTGCCGCCTCCCACGCGTGTGATGGGTCCGCGCCGTCTAGCACGTTATCGCGAAGACGTGGCGAACTATCTGCGCGCTATGGGTCGTGGCGAGCGCCCTAACCCTGTTGAGAATATGGGGTCTTTGGCAAATACCCACGATATAGATCCACGCGTTTTGGCGGTACAGCGTCGTTTTGCTGCACTCGCTACTCAGGGGTCTATTAAGCTGAATGCGAATGATGAAGAGAAACTGCATGAACCTGAGCCGCTAACCAGCACTATGCGTGCTCTTCGCCCGGAAGAGGTTAAAGCTAATAAGCCTGCGCCAGCTGCTGCCCCTGCCGCGCCTCCGGCGCCTGCTCCTCAGCCACAGCCGGAAGATTCCCTGCTTCAGGATTCCCTCCATGTGGAGGCAGACGATTTGACGTTCACCTCGTCAATCCCAATTATTTCTCCTGATAATTCCCCGAAGATGCACCAGTACATGGTGCGCGATGAGCCTGTTGTCGAGGGTGAAGATACTGAGATCGTTGAGACCGAGGATCAAACTGTTTCCTCGCAGGCTCGCCCGGCAACTGCACCGCAGCCTACGGTAAAATCCAGTGACTCTAAAGCTCAGCAAAGCCGTCATACAGCTGATGTGCAGAATGAAGCCGATGAGAACCGCATTAATGTTGCTCCTGTGCCGTTGAACCTTCCTTCACCCATCCGCGCGATGGATGCTCAGGGACTTGACCTGTCGGTTCTGGACGAAAAATCTCAGCAAGATAGCGCATCCGCTCAAGCTGGCTCTGAGGCTAAGGAACAAAACGATACCGTCGCAGCAAAGAGTTCGGCGCAGCATGCTCAGACTGGTGCTCTTCCTGCACAGAAAGCGGCAAAGAACGGTTCTGCTAAACGGAAACCGTCGGCAACCGGTACCGTTCCTAAGATTCCTGCCCGTACTGGATCTATGCCGAAGGTCTCGGATCGTACCGGATCAACCCCCAAGGTTTCTGAGCAGAAAGATGCAGCTCCGAAGGTTGTAAACCCCTGGAATACTGTCCGTTTACAGAATCCGATGGGCGCAGATTCACCATCGCAGGCGTCCGATCGTACCGGATCAACCCCCAAGGTCTCACCGCGTACCGGGTCTGTATCGCGGGTGTCTTCTTCGCGTACTGGGTCTGTGCCTAAGGTACCTACTCGTACTGGTTCGATGTCGAAGGTCTCGGATCGTACTGGCTCGACTCCGAAGGTGAACACCCGTACAGGTTCCGTCTCGCAGGTGTCTTCTTCGCGTACTGGGTCTGTGCCTAAGGTACCTACTCGTACTGGTTCGATGTCGAAGGTCTCGGATCGTACTGGCTCGACTCCGAAGGTTTCCGAGCGTACCGGCGCCACCCCGAAGGTAAATGCGCGTACTGGTTCGCTCTCGCAGGTGAAGAAGTCTGATTCTACACCCGCTAAATCTCCGGCAACGGGTTCTACTTCTGCTGTTAAGCCATCGCCTCAGAATAAGGATGCAAAGCCTGTTGCACCTTCGAAGAATAAGCCAGGCTTTGATAAAGCTCTAAACGATGGCAAGAACCTGACGTCAGACCAAGCAACTGAACTCGCACAGCGTGTGTCTGCACGTACAGAAAAGGCGATGACCTCCTCGATTGCGAAGGTTAACGCTGCTAAGTCTCCTCGTAGGCTTGGAAATACTGCAAGTATGAAACAGGTTCCTGCAACGAATACGGATGAAACAGTGTCAAAGTACGAATCCATTGAGACAAGCGAAAATAAGTCCTTGTCCCTGCTGTCCTGGGTTGTAATTATCGGGTGCATTATCCTAGCTATTCTGGGTGTGTATATGTTTATCTCCAATCAAAGGTAACGATTGGCATAAGCATTTGCTTGCTTTGGCGCCTGTCCGTCAGAGAAATCTGACGGCAAGAAAGGAAAAAATGACTGCTGCACAGTCCTCTTGTGAGGCTCTGCGCATTGCCGCCCGAGCGGCGGAAGAAAAACAAGGAACCCAGCTTTTTGCGGTGGATGCTTCTGACGCTATGGGGCTGATTGACGGTTTCTTGGTAGTTTCGGCACATAATGAGCGCCTCGTCAATGCGATTGCTGATGAAATTGAGGATGCGCTTCGAGAACAGGTTGATTTGAAGCCTGTACGCCGAGAAGGACGTGCATCTGGTCGTTGGATTCTCCTAGATTTTGGGGATATCGTAGTGCATGTTCAGCATGAAGAAGATCGCGAGTTCTATGCTCTGGATCGTTTGTGGGCGCAGGCTCCGCGTATTGAACTAGGTGTTACCCATGAAGTTCCGTTTGATCTAGAAGGCGAAAGCGAAGAGGAAGCATCTCGGGTCGTTCCTGCTGACGAGTAACAATTTTGTTGCATCATGTGGGGCACCGCTGAGGCATACCAGAATTTGGTATCTTCGGCGGTGCCCCGTATTTTATGTCTGTACCAGTGCGAGAACTTGCATGCCTGGCAGAAAGATGTGTATTATGTTTTCTGTTGCTAAGGCAACGCAAAACTATATGAGGGGATATGGCGCAGCTGGTAGCGCACCTGCATGGCATGCAGGGGGTCAGGGGTTCGAGTCCCCTTATCTCCACTATTGACCGTCTGGTCCGAAAGGACTGGGCGGTATTTTATTATTTTTCTAACAGTACATGGTGCTTTCACATGAATGTACCTTTGGCGCGTAATAGTATTTGTCCCTTACACGAAATAATAGTGCGAAGAGATAAGAGGGGTATGGCGATTACCCCGAACAATACATTTAAAAACCTAGCTAAGATTCTAAAAAGAGTTTAAAGAATATGCTCCTTCATCCAGGGAAGAGAGGGGTATGCATCTTATTGAGAGCTCCTCTGTTGGAGCGCACGATCGACTATTGTCATAACGAAGCGCTTAGGCACCACACGGGTTACAAATCGCGCCACAATGGCGTTCCCCACTCCATCCACAAAACTGGGTTTCGTGGTTTTTAGAGTACGCAACGTGTTGTCTAGCAGCTGATGGACAGAGCGCATTTTTCCGACTGCTGCAGATTCACCGGCGATTTCAAAGAATGAGGTATCGGTGGGGCCGGGACAGACCGCAAGTACGCGGATGCCGTCTTTTCGGGTTTCGGACCAGAGCGCTTCAGTAAAGGAAAGCACGAATGCTTTGGTTGCGCCGTACACCGCCATATGGGGCAGTGGCTGAAAGGCAGCAGTCGAAGCAATGTTGATGATGGTTCCGTTTTTGCGTTCACGCATGGCGGGTAGATACCGAGCCGTCAGACCTGTTAACGTGAGGCAGTTAAGGCGTACTTCTTGTTCCAGACGCTCAGGGCTCTCATCAGCGACGTCACCGGAGGTTCCAAACCCTGCATTATTGACAAGTACATCAATCTCTAGCTCAGCACGGTTCGTTTCTTCCCAGAGCCGCTCAGCCGCATCCGGCGCGGATAGGTCGAGAGCAAAGACGGTGACTCGAATACCATGCTGAGACTCGAACTCTTCGGCGAGCTTATTGAGCTTATCCTGGCTGCGAGCAACGAGTACGAGATCTTGCTTTTGGGCAGCGTAGCGACGTGCAAATTCTTCTCCAATGCCCGAGGAAGCACCAGTAATTAATGTAGCCATGATTCTCCTTTCTTAATTTTCGTATCAATGTCAAAGCTACAATATACGGTCGTGCTAAAGACCTGCAGGACACGAAAAACTACCTGAAAGCAGAATTTGCCCTAGCCACTGGGAAGAGGAAAGGGGAATACACTTACGAACAGATGGAATAGTTAAGCCATATTTGGAGTATTTAAGGCGTAAAAGCTAAACTTCAAGAAGCTGGGACATAGGCGGAATCTTGCCACAGCGAAGACGCATGAAGTTTCTACGCCCAAGAACCTCACGCCGTGTATTAGGAAAATATTGTCCTTCAGGAGGAAACTCATGCATTCACCGATACCGAGCTACCTTGACGAAGTCCTCCAAAGCGTTGCGGCCGATAGAACGGGTGTGCTTGCGAACTATATTCCTGAACTTGCCGAGGTTGATCCTGAACGTCTTGGTGCCTCTATAGCTATGGTCGATGGGGAACTCTATGCTTCCGGCGATACTGATTCGCTATTTACCATTCAATCCATCTCAAAGCCTTTCGTGTATGCTTTAGCCCTTGCTGATCGCGGGTTTGAGAAAGTCTTAGACAAAGTTGGAGTTGAACCGTCCGGGGAACCCTTCAACGAGATCTCCCTTGAAGACAGCTCTGGTCGTCCGCTAAACCCCATGATTAACGCCGGCGCAATTACCACGCATTCTTTAGTCGGTACAGAAACAATGAATCGGGCAGAGCGTATGGAACGTGTGATTTCTGGGCTCTCTGCCTTCGCTGGCCGTTCCCTTGACGTTGATGAAGCGGTGTACTCATCTGAAATCGAGCACGCGCATCGTAATCTAGCGATCGCTCATATGCTTCGCAGTCACGACATTCTCACGGAGAACCCCACCGGTGTAGTCGAAGGCTACACCCGTCAATGCTCTTTGCTGGTAACCGTGCAGGATTTGGCGATGATGGCGGCAACTCTGGCAAACTACGGAATTCAACCCGTTACCGGGGAACAGGTAGTACCTAAGACAGTGGTGCGCCAGGTACTGAGTGTTATGTTCACCTGCGGTATGTACAACGCTGCAGGGGACTGGGCAACGCAGGTCGGAATTCCCGCTAAAAGTGGGGTAGGCGGGGGAATTATTGGCGCCGTACCGGGCCAGCTGGGACTAGCAACATTTTCACCACGCCTAGATGTACACGGCAACAGCGTGCGCGGTGTATCTCTCTTCGAACGGTTTTCCTCAGATATGGGCATGCACGTTATGAACATACCCACTGTTGCTCGGTCCGCAATACGAGCTAACTACCGAATAGGCTCCGGTGAGAAAATAACCCAGGTAATTCAACTGCAGGGCAGAATTAGATTTGCCGGTGCAGAGCGAGTTATCCGTGAAATTGTTGATACACACTACACGGGAACACGAATAGCACTCGATATTAGCCGAGTTTATTCTGTGGATGAGGTAGCCCAGCATATGCTTCTAGAAATTATGAGAAGAATGAGACACGAGGGATACACTGTATATCTGATTGATCAAGATGACACTATTACAAATCTTGAGGCCTTGAAAGCTATGGATGTTGCCGTATTGGGCAGCATTGACGAACTCGAACACTATTAGCTCTTGAGAATTTATAAGGTGTCATGATGAAACGTATTGCTATTTTAGGCCGCGGTGGTGCCGGTAAAAGTACCCTGGCTTCCTATCTTGCTACCCGCTATAAACTACCTGTTTTCGAGCTAGACCAGTATTTCTGGGATGAAGGCCTTACGCCTACTCCAGTAGATCAGTGGAATGTTATTCATCAGCAGATCATCTCTGAGCCTGAATGGATTATAGACGGTGATTTAGGCGTGTATGATACCAAACTACTAGAACGGCTCAAGGCGGCAGACACGGTTATTCTCTTGGACTTTAGCGCTCTCGTATGCGGTATGCGTGCGTTACGGCGCTCCCCGGAGAACCTAGAATTTTGGAAATGGATTCTGCGCTATAGGCGCGACAGCTTGCCGCGTATTATGGCGGCATGCGCGCATCCAGAAGTACAAGCCCATATATACCGGTTCTGTGCTCCTGCCGAGCTCGATAATTTTCTCGAAAACCTTCGATAGCAAGAATATTATGCTGAATTTTGTGAGGCTTCTAGGGAAAAACCGAAGATCTTCTGAAGAAGACATTCGTTATAACTCAGAGATAAAAACTTCATAATGATGAACCTGTTCTAAGAAACATATGTCAAGATACGACTCCATTGGGAATTTCTCAAATATAAAAACACGGAGTAATTAGAGACCATAAGTTTAGGCTAAACTAGTACAGAGAGCTATGGTAGCTCTCCATGAGGATTTATTCACCACTCATTCATGAGGAACAAATGTATATGAGAAACCACATTGTCGCGGTGGCGCTTATTGGTGCTGTGTTGTTTACCGGATGCTCCGGCAATAATGCCCGCAAAGAACAAACCCCTTCTTCATCCCCATCAATCTCTGCGACGGCCTCTACGAGCACCTTTGCAAGCCCTACGGCTTCCATAACTCCGTCACCAACCCCTACTCCAACTACCTCTCCTACTATTTCTGAAGTAACGCCAGAACCAGCTGCCACTGCTGACGCTGAACAGCATGAGGATGTTGTCGAGGTACCTCTTGATGACGCCTCTACTTCTGCCCCGCAACCCGAGACAGCTCAACAACCTTCTCCGGTTCAACAGCAACATGATCCCGTGCAGCAGCAACCTGTTGCTCCTGTGCCTGCACAGACTTCGGCGCAGCAGCGACATATTGCCCCGGTTCCAGAACAGCCTGCGCCTGTAAATAACGGCGGTGGTGTCTATTACAAAAATTGTGCTGCTGTACGGGCGGCAGGGGCTGCGCCTTTATATCGTGGACAGCCGGGGTATGGAACTCATCTTGATTCAGATGGTGATGGTATCGCTTGCGAACCTAAAAAGAAATAAACCCTAATAACTACGTTATAAAAAGTTGGGTGGGAACGCTCCCGCCCAACTTTATAAGTTATGTAAAAGCACTATGTCTCTGCACGAGAGCACGATAGGGTAGAAGTATATGTACCCATATAAACACCAGAGTCCAAGCAAAGAAACTCCACATCGTAATTCGGCGGATCGTTTCACCCGTATACCACGCCGAGCGGCCGTTTTAGGTATGCTCACCCCGCTTTTGGGCGCAGGCGTGCCTTATGCCGTAACACGAGATGAAAAGGTCGCAGGCGTTGAAGAATCAGCATCATGGGTAGATTCGTCCTCTGCATCTTCGGCGCCAGCGTTAGATTCCTCAGAAGAGGATGACCCGCAGAAAGCGGCCTTGCCGGAGTCGATAAATCCCATAGAGGTGGCGCACCCGTGGGATGAACCGCAAACCGCTTTGGAAGGTGCAGGGAACTATATTGCTTGGACCGTTGATGACGGGAAAAGCCCTGATGTTGTGCGCGCCTATGCAGATTTTGCCGCCCGAACGGGAACCCGGCTTACCTTCTTTATCAACGGGTCATATAACGCTTTTGAACCGAACCTAGACGTTCTTAAACCGTTGGTAGAATCAGGGCAGATTCAAATCGGCAATCATACGTGGTCGCATGCGGCGCTGACTACACTAGATGATGCAGGAATTGCCGAAGAATTAACGAAAAATGACGAAGAGATACAGCGGCTTTTCGGCGTGTCTTCTAAACCATATTACCGCCCACCATATGGATACTATGATTCTCGTGTGCTTGAGGCTGCGGCAAGTGTAGGATTCGACAGGGCGGTTCTCTGGTACGGGTCTTTAGCTGATTCTTCACCCATACCTGCCGAAGAAATATACGCATATTCCGAAAAATATGCGAACTCGCAGACTATTCTCATTGGCCATTTGAACTACCCCGGAGTTATTGAAGTGCTCGATAAGATCAAAATGCTTTTGGGCGAACGGAATCTTACCCCCGTAACCTTGCGCGACTATTACGGGTAGAACGTACGCTGGGATAAATTAGTGCTGTGCAAGTTTTACCAGCGTAATCGTTAGTCTCTTGAAAGGTACATGATGCGCGTAGATATTTGGTCAGATATTGTTTGCCCTTTCTGCTATTTAGGTAAGAGGAATTTTGAAATAGCTCTCGCCCAATTTGAGCACCGTGATGAAGTAGAGGTTCGTTGGCATAGCTTTGAGCTCGACCAAAATGCCCGGGAAGATAATGCTTTGCCGCTTGCTGAACGTATTGCCGCGAAATATTCTCTCAACCTAGAGGAATCTATCGCTACCCAAGAAGGAATAGCAGAACGTGCCCAAGAAGTGGGCTTGGATTTTAACTGGCGCAACGCAAAGTACGGCAATAGTTTTGATGCCCACCGTATTATTCATCACGCAACTGCACAGGGAAAAGCCGCAGAGGCTCAAGAGGCTTTCAAAAAAGCATATTTTACGCAGGGACGCTCCATCGAAAAACACGAGTCCATACGGAAGATTGCCGCTGAAATCGGTCTCGATTCACGTCAAGTTGATGAAATACTCGCGGCTGATCACTATGCTGAGGACGTGCGCGCTGACGAACGTGTGGCACAGGAATTGGGTATTACGAGTGTTCCCTTCTTTTTGGTCGAGGCGCAGTGGGTTATTAACGGGGCTCAACCGCCTGCAGCAATTTTGGAAGGACTCAACCGGGTTTGGGCCGAAACTCACAAGCCCTAAATTATGAGCCCCGTACGACCGAACACGGCTTCAAAGCTCTGACGCCTCCAGGGGAGAGCGGAAGGAACAACCTGTGGATTCGGTGGGTATGGCTGTTCCTACGGCAGCCAAAGCGAATGACGCTGGATCAAAACATGTGCCTCTTTAACCGTTTGTTGTACCTACGGTCAAAGATGCATATATTTCTTAAAATCCTGTATGTTTCTAATTTCCGGTGGTGCCAAGGCCAGATCCCGCGGCCGGAGCTGGGGAAGCTGGTTCTTCTTTCTTTTCGTCCTTCTTATCTTCGGGTTTTGGCTCGGAGGCCTTACGTTCTTCCTCGGTTAGCCCCTCAAAATAGTCGTTGAGTGTGACCGTGATGAGCTTACGCTCGGCGACTAGCCCAGCAAGACGATCAAGAAGCGGAATAATGGTCGTGAAATTCAGATGCCCTAACAGGATTCGTTGCGGCAGAACGTATTTGAGCGATCGCATATAGATAACACGCGCTGAGGTTTTAGCCTCATCTCCGAGAGTTCCCTCCCACAGCACCGGGCGCGTGTATCCTACGCTAGCGGCTACTTTGAGCACTCGCGCATCATGGCTGCCGTAGGGGGGACGAAAATAAGGCTTTGCCGAGACCCCAAAAACTCTTTGAATCTCAGCCTCGTTCTTCTCTAGTTCGTGCTTAATCTGATCATCTTTGAGAGTTTTTAAATCGGGGTGACTAAAGGTGTGGTTTGCAATTTGAAGCTGTCCGGTTTGCACTAGCGGCTTAAGCACATCAACATTTTGAGTGAACCCCACATAGGTCATATTGACAAAGAAGGTTAGGCGCACACCGGTACGCGCAGCAAATTCTGCGTAGGCTCGAATTGTTTCTGGGCTGACTCCATCGTCAACGGTCCACGCGATATAACGTCCTTCACCCGGCAGGCGGGTCATAGGGGCAGACCACGGCTGTTTCGCAATAGCTGCTACGTTGAAACCTTCATTCGGCTTTGGCGGCGCTGCGGGAGAGAACGTGAGCGACTCAGGAACATTATCCTGTGTTTCATGAGCGGTAGAGGAAAAATCGCCAGTAGTCGCAGTAATAGTCTTGGGCGTGGACGCAAAAATAATCGGTGCTAATGCACCGAGAGAACCAGCGAGAAGCAGACGGCGTGAAGGAGAGTGCGGCATACTCTTAAGGATAACGTGCGGTTAGCTCAAGAGAAGACCATCGGCGCTTTTGCGAAAGTGTCAGATTTTAACTAGTACGGATACAATGCTGAAACCTTGCATCATCTAGCGTTTTTGCCTTTAGCCTACTGTTACCATGGACATATGGTCAAGAAAATTACTCTCGTTGTGGCCGCTTCGGTTGCATTACTCACCGGGTGCTCCGCAGAAGTTGTGCCCGGTTTGTCTCTGAATTCCGCTCCAGACTATGGAAATCGCGGCGATATTACCGTCTCTGCCGAGATCCTAAACGGCAGTGAACATAATGGTTATAAGGCTCAAACTGGAAAGCTTCGGATCTTTCAAGACGGTCAAGAAATCAACTCTGCCGAACAGAGTCTAGAAGCGAAGACTAACTACTACCGACTGACTTCGACTGATAACCATGAGTTGGCTGGCAAGGTCATTCAGGTAGCTGTTTATGCGGATAACCCTAATGACGTGGTGAAATGCGGTATCAAAGTTACCGGTGAAGAAGAGCCTGTGCACCACGTAGAACAGTCAGAAGGTAAAGGCTCGGCGTACTGCCAGGTAAAACTCAGCTCAGGTCCATTCCAGCTGCATACTGAAGAATCCGGGCAGTCTGAGCATCACTAGAAAGTGGTGAGCACTGAACTGATACTTGTTCCTTCATCGGCTGAGAGTATCTGATCTATCGCACACACTAAATCCGTAGCAGCCCTAACGACGAAAGAGAAGGACTCGGTTTCCACAGTAGAGGGGAACCGAGATCCTTTTCTCTTTAACCCGTTTGAATACCCCCCTGAGAAAAAGGTTGAGCGGCTAAGAAACTAATTGATGAGGACGCTTTAGAAGTCGAACTTGAAAATAGGGGTGTTTTATTGCAAGATATGGAAAACTAGAAAGCATGGAGAATCTAGGCTCACAAGAATTGCGCAGCGTGGTCACCGAAGTTGCCGGTGAAGCCGTTAACCTAGGGTATCGTATGGGCGATGCCGTGCATCGTTGGCGTGAACAGCGAGCTGTGGCTCACGGGCGTGAGCCTATTGTGGTGCCTTCTGAAGGATATGGACGGGTAGCCACAGATACTGAATCCGGGTGGGTGCGTATTCTTGGGCGTGCCCTCTATAAAACGGCTGCCTTTGAAAAACTCCTGCATGTGGTGGAAGGCACCGAAGATACCGATAATCCGACGCGCGGGTGGCGGGCTTTTACCACCGTTGCCATGTCGGATGTGTATGTGACTATTCTTATTGCGGGGCATACGTTTGAGATACAAACCGACCGTGGTGGAGTGCTGGATGTGCGCCTTGACCTAGACTTACCGGCCGGAATGCATAAGGTCATCATGTATGTACCGGGTTCCCGCGCCGTTGAAACTAACGTTTATATCGTTCCGGAATCCCAGAAAATCGGGGTTATCGTAGACGTCGATGATACCGTTATGGTGACTATGTTGCCGCGTCCTCTTGTCGCTGCGTGGAACTCTTTTGTACTGGATGAGCACGCGCGCATTCCGACCCCGGGCATGGCGGTGCTCATGGACCGCATTCATCGAGCACATCCTCAGGCACCTTTTATGTATCTTTCCACTGGCGCTTGGAATATTACACCGACACTGCGCCGCTTTCTGACCCGCAACGGCTACCCGCGTGGAACCTTCCTATTAACAGACTGGGGGCCAACTCCTGACCGCTGGTTTAGGTCGGGGTCCCAACACAAAGTGAACTCTCTAAAACGACTTGCCCAAGAATTTCCCCAGATGCAGTGGATTCTTATCGGCGACGACGGACAGCGTGACCCGGATATATACAACGGATTTGCGGTGCGCTACCCGCAGAACGTCGCCGCTATCATGATTCGTAACCTCACGGTGGGGGAGAGCGTTCTCGCCTCTGGGCGGGTCTGGAGCGATCAGAGAGCGCAAAAAATGACAAATTCTCCATTGTGGATGGAAGCGAATGATGGGCATACGTTGAGCCGACTGCTTCGTGAGCGAGGACTTCTCTAAACACGTATTAGCACGTATTAGGTTGTACATCTTTATGGCTGTTCTCTGTGGTGTGGGGAAGAGCTGACCTCATCTTGAGGGCTGGCAGGGGAAGATCAACTATTGAGACAGTAGATGATTACGCTTATCCACAGGCGAACTGTACTGACCTCATACGAGATGTGGGTTTTAATGGGTTTGACGATTTCTCTCACAAAAACCCAACAACACGCCGATCATCTGAATGTTTCAAAAATTTCTTAATCACATCTTTGCCATACTCTCAAAAGCCATAAAAAACTTCCAACACGACGCATGTAGGTGGATTCCAATCGAGTTTTTCAGCCTCGTTCCGCAGAGAATCAAGGAATGGGTATAAAAGCTTAAAAATCAAGAGGGAAACAATGCCAGAAATCTCACACAAAGGCCTGTTCGCCCTGAAAAAACAGAACAGATTTTCAGTTTAAAAGAGCGATGCGCGTTCCGCTCACAGAGCCGATATGTGGATAACTCTGTATTGTCCGCAATAATTAGCGGAATTACACTCTCCTGAGGTGTGGATAAACTGAATGTCCTTGTGCTCGCGTGTGGGTTTCTCGAACAAAACATCCACACTTCACCACAGCATCTTGTGCCAGAGAAATTTTCAGACACAACATGTAGTATTAATACCCGGCTCGATTCTTTGCGTGGTCGATGACGAAATGCTTCCAGTCTTCTAGAGCTAAAGGAAGTCTCATCAAGCACAAGAATCCTCTGCCTTGCACACAAAGTATTCACGCAATTACGCTCCGCCTTGGGGCTGACAAGGAGAAAACCGATGGTAGTGACCGTGTACACCAAACCGCAGTGCGTTCAGTGCAACATGACCTACCGGGCGCTAGACGCCAAGGGCATCAACTACGACAAAGTAGACATTACGGAAGATTCCCGGGCGCTAGAGATGGTTAAGTCCCTCGGATACATGCAGGCACCGGTCGTCATCGCCGGTGAAGAGCATTGGTCAGGATTCCAGCCTGACAAGATTAACGCGCTTGCATTAGCATAGGCGGCAGCGTCAAGCACGACTCAACCCACAGAATTTCCGTGGGTATTCGATCGTGGAGTAAGGAGAAATATGGGCACCCCCCTCGCACAAAATCCTACGCATGAGAACGCTGAGATTCAGAAGATTATTCTTCAGGCACGTGATGCCGCTGAGGGTCGAGCGACTCAAAGCTCGTTGGGTAAGGATTCGCCGCTCGTTGTCTACTTCTCCTCAATTTCAGGCAACACTCATAAGTTCGTTGAGAAACTACAGGCACGAAACGTGCGCCTTCCTCTGCGAACTAAGGATGAGACTCCCGTTATGCACGAACCCTATGTGCTGTGCGTACCCACATACGGGAAGCCTGAAGGTGCAGGCAATGTTCCCCCGCAGGTAGTCAAATTCCTGAACAACGAAGAGAACCGTCGCCAGCTTCGCGGTGTTATCGGATCGGGAAATACAAACTTCGGATCTCTCTTCGGAATCGCAGCAGATATTGTGGCGAAGAAATGCGATGTTCCCTTGCTCTTCAAGTTCGAGCTTATGGGAACCTCCTCAGATGTCGAAAAAGTAAACAAAGGATTGGAAGAATTTTGGACGCAAAACTGCCTTCAGCGCTAGAGACTCTCGGTGCCGGACACAGCTCCAAAGCGGTACCTGACAAGTTCAAAGGTATGAGTTACCACGAGCTGAACGCTTTGCTGAATCTCTATGATGAAAACGGCATGATCCAATTTGACGCCGACCGTCAAGCCGCACGTCAGTATTTTCTTCAGCATGTTAATAACAACACGGTTTTCTTCCACGATCTCGAAGAAAAAATCGAGTACCTGATTGAGAATCAGTACTACGAGCCGGAACTCTTCGACCGGTACAGTTTTGACTTTGTGAAGTCTCTTTTCAAACGTGCCTATGCTGCCAAGTTCCGTTTTCCCACCTTCCTAGGCGCCTTCAAGTTCTACACTTCCTACGCGCTCAAGACCTTCGACGGTCAGCGTTACCTGGAGCGTTTCGAGGATCGTGTATGCATGGTGGCTCTGCTTCTTGCTGAAGGCAATGGAAAACTTGCAGAAGAGATCGTAGATGAGATCATTTCCGGTCGTTTTCAGCCCGCAACCCCGACCTTCCTGAACGCTGGTAAGAAGCAGCGTGGTGAGCTCGTTTCCTGCTTCCTGCTGCGTATTGAGGACAATATGGAGTCGATTGGCCGTTCCATCAACTCTGCCCTGCAGCTTTCAAAACGTGGAGGCGGTGTCGCGTTCGCCCTCACGAACCTACGTGAGTCTGGGGCTCCCATCAAGAAGATAGAGAACCAATCATCCGGTGTTATACCTGTGATGAAGCTCCTTGAGGATGCGTTCTCATATGCAAATCAGTTGGGTGCTCGTCAGGGTGCAGGCGCGGTTTACCTGCATGCGCATCACCCCGATATTTATGCTTTCTTAGATACTAAGCGTGAAAACGCGGACGAGAAGGTGCGCATTAAGACCCTGTCTTTGGGCGTTGTGATTCCTGATATTACCTTCGAGCTGGCAAAGCGTAACGAAGATATGTATCTGTTCTCGCCCTACGATGTAGAACGTATCTACGGAGTAGCTTTCTCAGATATCAACGTTTCTGAGAAGTACTACGAAATGGTGGATGACTCGCGGATTCGCAAGACCAAGATCAACGCGCGCGAGTTCTTCCAGACTATTGCTGAGGTGCAGTTCGAGTCCGGGTATCCCTACGTGATGTTTGAGGATACGGTTAACCGGTCTAACCCGATTGAAGGCAAGATCATCATGTCTAACCTTTGTTCGGAGATTCTGCAGGTTTCAAAGCCGTCGATTTACCATGACGATTTGAGCTACGCCGAAATTGGGAAAGATATTTCGTGCAACCTTGGGTCTCTCAACATCGCAATGACCATGGACGGTGATGACCTAGGAAAAACCGTCGAAACCGCTATTCGTTCGCTTACCGCAGTTTCCGACCAATCCGATATTCGTTCCGTGCCGTCTATCGAACGCGGTAACGATATGAGCCATGCGGTCGGTCTGGGGCAGATGAACCTGCACGGGTACCTGGCGCGTGAGCACGTTTACTACGGTTCCGAAGAAGGTCTGGACTTCACCAATATTTACTTCTACACGGTGACGTACCATGCTATTCGCGCTTCCATGGAGATCGCCAAGGAGCGCGGCGTGACCTTTGAAGGGTTTGAGAGTTCAAAGTACGCTAACGGTGAGTTCTTCGCCAAGTACATTGAGAAGGAATGGGAACCGCAGACCGAACGGGTGCGTGAGCTGTTTGCTAAGCATCATATTCCGACCCGCGAAGACTGGATTCAGCTTGCCGCCGATGTAGCCCAATACGGCATGTACAACCAGAACTTGCAGGCCGTTCCGCCCACCGGGTCTATCTCGTATATCAACGGTTCGACTTCTTCGATCCACCCGATTGCTTCTAAGATTGAGATTCGTAAGGAAGGTAAGCTGGGGCGTGTCTACTACCCGGCACCGTTCATGACGAACGATAACCTGGAATACTTCCAAGATTCCTATGAAATTGGGTACGAGAAGATCATTGATACCTATGCCGTGGCAACGCAGCATGTGGATCAAGGTCTGTCTTTGACTCTCTTCTTCCGAGATACTGCGACCACTCGCGATATTAACCGTGCCCAGATTTACGCATGGCGTAAGGGTATCAAGACTATTTACTACATTCGCCTGCGTCAGATGGCTCTTGAAGGCACCGAAGTTGAGGGCTGCGTATCCTGCATGCTGTAAATGAGTCAGCATCTTACGGGTTTCGGGGTGCAAGAGGTTCTTCTTGTACCCCGAAACAGACTCGCTTGGTAACTTAGAAAATATTACATGCCTGTGTGGGCGTGACATCCAATCTGGGAGATACACATGAGTGAAAAAGTGCACCTCGTCGACCACCCGATTGAGGCTATTAACTGGAACCGTCTTGAAGATGATAAGGATCTTGAGGTATGGGACCGTTTGACCGGTAACTTTTGGTTGCCTGAAAAGGTTCCGCTGAGCAATGATGTTCCCTCATGGAAGACCTTGACGGCAGAAGAAAAAGAGTTGACCATGCGTGTTTTTACGGGGCTGACTCTGCTGGATACTATTCAGGGCACCGTTGGTGCTGTGTCTCTTTTGCCTGATGCAGTCACCGCCCACGAAGAGGCCGTATACACCAATATTGCCTTCATGGAGTCGGTGCACGCTAAGTCGTATTCTTCGATTTTCTCGACTCTGAGTTCGACTAAAGAGATTGACGATGCCTTCCGTTGGGCTTCCGAAAATGAGCACCTGCAGAAGAAAGCGAAGATTATTCTCGCATACTACACGGGGGATGATCCGCTTAAGAAGAAGGTTGCCTCTACGCTGCTGGAGTCCTTCCTGTTCTACTCAGGGTTCTACTTGCCCATGTACTGGTCGGCACACGCTAAACTGACGAATACCGCCGATCTGATTCGTCTGATTATTCGTGACGAGGCTGTTCACGGCTACTACATTGGCTATAAATTCCAACGTGGTTTAGCAAAAGAGAGCCCGGAACGGCAGGCAGAACTTAAGGAGTACACCTTCAACCTGCTGTACGAATTGTATGAGAATGAGGTAGCCTACACGCATTCACTCTATGACGGTGTGGGCTGGAGCGAAGACGTCAAGAAGTTCCTGCACTACAACGCGAATAAGGCTCTCATGAACCTGGGGTATGAAGCGATGTTCCCCGCGAGCGTGACCAATGTTTCGCCTGCTATTTTATCGGCTCTTTCGCCCAACGCCGACGAGAACCACGACTTCTTCTCGGGATCTGGCTCATCTTATGTGATCGGTAAAGCCGTGAACACTGAGGATGAGGACTGGGATTTTTAGTCTCAAAAACTGATCCTGAGATCAGGAAGATATAACTTTAAGAAACCCGTATATTTCCTTGAAAACATAGGGAATATACGGGTTTTGTGCGTCAAATTCAGGGGAGTCTAGGAGACTCGTAAAAATTTTTTTAAATCTTGGGTGTGTCATCTTTATGTAACTCTTCACTTGAGATTTAAAAACTTATAGGGTGGAGGTGCAAGCAATTGTCGAGCAAAGGAGCGATGCTCATGTTTAAGACTACGCTGTCAGCCGTTCGGCGTGCCACCCTGGTCGGGGTCGGTGCCGTCTCTCTCGCGTTGGGCGCTTCGATGCTGTCCGCCCCCGCAGCTTCTGCCTATGTGCAGGCGTTCGTTCCGGTCATTCCTCCGGCAACTAGCTCGGATGCAGGTATCTCAGCTCCGGCAGTACATGATTCGAACTCCGTCCCCTTGGAACATGAACATGTTGTTAACTGGTCGGATTATGAGGTGACGGGTGATCATGAGATTACCTTTAGCGTACCGACCGGTACCGCAACTTGTTTTGATGTACGTGCCGAAGCTGCTGAAAGTAACGGTACTCTCCACGTGGCCACTGTTGAGGGCTCCGTGCTTGGAGCGCCCGATAAGTGCACCATGGAAGGGCGCACCGTTAAGGTAAGGGTTTACACCAATGCTCCTGCATCGTCCTTGAAGGTGCAGCAGCTTCCTGCATCGCAGGTAACCCTTCATGAATAAGAAGAAGATCCAGCCTGTGTAAGGTGGCGAGATCCAATGCTAGAGAGTATCAAAAGATAGCTTGGGTAGACGGGTCTTTCACACATACTCTCTGAGAGGAATAATGATCGGGGTACCTCACCTAAAATGGTGTGAGGTACCCCGATTTATATTCGATATTCACTAATAAATTGAGCGCTAGGTTATGCATGCTTCTTATTCTCTTGTGCCATTAAATCTTGGTAGTACGCAATTTTTCGGTCCACAAAATCAATCCTTCGCTGAGCATCAAGTAGCTGCTGACGGGCAACGTGTGCGTAATATTCGATAATGTGTAAACGCTCCGATGCTGTAGACACGCCACGACGGCTGAGGTCTACATAGGCTTTGACATCGTTAATGCTCATACCGCATGCACGTAAGCAGTGAATCGTTTCAAACCACCCCACGCATTCTTCGGTGAAAACACGCCGTCCATGTTCATCTCGTTGCACAGTGGGAATAAGGCCTTTGTCGCTGTAATACCGTACCGTATGCGGGCTTATGTCAAGCTTTTCTGAGATTTCTTTGACGCTGTAACTCATAATTCCAGTATCTCACAGCACCCCAAAGGTATAAGATACTAAGTTTTATTCTCAAAAATAGATGTGGAATAACATAGCTTTTATCTTCCATGGTGCTTGCTTTCGAGTAACTCGAAGGGCGTACTCTAATACAACGACTGGTTAAAACCTAAAGAATTTACATGAAAGTGAGTACAGCTAATGCGTTCAGTCATTATGGAAGAACCCGGTAAAGTCGTCGTAGAAGACCGCCCCATGCCCACCCTCCTAGAGTCCACGGATGCCATTATTAAACTTGCCGCATCCTGCATCTGCGGGTCTGACCTGTGGCCCTACCGTGGCGCGCAGCCCGTCGACCACCAGGCCATGGGCCACGAATACATTGGTGAAGTCGTTGAAGTAGGCTCCGAGGTAACCACCGTAGCCCCCGGCGACTTCGTCGTAGGCTCCTTCTGCATTTCCTGTGGCGAATGTGAAACCTGCACCGCAGGCTACCCCTCCCGCTGCCTGAAGGCACTGGCCGCAGGTGACGCCTTCATCGGCATGCGCTCGAACGGCACCCAGGCAGAATACGCCCGTGTGCCCTTCGCAGACGGCACTTTGGTTAAGACTCCCGCATACCCTACCGCAGAGCAGATTCCTCATCTGATGGCAGCATCCGATGTGCTGGGGACTGGCTGGTACGCAGCCGATGCCGCAAAGGCCGGCCCAGGTAAGGCTATTGTTGTGGTTGGCGATGGTGCCGTTGGTCTGGGCGCAGTTATTGGGGCTAAGCAGCTGGGCGCTGAAAAGATCATCATCATGTCTCGTAACCCCGAACGTCAGGCGTTGGCTAAGCAGTTCGGCGCAACCCATGTGGTGGAAGAACGCGGTGAAGAAGGCATCGCCAAGGTTCTAGAGCTTACTGACGGGGTGGGAGCGCACGGTGTTGTGGAGGCTGTGGGTACTCAGCAGGCTTTTGACCAAGCCCTCGGATGCGTACGCCACGGCGGCTACATCGGTTTCGTAGGCGTGCCCCACGACGACAGCTCGATCGGTACCGATGTGCTCTTCGGCAAACAGGTTCATCTTGAAGGAGGCCCCGCGCCAGTTCGTAAATACCTGCCGACCCTGATTGACCTGATTTACAAGGGTGAGATTGAACCCGGTAAGGTCTTCGACCTAGTATTGCCCATCGACGAAGCTCCCAAGGGCTATGAGGCAATGGATCAGCGTACCGCAACCAAGGTGCTGCTGACGATGTAATAACAGATGTGGACGGTAGTCCTGTGACAACCTAGGGAGTGTCATCGGCGTGATAAAGCGTCGGCGACACTCCCTAAGATCTTTAATGACGTTCATGGATGATTTGCGTAGAAGACGCCCGTATACTTGAAGGGTTGGTATAGGAAAGATTATATAGATCCTTAACCACACGTAGAATTTCTCACAAACAATAGAAGAAGGACCCTTCCGCTATGACTGAGCAGGTGAAGGACGCTTCCTCAGACGCAGAAAAATTGTCTGGGGGAGGGGCTGCAAAAACTAGTTCTACCGTCAAGGTAGCCCAGCACAGTGCCGCATCAATATCGGCGAATGAACGTGCAGAGCTGCACCGTACTATTTGGCGTATTGCCAATGATCTTCGTGGGGCGGTAGACGGTTGGGACTTTAAACAGTATGTGCTGGGCATGATGTTCTACCGGTTTATTTCTGAAAACCTTACGGAATACATCACATACGAGGAGCAAGAAGCAGGGGCCGAAGGTTTCGACTATGCGCAGATGAGTGACTCGGAGATTGACCTTGATGTAGTTCAGGAGATTGTGAAAGAGCGTGGTTTCTTCCCCTTTATCCGAGTCAACTTTTTGAGAATGTGTATGCGCAGGCTCGCACCGATGAGAACTTGAATGAGACTCTGGAGAAAGTTTTTCAGGAAGTTGAGAAATCTACAAAGAATACGCAAAGTGAAAGAAACTTCTCGGGTCTTTTTGACGACTTCGATGTGAATAGCAAGAAATTGGGGTCGAGTGTTCAAGATCGTAATAAGACCCTGTATAAACTTATGGGCGCTGTTGCTGAGATGAACTTGGAAACAAGTTATCGGCAAAGTGCTAACGATACTTTCGGTGACGCTTATGAGTACCTGATGGGCATGTATGCCGCAAATGCGGGCAAAAGCGGCGGGGAATACTATACCCCACAGGAAGTCTCCGAGCTGCTAGCACGTATTGCAACCGATGGTAAAACCCAGGTGGGGCGCGTGTATGACCCAGCGTGTGGTTCTGGCTCACTTCTGCTCAAGTTCGCCAAGCTGCTAGGTACAGAGAATGTGAAGGAATTCTTGGGGCAGGAAAGTAACCCCACCACCTATAACTTGTGCCGTATCAACATGCTATTGCACAACATACCTTTTGATAAGTTCGATATTGCGCATGGCGATACACTGATAGCTCCGCAGCACCGACACTTAGAGCCTTTCGAAGCAATTGTTTCTAACCCGCCGTATTCAACGAAATGGGAAGGGGACTCGAACCCTTTATTGATTAATGATGATAGGTACGCACCTGCTGGCGTGCTAGCCCCTAAGGCGAAGGCCGATTTGGCGTTCACCATGCACATGCTGTCATCTCTTGCCGAAGATGGTACAGCCGCTATTGTTGAGTTCCCTGGTGTATTGTACCGGGGCGGTGCTGAGCGTAAAATCCGAGAATACTTACTGCGCAATAACTATGTTGACGCGGTGATTCAGCTGCCGCCCGATCTCTTCTTTGGTACCGCGATTGGCACCTGCATTATTGTTCTCAAAAAGGGTACACGGCGCGATACGAGCGTGCTTTTTGTGGATGCTTCAGCGGAATTTGAACGTGTAGGCAATAAGAATAGGCTTCTTGAATCGCACCGCGAGAAGATTTATCAAGCCGTGAGGACACGCGAGAACGTGCAGTATTTTGCACAACTGGTGAAGAGCGAGACTCTGCTGGAGCAGGATGCAAACTTGTCTGTTTCGAGCTGGGTAGAAGCAGAAGACACACGCGAGCAGATCAATATTGGTGAGTTAAACGCACAGATTGAACAGATCGTGGCGCGTCAGACTGAGCTTCGAACCCAGATTGATGCGATCGTGGCTGAGCTGGAAGGGACGGAAGCATAAATTGAGCGAAGAAACAAAAGATATGCCAAAGGTATCCTCGGATATGGAAGCCCCTAAAGCGCTTAACTATATTGAAAAACTTGTGGCTGAACTTTGCCCGGGTGGGGTGGAGTATGTGGAGCTAAACAAACTCTTGAACTATGAACAACCAGGAAAGTATACGGTTTCTTCTACAAACTACGATGACTCATATTCGACCCCAGTTTTAACAGCAGGGAAGACTTTTATTCTTGGATATACCGATGAGGTGGATGGTATTTACGCCGCTTCCAAAAAAGATCCAGTAATAATTTTTGATGATTTTACAACTGCATTTAAGTGGGTGGATTTTAATTTTAAAATAAAATCTACGGCTATAAAATTATTAACTAGTTACAATTCTAACACTTCTTTAAAATATATATACTATGCTATGCAGTGTATTAAATATGAAACCCAAGATCATGCTCGTCAGTGGATTTCAAATTATTCAAAGTTTCTAATTCCTCTGCCACCTGTAGAAGTGCAGAATGCGATTGTTGAAATTCTTGACAAATTCACGAAACTAGAAGCGGAGCTAGAAGCGGAGCTAGAAGCGGAGCTCGCGGCTCGTCGTGCCCAGTATGAGTATTATCGTAACTCCCTCTTTGAGAATCTGAGCGGGGGGGGGTCTGAAATTTTAGGGAATTTAGTTAAAATAAAAAATGGGAAAAGTTACAAAGGATTTAACTCTGGAGACATCCCCGTATATGGTTCCGGCGGAATTATGACATATGTTGATCGTAGCGCTTATAGTGGTCCGTCTGTCCTTATTCCGCGTAAGGGGTCTATTGGAAATATTTTCTATGTAGACACCCCATTTTGGAATGTGGATACTATCTTTTATACAGAGATTAATCGGGAGCAGGTAACTCCTAAATATCTCTACCATGCTTTACAGGTTCAGAATTTATCAGAGCTAAATACTGCTGGAGGGGTGCCAAGTCTTACGCAAACAGTCCTTAAAGGTGTACGTATTCCTCTCCCGTCTATCGCCGAGCAGGAGCGCATCGTGAAAATTCTCGATAAGTTCGATGCCCTCGTGAACGATATTAGCTCAGGGTTGCCTGCTGAAATTGAGGCTCGCCGTAAGCAGTATGAATACTATCGTGACCTTCTGCTCACATTTCCAAGCGCATCTGAATCCACCGAACACAAGCACTAACCGAAAGGCTCTCAGTATGGAAACTGTACCCCACTACCCGGTGCCTACTAACCCCACTGACACGCTCATAGTCAACGCCGACTATGCAACCGTGATCGCAGAATACGATGAACCACGTGAGAAAAATGGCGCCCATCAGAGCGAAGCGCAGCTTGAGAAACGGCTCATCGAGGTCCTAATTTCTCAGGGGTATGAATATCTGCCTATTCATACAGAAGAAGACCTGCTCACCAACCTGCGTGCACAAATTGAAATTCTTAACACACGTGACAACGAACCTCTTGCTCTTAGCGACGGTGAATGGAAGCGGCTCCTTACCGATCACATTGCTAAACCAAGTGAGGGACGTGCCGAGAAAACTCACCGCGTCCAGAAAGAACCGCGTATAGCTTTTGAACGGGATAACGGAACTACCCGCAATATTACGCTTCTAGACCGCCGGAACCCCAATAACAACCGGCTACAGGTCATCAACCAATACAGTGTGCAGGGCAGCGATGGCACCCACCCTCTGATGAACCGTTATGATGTCACCATCTTGGTTAACGGCCTTCCTATGGTGCATATCGAGCTCAAAAAACGCGGAGTGAGTATCAAAGAAGCTTTTCAACAAATAGACCGCTACCAGAAAGAAAGTTTTTGGGCGGGTTTAGGGCTATACGAATATGTGCAGCTATTCGTTATTAGTAATGGCTCGCAGACCAAATACTACTCCAACACGGTGCGGAACGCACAGGTAGCTAAATATGGAAATGCCCAAGAGCGAAATATCAAGGCAGGTACAGAGTCATTTGAATTCACAAGTTACTGGGCAGATGCACAGAACCATCGTATTACCGACCTCATCCCTTTTGCGCGAACCTTCCTCGCAAAACGAACCATCCTCAATATTATTACCCGTTATTGTGTGCTGAATACTGAGGGTACGCTTCTGGTCATGCGACCCTACCAGATCGTAGCCACTGAACGCATTATTAACCGTGTGCTCATTGCCAATAACGACCGCCGCCGCATTGGTACCCGCCAAGGGGGAGGCTTTATCTGGCACACTACCGGTTCGGGGAAGACCCTCACCAGCTTTAAAACCGCGCAATTACTGGCTGAAACGGGTCTGGTCGAAAAAGTCCTCTTCGTAGTCGATCGCAAAGATCTTGACTATCAAACCATGAAAGAATACGACGCTTTTGAGAAGGGGGCAGCAAACTCCAATAGCTCAACCCGGATTTTAAACGCACAGCTGAGTGACCCATCAAAACGCATTATCATTACTACTATTCACAAGCTCAACAGCCTAATTAAGAGCGAGACAAACCATCCGGCGTACTCCCAACGTGTGGCGATTATTTTTGATGAATGCCATCGCTCCCAATTCGGCGATATGCACCGAGCTATTACTAAACGCTTCACAAAATACAGTATTTTCGGATTCACCGGAACACCAATTTTTGACGCAAACTCTACCGGTGCACTGGGTGCTACCACCGAAAGCCTCTTTGGCGAACGTCTGCATGAATATACTGTAGTCAACGCTATCGGAGATGGTAACGTGCTGCCTTTCCGCATTGAGTACAACAATGTTAGTGCTCAATACCGTGACGTTGAGGGAAAAACCCGCGATGAAGACGAGCAGACCCGTGAACTACTAAATTCTGATGACCGTATCCGCACTATCGCGGACTACATCCTGACCAACTATGCTAAGAAAACTAACCAGGGGAGTGGGTACAACTATAAAGGTACGCAACGGCGCGGGTTTAACTCGATTCTAGCGACCAGCAGTATTGAGGCGGCACGTAAGTACTACACTCAGTTCGCTCATCTGCAGGCAGAACGTATAGCAAGTCATGATATTCGTGAAGATTCTGCGCTCAAAATAGCCATCATATACTCAAAACCAGGTGCTGCTCAGCAGGGCTTTATGAGTGAAGAAAACTTCGATACGGATGATCTGAACGACGAAGACTGGCAGCTGCTTTCGGACGCTGTGGGCGATTATAACGCTATGTTTGGGACGAGCTTCTCGCTTGAAGGAAACAGCTTTGAAAACTACTACAAGGATGTCTCTCAACGGATGAAAAACCGTGAGCTTGATCTTCTTATTGTGGTTAACATGTTCCTTACCGGGTTCGACTCCAAAACAGTTAATACTTTGTGGGTTGATAAAAACCTGCGCATGCATGGGCTTATGCAAGCCTATAGCCGTACGAACCGCATCCTTAACGCTGTTAAACCCTACGGGAATATCGTATGCTTCCGTGATCTTGAAGAAAATACGAATGAGGCGCTTGGGCTTTTCGGCGATAAAAATGCTGCAAGCACCGCTCTCATTGAACCTTACTCACAGATATACGCAGCGTACACCCAAAAAGCTACTGAGCTGCTTGAATCATTTCCTATTGGTGCTACAGGATTAGCACTGGCTAGCGAGGGCCAGAAAGCGGAGTTTGTGCAGACTCTGGGCGAAGTGCTTGATCTACATAATAAGCTCATGATGTTCGACGAATATGACGAACAGGCACAACTAATTGACGACTACACGCTCCAGGACTACACCGGAACCTACCAGGATGTACGTGCAGAAGTTGCCGAAGCGCATATTATTTTAGAGGATCCTGACGAGTTCGCAGCATCAACTGACGAGGAAGTATCCGAAGCTCAAAAAACTGTTGAGGCTTTCGAGCAGCTGGTTTTTGAAATCGACTTGGTGAAGCACCAGGAAGTCAATGTTGATTATATTCTGGAACTCGTTGCTCGCCTTCACGGTGCGGAAGATGGGGAGGAACGCGATACCATTCGCCGCTCCATCAACCGCGCGGTACATGCAAACCCCGAGTTACGCCCCAGTGAGGATATTATTCAGGGATACGTAGAAGAAGTGGTAAAGAACCCGGATGTTTACACTGATACGGCTGAAGGACTAATCCGTTATGCGTCTGGCATTCGTGAAAACGAAGAGCAAGAGCTGATCAAAACTGAGAAACTAAACCCTGAAAAAACTAAACTGTTTATGGACAGGGCCTTTGAGACAGGAGAATTCAAGACAACTGGAACTGACTTCCCGAAAATCCTGCCAAAAATACGCCGGTTTGGTGCTACAAAGAGTGCGTATGCACGCACAAAGAAACGTGTCGAAAAAGCAACCCGAGGTCTGTACGAGCGATTCCGTCCTTTCTTAGGGCGATAGCAGATGTAAAGACGTTCAAGAAACTCGTTCAGTTTGTATATAGTTTCTTTGAACTTAGAGAGCACCGGCTCGAAGATCACGCTCCCGCTGCAAATGTCCCCCCGCCTTATACATTCTCAGGGTGATCACACGTGGCAGAATCCTATGGAACACTGGCTTATAAAGTTAACACTGATAAGTATTCTCTCTGTATGTCGAAAGGTATTGAGAGTCCGTTAGCATAGGCAGAAATGAGTGACATTCCGTGAGCTAGAGCATAGAATGGGATATGGAACTGTTGGTTTCTACTTGTTAAGGACAATGATGACGAACAAGCCTTTCCCTTCCGACCTCGAAATTGCTCTCGCTGCTGAGCTTAAGCCCATCACCGAAATAGCCGCCGAGAACGGCATCAGCGAAGATCGTTTGGAACCCTACGGTAAATATGTTGCCAAGGTCCTGCTCGACGAAAGCACCAACGCAGAAACCGCCCAAAAGCGCGGTTCCAAGTACATTGTCGTTACCGCTGTAACTCCCACACCGCTCGGCGAAGGTAAGACCGCAACCTCTGTCTCGCTAGCACAGGGATTCGCCCAGACCGGACGTAAAGCTGCGCTGGCGCTTCGCCAGCCTGCCATGGGACCAACCTTCGGTATTAAAGGCGGTGCCGCTGGCGGCGGTTACTCGCAGATCGTTCCCATGGAGAAGCTAAATCTGCATCTGACCGGTGATTTCCACGCCGTTACCGCAGCCCACAACCTTTTGGCCGCCATGATCGATAACCACCTGCACCAGGGTAATGACTTGCGTCTCGACCCCCGTGCTATCGAGTGGCGCCGCGTTATCGACATGAACGACCGCTCCCTGCGCAACATCGTAGTCGGTCTGGGCGAGCGTATTGACGGCGTGCCCCGACAGACCGGATTTGATATTACCAGTGCCTCTGAAATCATGGTGATTCTTTCGCTGGCAACCTCCTTTGAGGACCTGCGCAAACGTTTGGCGAAGATTGTTATCGGTCTGAACTACGATGGTGAGGCAGTCACCGCCGCCGATTTGAAGGCTGACGGCGCAATGGCTGTTATTCTGGCGGATGCCATTAACCCCAACCTGCTTCAGACTCTCGAACACACTCCGGCACTTATTCACGCGGGCCCCTTCGGGAACATCGCTACCGGTAACTCCTCAGTTGTCGCTGACTACGTTGGCTTGGAATACTCCGACTACGTGATTACTGAGGCAGGCTTCGGGGCAGATATGGGTGCTGAGCGTTTCTTCAACGTTAAATGCCGAATCTCAGGGCTGAAGCCTGATGCTGCTGTGCTGGTTGTCACCGTACGTTCCCTCAAATCCCACTCTGGGCTGTACAAGATCGTACCGGGCAAGCCTCTGCCCGAAGGCATGCTTGAAGAGAACCCTGCCGACGTTGAAGCAGGGGCTACTAACCTGAAGAAGCACATTGAGATTGTGCGTGACTTCGGTGTGCAGCCGGTGGTGGCTATTAACGCGTTCCCCACCGATTTCGATTCTGAGCATGAAGCTATTCGCCGTATTGCCGAAGAGGCTGGCGCTCGCGTAGCTATCCATCATGGTGTTGCTGAGGGTGGCAAGGGTACGATTGACCTGGCAAATGTGGTTGCTGAGGCTTGCGACGACGTTTCGAACCTGGAGTACACCTATGATCTTGAGGATTCTCTCGAAACTAAGCTTGAGAAGGTTGCTACTAAGGTTTACGGGGCAGACGGTATCTCGATTGCTCCCGCAGCGGCAAAGCAGCTTAAGCGTTTTGCTGATTTGGGGTACTCGCATCTACCTGTGGTGATTGCCAAGACCCACCTGTCGATCTCTTCGGATGCTTCCCTCAAGGGTGCACCCACCGGCTGGACTTTGCCTGTGCGCGAGGTTCGTCTTGCCGCAGGTGCCGGTTATGTTTACGCTATTTGCGGCACGATGCGCACCATGCCCGGTCTGAGCAAGAGCCCTGCTGCAGAGCGTATTGGTTTTGATGAAAACGGTACGATGATCGGTCTTTCGTAGTGGTTTCTGGGGCATATTTCGCCCATAAAAGACGAAGGCAAGCTTGATAAGGTGCCGTGGGCATCCTCGTTATATCGGGATGCACACGGCACCTTTTCTGCGTCTTCGTGGGCTGTACCGAGGGGTAGCTTTTACTGATTTCGTGTGTGTTGCGAAAAAACCATTCAAACAGACCAATTGGTGTATAGAATCCGCATGATTACGCAGGTTTAACAATACTGTTATTTAGGGGTGTACCTTGAAAAATGGCTGTATGACGCGGAACTTCCAGAAAAAAGTTTTAGTGATTTATGCCATATAAAAATCGATAAAATCTCGATTGGTATTTAAATGCCCTGCTTTCATGTGGGGTAAAAATAACAGAACGGTTACAAATATGCGCTCAGCTTATCTAAGGTGTTTGGGGAGCAAAAACCATGTAGAAAACCGACCCAAAAGTAGGCTAGACTTGAGTTATCAAGTGATCGAAGGTTTCATGAATTGTCCTCGAGTTGCTTGTGTTTGAGTGAGTGATAGATACCCCCGGGTGTCATAAAACGACCGCGCTATGGTAGCGCGGTCGTTTTGTTTAACCAGACTTGTGCTGCTAGAAAGCCTACAGGATGTACTGGGCTACCAGCCCCGTGAACCCCATTCTTCAAGGTGTGGACGCTCGGTGCCTAATGTTGTGGAACGCCCGTGACCCGGAAGCACAATCGCTTCATCATCAAAGTTTCCAAAGAGCTTTTCAAGAACATTTGAGAAAAGTTCGCCAAACTGCGCGGAAGAATCGGTCTTGCCTACGCCGCCGGGGAAGAGCGCATCGCCGGTGAAAAGCAGGGTAGCGGGGGAGTCATCTTCCCATGTGGTCTGCACAGAATATACGATGGATCCGGGAGTATGCCCGGGAACGGAAATAGCGCGCACCTGCAGCTCTGTATCGTAAAAATCAAAAACTTCGCCGCCGTTTAACTCGTTTTCGACCGTGAAATTTTCTTGCGCACGAATGGCCTCGGCGTCCGCGGATCCTGCATAAGTAATGGCACCGGTGAGAGATTCAAGCTCGCGCAGAGCACGAATGTGGTCCCAGTGCCCATGGGTGGCCATAATGCCCGTCACGCCAAGAGCACGGCGGGGGATGGGCTCGAAATCTTCTTCAGATTCGAGAATGCGCACTCGGCGGTCGTTTTCTTCTGTAAGGGCTAGGTTTGGGCAGTCCTGCATGATTGCCTCAAGCGTGAAGGTATACAGTGCTTCCGCATCATAAGCGGGATCGATCAGCATTTGCTCGCCAGTATGGCGAATCGTGATCAGGTAGACGCTGTTATCCATGTCTGAGACGCTTAGGGCACGTACCGTAAATTCCGGATTTTCGAAGATAAGAGTTGATTCGGGATAAGTAGCCATATATCCAGTGTACTGATGCGGTGTATATCCCGTTTCTAGCGGCAGGTATAAGGGGGTAACGGGAACGAAAGTCGCCAGGAAAAAAGTTCGCCACGAGTCAAACCTGCATCATAAAGCATGCTATCCCCGCCGAAAGAGCGTAGAATGTAGATTCGAAGATAGACGAAAGGATTTTCGATGCCTCCCCGCGCTGGATCAGCAACCACCCCTTTGCAGTCAAACGACTTGAGTAGCATTCGTGTGCAGGGTGCCCGTGAGAACAACCTCAAAAATGTTGATCTTGCGATTCCACGTGACGCAATGGTGGTTTTTACAGGGCTATCGGGATCGGGTAAATCTTCACTTGCTTTTGACACCATCTTCGCAGAGGGACAACGCAGGTACGTTGAATCACTATCTTCCTACGCGCGTATGTTCCTTGGGCAGGTGGATAAGCCCGATGTTGATTTTATTGAGGGGCTATCGCCAGCGGTCTCTATCGACCAGAAATCTACTTCAAAAAACCCGCGGTCGACGGTAGGCACCATAACTGAGATTTACGATTATATGCGCCTGCTGTGGGCCCGTGTAGGACGTGCGCATTGCCCTGTCTGTGGTGAAGAAATTACCAAGCAAACCCCGCAGCAGATTGTCGATGCACTGCTGGAATACCCCGAACGTACGCGTTTGCAGGTTCTTGCCCCCGTGGTATCAGCTCGCAAAGGTGAGTTTGTTGATCTGTTCAAAGACCTGGTGACACAGGGCTATTCGCGTGCCCGGGTGGACGGAAAAACAGTTCAACTTTCGGATCCTCCTAAACTAGCGAAACAATACAAACACACCATTGACGTTGTGGTAGATCGCATCGTGATCAAGGAGGGCATCCACCAGCGACTGACCGATTCTGTGGAGACCGCACTCAGACTAGCCGATGGCCGCTTGCTCATCGAATTCGTAGATGTACAAGCAGATTCACCCGAACGTACCCGAACATTTAGTGAAAACCTTGCCTGCCCCAACAATCATCCCCTGCAGGTGGACACTATTGAGCCGCGCGCCTTCTCCTTCAACTCGCCCTTCGGCGCATGCCAAGCTTGCGATGGTATTGGCTCCAGGCTTGAAGTTGATGAGGATCTTTTAGTACCCAACCCAGACATGACTCTGGGTGAAGGTGCTATTGCTCCGTGGTCGCAGGGAAAATCTACCACCGAGTATTGGCTACGTCTTCTTGCAGGTCTCGGCGAAGAGCTCGGATTTGATCTTAACACTCCGTGGAAAGATCTTCCTGCCAAAGTTCGCAAAGCAATTCTGGAGGGCAAAGATTTTAAAGTTGAGGTCTCGTACCGCAACCGTTTTGGACGCGAACGCCGCTATACTTCCGGGTTTGAGGGTGTTAAAGCCAATATCATGCGTAAACATCAAGAAACTGAATCTGATTTTGCGCGTGATCGCTACGAACAATATATGCGTCAAGTTGCATGCCCGGTATGTCACGGTGCGCGGCTTAACCCTACTATTCTCAGCGTCAAAATTGAGGGTAAATCCATTGCGGATGTAACCGCTATGCCGCTTCGTACCGCCTTAGATTTTATGCGCGCCCTAAAGTTGACCCCTCGCGAGGCTAAGATCGCCGACCAGGTGCTCAAGGAACTAGATGCACGCCTGCAATTCCTCTTGGACGTAGGGCTCGATTACCTGACGTTATCACGTTCCGCTGGCACGCTTTCGGGCGGGGAGGCCCAGCGCATACGACTGGCAACCCAGATTGGTTCCGGGCTCGTTGGTGTGCTTTATGTGTTGGATGAGCCCTCTATAGGTTTGCACCAGCGCGATAACCGACGTCTAATCGATACCTTGACAAAGCTACGCGATATGGGAAATACCCTCATCGTAGTGGAACATGACGAAGACACGATGCGGGAAGCCGACTGGATTGTCGATGTTGGTCCAGGCGCGGGCGAACATGGCGGTGAAATCGTCCATTCGGGCACTTACAAGGAACTTTTGTCCAATAAAAAGTCGATAACCGGTGATTATATGGCGGGTCGGCGCTCTATTGAAGTTCCAAAGAAACGCCGCCCACATGACCGTAAACGTGTGTTAAAGGTCTATGGAGCTCGCGAGAACAACCTCAAAAATGTTGATGTTACCTTCCCCCTAGGTGTTTTTACCGCGATCACAGGCGTATCGGGATCGGGTAAATCAACCCTCGTGAACGATATTCTCTATACCTCACTGGCGAATAAACTCAACGGTGCAAAACAGGTTCCAGGACGGCACAAGAAGGTAGACGGTCTGGAACATCTGGATAAGGTTATTCACGTTGACCAATCGCCTATTGGGCGTACCCCGCGGTCAAATCCCGCGACGTACACCGGTGTATTCGACCATATTCGTAAGCTCTTTGCCGAGACGAATGAGGCTAAAATGCGCGGATATACGCCCGGGCGGTTCTCGTTCAACGTTAAAGGCGGTCGATGCGAAGCATGCTCGGGTGACGGTACCCTCAAGATTGAGATGAACTTCTTGCCGGATGTGTATGTGCCCTGTGAAACCTGCCAGGGAAAACGCTATAATCGCGAAACCCTCGAAGTGCATTACAAAGGTAAGACTATTTCTGATGTGCTTGAAATGCCGGTTGAAGAAGCTGCAGAATTTTTTGCGGCCTTCACCCCGATCGCTCGGCACTTAAACACGCTGGTTGATGTGGGGCTTGGCTACATTCGTCTAGGGCAGCCCGCAACCACGCTTTCAGGTGGTGAGGCGCAGCGCGTGAAACTTGCCGCAGAGCTGCAGAAGCGTTCTAACGGTCGTTCGATCTACGTGCTTGATGAGCCTACAACAGGTCTGCATTTTGAGGATATCCGTAAGCTCTTAACTGTGCTTCAGTCTCTTGTTGACAAGGGCAATACCGTTATTACAATTGAACACAACCTTGATGTCATTAAATGTGCTGACTGGATTATTGATATGGGTCCGGAAGGTGGCGACGGTGGAGGCACCGTAATCGCCGAAGGAACGCCTGAAGACGTCGCACAGGTCGAGGAGTCTCATACCGGACGTTTCATCAAGGAACTTTTGGTATGAGTGATATTTCAGGTGATCATCCGCGAGCGCAAATGCGCGGTGCTGTAACAACTCTCGACAGAGTACGCCATATTCTTGCTGCTCAGTTAGAGGCAGATTTCTGTTTACCTGCGGGAGCTATCTCTCAAGCACAGAATCTGGGTGCTGAGGTCTTGAGTGCACTGCAGCTTCCAGCGGAAGAGATGAGCGCATCCCGCCGCCGCAACGCTGATACCTGGGAACTTCGGGTAGGTAACTATCTGGGCGTGGGGTTGCTTTGCGCAAAGTATCCCCGGGTTTTGAAAACGGCCACTGAGTATATGCGTGGGGATCTCTCAAATTGGCTGGGCGATTATGCACCGTTACGCCAGCTGAATGAACTCTTGACCCCTTACAGCCAGCAGGTGAGCGGAACAAGCGTATATTACACGCCTTCACGTAACCTGCTTGAATCTGTGGTTCCGCCGGATGTTTCGGCGCAAGAGGTTAAATGTGCGGTACCTGGAATCGGTATGATGCGCCGGGTAGATAGCGGGACGCTTCGAGAATCCTTACGGCAACATATTTGCGGTCTTCACACGGTGATGACGGTACCGAACGCTTCGGCAGATGCTTTAGAGGCAGACGAAGATGATATGGCAGCTTCGGAACTCTCGGTACGAATAGAGCTCCTTCAACCTGAGCAGTACGAGCGTTTTCGCGGTGATCCACGGTATGCGAACGCTTTAGGGTTTAGCAAACGTCGTCCCGATATTACGGTCCTTGCCGCGTTTGACTCTGACGCCGACCTTGCTTTGGCGGATCCTTTAGCAATGGCGGGTGCAAGTGACGATTCGCCACTGATGCGTCAAATCGGTATTGATGTGCTGCCACAGGTGCGACAACGCAGGCTTGCTGCGCGTCTTGTATATGAACTTTCCCGAATGGTTCTTGCCGATGGGTATGTTCCGTTTTATGGGACCAGCCCTTCACATGTGCTCTCACAGCGCGTGGCTTTGGCGGCCGGGTTCATCCCTACATGGTGGGAGTTTGTCTCAACGAGCATGCACGATATGCCGCTCGATGTAGCATCGTAAGGTTTGTAAAATTTTCGGCGAGAGTCAGAGAATTTCAGTGAGCGCCCACAACACAGGGTTGGTCTTTCAGAAACTTACCCGAAGACCAACCCCGCATTTCTCACAAGATTTACTAGGAGTTCTCAAGCTCCGCACCGTTAGATACGATCACTCGACGGTACCATTCAAAAGACTTCTTACGGTAGCGGGAGAGTGACCCCGAACCGTCGTCATGACGATCTACATAGACGAAACCGTAGCGTTTCGACATCTGCGCTGTAGACGCCGAAACCATGTCGATACAGCCCCACGTAGTGTAACCGAGTAGCTGCACGCCATCGGCAATAGCTTCGCGCACCTGTTCCAGGTGTGCCCGCAGATAATCGATACGGTAATCGTCGATCACGGTCATTTCACCATCGACCTCAACAAGTTCGTCGCGTGCGCCTAAGCCGTTCTCGACGATGAAGAGCGGTTTCTGCCAGCGGTCCCAGTACTGGTTGAGTACAATACGCAGCCCGACAGGATCGATCTGCCATCCCCACTCGGAAGCAGTCAATGTCGGGTTAGATACTCCACCGAGAATATTTCCTTCGCTGCTTTCGCCGCAGCTTGGGTCGCTGCTGGCACAGGTGGACATGTAGTAGCTGAATGAGACAAAATCGACTGTATTTTTGAGGTCTTCCCGATCTTGTTCGGTAATGTTGAGCTCGATACCTTTTTCGTGGAGCATGCGTAGGAAATATCCGGGGTAGGTTCCACGAACGTGCACGTCGCCGAAGGTAAAGTTCGCGTGTTCGGCGTGCAGGGCGGCGAGCGCATCCTGGGGTGATGGTGTGAGCGGATAGGTTGGCATTGCTAAAATCATGCAGCCAATCTGGGCTTGAGGTGCGAGCTCGCGGGCAGCACGGGTAGCGCGCGCTGAGGCGACAAGCTCGTGATGAATTGCTCGGTAGAGGTCTTGCTCACTCAGCTGTTCTTTGGGGGTGTTAATACCGCCAGACATAAACGGTAGATGCAGTACCGAATTGATTTCATTGAAAGTGAGCCAGTATTTTACCCGGTTGCCGTAGCGCTCAAAGAGTACCCGGCAGTATCGTTCGTAGAAGTCGATAAGATCGCGGCTTACCCAGCCGTTGTATTGTTCTGCAAGGTAAAGCGGTGTTTCGTAGTGGCTGATAGTGATAAGCGGTTCGATGCCGTATTTTTCAAGTTCATCAAGCACACGGTCGTAGAAGGCGAGACCTTCCTCATTCGGTTCTGTTTCATCACCGTTTGGGAAGACACGTGACCAAGCGACGGAGAACCGGAATACTTTGAACCCCATGTCCGCAAGGAGAGCGATGTCTTCGGGGTAGCGGTGGTAGAAATCGGTGCCCTCAAGTTTGAGGTTATCGGGTGTGGGCGCGGCACTTCGTGGGTTCAGCCCTCCGTGAGGAAGCACATCCTGAATACTAGGACCCTTGCCGCCTTCATCCCAGGCACCTTCACACTGGTTGGCTGCGGAGGCTCCGCCCCATAGAAAATTTGGGGGAAACGCGCCGTGCAGGTGGGGTTTGATGATGGGCAGCGATTGGGCGTCATGCGTGAAATGCTGGTCTTGATGCATGGGGCTCTCCCGTAGATGGCGGACAGTTAATGCTTAGATGGGGAATACGTATATGGCGGATAGAACACATCGCCGTTGTTGTACAACAACCCTAACAGCTTTAGCGCATATTCTTGCAGGGATGCGCAGTAAGATTACGGAAGATGGCTTAAGTTTCAACGCTAGACCCCTGGTGTATCGGCTTTGTTTACGTCACGCTGTATCGAGTGCTTATGGGTGTGGGCAGAATGCAGAATGTCGGCAGAAATAAAAAGCTCCGTGCGCTGAATCCTAGAAAAAGATTCAGTGCACGGAGATTATTGGGCTGAATAGAATCGGAAGAGCTTAGCGAGCGTTCACTAGGGAGTAGCGTATCCGAGAGCGAATAGCCACGCGGTGCCCACAACACCCCAGATAATAATATTTACGAGCGAAGATAAGAAGCCCAGCTTGAACCATTCACCCACACTGAAATACCCTGATCCGTAGTACACTCCTGCCGGTCCAGAGGCATAGTGAGTGATACCGCCGATAAGGTTGCCGGTAAAGCCGAGGAAAAGTGCGGCGAACATTGGGGGAGTACCCGCCGAAATTGCTGCCCCCAGGAACACAGCATAGAGGGCGACAATCTGCGCGGTGTTAGAAGCAAACATGTAGTGAATGTAGAAGTACACCAGAATCAGAATGCCAAAGGCGAGCGGCCAGGACATACCCGCGACGCTGTGTGCGGCGCGGTCACCTACCCAATCAACAACCTTGAGCTTCTTGAGCTGATCCGCCATGCCCACAAGCACCGCGAAGAAAATGAGGGTGGACCAAGCACTGGAGTTATTCGCCATATCTTTCCAGGTGAGCACTTTAGTCACAAGAAGAATTGCGATGCCGAAGAAAGCTGCACTGGTCGCGCTAATACCCCAGGACGTGCCGCCAATCCATAGGGCTAACAGCAGTACGAAGGTACCGAGCATAATCCACTCCGACACGCTTAAGGGGCCCATCTCGGCAAGCTCTTTGCGTGCATGGTCGGGAGCATCAGGGGTGTGCTTGATGGTCGGCGGGTATACCTTCGAGATAAACCAAGGCATAACGGCAAGGGCAATCAGGCCGGGGGCTAATGCGGCAAGCGCCCAGGTGCCCCAGTCCAGATGCAGTCCTTTTTCTTGAGCAAATTTTTGAGCCAGCGGGTTACCAGCCATTGCTGTCACGAACATTGCGGCGGTGATGGTATTGACCTGCGCCTCAGTCATGAGCAGATAAGAGCCTAGCTTGCGGCGTTTCTCGGGGGTCTCGTTGGTAGAGCCGTTCACCTCAGCAAGAGAGCGAATAATCGGGTAAATCACGCCACCCGCGCGAGCCGTATTTGAAGGAGTAGCCGGTGCAAGCACGAGGTCTGTGATCGCCATGCCGTACGAAAGCCCGAGGGAAGACTTACCGAGCATGCGCACAAACAATAGGGCGATGCGCTTTCCTAACCCAGTAATGAGGAACCCATCGGCAATAAAGAACGCGGCAACAATAATCCAGATTGAGTCGTTGCCGAAGCCTTTAAGCGCTTCTTCTTTCGCATTCATGGTACCGGTGATCATTGCGGCACCGAGACCAATAAGCGCCACCGATGGGGTTGGCAGCGGCTGGAAGATAAGACCTAGGATAGTACCGGCAAAGATAGCGAGCATATGCATGCCACGTGGTTCCACCCCTGGGGGTACGGGAATAAACCAGATGGCTACAGTAACCGCGAGAATCACCGCAACTTTGACGATGAGAGCAGTATTAGCCTGCTTGGATTTTTCGGGAGGTTGCGATTGCTCATTGCGAGCGGTGGCATCGGGTTCGGATGTCGAGGACGATTGGCTCATGTCCGTACTCCTTTGAAACGAAACTTGATAGGCGCACACGTGCAGTGTGCATACGGTTTCGTCAGCGTTCTTATGCTGTGAATGTGTTGGTATCTGATGGTTTATGTGGGAATACCGTTCAGACGTTTTAAGTTTACGTCTAGACTCACCTTTCAGAAAAGGGTTTGCCCGCAAAAACACAGGGCTGCTTTGGTTTCCCTTACTTTCGCTGAACAGTCGGGAATGATGGGCCAACCCGGTAGAATAAAATCCGTGGAAATCCTTCGTGAACAAGGCCCAAAATCCGGTGAGCTCCTAATGCACCACGACGATACCGTGGCAATGCTGCGCGAGGTCGCAGCAGGAAAACGCCCCGCAACCCTGCGCATCTATCAGCCGAACCCTACCGTCGCCTTCGGCCGTCGCGATGAGCTCAATCCAGGATTTACCGCCGCCGCGCAGGCGTGCCGTGATCTTGGGTACGACATACTCGTGCGTAAAGTAGGCGGTCACGCGGCCGCCTACCACACCGGCTGCCTCGTCATCGATCATTTTCAGCCCGCCGAAGACGCAAAAACCGGCAACAACCTGCGTTACAAACTTTTCGGAGAAATGTACGCTCAAGCCCTGCAACTCGTCGGGGTGGATGCGGCAGTCGGCGAAATCCCCCAAGAATATTGCCCCGGAGAATACTCCGTATACGTCCGACTAGGCGGTGAACACTCCGGGGAACGCATCAAACTTGTGGGGACCGCACAGCGCGTTATTCAGGGTGGCTGGTGGTTCAGCACCGGAATCGTTGTATATAACTCGGCATCTCTACGCGAGATTACCTCGCGAGTATACGATGCTCTCGGCATGCCCCTTAACCCTGCAACTGTAGGTGCCGCCGAAGACGCAAACCCCGCTCTGCTCATGGAAGACCTCGAAGACGCAATTTTAGAGATTTATGCACAGAATGGCTTCAAATAGCCGTTATGCACCAAGGCAGCGTTCCCGCCTTATGTCCGCTAAAACTATCGGCGGTTCCCACATAATCCATGCAGCTGCACGGCACCCCTAGCAAGACAATAAAGATAAGTTCACCGTAGACTGGTAATACGACCGCCATCACACCTCAAGGAGAGCATATGCGCTGGGGACAAATCCAAAACGACAAAGGCCGCCGCGCCGTCTGCATGCACGAAGACACCATCTATGAACTCCCCGCAAAACTCTCACCCCTACTCCAGTTCTACAGCCGTTACCGCACCAACTTCGGCGACCCTGCCAACGCGGCGAGTATCCTCCGTGAAAACGGTGCTACAACACTAGGACACGGCGAAGAACTCTGGAATACCCTACCTTTTGTACGACCGCTGGATCGCCCTGGAAAAGTCCTTTGTGCTGGGCTCAACTACAGCGATCACGCCGAAGAAATGGGACTCGAAATCCCGAAGTATCCCACCATCTTCACGAAATATCCAAACGCGCTCATCGGCCCCAACGAAGAAATTCAGATGCCTTCTGCAAACGAAACCGGAAGCACAAAAATAGACTGGGAGGTCGAACTTTGCCTTGTTATTGGGCAAAAGATGCGCCGGGTAGACGACGAAGAAGCGCTCGCTGGACTGCTGGGGTACACCATTTTCAACGATGTTTCGGTGCGCGACTGGCAGGGACGCACCAGCGAATGGTTTCAGGGTAAAAACTGGGATAGCATGACACCGTTTGGTCCCTATATTGTTGCGACGGACGAACTTGACCCTACCCGCGGACTTGAGCTTACCTGCGAAATTGATGGTGAGATACGTCAGCACGGTAATACCTCTGACATGATTTTTACTTCTGCACAGCTTATCTCATATATTTCGCAGTTCATGACCCTAGAACCTGGCGACCTCATCGCTACCGGAACTCCCGCCGGAGTAGGGCTTTCACTGCACCCACGGAACTGGCTTAAGCCTGGGCAGACTCTAGTAACCCGCATTGAAGGAATTGGCGCTATCAGTAACAGGTGCTCGCAGCCTTATAGCGGATAAGACAAGGTTTATTCAGATGGTTGGGTAAACGCTGCAAAAAATGCAGTCTTGTATGGTCTGCGCTTTCGTTCTCCGCTTTGTATTTAAGGTACCTGCATCCTCACCCATGTAAAGGAGAGGATGCAGGTACTTTTGTTGACCTGAACCTTTGTGCGCGATAGGGGATGTTAGGAAACGTAACTTAAGGTTTGACAGAGAAGAGTGCCTGCTAGAGTGAGAATAAACGGAAACGATGGGGCACATAGTCTAAGAGGACTGTGATGTTTTGGGCAGTCCATATTTCATGTAAAGGAGGAAAACGCCTAGTCAGTACGTTAATGTCATAATTTGGTGAGAAGTTTGTAGCGTATTGACCTATAAAAAGGCGTTTATATAAAATTATGTTTATGGATAACGGTTCAGGTCAGACGGAACCACGAGACTGGGAACAAGAATTCGGTGCATCCGTAGCAATTTTCTCAGCACTCGCTAATCCGTTAAGACTTGCGATTGCACACCATCTGGTGGAGCGTCCACATAGTGTGAGCGAACTGCATACCTGCTTGGGTATTTCGCAGCCGCTCGCCTCGCATCATTTGCGCATCCTTCGAGAGGCGCATGTTGTTGAAGGGGAGCAGCACGGCAGAACCACTATCTACAAATTGTTAGACCACCACATCAGTCACATTGTGAAGGATGTGCACGAACACACGAAACACACCGGCGATTAGCTCGGTTTATCTGAGGAGAGATCATGACCACCGTTGCACCCCACCGTCATTCCGAAAGCCATGCACATACCCACGGACCTGCATGTGGTCACCAGGCAGTCATTCACTTAGATCACGTAGACTACCTGCATGACGGGCACGCACACCGCGAGCACGAAGGACACTACGATGAGTGCAACGTATGCTCCTGCGGCAACTGCTCTGACCTGTGCGTCAACTGCACCTGTGATAACTGCACCTGCCCTACGTGTAACCATGCGGTTTGCGAATGCGCACACTGCAATGATTCTTGCGCCAACTGCGCATGTGATGACTGCGCATGCCCCACATGCCAGCACGCAGCATAAGCAATTTTTAGACTATAAACCCGCTCGGCGTACTCTATGAGGATGCGCCGGGCGGGTTTTGTATAAGGGTCTCTGTTGTATTCAAAGTGTATAGGTGCAATTCTTAGGGGTAGTTCTGTGTGGAAGTTGAGTTTTTAAATGTAAACTCGAAAGTCTAATATCTTTAATGTTTTGAATAAAATCCACAGAGTTGTTTATTAATAAATGGTTATATACGTCGAGGGTAAATGGCTAAATATTTTGAATCATCGTAGAGTAATAGATATGACTTCTTCTGATTCCATTTAGTACGTGCAAATAAGCTGTTCCATTGGAGGAATGGCGCATGGAACGTGTGGTTTTCAGAATTGGTCTTATCTTATTCACCCAGCCACAATTATTTTGAGGATGTGTTCATCGATGAATACTCGTATCCCTGTTTTGTCTCGCCGTGCCCTTATGGGCACTTTAAGCATTTCTGGGTTTGCTGTGTTGTTATCTGCGTGTGGGGAAGATGCAAAACCAGCTGGAACGTCTGTTGAGAGCCCGAGTTCTTCTAGTGCGGAAAGTGCTGGTGCTTCTGGTTCTGCTTCTGTTTCCTCAAGTGAGAATCCGTCGCCGTCGTCGAGTGTGTCGCCGCATTATTCGGGGAACTCGAAAGCTCCGGAGGGGGAGTATCGTCCTGCGGATTTTTATGGTCCTGCGCAGAATGTCCCGAAACCGAAGACGGAGGAGGGGTATACGAATGCTTCCTTAGAAGGGATGCGCAAGACGGTGCAGGCGTGGACGGAGTGGCGTAATTATGGCATGCAAACTGGAGATTATAGCGAGGCGAAGAAACTCATTAGTAAAGACTTTACCAATGAGAAAAAATCCTATGATTTCGACTCTGGCCTTTATAAGAAAGGTGGCTGGATCATGGGTGGAGACAGTCACAAGTATGAGTTCCACGGCGAACCTATCAACCAGGGCAACGGAAAATACGAGTGGAAATTCTTTCTAGTATGGTCTCATGTTATATACGTTGAAGCGAACGGGAAAGATTACCGGGAAGTATCAAATAAAGACTATGAAGATAATTGGTACACTCTCTCACTTCATCATGATGGTAATCGTTGGCTTATTGATAACGTATCCCCTATCGAGCTGGATAAAAAGTAGGTTCAAGAAATCATGAGAACTAGAGCTTTTCCACTCCTAACAGCCTTCATCCTGCTCTGTGCACCTTTGGATTTCTACACATTAGCTGTAGCTGATGTTGTGTGTGGTAATTCAAATACATACTGGTGTTCTGAACAAGAGGAGACTTACACGTATCGGTGGAATAAACAGGGGCAGAATGCTCAGCCTGTTGATAATTCCCATCAAGGTGACGAGAGCATACAAATGGACCAAGGAGAACTGGCCAGGCGAGAAGAAGAACATCAGCGGTGGTATGTGGAGCATCATCATGGTGAGTTTGGGTTTACCCAGGATAAGAATGGTACTGATAAGTCGTTCGGGTTTGATGTCGCTAATGACGGCTCGTACTGCCTCAGTCGTGATGGTCATGCTGGCACGTTTGAGAAAGCCCCAAAGACCGGGCGTGCTATCCCGGATATGATCAATGAGCTCTATGGAAACAAATGCACCCTGAACGACCTGGAAGCAGCACAGCAGGCCCAGGGTGAGTACGAGCGGATTATCACCGAGATGCGCACCCATTTGCTGGAGCTGATCCCGGCACATCCGCATCTGACCCTGGATAGTGTTCATCCGCCGCATACGAGTAAGGGTGAGGAAACGAATTTCTACACCACTTTAGAGGGCAGCAGTAATATTTTTGAAGGAGACCTACCTATCGGGCATACCAGGATTCGGGCGGTTCCGGTGGCGTATCGGTATGAGTATGGAGACGGGCAGGAGCTGAGAACTCATCAAGCTGGTACACCCCGAAGCAGCAGCAGTAGTAGTACCACCACTTCCTCCTCTTCGGGGGTGAAGGAGACGTCGACGAGTTATGCGTATCCGCAGGTGG
>NZ_KV817408.1:399373-554061 GCF_001814655.1 Rothia sp. HMSC069C01
GAGTCTGAGGTGCACTCGGTGGGCAAGACCTGTACTGAGGACCCGGGAGCGAAAGGGTGTCCGGGTCATGCGAAGGAGCCTGATGTTGAGAATCCGAATCCGCAGTTGCGTAAGGTGGATGTGTATACGGGTCAGCGGTGGCATTTGGATGATGTGGGGGTGGGGGATAGTGAGGGTCGGTTGCACCCGACCTGGCCCAACATGTAAACAGATTGTCAGTATATGAAGAGTAATACCTCACATATAAAAACTGTTTTATTGTATAGGAGAAAGTCTCATATACCCCTGTCGTGAAAATTAGTATGACACTACCAAAATGTTGATAAAAGGTTGAACTTTTCGCTAAACATAAAGATTTGGTTACAATTTCCGAATATCTTTGAAGTTCGCTTACAGATAAGGCTAATGTTAGAAGTGAGGTAGTTCTGAAGGGTTACCTTGGGCAACAAGACTTCCGGGTTGCTCTTATATCGCACCGCACAACACGATTATTAGCGATTTCGCTAAAAACGCTATGTCCTGAAGATTTAGCTCTGACGCTAGGAACAGGACATAGCGTTTTTGTATATCCAGGGGGGCAGAATATAAACCGACCTCCCGAGCTGTTGAAATAAGAAGCATTACAGACATAGGGCTGTGGGTGCAGCATCTTGCGATGCCGCCCCACAGCCCTACGATTCTAACAAAGCAAAGCTTTACCGAGTGGCCCGCTCTAGAAGCTGCAGTACGTTCTGGAAGGTATGTCCGGTTGCTTCGGTCATACCCTGCTCACAGGTTCGGTTTGAGGACGCATATGCGGCGAACTCGTGCTCGTTTAGCTCAGCGGTCTCGGCACGGGTAGCGCTCTGCGTGAGCTCGGGGTGCAGCATACCGCGATCACCCGCGTAACCACAGCATCCCCAATTCTTTGGAACGTATACCTGCTCACTCATGGCGTTTGCAATCTTCTCGAACGCTGGCTGCACACCCAGATGAGTCATTGAGCAGGTGGGGTGCAGCGCCAGCGACGGCAGGGGAGCCGATACCGTGAGCTTAGGCAACAGCGTATCGGCGGCGAACTGCACCGAGTCAATAAGTTTCAACTGAGCGTAATCGGCTTCGCCTGCCCCCAGACCCTGCGTGATTTTATGCTCCACAGCGGCTGCAACTTTCGCGCGCATCACCTCAAGGCCCTCAGTGCATGAGGAAGCATCGCACACGATCGGGATGCGCCCGCCGTCGGTCGCCTGCCACAGTGCTTTGAGCACGCGGTCGCTCATAATTGAGTAGCCGTCTGTGTACCCCTTGGACTTCCACGGCGTGCCACAGCACATTTGGTCGATGCCTTCGGGAACCCGGTATTTCACACCTGCGCGTTCGCAGAGGCGAATAAACGCCTGAGTCGCATTCACCGGGTCGTGCTTACCGTCACCATCAACACCGCCGAACATGGCGTTCACGCAGGCGGGGAAGAACACGATTTCGGGGGTTGCTTCCGCATGCGGCACACGTGGCGCGCCGCCGGCAGACAGCCCCTTCTTATAGGCGGGCACCATATCGTCACCGAAGAGTTTACGACCAATATCGGTGGCTCCGCGTACCACCGGGAACGGCAGCATTTTTGCGACCGTGAGAGCCTTACCCGCCACTTTATCGATTGTGCCCCAGTGTTTCGAGGCGAACTTCCACCCGGCGGCACCGAGGGCATCCTGGTTCTCGGCACGCAGACGGCGCACCAAGTCACCCGTGTTGATCAGTACCGGGCAGCGCGTAACGCACATGCCATCTACCGCGCAGGTATCCACACCGTAGTATTCGTATTCTTGGCGTAGGCGTTCGGCAAGTTTAGTATCACCATTAGCCTCTGCTGCAGCAATTTCGCGGCGTAGCACAATGCGCTGGCGCGGGGTCAGCGTCAAATCCTTAGACGGGCACACCGGTTCGCAGTACCCACATTCCACACACCGATCGACTTCTTCCTCAACGGTTTCGGCAACCTTCAGATCGGTGGCATAATCGGTATCTTCATCGACAAGAACCACACCCGGATTCAAGAAACCCTTCGGGTCGATCAGGCGCTTAATCTCGCGCATGACCTCGAAGAGTTCGTCACCGAATTGGCGGCGTACAAACGGCGCCATAATACGCCCAGTTCCGTGCTCTGCCTTGAGCGAGCCGTCAGCATCCAGAATGAGCTGTACCATTTCCTCGGTGAACTCGCGGTACCGCACAAGCTGCTTGGCGTCGCGGAACTGTTCGTTGAGCATGAAGTGAATATTGCCGTCTTTGGCGTGCCCGAAAATGACCGAGTCCTGGTAACCATGGGCATCAAAGAGGGTGGTTAGATCGCGGCAGGTAGCACCGAGTACGTCCACCGGGACCACCACATCCTCAAGCAACGCATTCGTACCGGTTGGACGGTTGCCCGCAACCGTGGTGTACAGCCCGCGCCGCGCAGCCCAGAGTGCATTACGCTCAGAAAGTTTGCTGGTCATTTCGACCGGCGACACCACCGGGAGAGCATCAAACATAGGTGCGGCAGATGCGGCAAGATCGGTGAGCTCCTGCTCAGAGTTTCCCTGAAATTCCACAAGCAGAGCCGCATGCTCACGCACATCAATGGCGGCAAGAGCTTCCGCCGCCTGCCCGGTGCGCTGCGCCACACGAATACTGGTGGCATCCATGAGCTCAACCGTCGCCAGATGGTTAGCCACAAGCTCGGGCACGGAACGGGTTGCATCCAAGAGGTTATCGAACACGAGCAGACCGGTCGAAACGAATTTATGAATGGGCAGAGTACGGTAGGTTGCAGACGCCACGAACCCGAGTGTTCCTTCAGAACCGATCAGAAGATGCTGCAGAATATCAACCGGGGTGCTGTAATCCAGCAGGGAGTTTACGCCGTAGCCCATAGTGTTCTTCATGGAGTATTGCTGGCGAATGCGCGCAACCGATTCCGGGTTTTCGACCACGCGCTTGTGCAGACGCAGCAGCCCCTCGTGAATCTCGGGTTCGAGGGCGCGCAGGCGGTCATCGGCATCGGGCGCAGAAGTATCAATAACGGTTCCGCTAGGGAGCACGAACACCATAGATTCCAGCGTGTTGTAGGTGTTGAATTCGGTGCCGGAAGACATACCTGAGGAGTTATTGGCGACCACACCGCCGATAGTGCATGCCGACCATGAGGCCGGGTCAGGCCCAAGCTTATACCCGTAGGGCGCCAGCATATTATTGACCGCCATCACCGTGGCGCCGGGCTGAACGCGTACCCTCTTGCCGCCGTCAAGCACCTCAATTTTCTTGAAGTTACGGCGGGTATCGACCATCAGTCCATCGCCGCTTGCCTGGCCTGATAGAGAGGTGCCGCCCGACCGGAAGGTGAGCGGCAGGTTGAAGGCGCTGGCGGCACGGAAAATATCGGCGACCGCCTCCGCTGAATCGGGGCGTACGATTCCAGCGGGTACCAGCAGGTAATGCGAGGCATCGTGTGAGATAGCGAGCCTGTCAATTTCTTTGACACTGGAATCGAGGGCGTGCGCGCGAGTTTCGGCGAGCATATGCTCAAGGGCGTTGGTGTAGGGGGAGTTCAGAGCTTCGGATGTATTGGATACAACTGTCATGGGCCTTAATCTCCTTACCGGTGTAGGTATAGTTCTCTTCCTATCCTTCCAGTATGTGCTTTTGCACACGTTATGTCTGCTTAGCTTTGGCTAGGCTTACACGCCGGAATACCCGTTTTACTGAGGTATTATGACGGGAAACTATCGTTGATATTGTGTCTACCCTGAGCCGTTACCTGAAAATTTGCTGTGAACGCCGTAGAATGGTGATGTCCGTGCACCTGTACAGTGCGGATTAGTCTGCGCGGCTTCGCCTATCCTGGCCCCGTACGCTGGGGAGTAGGCCCCGTGCCTAACCTAAAGGAGACACATGTCTACCGCTGAACTGTCAGCACCTATTAAGATCAGCGTATCCGGTGAGGAGCGCGAGGTTACTGCCGCCACCGCCGCTGAACTCTTTGCAGATAACGCAAAGATTGTGGTTGCCCGCGTGAATGGCACGCTGGTTGACCTTTCTCACAAGCTCTCTGAGGGCGATACCGTTGAGCCCGTTTTCATTGACGAACCCGATGGCTTGAATGTGCTGCGCCATTCTGCGGCGCACGTGATGGCGCAGGCGGTGCAGGAGTACCGCAAGGACGCGAAGCTGGGCATTGGCCCCTATATTACGGACGGCTTCTATTTTGACTTTGATGTGGCTGAGCCCTTCACCCCCGAGGATCTGAAGAAGATCGAGAAGTCGATGATTAAGATCATCAAGTCGGGCCAGCTGTTCCGCCGCCGCGTGGTCACCCACGATGAAGCGGTTGAAGAGATGAAGAACGAGCCGTATAAGCTTGAATTGCTTTCGCTTAGCCAAGGCCCTGGTTCTGGTGCTGATGCTGCCGAGGGCGCCTCGGTTGAGGTTGGTGCTGGCGAGATTACGATTTATGATAATGTGCACCCGAAAACCGGTGAGGTGCTGTGGAATGACCTGTGCCGCGGCCCGCACCTGCCGAATACTAAGCTGATTGCTAACGGTTACGCGCTCATGCGTGCCGGTGGCGCGTATTGGCGCGGTTCTGAGAAGAACCCCATGCTTCAGCGTATTTACGGTACCGCTTGGCCCACGAAGGATGAGCTGGTGGAGTATAAGCACCGTATTGCTGAGGCTGAGCGCCGCGACCACCGCCGCCTGGGCAAGGAGCTTGACCTGTTCTCGTTCCCGAAGAATATTGGCCCCGGCCTACCGGTGATTCACCCTAAGGGCGGTGTGATTAAGCGCGAGATGGAAGATTATGTGCGCGCCCGCCATATTGCTGAGGGTTTCCAGTACGTGAGCACCCCGCATATCTCGAAGGAAGACCTGTTCTACACGTCCGGGCATCTGCCGTATTATGCTGACGGCATGTTCCCAGCGATGGAGCTCGATAACGGCAATTACCGTTTGAAGGCTATGAACTGCCCCATGCATAACGAGATTTACCGTTCGCGTGGGCGTTCGTACCGTGAGCTGCCGCTACGTTTCTTCGAGTTTGGCACCGTGTACCGTGACGAGAAGTCGGGTGTGCTGCAGGGCTTGACCCGCGTGCGCATGATTACGCAGGATGATTCGCACTCATATGTGACGAAGGAGCAGGCACCCGATGAGGTGCGGCACTTGCTGAATTTCATGCTGAGCCTGCTGGAAGATTTCGGCATGACAGACTTCTACCTGGAGCTTTCGAGCCGCGACACTGAGGGCGATAAGAAGGATAAGTTTATCGGCACCGATGAGCAGTGGGAGCAGGCCACCGCCGTGCTGGAGCAGGTGGCGAAGGAGACCGGTCTTGAGCTGGTGCCTGACCCGGGTGGGGCTGCGTTCTACGGCCCGAAGATTTCGGTGCAGGCGAAGGACGCGATTGGCCGCACCTGGCAGATGTCTACCGTGCAGTATGACTTCAACCAGCCCAGCCGGTTTGGCTTGGAGTACCAGGCTGCGGACGGCTCAATTCAGGAGCCGGTGATGATTCACTCGGCCAAGTTCGGTTCGATTGAGCGTTTCCTGGGTGTGCTGACTGAGCACTATGCGGGTGCGTTCCCGGCGTGGCTCTCACCGGTGCAGGTGATTTGTGTGCCTGTGGCGGAGGCTTTCAACGACTATATGACCGAGATTGCGGATAAGCTGCGTGAGCAGGGTGTGCGCGTTGAGGTTGATTATGGTTCGGACCGGTTTACGAAGAAGATTCGCACCGCCTCTACCGAGAAGGTACCGTTCATTCTGATTGCTGGCGGCGAGGACGCGGAAGCTGGCGCAGTCTCATTCCGCTTCCGCGGCAACAAACAGGAAAACGGTGTTCCTGTTGACGAGGCGGTGGCACGTATTGTGGAGCATATCCGCAACCGCGTGAACGAAGACCCCAAGCCCAGCACTGAGGCTGCTGAGTAGTAAGGGCTTAGGCTTCTAACCTAGCTATATAGAAAACCACCCCCTTTGCGGCGACAAGCTGCGGAGGGGGTGGTTTCTATGCGCTTTGAGGAGGCGAGGGTGGGGGGGGGTGCGGTTGGGTGCAGAAAGTTGTGTTGTGGTGGAGTTTTTCCTAGTCCGGGCGGGTGTCTTTGTGCTAATGTAAATGATGGCGCTAACGTTCGTTGCTGTTCGGAGGTGCCGGTAATTGTACGATTCGGATAAGGACGTCTGGCAGTAAGTGAGTGTTACATATGCATGGTTATTTGCTGGGCGCACTAAAAAACTAGCTGAAAGGATGCGGCGATAGGTAATTTCTGATTTTAGGTTATTTGCTAACAATTAGGTTTTAGAAAATGCACATTTTGTGTGTCGTCTAGATTAGGATAAAAAATAATGGAATCTGTAGAAAAATTTGAAGAGCAGCTCAAGACTGAGCGACAGAAAATTAATGTAAATACCATTAATTATTCAACCCGAGAGATATTTAATCTTTATGATGAAGGTGTTCTCATTATTGACCCTTCATATCAGCGTAAGTATCGCTGGAATGAAGAAACTGCCTCTAAATTTATTGAATCGATTTACCTCGGTCTTCCCATTCCCCCTATTTTCATTGCCACTAACGACACCTTTACGCAAGAGGTTGTTGATGGTGTTCAGCGTATCTCAACAATTATTAGGTATATGACTGAGGACGCTGACACCTTGCATAAGATTGGAAAGAGTTCCACCTTAACTCTGAAAGATCTTGAGATCCTTGAAGGAATTAATGGTGTTAAATTTTCAGAAACCCCTGAAAAGATTAAAAGGTATTTCTTGCAGTGTCCTTTGCAGGTTATCTCATTGACTGATATGAGCGATAGCGATGTTAGGTATGATCTTTTCAGTCGAATCAATACCGGTTCTGTTTCGTTGACTGAACAGGAAATCCGATCGGCAGTTTACCGAGGAGATTTCATTGACCTCATTGATGAGCTTTCTGAATACTCTGCATTCTCAAACATGCTTAAGCTTCAAAAAGTTCACACTAGCGATGGAACTAAAGCAGAGCAGGTAATTAAGTTCTTTGCATACAAGAACTATAGGGAAAACTTTAAGGGTTCAGTTAAAGACTTCTTGAATCATTTTACTCGGGAAGTTACTGAAGGTTCCATTAGCTTTGACTACGAAGAGGAGTCAAAGCTTTTTAAGGATACTGCTGGTGCTTTGTATCGCCTGATTGGTGAAAAGCATTTTATTGACCCTAAGGGTAACTCCGTAACCCCTATGATTAAATTTGAAGCATCTTTGGTTGGAGTTGCCACTATTCTTGCTGCCGGGGGTGAACTGGTGGATTCGTTGCCTGAAAACTGGATGCGAAATGAGAAGTTTGACGCTAGTACCCGAGGTGCTACTAATACTTCGCAGAAGCTGAGGGATCGAATTGAAGCGGCAATTAATATTTTCACTAAAGGTGTTTCGTAAATCATGAGTGATATATATAAATATTGCGACAAGGCTCTTGATAGATTGGAAGGCTTAAAAGGGCTACTGTTTTGGATGGCGACATTTGAAAATTCAAAAGGTCAGATGTCTAGTATAAATCTTGTCCAGAGAGAAATTCAGGGTTGCTCTGTGGTTGCAATGTCTGCAGAGATTGAATCATTCTTGAAGGATTCTTTGTGGTATATATATAAAAAAATTGCCGATGAATCTGTTGCGCTATCTAAATTGAGTCCTGGATTGCGTGCAATTCATTTAGATTTCAAAAGATATAGAATGCGCTGGGAAGATAAAATTAAAATATTTGAAATAGCAGATTCAGGGACGCTGTTCTCTATACCTGAAGGGTCTAATTTAAATAGGGCTGCCCCACCATTGGGCATGGGGCAGACTATTAACTCTAGAAACCTTGGGCTGGTCTTCAGGTTTCTGGGTATAGATAAAAGCAGGGTTTTTTATGATACCTCTGATAAAATTCCAAAGGCTATAGAAGTAGTCGCTTCTGCTAGAAACGAAGTTGCTCACGGGGATTCTCTGCGAGTGGTGTTTCCTGCAGACAGGGAAGAGCTATCTATTAGTAAGTTAATTGAATATGTACAGATTTATATAAATCAGATAAATTATATGACTGATGTTTTTTCTGATTATGTAGACAATAAGAAATATTTATGCTGTTAAAATTTTGGTTCGGTGGATCTCGTAGAAATACTATCCACCGAACCTTTTTGCGTTTACCAAGAACCCGGCTGGCTATCCATCAGATAGCCCGCCGGGTCCCTTCTTTATACCGCCGCTATGCGCTCAGCCTTTTAGCGGGTGGTGCGTTCCAGCAGCTGCAGCACGTTCTGGTAGGTGTGACCGGTCGCCTCCGTCATGCCCTGCTCGCAGGTGCGGTTCGCCGAAATGTATGCGGCGAACTGCTTCTGCTCGCTCAGCTCCGCAGCCTCCGCCTCCGTAGCGCTCGCCGTCAGCTCCGGGTGCAGCATACCGCGGTCACCCGCGTAACCACAGCAACCCCAGTGCTTCGGTACGTACACGTCGGCACTCATCGCGTTCGCAATCTTCTCAAACGCAGGCTGAGTACCCAGGTGAGTCATCGAGCAGGTCGGGTGCAGTGCAATCGACGGCAGGGGAGCAGACACGGTCAGCTTGTCCAGCATGTTGTCGGCGGCGAACTGCACCGCGTCGTACATGCGCAGACGCGAGAAGTCCGGCTCGCCCGGCTTCAGGCCGTTCACGATCTTGTGCTCAAGCGCCTCAATAACCTTCTTGCGCATCACCTCAAGACCCTCAGTACAGGACGAAGCGTCGCACACGACCGGCAGGCCCTTCTTGTAGGAAGGCACCATGTCATCACCCATGACCTTACGGGCAATGCTGGTGGTACTGTGCACCACGGGGAACGGCAGCTTCTTAGCCACAGTCAGGGCCTTACCGGCGACCTTATCCATGACGCCCCACTGCTGCGCGGCAACCTTCCAGCCGGTAGCAGCCAGCTTGTCCTGGTTCTCAGAACGCAGGCGGCGAATCAGGTCACCAGTGTTAATGTTCACAGGGCAGCGGGTCTGGCACATGCCGTCCACAGCACAGGTCTCAATGCCGTAGTACTCGTACTCCTTACGCAGATGCTCCGGTGAGAAATACTCGGTGCCCAACAGTGACATGAGCACTACCACGCCTAGACGTTGCACATACACACGATCATCAACCATCCAGTCGAGGCAGGCCCGCTCCAGCTGCGGCAGGTTGGCTGCATTGCGGCCCTTCACGCAGGTCGGGGAGACGGCATCCGTAAGAGTCCAGTTCGTCATATATGGCAAGAAATTAGTAATTCCCGCATGCCAGGTTGTAAAGTCACGTTCCTCATTCAGAAGCAGCATATGCAGCAGATCTTCTTCCTGAAAATCATGCGGAACCGCCGCCATAAACTCCGTAACTTCCTGCGGATGTTCACGCAACAGCTTCTTAGCGAGCTTGCGCAGCGCGGGCATGCGCACGCCTAAAATCCGCTCGGGATCAACCGTAGGAATCAGCTTCGCCGTGAACTCCGCCAGTTTTGGTTCGGCAAGCTCGCGGACTGTCTGAGAAATTGAAGAACTCATAGTTCTACTCTCTCAGACAGAGCGTTTATATCGGGACGGGTAAAATCCGGGAGCATTTTCTTCAGTCGGGAGCAGTTTATGCGCTCCCGACTGAAGAAAACGCTCCCGCTTCGTGAAGACCCTAACGTCAGGCTTGCAGCGTCCACAGATACCTACAGAAAACCGATATGATGGCTACAGAAGGTTCGCACGCGAGCCAACAATTCATGGTAGACCTGCTTCAACGAAGAGCATGTAAGGATTGGGCAGTATGGCAGAGGCAAACGGTACAGAAACATCACACACCCGTACCGTACCCGAGCCTGACAGCACTACCTCCGCCGATACGGTAGTTGACCACCCACACAATGAGCGCCGCCCTAAGATTACCCGTGGCGAAGAAGGACTCACTGAATGGGAGCGCCGCACCGATAAACCGCTTTTTATCGCCTCGCTCCTGTACCTTGTTGCCTACGCTGCACCCATTGTAAGCACGCGCATTAGCGCACCGCTTGACGGCATCCTCAATATTTTTCAAATGATACTGTGGGCGCTTTTCGCGGTTGATTATTGTGTGCGTCTCTACCTGGCGCCCCGGCGCATCTACTTCTTCACGCACAACCTGATGAACCTCGCCATTGTGCTTCTGCCAGCCTGGCGCATTGTGAGTTTCTTGGCGATGCTCCACATGACCGCCAACCGCCAGTACAAACTGCTCTCAGAACTGGCCGTTAAACTCTTCGGGTACACACTGATCTTCGTGATTATGGCGGCCCTTGCTATCTTCTCTATTGAGCAAGGTGCCCCAGGTGCCCTCATCAAAGATATCTGGACGGCGTACTGGTGGACTCTCGCAACACTGGCGACCGTGGGCTACGGTGACGTATACCCGGTTACCGTGCCCGGCAGGGTTATTGCCGTGATTGTCATGATTTACGGGGTTGGTCTGTTCGGCGTGATTACCGGTGCGCTTGCTACCTGGGTGATCGAAAAAATTAGCGGAGTCACTGAAGAATACCACGCCGCAACGAAAGCCGATATTGAGGCACTTCACGCCGAAATCGCCGAGCTTAAGGTGATGCTCGCTATCCGTATGGGAGACGGCACGGTATATCATCCACCCGAAGAACTTACACAAGAGTTTCTTGCCTCTCACCGCAATCTTGCCACTGATACCGAAGAAGACGATCACGAGCCCGAACAACCTATGGAACTGCTGGAAGAGACTAAGCAGACGCTCACGGTGATTCGTCAGAAGATCGCGGTGCGCCTGGGGCGTGATTCAGATTAGAGCACACGTGAGCCGCTCGCGGAGTTAAATATACGGTTTAATAGGGGTATGAGCGAAAACCAGAATGCCCAGAACACGAACGTCACCGATGACTTCGAGCTGCCCGGCGTGCCCGATGCGTTCCAGCGGCTCTGGACACCGCATCGTACCGCTTATGTGAGCGGCGGGCAGCAGGACCACACTGAGAAAACCTGCCCGTTCTGCACAGCCCCTTCGCGTAGTGATGAAGAATCGCTCATTGTTTATCGTGGAGAGCACGCCTTCGCTCTGCTAAACCTGTACCCCTATAATCCGGGGCATTTGCTCATCTGCCCGTACCGCCATATTCCTCTGTACGATCAGGCGAGTGAGGAAGAAACTCTCGAAATGGCACGCCTGACTCAGCGTGCAATGCGTGTTTTGCGCGAAGTTTCCCATAATGACGGGTTCAATATCGGCATGAATCAGGGCAAAGTTGGGGGAGCGGGTATAGCCGATCACCTGCATCAGCATATTCTTCCTCGCTGGAGCGGTGACACCAATTTTCTACCCATTATCGCCCATACGAAAACTATGTCTCGAACCCTTGATGACATGCGCCAGATTATCGCGGACGGGTTCGCTCGCATGCCCTCATAGCCCCGCCTGAACGTTTCCGACAGTTATGTTACTTTGAGGGGCTATGAAACATTCACGTTAAGCCGCGTATGCAGGTATACTTCATGAGTGTTCCGAAGTCTTAACGCGACGTAAAAATACGCTCGTGACCTGCTCTTTAATCGCAAAATTGCTCTTGAAATCCTCCACACTCAACCATCATCTGGTACATTAATGCTTTTAGAGTGTGCATGTGGCAGGATAGAAATAGCAACATCACCGCTTGAAGCGCTCTTCCGGCTTCAACAATTAACCGCATACCAACCACTCTCGAAAGCTGGTTTGTTGATGACAGCATCCGCCGCTGGGTACAAGCGTACCCTTTTATCTCTCGCTCTCACGGGCTGCATTCTAGCTACGCCTGGATGCGTGGCATCCTCTCCCATGAGCCACAGCGGCGGAAATTCGACGGCATCTGAGGATAACCGAAACTCCTATGACGACGCCAGCGGCAACCCAACGCCGACAGCGGAACCTTCCCCCGCTAAGATCAAGCCCAACGGGCCTGCACTCTTGCCCAGCGGTGCACAAGCACCCCTGACACCCAGTGAACAGAACCGTTATGACAATGGAGAATTTGTTGCGGCTACTGAAGAGCACCCTGCGTATAACGTTCACGAGCCTGAATTCGACCCTAAAGTCAAAGAGCAGGGTATTGAAGGTCCAGAAACGTTGCTTAAACGTCTCGCAAAATTCCATGAGTATGAGATTCTTACGAACCACGAAATGACTGATGAAGAGTCGCTGCAATTCTTCACCAAAGACTATAAATTTACCGAGCGTCCTTCGACGTTTGACACCCGCACCCCCGAAGACCGCGGGGATACGCCCGAAGAGTCCATGAAGTTTGACGATATGACCTCGGCGGGGTATTGGCCTGTGAACCCACTCTATAAGGTAGAGATTCTAAGCTCGGAAAAAGTCGGTTCTGGGGACTCTGCTGAATGGGTAGTGACGTATTCCTACAAACGCAACCGCTACGCCTGGTATAACGAGGAAAGCCTGCAAAACAACAAAATCTACCGCAACCGCGGTATGAACCGAGAAATGAAAGCCACGTTCGTCTATGTGAAGGGCGAAGGCTGGAAAATCAAAGAACTCGAAGTTTTGAAAAAGCTCTCCGTCTCACTCAGCAGCGACGAATTCTTCAAGAATGAGGAGTACTAGCCTCAGAGGAAAACGACAGCTCTATTCGCGTGTGAAAGGCAGGGTTACACTGAACGTATGAGGTACCCCAACCTGCTGGACTCAATTTTTAATGTTTCCACAGCAGCCGAAAACGCACATGCCCTCATCTGGCGTGATGTGCAGTGGAGTGAAAGGCAGCCTTTTCTGCGCCTTGAACCCGTGGTGTTGGTGGATGCCTCAGGCAGCACAAGCATAAAACCCAGCGGCGATGTTATGAGCGTTCCCGTGACTCCGGGTGCGTTTCTTGGGTTGCGGCTCGTACCGGACGGCACTGGGAACCTCCAAAAGTTCTGCGCTGGATACACACGCGGCAATACAGAAACCGGGCAGATACAGCGTGTAGCGTGCCCACAGGGAAACCGCCTAGAGAGCGGGAAACAATGCGAATATTGCACCGCGCATGACGAGTTCACGGCTCTGCATACCGCACATCTTTACGCGGGAACGCTGACACCCGGAATGCGCGCCTACGCACAGCAACCCCACAGGCTTTATATCGCCACTTTTCCTGACGGAAGCTCTAAAGTCGGTACCAGCTCGCAACACTCAACACCGCGTCGTCTGGATGAGCAGGCCGTCGCCACCGCAACCTATATAGCCCAGGCGCCCGATGGATTGCTGATTCGTGAAGTTGAGGATGCGGTAACTCACATCGCCAATATTCCGCAGGTCAAACAGGTAGCGAGTAAATACCGAGCCTGGACTGAGCCGCTGCCCGGGGCTCAACTGCGGGCGGCGCATCAAAACACAGTGGAGCGCGCGCGTGAGGCACTCACCGAATCTGGGCTATTAGCGCAGCTTACCGCCTTGGATGAACCTTGGGTTCCCTCCGCGGCAATGAACCGCCCTTACGCGGCGTTGCGTGCGCAAAACCCGGAACCACTCGACGCATTCCCCAGCATCCTCAAAACTCGCGAAGCCGGTTTCTTCTGCACCGGAGCCGCAGGAAAATTCGTGACCGCTCACGTTGGAGACCCGGATGCCGCCGTGCTGATCAACACCGCAGAACTCGCTAACTATGTGGTGGAACCGACGGATACTCTCAGCGCCGTCACGGTACAGACCTCGCTTTTCTAGGTCGTCGTGTTCAAAACTCTCTGAGGGAACTCGTACAGGGAAATCTCGTCGCATGCTTAGTGCTTATAGTCAGGGGAGCGGTATCCAGCCCGGTGTATAGCTGGTGCTACGCTGCGAAGAACCCTCGCACAGGAATACACCACAAACGGTATAGAATGGTGAACATGTCAAAACCCCTAATTCGCCTTCTCGGACAGGGCATTCGCTACGCCAGCACACTACGCGGCGGTGGATCAGCATTCCCCGGTCTCGTGATGGAAAAACTACACCCACGATTTGTTGCCGAAGAACTCGCCAAACTGCCCTATGGCGTCGTCGTCGTTTCGGGGACCAACGGCAAAACAACCACCACCAAAATGGCTGTGCAGCTCCTCGAAGCACAGGGACTCAAAGTCTTCACCAACCGCACTGGATCAAACTTTGTGCGCGGTGTGGCGGCGGCACTGCTCGGAGCCATGGACCTTAGCGGCAAACTCGACGCAGACATTGCCGTACTAGAACTTGACGAAGCCCACGCCGTGCACTTCGTCAAAGCCGTCAAACCAAACTACGCATTGCTGCTGAACGTGCTGCGAGACCAACTCGACCGATTCGGCGAAATTGACACAACCCGCCGCATGCTCTCCACTGTAGCCGAAGCCACCACCGATACTGTGGTACTCAACCGGGAAGACCCGCGCATCCTCTCGCTTGCGCAATCCGTAAAAACCGGAACAAACATCAGCTACTTTGGGCTCAGCGAAACGCTGCGTTCCTTCTTCCCCTCGGACGACGAAATGCGCGCCGGAATCAATAACAATCGCGGCGAACTGCCCTCCGCAGACGTTACCCTCACCGCGTTCTCAGGTACCAGCGCAACCTTTGATCTCGCCGGTGAAACCTGCGAAGGAAACATCAACCTCTACGGTATTTACAATATCTACAACGCCGCCGGCGCCATTGCCCTCACCCGTGCGGTTCTGGGCGAAAAACTCAACAAACAAGCCCTCATCGACGAACTCGCTAAAATCACCCCGGCATTCGGTCGCGGCGAAACCCTCAACATCAATGGCCGCCCGCTGCAGCTTCTGCTTGTTAAGAACCCCAGCGGATTCCGCCTCTCACTCGCCAGCGCCAGCGCAGACGACTACGCTACCATGATCACCATCAACGACCAATACGCAGACGGTCGTGATGTCTCATGGCTATGGGACGTAGACTTCGACTCGCTGAGTGACACCGGCGTAGACATGGTCTCAGGGGTACGCGCCTGGGACATGGCGCTGCGCCTCGAACACGACGGTGTCCGAGTGGATGACGTCAACGAAAACCTCAGCGAAGCCCTCAGGAAATTCATCACCACCAGCGGCGACGCACCCATGCGAATCTTCTGCACCTACACCGCAATGCTCGCCCTACGCGAAGAGCTCACCAAATTCACCGACGTCGAAAGGGTTTCGTAATGACCCACACCATTGCAGGAGAACCGGTTTCAAGCCCCAATAACGGCAAAACCCTGCGCATTCTTCAGCTATACCCCAAAGATATGAACATCTACGGGGACTGGGGAAACACCCTAGCGCTGGCACGCCGCGCACACGCCCACGGGGTCGACGTTGAAATTCTCGACTACAACCCCGGAGATACCTTCCCCGACGACGTCGATATTATTATCGGAGGCGGTGGCCAAGACTCCGGACAAACCGTAATTCAAGAAGACCTGCACGCCATAGGGGCTAAGCTCAAAAAGAATGCAGAAGACGGCGTGCCCATGCTCGTGATCTGCGGGCTCTACCAGCTCTTCGGCAAAGAATTCCGCACCCACGAAGGCGAAACCCTCAAAGGTATTAACATCTTTGATGCCTACACGGTCGGCGGCAACGAACGTCTGATTGGCAACATCGTTGAAGACTCACAAGAATTCGGCACCATCGTGGGATTTGAAAACCACTCGGGACTAACCTACCTCGGCGCAGGATGCGAGCCCTTGGCAACCGTGACCAAAGGCGTAGGGAACAACTCGACAGATCATCATGAAGGCGCTCGCGTGCACAACGTGGTGGGTACTTATCTGCACGGTTCGCTTCTGCCGAAGAACCCGAAGATTTCGGACTATCTGATTGAGGCGGCAGCGCAACGCAAATATGGGGAGTTCACCCCTGAAAAAATTGATGACTCGATGGTCGAAAAAGCGCGCGCATCCGCTATGAAACGCCCCCGCTAGGGCACATACTCGCCACAACATCCAAACAAACCGCGGGGTGCACACCAAAACTTTGACGGTATGCACCCCGCGAAACGCAGGTATGAAACTATCCGAGAACCGCGCGAAACCGGTATAGTGTAAAAGTATTGTGACGTGGCAACAGGGCAAGTACGCCGCCACGGGCGAAGAAGAGACAAGGGAGATACGAATGTCGGGTCACTCTAAATGGGCCACTACAAAGCATAAGAAAGCCGCAATTGACGCTAAGCGCGCGAAGGCTTTCGCAAAATTCAGTAAAGCTATTGAAGTTGCGGCTCGTATGGGCGGCGCAGATATTTCTGGTAACCCCGCACTCGACCTAGCCGTCTCTAAAGCAAAGAAAAACTCCGTACCCAACGACAACATTGACCGCGCTATTAAGCGTGGCGCTGGGCTCACCGGTGAAACCATCGATTACACCGAGATCCTGTACGAAGCTCGCGGGCCTCAGGGCACCGCGCTCTACATCGAGTGCCTTACCGACAACCGTAACCGTGCGGCGTCAGATGTTCGTCTGGCAGTCACCCGCAACGGCGGCACCATGGCAGATCAAGGTTCGGTCGCCTTCCTCTTCGAACGCAAGGGCATTGCCGAAGTTACCAAGACCGACGGTCTGACCGAAGACGATGTTCTTATGGCGGTGCTTGACGCAGGCGCCGAAGAAGTACTCGACGAAGGCGATGTCTTCACGGTTGTATCCGCTCCCACTGACCTGCCTGAAATCCGCAAAGCGCTGGATGAAGCGGAACTTGATTACAATAACGACGACCCCGTATTCCGCCCCACCATGCAGGTAGACCTCGACCTCGAAGGCGCCAAGAAATTCCTCAAACTTGCAGATGCCATCGAAGAACTTGACGACGTGCAGAACGTATACTCCAACGCCAACGTCTCTGCCGACGTCATGGAACAGTTAGAGGCAGAGTAAAAGCCTTTTAACCTCATGCCCGAGCACGGTTACGATACGGTCCCAGACACCGGCATCGCAGCCACTCGGGCATGAACTATATAAACAGCCCCGCCAGCGCAACAACGAAAGAGGACCATGAACGCAACTACGCAAGAAAACCATCCTCTTCGTAATGAGCCGCGCTCTGCTGGTGCCACCCGCATTATGGGTGTAGATCCGGGGCTTACCCGCTGTGGGCTCAGCATGATAGATATGACCGCCAACCGCAAAGCCAGCTTCATCAACGTGGGGATCTCGGGAACCGCCGCCGCTGAGCCTCTTGACGAGCGTATTCTGCGGATTTTTACCGTGACGCAAACCTGGCTTGATACCTATAAACCTGATGCTCTTGCTATTGAACGCATTTTTGCGCAGGAGCAGGTCAATACGGTGATTGGTACGGCCCATGCCTCTGGGGCGGTTATTTCTGCCGCGGCAGTACGCGGCATTCCGGTCTTCTTTCATACGCCTTCTGAAGTGAAAGCCGCCGTTACCGGCTCGGGGCGTGCAGATAAAGCCTCGGTTGGTCGTATGGTTACTAAGATTTTGGGGCTGGAAAAAATTCCTAAACCCGCCGATGCAGCAGATGCTTTAGCGATCGCAATCTGTCATGGCTGGCGCGGTGGCGGCATTGGTTCTGGCATTAATATGTCAGCGAATACGCAGACTCACCAGGGGTCACGCCCCATGCGTGCACAGCATGCGAAGCTGACACCAGCACAACGAATCTGGCTTGAAGCTGAGGCAAAGACACGACGCTAAACTTATATCGGAAATATTTTCGATAAAGATTGTTATAAACTGTACATTCAGAAAAATATTCTAATATACTGGATGATGGCACCCACGTTGGCAGGGTCAAGGTAACAAGAGAGGGAAAAGATGATTGCGTCGTTAACGGGGCATGTAACCCATGTAGGGCTAGAGAGCGCAATTCTTGATGTCAATGGGTTTGGTATGCTCGTTCGAGCCACAGCACGTACCCTCTCAAATCTGCGCACGGGATCCACTGCAACCTTGTTGACCTCTATGATCGTGCGCGAAGACTCCATGACTCTCTATGGGTTTGCAGAACCTGCAGAGCGAGAGGTCTTTGAAATGATGCTTTCGGTTTCGGGGATTGGCCCGCGTATCGCCCTTGCCGTCTTGAGCGTGCATACTGCTACCGAGGTTGAGCGAGCCGTTGCAACCGGCGACGATAAAGCCTTTACCAAAGTTCCGGGGATCGGGCCGAAAAGTGCGCGGCGCATTGTGCTAGAACTGGCTGGTAAACTCATTTTGAGCGAAGGTCAGGCCGAAGAAAATGCTCCCGCCCAAGGCATCGCATGGAAGCCCCAGGTTATGGATGCGCTCACCTCTTTAGGGTGGAGCGAAAAAGACGCAGATGCCGCAATCGACGCTTACGTGCAGCATAACCCAGATGCAGAAAAGGAAGCCGTGGGCGTTGCTCTGCGAGGGGTGCTTGCCTCTCTGGGAGCGCAGAATACGGTGGGGCGGCATTAGCGGTACGCCAGTGCCGTAGGCTAAGAAGACTCGGTGTTCTCTTCCATAAAGGACGATATTGTGACTCAGAATCCATACGATAACGCTACATCCGGCGGATACGCGCCAGGGCAGGTTCCTGGGCAACGTCTGGTTGCAATGGAAGAAGAACCTGAGGAGAAAATGATTGAGGCGGCGCTGCGCCCTAAGTCGCTTGACGACTTCGTAGGGCAAAAGCGCGTGCGTCAGCAGCTTTCCCTTGTGCTCGAAGCCTCAAAAATGCGTGGGCGCAGTGCCGACCATGTGTTGCTTTCCGGCCCTCCTGGGCTGGGTAAAACCACCCTAGCAATGATTATTGCCGCTGAGATGGAGGCACCGCTTCGTATTACCTCCGGACCAGCGATTCAGCATTCGGGTGATTTGGCTGCGATTCTGTCTTCGCTCACACCGGGCGAGGTACTTTTTCTTGACGAAATACACCGTATGAGCCGCCCGGCAGAAGAAATGCTCTATATGGCGATGGAAGATTTCCGTGTGGATATTGTGGTTGGCAAAGGCGCCGGAGCAACTTCGATTCCACTTGAGCTTCCTCAATTTACGTTGGTGGGTGCCACAACCCGGGCAGGCCTGCTTCCCGGTCCGCTGCGTGACCGTTTTGGTTTTACCGGGCACCTTGAGTTCTATTCTGTGCCCGAGTTAGAACTTGTACTTCGCCGAAGCGCCGGTTTGATGGATATGCGTATCACGAGTGAAGGATATGCCGAGATCGCCGGTCGTTCGCGCGGAACCCCGCGTATTGCAAACCGTTTGCTGCGCCGTGTGCGAGACTGGGCGCTCGTCAATGATGTTCATGATATTAACTCTCATGATGCCGCGACCGCCCTTGATATGTATGAGGTGGATGCGCGCGGCCTCGACCGTCTAGATCGCGCCGTTTTAGAGTCTCTTATCCACAAATTCTGTGGGGGACCGGTGGGTCTTTCAACTCTTGCTATTGCGGTGGGGGAAGAAACCGAGACTGTAGAAACTGTCGCTGAACCTTATTTGGTGCGTGAGGGTTTGATCGGTCGCACCCCGCGCGGGCGCGTAGCACTGCCTGCGGCTTGGGAACACTTGGGGCTTGAGGCACCTGAAATTAACCTCTAGTACCCGCTGCTGCTCAGTGAGATCGGAGACTAGGTACAGGCACTGTCTTTGTCGGGATATACCTTTGTGTGGGTTATAAGCTAAAAATGGTGCGTTAGCTATCCGCATAAAAGATGCCTGAGTATCGCCAAAACGGCGAATAATGCTTGAGAAAACCTACACGCATATCATGAAACGAGTAGGGAAACACAGCCCTCTCGCGTAGGATGGATAGGTAGTGCACAGATAAAACGTCAAAATATCCGTAGGAATTACCAACCTGCGGCGGTGGGCTTGCGCCTACGGAGAGGAAACATATGGACGTCAATTCGCTTATGATGATTCTTGTCGTCGTCTTTGCTGGGTTTTTAATTTACAGCAGTTTTAGGCGGCAGAAGCGTCAGTTCCAAGCGCTGCGGGATATGATCGCTTCGCTTAAACCCGGGGACGAAGTCATGACACGTGGGGGTCTATACGGCAAAATTGTATCCGTTGATGCTGAGGCGCAGAAAGCCAAACTTGAGATTGCTCAAGGCACCGTCATCACCATTAACCCACACTCGATTGCGCAGGTTATTACGGCTGCTGAAGATTCTGCCGAAGGTGCTGGCGCATCCGAAGAAACAAGCTCTGACGTTTCAGAGACCAAAGAATAACTGGTCAAGGAGTTTCGCCGCTAAAAGGGGAAGCTCCTTATCTAATGCACATAAGAATATCTAGAACATAGAACTAGTAAGGGGCACATATGGCTAGGCGTTCACCGCTTGCAGCCGCGCGAGGCGCCCTCGTCTCGATGGTTTTGCTCATGATCCTTATGGCCGCTGGTATTTTCGGTACCACGCAAGCCGGTGGATCGTGGGGAGCAAAACTAGCACTTGATTTATCTGGTGGTACCCAGATGATCCTCTCACCCAAAGTGAACGGGTCGAACGACACCAACGTTAGCCAGGAGCAGCTGAAACAGGCCGTTGAAATTATTCGTCAGCGCGTTGACGGTGCGGGCGTTTCGGAGGCAGAAGTTACAACGTCCTTCGGCTCCGGAAACAACGTTGTGGTTTCGGTTCCTGGAAATATCAGCCCAGAAACCCGTGAGCTTATTCAGGCATCCGCCAACATGACCTTCCGCGCGGTGCTGCAGTCCTCATCGCCCGGTACAGCAGTACCTGAGGAATCACGCACTCCTGACGATAAACTCCCAAAGCCTACCGCAGAGCCACAGGAGGATAACGGTTCAGATACCAACTGGATTACTCCCGAGCTTTATAAAGAGTTTGAGGCTAAAGATTGCTCCGCGGGCAATAATGAAGATGCGGAAGCGGCAGACCCCAAGAAAGCTATCGTGGCGTGCTCTACCGATGGCAACGAGAAATTCATTTTGGGCCCGGTAGAACTCAACGGTAACGATATTTCGACGGCAAGTCACTCGCAAGAAACTAGCGGGCAGGGCATTAACACCGGTCGCTGGACCGTGAATATTGAGTTCAACGACTCGGCCCGTGAAACTTTTAAGAAAGTGACGACTCGTCTGAACGCTATTCGCGGTCAGAGCCCGAACGATCCCCGCAGCCGCTTTGCTATTATGCTCGACGGTAAGGTTTTGTCATCGCCAGTCTCGCAGGCGGTTATTGCAGACGGCAAGCCGCAGATTACCGGTAACTTCTCAGAGCAGGAAGCTAAGAATCTTGCCGATCAGCTGAAGTACGGTGCTCTCCCGATTAGCTTCTCTATTCAATCAGAGCAGCAGATCTCTGCAACTTTGGGCGCAGAACAGCTTAAAGTGGGTATTCTGACCGGTCTGATTGGTCTGCTTTTAGTCTTTGTGTACTCACTGTTCCAGTACCGTCTGCTCGGGTTTGTGACAATGGCTTCTTTGGTGGTCGCGGGCATTATCTCGTATGAAGCCATTGTGCTTTTGGGATGGGCCCTAAACTATCGCCTCTCCCTGGCGGGTGTTGCCGGTTTGATTGTGGCAATTGGTGCGACGGCAGACTCCTTCATTGTGTACTTCGAGCGTATTCGTGATGAAATTCGTGCCGGACGTACAATACCGGCGGCTGTCAGTCACGGGTGGAAGCGCGCGTCCCGAACTATCCTGGCTTCTAAGGCTGTGAACCTTCTGGCGGCAGTAGTGCTGTACGTGGTGTCGGTTGGTTCGGTGAAGGGCTTCGCATTTACCCTAGGTCTTACCGCGATCGCAGACCTGATTGTGGTGTATCTCTTCACTCACCCGGCGCTTACTCTGCTTGCAAATACACGATACTTTGGCGAGGGGCACCGCCATTCCGGGCTTTCACCGGAATCCTTGGGGGCAGCACCCCTATACCGAGGCGCCGGTCGTTTCCGCTCGTCAAAGGAACCTACCCTAAGTATTGCGGAGCGTCGACGTGCTGAGCGCGCCGCCACTGCTGAAGAAGCAACAAATGATGAGAAGGAGGCGTAATCATGGCTACTGAAGTTAAGCCTAATGTTTTTGCGCGCTTCGGTAATGACTTGCACTCGGGTGCTCGGTCTTATCCTTTCATCGGCAAGCGCCGCCTCTGGCTCTTACTTGCGGTTCTGCTGATGGCGGTATCTGTTGCCATACCGCTTGTAAGCGGTGGATTTAACCTGGGTATTGATTTCCGTGGCGGCTCGGAATTTGTGGTATCTCGAACCACCCACACTGAGGTATCTGAGGGCGAAAACGCCGTGAAAGAGCATGCACCCTCGGCATCGGATGTGCGTGTTACAAATATTGCCCCCGGAACTATCCGCGCTCAAATGAGCAAGCTCTCTGATAACGAAACCCTCAGTGTTAAGAAAGCTCTGCAAGATGCTTATGGCGTGAGCGAGAATGACGTAACCTCTTCTTACGTTGGTCCTACCTGGGGCGAAGACGTAACTCGCCAGGCATTCTTCGGATTGATCGTGTTCGTGATCCTTGCCCTGATCGGCATGGCGTTCTATTTCCGCACGTGGAAGATGTCGCTGGCTTCTATAGCCGGGTTGCTTTTTACCGTAGTTGTTACGGTAGGAATTTACGCGGCTCTCGGATTCGAGATTACCCCGAGTGCGATCATCGGTTTCTTGACGATTTTGAGCTACTCACTGTACGACTCAGTGGTGGTTTTCGATAAGATCCGTGAGAACACCGAGGATGCTTTCTCCCGTAAAGACAGGACATTTGCGGAAGACATTAACCTTGCGGTTAACCAGACGCTAGTGCGTTCAATTAACACTGCTATTGTGGGTGTTCTTCCGGTGGGTTCGATCCTCTTTATCGGCGCGTTTATGTTGGGCGCCGGTACTCTGCAAGATCTCTCGCTGTCCTTGTTCGTCGGTATTCTGGTCGGCATGGTCGGTACACTCTTCGTATCGGCGCCGCTTTATGGAACCCTACGTTTGGGCGAGCGGAAGATCATCGCCCACACACGTAAGGTTGAGGAATACCGCGCGAGTGGTCAGGCAGAGGCGGATGCCGCATCTGAGGATGACGATGATAAACCGCGTAAACGCCGTAAACCGAGTTTTGAAGTCAACGTTATAAACGCAGACCAATAACTCAACGGAAGTATATAAGTGAATAACCATAGGGGGCGTTCTCACAAGAGCGCCCCCTATGGTTTATGTAACACCTACAATAAATCTTGAAAGTTTCACTGTATGAGTTTGCCGCATTTGCACAACAGTGAGTAGGATAAATAAACACATGAGAGTCTCACTCAAGATATCGTGATATCGCAGGTTTTATGGTGATGCGTGGGTCGATGATGATTCTCAATACGTGGAGGGCACGAGGAAGAAGGCAGAAAGATGAGCGCAGCAGGATCTCCCGTAATCCCCGATAACGAAGGCGGCATGCAGACGCAGCCGCCTAAGAAAATTGTGCGTGGCTCTCACCGTGTGATGGCAGCATCCGGACGTGTGCCTAACCGTTTGGTTTTTGGTCGCCGCATGCTTTCAACATCTGGGGGAGCCAACGAAAGCGCGTCCGTACGTTTCTCACCGCTTTTGGCGCCTGTTGTACGCGCCGTGCGGAAATATCACCCCGATGAAGATATTCAAGTTCTGCAGCGTGCCTTTGAAATAGCGAATAAATATCACGAAGGTCAAAAACGTAAAAGTGGCGATCCGTATATTACCCACCCCGTTGCCGTGACCGCGATTCTTGCTGAAATGGGCGCGACCGGTCCTGTCTTGGCAGCGGGGCTTCTACATGACACAGTCGAAGACACCGAATACACCATGGAAGAGCTCACAGAGGAGTTCGGCGAAGAGGTTGCTTACCTTGTTGATGGTGTGACAAAGCTCGACAAAATGACCTATGGCGAGCACGCATCCATCGAGACTATTCGCAAACTCGTGCTATCGATGAGTAAAGATATTCGCGTGCTTCTTATCAAACTTGCCGATCGTCTGCACAATGCACGTACTTGGCGTTTTGTAGCTGCAGGGTCGGCGGCGCGGAAAGCTGAAGAAACTCTTAAAATTTATGCTCCGCTGGCCCATCGCTTGGGACTCAACACCATCAAGTGGGAGCTTGAGGACCTGTCATTTGCCGCGATGAGCCCCGAAATATATGCCGAAATTGTGCGTATGGTGGGAGAGCGTACTCCTAAACTTGAAAAATTTCTTGATGAATCACGCAGTAAGATTACAGAGCGTTTAGACTCGGTGGGGCTTGAGGCTACGGTGACGGGCCGCCCGAAGCATTACTATTCCATTCATCAAAAAATGAAAACCAAAGGGCGTAGTTTTGACGAGATTAACGATATTCTCGCGGTGCGCATTATGGTCGAAACGGATGAACAATGTTACACCGTTTTAGGGCATATACTTTCACTCTGGCCTGCTATGCCGGGGCGTTTCAAAGATTATATTAAGAATCCTAAAAATAACAATTATCAATCATTACATTTGACGGTTTATGGGCCGGGTAATTTACCGTTGGAAATTCAAATCCGCACCTATAAGATGCATGAGGAAGCGGAATACGGTGTTGCCGCGCACTGGCGATATAAAGCGGCTTCGCGGGGTGAGAAAATAACCCAGCAGAAACACGAGCCGGGGGCGCATACCTCTGCCATGAATGTGGGGATTTTGCAGTCTATTGCCGAAATCTCCAATTCCAACCCTGAGTCAGATAAATTCTATGAGTCTTTGGCAGAAACTCTCGATACCGATGAAATCGTGGTGCTCACCCCCGACGGTGAAGCAATCGCTCTTCCCGCCGGGTCAACTCCTGTGGATTTCGCTTATACTATTCACTCTGAAGTGGGGGATCGTACCGTTGGCGCTAAGGTGAATGGGCGCCTAGTGCCACTTCATACAGTGCTGCCTACGGGTTCAACAGTCGAAATTACGACCACCAAAAATGAGGACGCTGGCCCCAGCGAGGACTGGCTCAAATTCGTGCGTTCATCGCGAGCGCGAACAAAGATTCGTCAGCATTTCGCAAAAGAACGCCGTCTTGAGGCGCTGGATCGCGGGCGTGAAGCTCTCACTAAGAGCATGCGCAATAATGAGCTGCCGCTGCAGAAGATGATGAGCCCAGAGCTCATGACGCAGGTAGCTCAACAGCTGCACAAGAATGACGTTGCAACGCTGTACCGAGCAATTGGTGAGAACGAAATATCGCCAAAGCAGGTGATTGACTCTCTTGTTGAGCTCTATAATGGCGACCAGATTGAAGAATCTGAAGTTGAGGTTAGCGACTTTGATGAGACCCTGCTTAAGCAGACTCACCGTGCTGTTAGCGATAACGGCGTGGTCGTTCCAGGTGCCGAGGGCGTGCTGACGAAGATTGCACGATGCTGCACACCGGTTCCGCCCGATGACATTATTGGCATGGTGACTCGGTACAACGGTATTTCGGTACATAGGCGCGACTGCCCCAATATGCGTAATGCTGATGAGGAACCCCGTATTACCACGGTGGAATGGGCTTCCTCACCTGATGCCATGTACCGCGTGCAGATTCAGGTGGAGGGCCTGGACCGTAAGGGTCTGCTCAGCGACCTCATCCGAGCTATTTCAGAGGCCGGAGTAAGCATTCTGGATGCGCGCGTGCATACTTCTGAGGATCGTACTGTCATCGACCGGTTTGCGGTTGAGCTAGGGGACAGGTTTATGCTGGAGCATGTCCTGAACGTTGTGCGCAACGTTGCGGGTGTCTATAAGGCGTATCGTCTCACCGGTGCCAAGCCAGCGGCTGCATAGTCTGTAGGTGCGTGAAATCTGTGCAGGGTGTAAAGCGTGTAAGCAGGGCATAGCTTGGTAGATAAACACAAAAAATCCGGGGTCTCCCGATAGGGAAAACCTCGGAGTTTTTTGTACCTTCGTAAGAAGGAGGAACAAGCTTTAGGCGTTGAAACCTTCAAGGGTTGCCGCCCAGGCGCGGCGCGCCTCCAAAGCCTCCTGCGCCTTGGCGATCTTCTTAGCATCGCCGGAGGCCTGTGCTGCCTGTAGCTCAGACTCAAGCTCGGCGAGCGAATCCTGGATCTGGGTGAGCAGCGAGTTTGCGCGGGCTGCCTTAGCGGGATCGTTCTTCTTCCATTTAGCGGCTTCTGCACCGTTGATTTCATCCTGAATCTTACGAAGCTCAGAATCTATACGGCGCAAATCTGCGCGCGGAACTCGACCGGCTGCATCCCAACGATCAAGGATCTTCTCAAAAGCCTTTTTAGCGGCAGAAATGTCGGTTACCGGCAACAGGGCGCGAGCTTCAACTAGCAGAGCCTCTTTAACCTTGAGATTCTCGGCATACGCTTCGTCCTGTTGTGCTTCGGCGGCGTTGCGGGCATCAAAGAAGACATCCTGAGCGGCACGGAAACGCGCCCACAGTTTATCGTCCTCACGGCGAGAACCGCGCGGAACTTCCTTCCAAGCACGCATCAACTTGCCGTATTCACGTGAGGTTTCAGACCAATCGGTTGAAGAAGACAGCTGTTCAGCGCGAGCGATCAACTCTTCCTTCGCGCGTTTGATGCGGGCGTTACGATCGTCAAGCTGCGAGAAATGCGCCCGACGGTTGCGGTCGAAGGTGGTGCGGGCGGCGCGGAATCGTTTCCACAGCTCGTCTTCAACTGATTTCGCCAAATGAATTTCACGCTGTGCTTGTTTCCACGCATCGAAGAGCTCGTTCATACGGGCGTGAGAATTCTTCCAATGGATTTTCTCAACATCCTGAGCCGCAATCTGCTCAGCCTCAGCAACGATCTCTTCGCGCGCCGCCAGAGCACGTTCACGGTTCTCGGCACGTTCCTGCTGCTGAGCCTCGCCCAGCTTAATAATGCGTTCGTTCAATGCTGACAGGCGCTCCTGCAAGCTTGCGTAATCGCCCACCATATTGCGCACACCAATTTGCGCACCGATGGAGGTGATACCCTTTTGCAGATCTGACGCCGGGGAATTATTCTCAACACGCGATTCGAGCAGAGAGACCTGTGCCTCAACGTTCTCGAACTTGCGGGCGAAATATGCCAGGGCTTCTTCTTCGGAGGCACCGGGCAACTGCCCTACGGCGTACTCTTCACCCTCAACAATCACAAAAACATGACCGTCATCGGATACACGACCAAACTTACGTGCCTGCTCAAGGTTTACCTGGGTGTCGTCGGATTTAATAGTCACCGCTATAACTCTCATTCACTAGGGGCATGAAAAACCCATCGGAAAAATAGGCTCTATGTCATGCCGGGGAAACGTCTCATGGCTATAGTCCGAAACATATAGCGCATCTATACAGCATAGCGGGTGTATACGGTTTATACATCCTATAGCGGCATGTGACGCGCCAGAATAGGCGCGAAGTTTTGCGGTTCGCTGTGGGCGCATCCTTGCTATGATTAAAAGGCTGTGCGCGTCACATAATATGGCGCACATCTGATACCACGATTTCAAGGAGAGAAGCATATGGCTCGCAAGGCATCGCTGTCTGGTTTTCCGGAGTATTTACCGGCTGAACGACTTGTTGAGAACCATGTTCTTGACACTCTGCGTAAGACCTTCGAGCTTCACGGTTTTTCTTCGATTGAGACCCGTTCGGTTGAGACTATTGAGCAGCTTCTTCGCAAGGGTGATATTGATAAGGAAGTTTACTCGATCTCTCGCCTGTTGGATGACAACGCCAGTAAAGCTAAAGAAAAACTTGCTCTGCATTTCGATCTGACCGTGCCTTTCGCGCGGTACGTCGTTGAAAACGCCGGGTACCTGAATTTTCCGTTCTCTCGCTACCAGATTCAGAAAGTTTGGCGCGGCGAGCGCCCGCAGGAAGGGCGTGCACGTGAGTTTACCCAGGCTGATATTGATGTTGTGGGTGATGGTGAACTGCCTTTCCGCTATGACGTGACCCTTGCTCTCGTTGTCGTGGATGCACTCTCAAAACTTCCTATTCCCGATTTCAAACTTCGGGTGAACAACCGCAAACTTGCGGAGGGTTTTTATCGTGGGCTAGGACTTACAGATACAGCCGCGGTGCTGCGTTCCATTGACAAACTTGAAAAAATTGGCGCGGATGCGGTGGCGCAGGAACTTCAGCGTGAGGTTGGCGCCTCTGAAGAGCAGGCTCATGCAGCCCTAGAGCTTGCGCAGATTCGTACCGAGGATTCATCTTTTGTGGCCCAGGTCCGTGAACTCGCTGAGCGGTACAAGGTTGAGCATGAACTTCTTGATCGGGGTGTTACTGAGCTTGCCGAAGTTATTGATGAGGCTGCCCGCCGTGCCCCCGGAAAAGTTCTTGCTGATCTCTCTATCGCGCGCGGGCTGGATTATTACACCGGTACCGTCTATGAGACTGTGCTTGTGGGGCATGAATCGTTAGGGTCGATTTGCTCGGGCGGTCGGTACGAGTCGCTGGCCTCGAACGGGAAGAAAACCTATCCCGGAGTCGGGCTGTCAATTGGGGTAACCCGCCTGGTGGCGCGCATCCTCTCGCAGGGTTTTGCACAGGCTACTCGTAAGGTTCCATCTGCGGTATTTATCGCCCTCACTAATGATGAAGGCTGGTCTGCCGCCAACGATGTGGCCGATGCGCTTCGGGCGCGCGGTATCGCCTGTGAAGTTTCGGCGAACGCAGCAAAATTTGGTAAGCAGATCAAATATGCTGAAAAACGCGGTATTCCTTTCGTCTGGTTTATTTCGACGGGGGATAACGGCGAGCTGACGCACGAGGTCAAGGATATCCGTTCGGGGGAACAAGTTGCTGCGGACCCCGCGAGCTGGATGCCTCCAGAAGAAGACCTGAACGTGCGTATAGTGCCTGCCGAGAGCATCGGCTCATAAAATATTGCGGGTGTCGCCACACTATAGTGAGTGGCGGCATTACAATGGGACAATGCGCACGCAGTGTGCGTATCTTAAAAATCAAGCGCATGCACCCGGCTACTGTCTATAGTCGTGAGGTGCCTGCAATGAAAGGAATGCAGTGCTTCGCACCCATACCAATGGCGAGCTCACCGCCGCCAACATCGGAGAAACCGTAACCCTCACCGGCTGGGTAGCTCGTCGTCGTGACCACGGCGGCGTAGCTTTCGTCGATTTGCGTGATCGCGCGGGCGTCACCCAGTGCGTGTTCCATAACGAAGATGATTTTGAACACCTACGCAATGAATACGTTCTGCGTGTAACCGGTCAGGTGACCAAGCGCCCTGAGGGAAATGAAAACCCGAATCTTGCAACCGGTGAAATTGAGGTTGAAGTTTCTGCGGTCGAGGTTCTCAATACTGCGGCACCGCTTCCATTCCAGATTGACGAGCATGTTGAGGTTGGTGAAGAGGCGCGTCTGCGCTACCGTTACCTTGACCTTCGCCGCCCCGAGCCTGCTCGCATCATGCGCCTGCGTTCCGACGCTAACCGCGCGGCACGCAACCTGCTTGCTGATGACGGCTATCTTGAGGTTGAAACCCCCACTCTTACCCGTTCGACACCCGAAGGTGCCCGTGACTTCCTGGTTCCTGCGCGTTTGGCACCTGGTTCTTGGTATGCGTTGCCGCAGTCACCCCAGCTGTTTAAACAGCTCCTGCAGGTGGGCGGCATTGAAAAGTACTACCAGATTGCTCGATGCTACCGCGATGAGGACTTCCGTGCGGACCGTCAGCCTGAGTTCACTCAGCTCGATATTGAGGCATCCTTCGTAGATCAAGACGACATTATTGACCTGGGCGAACGCATTGTCGAGGCTGTCTGGAATCTGATTGATGTGCAGATTCCCCGTCCTATTCGCCGTATGACCTATACCGAAGCGATGGAGAAATACGGTACCGACAAGCCAGATCTGCGTTTTGGTCTTGAGCTGACCGAACTTACCGATTACTTTGCCAACACCACGTTCCGTGTGTTTAAGGCTCCCTACGTGGGTGCCGTGGTAATGCCCGGCGGCGCTTCTCAGCCGCGCCGCACCCTGGACGCATGGCAGGAATGGGCAAAGCAGCGCGGTGCGAGGGGTCTGGCCTATGTACTGGTGCAGGAAGACGGCGAACTGACTGGTCCTGTTGCGAAGAACATCACTGATGAGGAACGTGCAGGTCTTGCTGCAGCAACCGGCGCCAACCCCGGGGACTGCATCTTCTTCGCCGCCGGTGAAGCTAAACAGGCGCGTGCTCTGCTGGGCGCTGCCCGTGTTGAGATCGGTCACCGCACCGGCCTTATTAAGGACGGCGAGTGGTCTTTCGTGTGGGTTGTGGATGCGCCTCTCTTTGAGTCTGCCGCAGAGGCCACCGAGTCGGGAGATGTCGCGCTGGGGCACTCCGCATGGACTGCCGTGCACCACGCCTTCACGGCGCCAAAACCCGAGTTTTTGGATACCTTCGACAAGGACCCCGGTTCGGCGCTGGCATACGCCTACGATATTGTCTGCAATGGTAACGAAATCGGTGGCGGTTCTATCCGCATCCACCGCCGTGACGTGCAGGAACGTGTTTTTGCGGTCATGGGAATTGGTGAGGAAGAAGCGCAGGAGAAGTTCGGATTCCTGCTGGACGCCTTCAAATACGGTGCACCCCCGATGGGCGGTATCGCATTCGGCTGGGATCGCATTATCTCGCTTCTTGCGGGGGTAGATTCGATTCGCGAGGTTATTGCCTTCCCGAAGACTGGTAATGGATACGACCCGCTGACTGCCGCACCTGCGCCGATCACGCCGCAGCAGCGCAAGGAAGCAGGCGTTGATTTCAAGCCGAAGAAGGACGACGAGGAGTAGTTCTTGCTTGAAAGCCTCGGTGCGTGATCGCTGAGAGGAAAGCGGGCTGTAGATACGCCACGGTGTATATGCAGCCCGCTTTCGTCGTTTCGGTGCGCATTCGTGTATGGGTTAGCTATTCTGGAAAGAGTCCCCATACGAAAGGCATATGAACCTATGCGCATCCTCATGACAGGCGCCAGTGGCAGCGGCAAAACCACATTTGCCGGAAGACTTGGTGCGATTTTAGGCATACCGCATACCGAAATGGATTCTTTGCACTGGGGCGAGAACTGGACGCCCCGCCCCAGTTTTGAAGCAGATGTGGATGAGCTCGCGGCGCAGGATTCGTGGATTACAGAATGGCAGTATTCGCAGGTACGTGAGCGTCTTCTAGAGCGTGCTGATACCGTCATTTACCTGCATTATCCGAGATGGTTTGTTGAGCAGCGGGTTATTCGAAGAACCCTGCGCCGGGCAGTAAATCGTGAAAAACTCTGGGCGGGAAATACTGAGCCGCCCCTGTGGAGTGTGTTTACCGACCCTGAAAATATGATTCGCTATAGCTGGATCAGTTACCCTACATATGACCCTCTTATGGTCGAAGCACGCAGAAATCACCCTGACAAACGATATATCGAATTCCGAACACCCCGTGAAGCAGAGAAATTTCTGCAAGCGGTACAGCTTCGCGGAAGTATCTGAACGTCTTATAAACATCGAAAGGCAGAGCATACCCATGCGAGTTATTTTGCAGCGTGTAAGCCGTGCATCCGTGCGTGTAGAGAATAAAATCGTTGGGGCGATTGAAGAAACCGGGTATCTTGCACTCGTCGGTATTACCCATGAGGACGGCGAGGCCCAACTGGCGAAAATGGCGGATAAGACCGCTAACCTGCGCCTTTTTGATGGCGAAAAATCCGCGCTTGAGGTTGATGCGCCCGTTCTCGCCGTTAGTCAATTCACGCTCTACGGAGATGCGAAAAAAGGCAGGCGCCCGTCGTGGTCGAAAGCGGCTCCGGGCGCTGTCAGCGAGCCGATTTTTGAGGCTTTTGTCCAGAAGCTTCGCGCTATCGGGATCCGTGTTGAAACAGGAGTTTTCGGCGCCGATATGCAGGTTGAACTCGTTAATAACGGACCGGTAACCCTCATTCTCGATAGCGAAACCCTCTAGATACCGCGTATAGGCACGGTAGAGTTGAAATATGGCAGATTCGCTTTTTGACCTTGACCTTCCAGACGACGAAGATCGCGTAAAATTTGCGTCCGCACCGTCTTCACGTACCGCATCCCAAGCGCCCTTGGCAGTGCGTATGCGCCCGCGTCACGTCGATGAAGTTTTTGGACAAGCCCATCTGCTGACCCCAGGGTCTCCGCTTCGTGTGCTTGCCGGTGCCGATAAGTCTGGACCAGCAGGACCCTCGTCTGTTATTTTGTACGGCCCTCCCGGCACCGGGAAAACCACATTGGCGCATGTCATCGCACGTGCGCCGGGGCGTAAATTCGTCGAGCTTTCCGCTATCACCGCCGGAGTTAAAGACGTTCGCGCCGTTATGGACCAAGCACTTTTAGACCGTGACATGTACGGCACCACAACAGTGCTTTTTCTTGACGAGATTCACCGGTTTACGAAGGCTCAACAAGATGCGCTGCTGCCCGGAGTCGAAAACCGCTGGGTTATTCTTGTGGCGGCAACGACGGAAAACCCCTCGTTCAGCGTGATTTCGCCTCTTCTTTCACGTTCACTTTTGCTCCGGGTGCATTCTTTGGAGCCAGCCGATATTGAGTCTTTAATTAACCGAGCGCTCGAAGACCCCCGCGGGTTCAACGGTGCTGCTGTGATTGATGAAGATGCTCGTGCCCACCTTGCCGCAGTCTCCGGTGGCGATGCACGTCGCTCGCTAACTTCTTTAGAAGCGGCCGCTGCCGTAGCCTTCAGTGAGCATGAACAGGTCGAATCCCCGGACGAGAACGCGGAATCTGGGGGAGAGGTAAACCATAGCAAGCCTGTGCGCATTACTCTGGCACATGCCCAGGAAGCCGTTGACCGTGCTGCCGTTCGCTACGATAAAGGTGGTGATCAGCACTACGACGTGATTAGCGCCTTCATTAAGTCTATACGCGGTTCCGATGCTGATGCCGCCGTCCACTATCTAGCGCGCATGCTCGAAGGCGGCGAAGACCCACGCTTTGTGGCGCGGCGCATTATGATTGCGGCGAGTGAAGATATCGGCCTCGCCGATCCGCAGGCGCTTCAAGTAGCGACCGCCGCCGCCCAGTCGGTGGCGTTGGTCGGCATGCCAGAGGCGCGTATTATTCTGTCGCAGGCGGTGATCTACTGTGCTTTAGCACCCAAATCGAATGCGGCATATGTGGCTATTAATAAGGCAATAGTGGATGTACGATCTGGGCTTTCGGGGCAGGTTCCAGCTCATCTTCGAGACGCCCATTATGCGGCCGCCGCCAATTTGGGACACGGCGACGGATATATTTATGCGCACGATGAGCCGGGGCATGTGGCAGCTCAACAGTATTTGCCGGATACCTTGCGGGATAAGGTCTACTACGAGCCGACGCAGTATGGATTTGAACGAACCCTGGCTGAACGGCGCGAGCGTATCCGAGAAATTCTGAATCGAGCCGATAGCTAACCGAACAGAAAAGCGGTATGCACCACCTCGGCCGTGGTGTATACCGCTAGAGTGAGATGTGATAGATAAACTCCGAATGCGCACCAGACTCTTATGAGCCCGGAAGTCGGTCGCACATCCGGTGTACTGCCTTTATTCTATGACATGGTAAAGATTCGGTAAAGGAACTTCTGTCATAAAGTTTTGAGGGAGTGTCATAATGTGTTCTTGCGCATGGTTGAGAACACAAAATTTGTGCGGTACTCAGGTAGATTCTGAATGCGAACCACGGTAGACTTGATGGGTCTGGCAGTCTCGTTATATCTACTATATAGCGCAGTATATTGTGTTTTGGTTTAGGAATAACGCTGACGTAGTGCTGGGGTACTCTGCCCCAAACTCTCCGCCCCACCACCCGGTGCGGGTAAACCAAGGAGGCCAGCTCCAAAAAGATAAGAGCCCTTAGCGTGAATACATGAGGGTTCTGCACTATGAAAGGTAATTGTGGCTAAAAATAACCGCACCCGCCGTACCGTGCGTCAGTCCCGTGCTTTGGGCATCGCACTGACCCCGAAGGCAGAAAAGTACCTTGAGCGCCGTCCTTACGGCCCCGGTCAGCATGGTCGTGCCCGCAAGAAGGCTGATTCTAACTACGCTACCCAGCTGAAGGAAAAGCAGCGTCTGCGCGCTCAGTACAACATTCGTGAGGCACAGATGCGCCGCGCATACCTTGAAGCAAAGCGTGTCGAGGGTCAGACCGGTAAGAACCTGGTTGAGCACCTTGAGACCCGTCTTGACGCTCTGGTTCTGCGTTCGGGCTTTGCTCGCACCATTGCACAGGCTCGTCAGATGGTTGTACACCGTCACATTATGGTTGACGGTGTGCGCGTGGATCGTCCTTCGTTCCGTGTTAAGCCCGGCCAGCTGATTCACGTTCACCCGAAGTCTGAGAAGACCACTCCTTTCCAGGTCGCGGCTGCGGGCGAGAACCAGGCAGTTCTGCCTGAGGTTCCGGCATACCTAAACGTCGAAATCGAGAAGCTGCACGCTAAGCTCGAACGCGCCCCCAAGCGCGAAGAGATCCCTGTGATCTGCGATGAGCAGCTGGTTGTTGAGTACTACTCACGCCTAGCATAATCTCGAATTTTCGAGAAGGGTAACCCCTACCTACGGTTCGGCTGTAGGAGGGGTTATTTTTTTTATTGCATAATCTCTTGTGTGCTATTACCGGTTTAATAGACGGTACAACATTTATTGAAGGTGTTTACTTGCTTCAGAACCCAAAATTCAGGTCGGTGGTGTATGACTAAACCTGAGGATTATTCCTTGATGTTGCATCTTATGCATGTCTTATAGAGTTTGATGAGGGTAATAAACGTGGAATCTGAACTGTAACGAGACACCGCAGTAAGTGTAAATTTTTTATAAAACCCCTGGTAGAGCTGTATATTTTGACGACAAGCGGCGTTCAAAATGGGCATGCACAAGGTTTTTCATTTATGATGGAGTAAGCCGTGGGTACGGTTTTTCTGTGTGCTCGCTTCAAAACTTGTTTCTCGCGGGCGCCCACTGTGTTTTACTGGTTGATATAGGAAAGAGGTCGTGATGAGTGGTGGAGACATTGCAGGTCTGATAGCTGCCGGTGTTTTTGCAATTCTTGTGGCGTTACTTGCTTTACCTATTATTCGCCTGACTAAAGTTTTCGATGAACTTATCGTGACCATTCGTTCACTCAACCAGAGCACATCGCCTTTGATCGACGAAGTTACTAAAACAGTCGTTACCACGAATGAGCAGCTTGAGAAGGTAGACGGTATCACCTCTAACGTATCCGATGCTTCCGCGAACGTTTCTGCCCTGTCTTCTTTGGTGACCTCAACTGTGGGGCAGCCCCTGATTAAAGTTGCTTCGTTCTCATACGGTGTCCGTCAGGCATTCCGCGGTAAGAAGCCTGGTGACGATGATCGTGCAGCTGGTACTTCACAGGGAGGTGAACAGTAATTGGGTTTATTTCGGTCAGTTCTTCTTGTGGGAGCGGGTGCGGCGGTAGGCTACTTTGCCTCAAAACGCGCCAACGCATCGGCTGAAAAGAAAACAGGCGCTCTTGTTCAGTACCAACAGGGTACACTCGCTCTTAACCCGGAGTCACAGATGGGAAAGTTTTTCGATTCACCCGTTGGTAAGCCTCTTCAACCCTATGCGCTTAAAGCTGTCGAATTTGCTGCGCGTGTTCGTGAAGGCATGCAGGAAAAAGAAGCTGAACTTCATGCTAAAGTTGAGCGACAGAAACAGGATATACGTCCTGGTTCTATAGATACCTGGGACCGTCGGATGAGTGAGCAAGAAATTGCTTCCACAAATCGGGCTGCTGCCGAGCGGGAACTGCTCGACGTGGAATCGCGGATTGCCGCCACCGAGGAAGAACTTCGCTCCGCCCGCATCCAACGTGACCGAGAGCTGGGTGAAGATTTCTTTAACTAGCCGGTACTGTAACGCAGCCGTAATGACGGCATGACGAACTTGATAGATTTCGTAGATTTTCACACAGAATTGTCTAAGGAAAGCGATGCTCTCACAGGAAATTTCTAAGCGTTGGATCGAATTTTTCGAGAAGCGCGGACATACCGTGGTGCCTTCTGCATCACTCATCTCAAACGAACCCGGTGCCATGTTTACCATTGCCGGTATGGTGCCATTTATCCCTTATTTTCTTGGACGAGAGACCCCTCCGTTCTCGCGTGCAACAAGCGTTCAGAAGTGTATTCGTACCCTCGACATTGACGAAGTAGGTAAGACCGCCCGTCATGGTACCTTTTTCCAGATGGCGGGTAACTTCTCATTTGGCGATTATTTCAAAGAGCAAGCTATTCCTTTCGCCTATGAACTACTCACCGCTAGTCAGGATGAAGGCGGTTACGGGTTGGACCCGGAACGTCTGTGGGTGACCATTTACGAAGGAGACAACGAAGCCTTCGACGTATGGACTAAAACCGTAGGATTCCCCGAAGAACGTATCCAACGCATGGGTATGAAGGAAAACTACTGGTCTACAGGTCAGCCTGGTCCTGCAGGCCCCGATTCCGAAATTTTCTATGACCGCGGACCTGCATACGGCAAAGAAGGCGGTCCGGCGGTAGACGACGATCGCTATATTGAGATCTGGAACCTTGTGTTCATGCAGTATCAGCGTGGTGAAGGGATCGGTAAGGAAGATTTCGAGATTCTGGGTGAATTGCCCAAGAAGAATATTGATACCGGTTTAGGCGTTGAGCGTTTGGCGATGCTTCTGCAGGGTGTTGAAAACTTCTACGAAACCGATCAGGTGCGCCCGGTACTTGACGCCGCTTCGAAGCTCTCCGGGAAAAAATACCACGGCTCTGAATCTCCCGAAGATCCGGGGTATGAAGACGATGTGCGCATGCGTGTGGTCGCGGACCATATTCGCTCTTCTCTCATGCTGATTGCCGATGGTGTGACTCCCTCCAACGAAGGACGCGGCTATATTCTACGCCGCCTGATGCGCCGCGCTATTCGTGCGATGCGTCTGCTGGGCGTTACTGAACCGTGCCTGCCTATTCTATTCCCCGCTTCTCGCGATGCGATGGCTGGTGCTTTCCCCTACGTGGCGGATGATTTCGAGCGTATTTCCCGCATCGCTTATGCCGAGGAAAAGGCATTTTTGCATACGATTGAAACCGGCACTGAGCGTTTGGAAGAAGCCGTTGCTACGGCTAAGAAAGACGGGTCAAACTCTGTTTCTGGGGCAGAAGCATTCGCACTGCACGATACCTACGGATTCCCAATCGACCTGACCCTTGAAATGGCTGCTGAAGCAGGCGTAAAGGTTGATGAGAAGGCGTTCCGCGAACTGATGGCTGAGCAGCGTCACCGTGCTCAGGCTGATGCTAAGGCTAAAAAAGGTTCTTTCGCAGACCTCTCTGAGCTTCGTAAGCTCGTGGATGAACGTGGTTCTATCTTTACCGGGTACACCGAACTTCGTACCGAAACTCATCTTCGTGCTTTGCTGAAGGATGGGGTTTCCGTTCCCGTAGCTAAAGCGGGCGATAAGATCGAGGTTGTTTTGGACGAAACCCCGTTCTATGCGGAGGGCGGCGGACAGGCAGCTGATACCGGCGTGATTACTGGAAACGGTTTCGTGATCGATGTTCAGGACGTGCAGCAGCCCGTCAAGGGTTTGAGCGTTCACCGCGCCGTTGTTCGTGAAGGTGAAGCGCATCCGGGCGCTGAGGTTGTGGCGCAGGTTGATGTGCAGCGTCGTCGAGATGGTGAAAAAGCCCATTCGGGTACCCATATTGTTCATGCGGCTTTGCACCAGGTATTGGGTAATGAAGCAACTCAGCGTGGTTCCTTCAATAAGGAAGGCTACCTGCGTTTTGACTTCGCATGGGGTGAGAGCCTATCTGACTCCGCTAAGCGTGAAGTCGAAGAGGTAGCAAACCTCGCTATCCGGGATAATCACGAAGTTATTGCGCGTGAGATGCCTCTTGCCGAGGCTAAAGCCCTAGGCGCTATGAGCCTCTTCGGCGAGAAGTATGGCAACATCGTGCGTATGGTCGAAATCGGTGGAGAGTTCTCGCGTGAGCTTTGTGGCGGCACCCACGTAGGAACTTCATCTGAAATTGGTTCTCTGACTCTGCTCACTGAACAGTCTGTGGGCTCGGGTAACCGCCGCGTTGAGGCACTGGTCGGTATGAATTCTTTCGAGCATCTTGCCGCTGAGCGTACCCTAGTCAATCAGCTGACCGGCATGATGAAAGTGCAGTCCTCGGCTGAACTACCCGAGAAAATAAACCAGACGTTGGCGAAACTAAAGTCAGCTGAGAAAGAACTTGAAAAGCTGCGCCGCGAGAAGCTTCAGGCTGAGGCTGGTAAGCTTTTAGAAAACGCGCAAACCATCGGCAGCGTACGAGTTCTTACACATCATGCGGGAGAGCTGGACGCCAACGGTGTTCGTTCGCTAGCGTTAGATTTACGTTCACGCTTCGGCTCTGAAGCTGCCGTTGTGGCGGTGACTGGCGTGGCCAATGGTCGCCCGGTTATTCTTGTCGCCACAAATGAAGGTGCCCGTGAAGCTGGCATTAAAGCCGGTGCCTTGGTGCGACTCGCAGCAGGTATACTCGGCGGCGGTGGCGGCGGCAAGGACGATGTTGCACAGGGTGGCGGACAGGATGCTTCGAAGGTTTCAGAAGCACTGGATGCTATCCGCAACGCGATAGCGCAGGCATAACTTGACTGAATTTCAACGAGGAGTACGGATGGGTGTTGACGTGGGTAATGCCCGCGTTGGCACGTCATTGAGCGACCCAGACGGCATTTTGGCGACTCCGCTCAAGACACTCCGTCGTGACAGCAAGAAGAACTCGGACCGTCGAGTTCTCCGCAAACTTGTGGAGGTTAACGACGTGAAAGAGATCTTTGTGGGGCTTCCCAAAACCATGCGGGGAGGAGAGTCGGACTCCACCCGCATGGCACGGGATTACGCCCACGCTTTGCGCTCCGAATTGGATGCAGAAGGAAATACACACATCAACATTTGGCTGGTCGATGAACGTCTCACCACAGTGAGCGCGCATCGTTCCCTCCACGAGGCTGGTGTATCCAGCCGAAATTTCAAGACTATGGTTGACCAGGTTGCTGCTGTTAACATATTGCAGTACAGTCTGGATGCTCTTAAAGCTGGGCAAGCTGTCGCTGGATATCTGGTGCATGAATCACCTCGCGAAGATTCCCATCTGCAAGAGACTATAGACGGCCCCGTCAACGAAACGGAGAACCTTCAGTGACCGAAGAACCTACAAAACAGCGGACGCGAGAGAGTAGCTTAAGCGAGCTTCTCAGTCCGACACTCGCCGAAAGCCAGGCCGGCATTCGCGGTATCACCCTTGAGGATGAGGTGGTAACCGCTAGGGAGCTACGCGCACGTAAGCGTCGCCGCCACACCATCATGGCAACAGCTTTGAGCGTCTTTGCCGTGGTACTTATTGTGCTTGGGGTGGTCTTCGTGCAGCGTTACGACATTAACCCCTTCAAAAATCGTGACTATTCGGGGTCGGGAAATGGCGAGCCGGTAAGCTTCACGATTGAGCAGGGTGAGAGTACCGCGCAGATTGCGCAGGCGCTCAAAGAAAAAGACATTATTGCCGATCCCGGCAAGTTTATTGACGTGTACCAGAAAGAGGCTAACGGTAAAACTCTTAAAGCTGGTACCTATGAGTTGCAGAAGCAAATGAGCAGCTCTTCGGTCGTGAAGAACCTGGTAGATAGCGATAATAATATTTTCTATATCGCGGTTCAGCAGGGTAAGCGTATGAACGAGACGGTCGATATTATCGCTAAAGCTACCGAAGGCAAGATAAGTCGTCGCGATATTGAAGCTGCTATGTCTCACCCCGAAGAATACGGTATCCCGAAGAACTTCCCCTCTATGGAAGGCTGGCTGCACCCGGGCGAATACCGAATTCCGAAGGAAGGGACCGACGCCAAGAAAATTATTGAGGCTATGGTTTCGCGAACAAAGGCTGATTTGCAGGAAGCAGGAGTTAGCGGAGACCAACGAACCTTTGAGGTCCTGACTAAGGCTTCTATCGTGGAGCTTGAAGCACAGCCTAAGGACTATGTGGCCGTTGCGGGCATTATCAATAACCGCCTCAATAACCCCAAGGGGGAGACTAACGGTTTGATTCAGTCCGATGCTACCGTGACCTATGGCTTGGGTGTACGTTCATATCACCTCACGGAAGAGCAAAAGGCTGATAAGAATAATAAGTACAACACCTATGCAAATACGGGGTTGCCTGCAGGCCCGATTGCATCGCCAGGGTTATCCTCAATCAAAGCGGTAGCGAATCCCGAGAACAACCCGTACTACTACTGGGTAACGGTTGACCTTGACACGGGTGAGACGAAGTACTCCCGCACCTATAAGGAACACCAGAAGTACGTTGACGAGTACAACCAGTGGTGTGAGGAACACTCAGGTCGCTGTAAGTAAGATACTGCATAGTCAGTACTGAGGCACCGTATTTGTAGGTTCTGTACGGTTCTTCATAAAACGGAACGGATGCTCCTTCCACTAAACTGGAAGGAGCATCCGTTCCGTTTATGTGTATAAAGTGACGGACAACCTAAATGGCATCGCGTGGGAAGGGAATACCATGACTGAAGCAGCGGGAGCACGACGAGCCTATGTGCTGGGGCATCCTATAGCGCATTCGCTCTCGCCAGTTTTACATACCGCTGCGTACCAGGTACTCAAAGAGAACATTGCGTATGCCCGTCGTGACACGCTCCCTGAGGATCTTCCGGCCCTCATGGACGAGGCAGAGGCCGGAGAAGCAATCTGCGGGTTTTCGGTCACGATGCCGCTCAAGACCGATATTATTCGGTATATGCACTCAACAACCGCTTTGGCCCAGGTGACTGGGGCGGTTAACACCGTTTTCTGGAGAAAGACAGAAGATACTGAAGTGCCGTTGCCGCGTGGCCATAATACAGATGTCGGCGGCATCGTCAATGCACTTCTACATGCTGGGTTTGAAACTCACCAAACAACGACACAACCGGCTATCCTGGGCGGCGGCGCAACCGCTATTTCTGCTCTAGCCGCCTTACACCGTTTGGGGTACACTCGTGTGACGGTGTACGCGCGCTCACTGCATAAGCTCTCTGCCATATATGACGCAGCAAAACGTCTGAGTCTTGAGGTCCAGGCAGAGCCTCTTACCCGGTTTCCGGAAGACTGCGCCGCGTATTACCCGGTGATCTCGACTCTCCCCGCTCATGCTGCAGATGATTTTACTGAAAACATACACAAGGTCTACCCGTACGCTGTTCTACTGGATGTAGCTTATGATCCGTGGCCGTCTCAGCTAGCGCAGATTTGGGAGCGGTGCGGCGGGTGCGTCGTATCAGGCCTTGAAATGCTTCTCTATCAGGCTCTCGACCAGGTGCGCGTTTTTACCGGGCATGCTACAGATCAGCGTCTCCCGCACGAGCTTGACGTGCTCAATGCGATGTGTGCCGCTGTCAATCTTGCTCCGCGTGAACAGCTTCCTGACATTGTGCGCTAAAGAGACGTTAGAATTTATATACAGATTCAAACTTTGACGGTGCCGGAACTCTCAGGACGGCAAAACGGAGATGAGGAAATACATGGAGCTACGTTGGCTGACCGCGGGGGAGTCTCACGGTGAAGCGCTGGTCGGTATTATCGAAGGAGTCCCCGCCGGCGTGGAGCTTACCAGCAAGATGGTGCGTGATGCGCTGGCTCGCCGCCGTCTAGGGTACGGCCGCGGCGCTCGTATGAAGTTTGAAGAAGATAAAGTGCGTATTCTGGGCGGGGTACGGCACGGCCTGACGCAGGGTGGCCCCGTAGCACTTGAAATCGCGAATACTGAATGGCCTAAATGGGTTGATGTCATGAGCTCAGATCCGGTAGATCCCGCACTTATTGAAGGGCGTGCCCGCAATGCTGCCCTGACACGCCCGCGCCCCGGTCACGCGGATTTTACGGGTATGCAGAAATACAACTTTTCGGAGGCTCGTCCTGTTCTTGAGCGCGCATCGGCACGTGAAACCGCGACTCGGGTAGCTCTGGGCGTGGTCGCCGCTCAGGTTTTAAAAGCACTCGGTGTTGAGCTTGTATCGCATACTGTTGCAGTGGGCGGCGTACACGCGCCCAATGGAGTGTCAGTGCCTGCTCCCCGTGATGTTGCTGCTCTTGACGCTGATCCTCTTCGGTGCTTCGATAAAGCTACTTCAGATGCTATGGTCGCCCGGGTTGATGAGGCGCACAAAGATGGAGAAACACTCGGCGGTATCGTCGAGGTTTTGGCTTATGGTATGCCCCCAGGACTCGGTTCATATGTGCATTGGGATCGTCGTCTGGATGCTCGCCTTGCCGCAGCGCTAATGGGGATTCAAGCTATTAAGGGTGTCGAAGTTGGTGATGGCTTTGCGACCGCCGACCGCCCTGGTACCGTCGCACACGATGAGATTTCGGTCGGTGAACATGGCGTGACTCGTGATACGAACCGAGCCGGCGGCATTGAAGGCGGTATGAGTATAGGCGATCTTGTGCGTGTTCGTGCCGCTATGAAGCCTATCGCTACCGTTCCCAAGGCACTCAAAACTATTGATACTTCAACCGGGGAACCCGCGAAGGCGCATCATCAGCGATCTGATGTGTGTGCTGTACCAGCCGCCGGTGTGGTGGCGGAGGCTATGGTCGCCCTTGTACTCGCACAGGCAGCACTGGAGAAATTTGGTGGCGATTCCATCGGCGAGACACGTCGAAATATGGACTCTTATCTGGCAGAGATTCCCGAATCTCTGGCTTGGGCATCTAATGTTGCGGGATGGGATTCCTAGACTGTGGCTGCTGAGGATCCAGCGCCTTCCGGGCGCCCATCGTCGGAGACGAACCCTTTCTCTCGCATAGCGGAAGCAGCGCGCCGTGCCCGAGAGGGGAATGCATCGCGCCCGCAGTCAAAGCTTTCGGAACCTGAGGAGAATACGGCTGAACAGCATGAGGTAGGCTCACACACTCAAGAACTTCATTCTGCTCGCAAAGCGGCTGTTCCCAGCCCACTCACGGTTTTTGGGAAATTTGGGAAAGCTGTCCCTCGCGCTACGTCGAAGGTACGGGTATATGCTTCATCTGATTCGGATACACCCGCTCCTCTCGCTTCAAGCGTTTTTCGTGAAAAATTGGCGGGCTTTACTGTAGAATCTCATAAACCGCAGGACGGACAGGGGAGTCCTCAAGTTCCTGAAGAGTCTGAAGTATTGGAGACGAACAAGGCAGCACGCGGTCAGCAATCAGACACTATACCGACGCCCGCAATCTTCGCACGCCCGCGCATCGTTGCGGAACAGGCTTCACGTAAAAATGATGACTTGGAACGGGCACCTGTGTCTGAACAGCCACATGAATCCGCAAGTTTTGCCGCGATTACAGCGCGTATGGCACAGGCTGCACACCTGAGGCATAGCACTGCTAGTTTAGAATCAAAGCGCGAAAGCATCTCTAAGGAGAAAAGCGAGGAAAATACCCTTCGCATACATCCGCAGCAGGTACGTGAGCTTCAGGAAGAATTTGCCGAACGTGCCCGTCCGGTAGTTCTCATCGGTCCTATGGCGGCGGGAAAAACCTATATTGGCACCCATTTTGCACGGTTTTACGGCTATGAGTTTCTTGACGCCGACCAGCTGATTGTGGAACGTTATGGTGAGGTATCCGAGATTTTTGAAATCTTTGGTGAAGCCTATTTTCGGGAACTTGAACGCAAGACTATTGAAGATGTGCTGACCTCGCCAACCTATCGCAACACAGTTTTTTCGCTGGGTGGCGGTGCCCCTATGACTGATGCGGTTGCTGACCTTTTGCGTGACGAATGCGTGGTTTACATTCTGGTCGATGTGGATACGGTTGAGCCGCGCATTACAGGCAATAAAACCCGCCCGCTTCTAGAGCCTAACCCGGTAGAGCGCTGGTCTGAGATTTTTGAGCATAGGCAGCATCGGTATGAGGAACTTGCACAGTATACTTTGGATGCGCGTGGAGAAAAAAATATTAGCGTTATGACCGCCGAAATTCAGAACTTTGTTCTTGCCTTCCGAAAGGAACACTCTCATGATTGAACAGTCACATCACGCCGCTGAGTCCGAAACCTCTGTAGCTCCAACTTTCGGAGCTTCCGGTGAGGAAGACATTACCTATATACCCGTCACAGGCAGCTCACCACGCGAGAACTACGATGTTCTGGTGGGGCATAATTTGCTTAAGAAAATCCCCGATATTCTAGGTAACACAGCGCATAAAATCTTGGTGATCCACCCGCGCGCCCTACGGGCTACCGGCGAGCTTGTTATGGAGGATCTGCGTAAAGTTGGCTACGAGTCTTTTAGCGCTGAAATTCCTGATGCTGAAGAAGCTAAGCACCATCAAGTGGCCGCATTTTGCTGGCAGGTTTTAGGTCAGAACGACTTTACACGCACGGATGCAATTATTTCAGTGGGCGGCGGAGCCATTACTGATGTTGCCGGTTTTGTGGCGGCAACCTGGCTGCGCGGGGTACGTGTGATTCACATTCCGACCACTCTTCTTGGCATGGTTGATGCCGCTGTGGGAGGAAAAACAGGTATTAACACCGCCGAGGGAAAGAATCTTGTGGGGGCATTTTGGCCACCTTCTGCAGTGCTCTGTGAGATTGGTACGCTGCGTACCTTGCCGGAGCATGAGCTTTTAACAGGTATGGCGGAGGTCGTAAAGTGTGGGTTCATTGCTGACCCACAGATTCTTGACATTATTGAGGCTAACCCAGAAAAGATTCGGGATTCTCAGTCGTCAATAGTGCGTGACCTGATTGAGCGTGCCGTTCGGGTGAAAGCGGAGGTTGTTTCCGAAGATCTACGCGAATCTGGTCGCCGCGAAATTCTCAATTACGGGCATACCTTAGGGCACGCTATTGAACGTGCCGAGCGATACCAGTGGCGCCACGGCGCAGCCGTTGCGGTGGGGATGGTGTATGCGGCCGAGCTCGCGCTTGCCGCTGGGTATCTTAATGAAACAATTGTTGATCGCACCCGTGCCATTCTCAAATCTTTGAATCTTCCAGTGGGTTACCGGGGGGATCGTTGGAAAGAGCTTCTCGAAACTATGCGCCGGGATAAAAAAGCGCGCGGCTCGCTTTTGCGTTTTATCGTTTTGGAAGGACTGGGTAAACCGCGTGTTTATGAGGTTCCCGATGACTCCATCCTGTATATGACATACCAAGAAATCGCCGAATAACTAACTGCATTTTAGGTGCTTTTACAGGGGGTACCCATGTCTAGGCAGTCAAACATACAGAACGTGATGGGAATTTTACTTAGATATGTCATAGTAGCGGTGCCATAGTGTAAACTAAAGGGCGACATTATTTGCTCATTGATAACTTAGCGCCTGCGGCAACACGCATCGTGTTGTGTGTAAGCGTCGACAATACGAAGGAGAGCCGCATGGCATCTACCACTGATATTAAAAACGGTGCAATCCTCAAGATTGATGGCGGTCTGTGGTCCGTTGTTGAGTTCCAGCATGTAAAGCCCGGTAAGGGTGGTGCGTTTGTGCGTACCAAGTTGCGTAACGTAACCTCCGGTAAGGTTGTCGACCGCACTTTCAACGCTGGCGCTAAGATTGAGACTGCTACTGTTGATCGTTCCGACTATCAGTATCTCTACCAGGACGGCGAAGACTACGTCTTCATGGATCTGAAGACCTATGATCAGATTAATGTTCCTGCAGCTGTGGTGGGCGATGCTGCTAACTACATGCTGGAGTCGCAGACCGCGACTGTAGCCCTCTATGAGGGTACTCCGCTATATGTTGAGCTTCCTGCCTCTGTTGTTCTTGAAATTACCTACACCGAGCCTGGCCTGCAGGGTGACCGTTCCACTGGTGGCAATAAGCCTGCAACTCTTGAGACCGGCTATGAAATTCAGGTTCCACTATTCCTGGAGACAGGCACCAAGGTGAAGGTTGATACCCGTACCGGCGATTACCTGGGCCGTGTTAACGACTAATGAACTCTCGTACCAAAGCCCGCTTACGTGCCGTCGAGGTACTTTTTGAAGCCGATCAGCGTCAAGAAGACATTATTGATGTGCTGAAGCGACGCCGTCTGCATACTGCCGCTCAGATCTCGGCCTATGCCGAAGAGATCGTGCGCGGCGTACGTGAACATGATGACGAGATTCGAGAATACCTTGAGACCTATGCGCGTGACTGGTCGTTTGAGCGTATGCCAGCTGTCGACCGCGTAATTTTGCGGATCGGCGCGTGGGAACTTCTCTATAATGATGATGTTCCAGATGCGGTTGCTATCTCGGAGGCAACCGGTTTGGCGCGTGTGCTCTCTACAAACGATTCACCGAAATTTGTTAACGGTCTTTTGGATAAGCTGCGCCAGGTAAAACCGACTCTGCTTGCTTAAACGGCTCAGTTATAAAGCCGCCTCAAACCCCTGCTTTTTAGGGGTTTGAGGCGGCTTTTAGTATACATTCATACAGATCAAGCCGGGTTATGCATAGAACCCGAGCTGGCGTTTAGCCTCTTCAAAAAGTTCGCTGCCCTCATGGGTGTACCGAGTATTGCGATGCTGGGTAGAAGCGAGATTATTAGCAGCAAGGTTAGACCCTTCACGTACGTGCAGTAGGAACTTGAGCCAGTGTTGTGTACGCATCATATGAAGCACAACGCTCATATCACGGTCTGAGGACGGATCGGGCCAGCGATTAGAACGCATACGCATAGCGATCATGGCACAGAGGTAACGGCAGTCTTGAATGGCGGGATCGAGCTCAAATGATATGCCGGATACCGTGGTGATTTTAAGAGCGGTTTCAAACTTATTGTAGGTAAATGTATAGGCATCAATATCAGCATAGTCAAGAGTGATAACGCCCTCGCCAAGCCGGGATCTCATAAACTCGTATAGCCTGAACTCAACGTAGGATCGGCGGTAGTACCAGATGAAGATAAGAGCGCATAGAGCAACGACGCTCAGTAGGACAGTAGCGATAGTGTCAAAAGAGGAAGCTATCCAAATCCATGCCATGATGAGGGTACATAGTCCAAAGAGGACTGCACCAATAACCGAGAAGTATGAGTTGCGTTGAGTCTCTCCAAGAGTATGCCGAATCACCTGAGTGGAAGAAGCAAAGCCAAGCTCCATAAGCTGCCGGGTGCGCATTCGGTTGCGGCGCTTAAAGTAGCGGTGCGCCACGAAAACGATAGGGGCTGCAAGAATCCCAAAGATAATTCTTACCAGGCCCTCAAAGAGATCTTCCATGATGCAGTCCTCGGTGTGGTTGTACTATCGGTGATGCTTTTACTAGCATAATGGACTCTCGACGTTTTATGAGTCTTTGTTCAGGGAACATGAGCGTTTATTGCATGATATGTAGAGGATTTTGACTCCGAAAAAAATTAAAACTTCAGGAACACATACCCCTGAACTGCGTGGTACGTATGGTAGTCTTGGTAAAAGCAAGAGACCTTTAAATCCGTCCTGTGAGGCGGGGAAGGAGTCGGCTGTGTCGGGGACATCTGTACCCTATGAGCCTGGTGCGCATCCCATAGGCGCGCCAATAAAAACGCCCAATGAAGGGCACACTATCCTTAGCGACGATGAGATCCGTCGCGCTCTTACACGTATTGCTTTTGAAATTCTTGAGTCTAATAAGGGAACCGATAACCTGGTGCTTTTAGGTATTCGGTCTCGTGGATACCCGTTGGCACAGCGTCTGGCACAGCGCATCCAGACGAATGACTCAAATTTTGATCTCAAAAATGGCCTGGGCGCTCTCGATATTACCTCGTATCGCGATGACCTCACCGATGAGGAATATGAAAACCGCAGCGCGGGGGAGTCCTTGATCCCGGTGGGCGGTCTCGACGGCAAAACCGTAGTCCTCGTTGACGACGTCCTCTACTCCGGCCGCACCGTACGCGCCGCCCTCGACGCACTCAACGCCCACGGACGACCCGCCCTCGTACGCCTGGCAGTCCTCGTAGACCGCGGACACCGGCAACTCCCAATTCGCGCCGACCACGTGGGGAAAAACCTTCCGACCAGTGCATTAGAGAAGGTTCGTGTGGTACTCGAAGAAACGGATAACGCCACAGACCGCGTTGATATCATTCAGCTGGAAGGACAGCTTTCATGAAACATCTGCTTGACACTCGCGATCTCACACAAACTCAGGCCATTGAAATACTCGATGTTGCTGATTATATGGCACGGGTTAAGGCAGAAAACCGGAAGCTCAATGTGCTTGCTGGCAAGACTGTAGTCAACCTTTTCTTTGAAGACTCAACGCGTACCAGACTGTCCTTCGAATCCGCAGAGAAACGTCTGGGCGCCGATATCACCAATTTTGCTGCGCGTGGTTCATCGGTTTCTAAGGGAGAATCCCTCAAAGACACTGCTCAGACTCTCAAAGCGATTAGTGCGGATGCCTTCGTGATTCGTCATTCGGCTTCGGGTGCCCCGCAGCGTCTTGCCGAGGCCGGGTGGACCGATATTCCCGTGCTAAATGCGGGGGACGGCACGCATGCGCATCCGACACAGGCTCTTTTGGATGCGGTTTCGCTACGCCAGTTTAAGGCTCAGCATGATGGTCTGGAATCAACGCGAGGAACCGATTTAAACGGTATGCGTGTGCTGATCGTGGGGGATATTCTGCACTCTCGCGTGGCGCGGTCGAATCTGTGGTTGCTAAAAAATCTGGGGGCCGATGTCGCTTTTGTGGCTCCGCCTACGCTTTTGCCTGTGCATACTGAGCGTTGGAAGCAGGATTGGGGACTTGAAGTTTTCCACGATCTTGATGACGCAATCGCTACAAAACCTGACGCGGTTATGATGCTGCGCATCCAAAAAGAGCGTATGAACGCCGCTTACTTTCCCTCGGCAGAGGAATATACCGCCTTGTGGGGACTCACCAAAGAACGTTTCGAGAATCTGCTGGCGCAGCCTCAAGAAATCGCAATTCTGCATCCGGGTCCCATGAACCGAGGGCTGGAGCTGTGCGCCGAAGCCGCCGATTCTCAGAACGCCTGGGTGCTGCGCCAGGTCAGTAACGGCGTGGCGGTTCGCATGGCGGTGCTGTACCTGCTCTTGACTGACGGGTCAAGCGAGAAACTATATTCCGGCGACGAATCTTAACGCTATCCGAAAGAAGGAATACATATGAGCACGTACCTTATTAAAGGCGCATCCCTGTTGGGTGAGCGCGTTGCCGATATCCTGATTGAGGATGGCAAAATTGCGCGTATCGGTCAAGATATAGAAGCCGCAGACGCTCAGGTCGTTGATGCTTCTGGTCAGATTGCTCTTCCCGGTCTGGTCGATATTCATACTCACCTGCGCCAGCCCGGATATGAGGCTTCTGAAACCGTTGAGACCGGTACTCGCGCGGCGGCTTTAGGCGGCTACACGGCTGTTTTTGCGATGGCGAACTCACTTCCCGTTGCAGATACCGCAGCCGTAGTTGAGCAGGTTGACCGGCTGGGTAAAGAGTCTGGTTGGTGCCGTGTGCAGCCTATCGGCTCAGTGACCGTTGGGCTGAAAGGCGAATTCCTCTCGGACATTGGTTCTATGGCGACCTCTGAGGCGAAGGTTCGAGTGTTCTCGGATGACGGCATGTGCGTCTACGATCCGGCGATTATGCGCCGTGCTCTTGAATACGTAAAGACTTTTGACGGTGTGATCGCCCAGCACGCGCAGGAGCCCCGCCTCACTGAGGGCGCTCAGATGAACGAGGGTAAGGTTTCCGCCGATCTGGGGCTTACCGGCTGGCCTGCTGTGGCGGAAGAAGCTATTATCGCCCGCGATGTTCTGCTGGCTGAGCATTTGAACTCGCGTCTGCATATTTGCCACCTCTCAACTAAAGGCTCGGTCGAGGTTGTGCGCTGGGCTAAGTCTCGCGGCGTGCAGGTAACCGCCGAGGTTACCCCGCACCACCTGATCTTGACCGATGAAAAGGCGCGCACCTACGACCCGATTTTTAAGGTGAACCCGCCGTTACGCACCGAAGAGGATGTGCTTGCTCTGCGTCAGGCTGTTGCCGACGGCATTATTGATGTTATTGGTACCGACCACGCACCGCATCCGGCAGAAAGCAAAGAATGTGAATGGGCGTGTGCTGCAAACGGCATGACCGGTCTTGAGCAGGCACTCTCGATTATTCAGATGACTCTTGTGGAGCCGGGGCATATTACCTGGGCCGATGTCGCACGGATTATGAGCGAAACTCCGGCGAAAATTGGCAGCCTGGATGCTGAGCAGGGCCGTCCGCTTGCCGAAGGTGAACCAGCAAATATCGTGTTGGTTGATCCGAAGGCTAGCCGTGTGATTAAGCCTGAGGATCAGGCCACGAAGGGCAAGAACAACCCGTATCGCGGGATGGAGGTTCCCGGTGTTGTGCGTGCAACCTTTTACGCGGGGCATCCAACCGTTTTGAATGGTGAGCTCGCGAGCCCTCACCGGCAGGCTTGATCGTTCCAAAAACCGAGAAGAAAGAAGAACCGTGGAAAAACTGATTCCCACCCTTATCTGCGTTGCTGTGGTGGCACTGTGCTTCTTTGGTATTTGGCGCGGTTGGAAATCCCGTCTCAAGCGGCAGTCCACGATGTTCGGTTCGCTCAAAGACGTTCCCGAACGCTACGACGGGTTTGAAGCCGAGGCGGCGTTTGAGGGGGAGTATGTGAGCACTACGATGTTCGGTGATGAACTGAACCGTGTGGGGTTCGACCAGCTAGGGTTCAAAACAAAATCCACGCTCCTGATCTACTCGGACGGCATTATCTTCACCCGCAACGGGGCTAAAGACCTGTGGATTCCCGCGAAGAAACTTGCGGTCATTACCACCGGCCGGGGAATGATCGGCAAGGTTGTAGAACGTGACGGACTTATAGTGATCGGTTGGACTCTTGACGGTCACCGCGTGCAGACCGGATTTCGCACTCGCTATGCTGATCAGAAGAAAATTACGCTTGAGAAGCTTCGCGAGATCTCGCCGGATGCGGTCGATAGCCCCGAAAAATGGGTGCGGGAAGAGACGGCACATCACTAAATACACATACAACTCACCCACAAAATGCCCGCTAATTACGAACGGCATACCAAGAATTTCCTGCACACAGTGTTCCACTTATAACGGGCACAAGCAGGGGAACAGACCACCGAGAAAAGGAAAGTAAGAGCATGACTGAGATGACACGTTCCGGTGCTTTGGGCACGGACCGCGCGTTACTCGTTCTTGAGGACGGCACCATCTACCGAGGCTACGGGTATGGAGCAATTGGCGCATCCTTAGGCGAAGCAGTATTTTCCACCGGCATGACCGGCTACCAAGAAACGCTGACCGACCCATCCTACGCTGGGCAAATCGTGGTGCAGACCGCGCCTCATATCGGTAACACCGGTGTGAACAAGGTAGATGCAGAATCCCGCAAAATTTGGGTTGCCGGGTACGTGGTACGAGATGCCGCACGTGTTGCCTCCAACTGGCGTGCAGAACGTACCCTGGATGACGAGCTCAGGACCCAAAGTATCGTGGGCATTCAAGGCATTGATACTCGTGCGCTGACTCGCCGCCTACGCTCCAGCGGTTCAATGCGTGCAGGCATTTTTTCGGGACGTCACGCCAATCGCCCCGAAGCCGAACTTTTGGAAGCGGTGCGCGCCTCCGAGCCGATGGCAGGCCGTAAACTTGCCGATACCGTTTCCGTGACAGAAGCCTACACAGTTGAACCTCACCAATACGGCTGGTTCGCTCCGCCGGTTGCTACCATTGCTGCACTCGATCTTGGCATCAAATCTATGACCCCGCAGCGTTTCGCGGAACGCGGCGTGCGTGTACATGTACTGCCCGCAAACACAACCCTTGAGACCGTAAATACGCTTCGCCCAGACGGCGTATTTTTCTCCAATGGTCCCGGCGACCCGGCGACTGCTGACGAACAGGTTGAACTCCTGCAGGGTGTACTGCGCCAGGGCACCCCGTTCTTCGGTATCTGCTTTGGCAATCAGCTTCTCGGCCGTGCGCTCGGGTTCGGGACCTACAAGCTGCCCTTTGGACACCGCGGTATCAATCAGCCCGTCATGGATAAAACCACCGGCAAAGTTGAAATAACCGCCCAAAATCACGGGTTCGCCGTCGATGCGCCTATCGGTGAATACGTAACCGCCCCCAACTCCGAATTCGGCGAGGTCATGGTTTCCCATGTGGGGCTGAATGATAACGTGGTCGAGGGGCTAACCTGCAAAGATATTCCCGCGTTCTCGGTTCAATACCACCCGGAGGCAGCCGCAGGTCCGCACGACTCCGCATATCTTTTCGACCGTTTTATTGACCTCATGACCTCCACCAAGAAGACTGCAAAGGAAGCCTAAATGCCACGTCGTACCGACCTTAACAGCGTCCTTGTCATCGGCTCAGGTCCGATCGTCATCGGTCAGGCAGCCGAATTCGATTACTCCGGCACTCAGGCTCTACGCGTGCTCAAAGAAGAAGGTGTGCGTGTTGTCCTCGTAAACTCCAATCCGGCGACCATTATGACCGACCCTGAGTTTGCAGATGCCACCTATATTGAGCCGATTACCCCCGAAGTCATCGCTAAGATTATCGAAAAAGAACGTCCAGACGCCATTCTTCCTACCTTAGGCGGGCAGACTGCGCTCAACGCCGCTATCGCTCTCGATAAGCAGGGAACTCTGCGCGAATATGATGTTGAACTCATTGGCGCAAATATCGAAGCCATAAACCTGGGCGAAGATCGTGAAGCGTTCAAAGGCGTGGTAGAGCGCGCGGGCGGCGAATCGGCACGTTCGATCATTGTGCACTCCATGCCGGAAGCTCTTGAAGCGGCCAAAGAGCTCGGTTACCCCATGGTCGTGCGTCCTTCCTTCACCATGGGCGGACTTGGCTCCGGCATGGCCTACAACGAAGAAGATCTTTACCGCATTGCCGGCGCAGGTATCCAGTATTCGCCTACCTCCGAGGTTCTGCTCGAAGAATCTATTCTTGGTTGGAAAGAATACGAACTCGAAATGATGCGCGACAAAAATGACAACGTCGTGGTCGTCTGCTCGATTGAAAACTTCGACCCGGTCGGCGTGCACACCGGCGACTCCATCACGGTGGCGCCTGCCCTCACCCTCACCGACCGTGAGTACCAAAAACTTCGCGATATCGCCATCAACGTGATCCGCGAAGTTGGGGTTGATACCGGCGGATGCAATATTCAGTTTGCCGTAGACCCCAAGACCGGGCGCATCATCGTTATCGAAATGAACCCACGCGTTTCACGCTCTTCAGCGCTTGCGTCTAAAGCAACCGGGTTCCCGATCGCTAAAATTGCGACTAAACTTTCGCTGGGGTACACCCTGGATGAGATTCCGAACGATATTACCCAGAAAACGCCCGCATCCTTTGAACCGACCCTCGACTATGTGGTCGTCAAGGTGCCGCGTTTCGCCTTTGAGAAGTTCCCGGCCGCTGATCCGACTCTCACAACCACCATGAAATCGGTGGGCGAAGCAATGGCACTGGGCCGTAACTTCACCGAGGCACTCCAGAAGGCTATGCGCTCTCTAGAGCAGAAAGGTGCTTCTTTCTCGTTCACGAAGCAGCAACTGAATGCCGAAGAACTTGACGCGCTTATCGAGAAGACCAGGATACCCACCACGCAGCGTATCTACCAGGTACAGCAGGCACTTTTGGCGGGCGCATCTATCGCGCAGGTTTTTGAAGCCACCAAGATTGATCCATGGTTCTTAGATCAGCTGGTGCTGCTGAATGAAGTCGCCGGGATTGTGCGGGAAAATCGCGATAACTTGACCCCTGAAATCCTGCAGCTGGCAAAACGCCACGGCTTTTCCGACCCGCAAATCGCAGAGATTATCGGTTCTTCTGAGGACGTTGTGCGCGGTGTGCGCCATGCCCTAGGTATTCGCCCCGTATTCAAGACTGTTGATACTTGTGCTGCTGAGTTCGAGGCGTTTACCCCCTATCACTACTCTAGTTATGATTCTGAGGATGAGGTCGCTCACCATGAGACTCCCTCGATCATGATTTTAGGTTCGGGGCCGAACCGCATCGGCCAGGGTATCGAGTTCGATTATTCCTGTGTACACGCTTCGCTGGTGCTGCGTTCGCTGGGGTACGAGACGGTTATGGTGAACTGTAACCCGGAGACTGTGTCGACCGATTACGATATTTCGACTCGTCTGTATTTTGAGCCGCTGACGTTGGAAGATGTGCTCGAAGTTGTTGAATCAGAGCGCCGCACGGGCGGTTTGTTGGGCGTTTTCGTGCAGTTGGGCGGACAGACTCCGCTAAAGCTTGCGAAAGCCCTCAAAGATGCTGGTGTGCCGATTTTGGGCACTACTCCCGAAGCTATTGACCTTGCCGAGGATCGCGGCGAGTTTGCGCGCGTGCTGGAGGAAGGTGGTTTGATTTCGCCGAAGAATGGTACCGCATACACCTTCGAGGGGGCCAAACGCGTTGCCGATGAGATTGGGTACCCGGTGTTGGTTCGTCCCTCCTATGTGCTGGGCGGGCGCGGTATGGAGATCGTCTATGACGAGGCAAATCTCGCACGCTACCTTGAAAATGCGACCGAGGTTTCTCCCTCTCAGCCAGCGCTCATCGATAAGTTCCTGGAAGACGCTATTGAGATTGATGTGGATGCGCTCTTTGACGGCACCGAGCTCTACTTGGGCGGTGTCATGGAACATATTGAAGAGGCCGGCATTCACTCAGGTGATTCTTCCTGCACCTTGCCGCCAATTACCTTGGGTCCCGATGTGATCGCCAAGGTTAAAGAAGCAACCGAGGCTATTGCGCGTGGTACCGGAGTGCGGGGCCTGATTAATATTCAATTTGCCTACGTCTCCGAGAATCTGTTCGTGATTGAGGCAAACCCACGTGCTTCTCGCACCGTACCGTTTGTCTCAAAGGCAACCGGCGTGCAGCTGGCAAAGGCTGCCGTGATGATTGGTTTGGGGAAGACCATTGCTGAACTGAAGGCAGAGGGATACTTGCCTAAGAACATGGATGGTGCATCTCTGCCGCAGAATACTGCAATTGCAGTTAAAGCAGCGGTTCTCCCGTTTAGCCGCTTCCGCACTCCTGAGGGTGTGGTGGTTGATTCCCTACTTAGCCCCGAAATGCGCTCGACCGGCGAAGTCATGGGTCTTGATACCCTCTACGACACTGCCTTTGCGAAAGCCCAGGCAGGTGCGGGGTCACCGCTACCGACCGAGGGCAAGGTCTTCGTTTCGGTGGCTAACCATGATAAGCGCAATGTGATTATCTATGCCAAGATGCTTGAACAGCTGGGCTTCGAGATTGTCTCTACCGGCGGCACTGCAGATGTGCTTCGTCGCAATGGTGTGAATTCCACGGTTGCCTCCAAGTTTGCGGAAGCAAACGGTCAGCATTCGATTGTTGATATGGTGCGCAATGGCGAAATTGATCTGATTTTGAATACACCTGCTGGCGGTGCAGCTCGTAGCGATGGCTACGAAATCCGTGCGGCCGCAGTCAGTGTTGGTTGCCCTGTGATGACCACGATTTCGGAGTTCGCGGCTGCTGTTCAAGCTATTACCGCGCTGCGCGAGCGTAGCTGGGAGATTATAAATCTGCAAGAACATGGTGAGTTTTTGCGGACCGCCAGCACCGGCGAGCAGGGGCAGGACAAGGGCGAACAGGTGCGTGAGGGGGAACTTTCGTGATCCCTTTCGGCGATCGTCTTGCGGCTGCGATGGACGAATACGGTCCGTTGTGTGTGGGTATTGATCCGCATCCGAACCTGCTGCAGGTCTGGGGTTTGGAAGATTCTGCCGAATCTCTGCGTACTTTCGCTATGAATGTCTACGAAGGATGCGCCCCCTACGCCGCAGCGCTCAAACCCCAGGTTGCCCTGTTTGAGCGCCACGGTTCCGCAGGTCTTGCTGTGTTGGAAGAGCTCTTTGCTCGCGCCGCTGAAGACCGGGTTTTGATCGTGGCGGATGCAAAACGCGGTGATATTGGCTCGACTATGAAAGCCTATGCGGATGCTTGGCTCGGTACCTCTTCACCACTCGGCACGGATTCGGTCACGTTAAGCCCGTACTTGGGGTTCGAGTCGCTTCGCCCAGCGCTGGATGCGGCAACTGCGAACCAGCGTGGAACTTTCGTGCTGGCGCTGACCTCAAACCCTGAGGGTAAGAGTGTGCAGCATGTGGGCAAAGCAGAAGATACCGGGGCGGTAGCGAAGCAAATTATCGCCGCAGCCACTGTAGAGAACACTGCGCAAACTTGGGAACATATGGGTTCATGCGGTCTAGTTGTGGGTGCCACCGTGGGGGAGGCCCTCAAGGAATTGGCGATAGACCTGAGCACTTTCAACGGTCCCATTCTTTCACCGGGATATGGTGCCCAGGGGGCTAGTGCTGAGAACCTATACCGGATTTTTGCAGGTGCTGAATCTCAGGTTTTGGTGAATTCCAGCCGTGGCGTGCTCTCAGCAGGTCCGCAGCCGACTGACCTGGCGCGGGCGGCACAGAGTGCACGTGACGATTTGGTGCGTGTGCGTGGCGCAGTGTAAATCGTTGTGATCGCGTGGTGGCGTACAGAGTTGATCTGCTCTGTGCGCCATTGTGCTGTGTTGAGCTTGAAAGGCTTTACGTTACGAACCTCAGTTCATCGTTTTACAGTGCAACATGCTAAGTTAGAAAACGTAAGAACGCTGATTTATATACATATATCGCTTGATGGGAGACCCCATGCCGATTACGCCGCTAACCGATGAGGTGCGTGCATCAGCACGTGAAAAGGCGTTGCTTGCCCGTACTCGCCGCCAGGAAGTTAAGCAGGCACTTTCTACCCGTGAGCTGTCGGTACGTCAGGTACTCGATCTGGTCGATGACGACCAAGCTCTTGCAAAGATGCCTGTCGATCAAATGCTCCGTGCCCTCCCGGGAATTGGTGCTGTGCGTGCCGAGAAAATTATGGAAGAGCTGCAGATCGCGCCGACCCGTCGTTTGGGCGGTCTTGGCGTGCATCAACGCCGTAAAATGGTGGAGTATTTTAACCGCAATGTTCGGCATACACGCCGCCGCAGCGGTCGATAGTTCTCGCCGCCGAATAAAATACGCATTATTACATCACACCGCAGGGAGAACCCGATGACCGCTCAACCTAGACTTACCGTTCTGGCTGGTCCCACCGCCGTGGGTAAGGGAACCGTCTGCCAGTATATTCGTGAGCACTATCCGAACGTCTGGTTTTCCGTTTCGGCAACTACTCGTGACCCTCGCCCTGGTGAAGAAGAGGGCGTGCACTACTATTTTGTCTCGCACGAGGAATTTGATCAGATGATTGCTGACGGGCAGATGCTTGAGTATGCGGTGGTGCACGGTAAGAATAAATACGGTACTCCGCGTGCTAAGGTTCAGGAAGCTCTAGATGCTGGTCGCCCAGTAATCCTTGAGATTGATCTTCAGGGGGCTCGGCAGATTCGGGAGTCTATGCCGGAGGCACAGCTGATTTTCTTGGCACCGCCCAGCTGGGATGAGCTCGTGTCTCGACTGGTGGGGCGCGGTACTGAATCAAAGCAGGAACAGCAGCGGCGCCTTGAGACCGCCAAAATCGAGCTTGAGGCTGAGAGTGAGTTCGACGTAACCGTGGTCAATGATTCGGTAGAGCGCGCGGCACAGGAAATTGCGCACATTGTGGGTGCCGAATCTGCTAAAGCATAGGGTATGTATTTTGGCGACGTGCCGGGTATTACTGTGCTTTCTCGTTATGGTACGTGATTTTTACCGATTTTAGCGGTAAAATATTGCTTTAGTTTTGGCTGAGTTCGTATACATGAATGTCAGCAGTGTACAAAGACAACATATTGGAGTTTCTGTGGTAAACGAAATCAAAGAGCACGAAGACTACAACTTCGTTGATGGCGTAGCGCCCGAGGGGATTGTGAACCCCAGCGCGGATGCGCTGATTCAGAAGGCTGAGTCTAAGTACGGGCTGGTGATTTTCGGTGCTCGTCGTGCTCGCCAGATTAACGCTTATTACGCGAATCTGCAGGAGAGCGCGGGCGACCACGTTGGTCCTCTGGTTGAGTCTGAGGCTAATGACAAGGCTCTTTCGGTTGCAATGCGTGAAATTATGGCAGATCAGATTGTTGCCGATCACGTGCCGGATGGGCACTTCAACGAAGATGGTTACCTGGTTCCTGAGGAATTCGCATCCTTGGGTCTGGGCGACGCCGATTTCGGCGCTATTGAGGAGGAGTACATTCCTGCCGGTACCGAAGAGGTTATTGCTCTTGAAGAGGTTGTTATTGACGACTCCGCTGAGTAAGGAACGTTTGTAAATACCATGCGCATTATCGTTGGTATTGGAGGGGGCATTGCCGCGTATAAAGCGGTAATGCTCCTTCGTCTTTTCGCAAAAGATGGGCATGAGGTTATTGCCATGCCCACCGAAGCTGCCTTGGAGTTTGTGGGTAAAGCTACCTTCGAGGCCCTGAGTGGCAACCCGGTTTCCACGAGCGTTTTTGAGCGTGTTCCTGAGGTTAACCATGTTCGCCAGGCCGAGCTTGCGGATGCGATTGTTATAGCACCGGCGACCGCCGATTTGATGTCTCGGTTGGCGGTGGGGCGCTGCGATGATTTGCTCTCTGCTACGGTACTGACTACTCACGCGCCGGTGATTATGGCTCCCGCTATGCACACTCAGATGTGGGAGCATCCAGCAACGCAAACGAATGTGCAGACTTTACGCGAACTTGGGTATCACGTGATTGAACCGGCGGTTGGGCGTCTAACGGGTCCCGATTCGGGTGTGGGCCGCATGCCGGAACCGGAAGATATTTTTGAGGCGGCGCAGCGCGTAATTGCCGAGTTCCCGAAGGGGGAGCAGCATCCTTCGCAGATTCCGGGATATACGCCCACACGTCCGGTTCACACTGGCCCGGCGGAAGAGTCTGGCAGCTCGTTTGCGCCAGGTCTTGAGCCCGAGCCCGGAGTTCTGGTAGGGAAACGCATCGTGATTACGGCGGGAGGCACCCGTGAGGCCTTGGATCCGGTGCGTTTTTTGGGTAACCGCTCAACAGGTAAACAGGGTGTGGCCTTGGCGCAGGCTGCGCGTGATCTAGGGGCTTCGGTACATCTAATCGGCGCTAACCTTGAAGTCCCCGCGCCTGAGGGAGTACAGGTAACCCGAGTAGTGAGCGCCCGTGAACTACGCGATGCCGTGCTGGAAGCTCAGAACAACGCCGATATGCTTATTATGTCTGCAGCGGTCGCAGATTTTCGGCCTGCCGAATACGCCGAGTACAAGATTAAGAAGCTCGCAGATTCTTCGGACGCTCCCGCGATTCAACTGGTACGCAACCCTGATATTCTGCGTGAAGTCGTGGAGCGTCGACAGAAGACAGGTACCGGTGCACGCTTGATTGTGGGTTTTGCCGCAGAGACAGGGTCAGCTGAGCGAACCCCGCTTGAGCTTGGGCGCGAGAAGTTGGTACGTAAGGGATGTGATTTTCTGGCTCTCAACACGGTGGGCGTAAACCAGGGTTTCGGAACCGATGAGAATACGATTACGTTGCTCTCTTCGTTCACAGATCGGGAACCCGTTTTTTCAGGCTCTAAACAGGTCGTTTCCGATCAGATATTGCGCACTCTTGCACAGTATGTAAAGCCCTGAGAAATGCAGAAATACGAGCCGATTAAGTTTGTGACTCCCTCCCTCCGGACCCGTGTAACGTTCTGTCATAATTGATACACGAGTTCACATCCTTGGGTACTGTATCCCGCGTGCCCCAAACCTAGTAGAGTAGAAACCGTGAGTAATAACCATCTACGCCTTTTCACCAGCGAGTCGGTGACTGAAGGGCATCCCGATAAAATTTGTGACCAGATTTCTGATGCGATTCTTGACGGCATTATCGCGCAGGATTCCACCGCGAACGTTGCTGTCGAAACAATGGTAACAACCGGACAGGTTCATGTTGCTGGTGAGGTGACAACCTCAAGCTATGTTGAGATTCCATCGATCGTTCGTGAAACTATTCTAGGTATTGGCTACGATTCATCGACCCGCGGTTTCGATGGTGAATTCTGCGGCGTATCGGTATCAATTGGCGAGCAGTCACCCGATATTAATGCTGGCGTGTATGAGTCTTTAGAGGCTCGCAGCGGTATCGCGGTTGATGATTATGACCGCCAGGGTGCGGGCGACCAGGGCATTATGTTCGGGTACGCTTCGAACGAGACGAACGTATTGATGCCCGCACCGATTTGGCTGGCGCATCGTCTCTCAGAGCGTCTGACGAATGTTCGTAAAAACGGTACGCTGGTGAACCTGCGCCCGGACGGCAAAACTCAGGTCACTTTGGGGTATGACGCCGATAATAAGCCTGTTTCGGTTGATACCGTGGTGGTTTCCAGCCAGCACACTGCCGATTACGATTTAGCGGATTTGCGTGCGGATATTATCAAACACGTGATTACTCCGGTGCTGGATGCTGCCGATTTTGATAGCTCGAACACGAAGTTTATTGTGAACCCTGCCGGTCGTTTTGTGCAGGGCGGCCCCGTGGGCGATGCCGGTTTGACCGGGCGCAAGATTATTGTTGATACCTATGGCGGTTCGGCTCGTCACGGCGGCGGCGCGTTCTCGGGCAAAGATCCCTCGAAGGTTGATCGTTCTGCGGCATACGCCATGCGTTGGGTCGCCAAGAATATTGTGGGCGCTGGTCTTGCTGACCGTGCCGAGGTTCAGGTCGCTTACGCTATTGGGCAGGCGGCACCTGTGGGCCTGTACGTCGAGACTTTCGGAACCGAAAAGGTTGATCCTCTCAAGATTGAAAAGGCTGTGCGTGAGGTCTTTGACCTGCGCCCGTTAGCGATTATCAATGACCTTGATTTGCGCCGACCCGTCTATAAAAAGACCGCGGCTCACGGTCACTTCGGACGCAATGAACCCGAGTTCACGTGGGAGCGTTTGGACCGTGTTGAGGCTCTGCGTTCGGCGGTTTCAGCATCCTAATGCGTGAACCTGCGAGTATGCAGCCCAATGACGCGGATGCTCAGAACCCTACCGATACTTCGTCGATGAACGTTTCGACTTCTGAGCCCGCTCAGCAGGAATCCCTGCAACAGCCTGATCTGTTGCAGGGATTTCCTGCTCTCCGCGATGCCCTGATTCCTCCCGAGCCTGAGCCGGTTGATGTACACCAGCGGCTTGCCCAGAGCGGGGTTCCCTACCCGGTGGCGCGGGTTCGGTTAGATAACACCCTGCCGCATCTTGACCGTACCTTTGACTACCAGGTTCCTGCTGAGCTGAGCGAAGACGCGGTTCCCGGCGCCCGTGTGCGTGTGCGGTTCGGATCGCAGCGGGTCACAGGTTTTATCGCGGAGCGCGCCGAAACAACCGATGTTGCTAAGGGCCTGCAGCCGCTTTTATCGGTTTTGTCGCGGATTCCTGCGGTTTCTGCCGAGATTTTTGACCTTGCAGAGGCGCTTGCAGACCGGTACGCCTCAACGGTGGCGAATGTTTTGCGGCTTGCGGTGACGCCGCGCGTGGCATCTCTTGATAAACAGTATGCCCAGTTTTTGCCTACGTTTTCCGAGCTCATGGGTTTGCCACAAGAAGCCGACGAAACGGCCAATACAGCGGAAGACAGCACTTCTGAATCGGCCGCCGAAGATGACTTAGATGCTGACCGTGAGCCTCAAGAAGAATCTCCTAAAGAATCGCCGGATAACGGTTCGCCCTCTTTGACCGATGATATTCGTGGTTTCCTCTTGGGCGGTTTCGCTCCCTACCAGCTTCACCCGCCTGCCGCCCAGGTTTCGGCAGAAGACTCCCGTGCCTTTAGCGATTATGAGAATGGTGCCGAATTTTTAGAGGACTTGGCGGCTGGGTCCCCGGCGCGTGCGGTCATGAATGTGCTGCCCGCGCATCCTGAGTTCGATTGGGCTGAGCTGCTGGCTATTGCCGTGGTGACGGCGGCTGCGAATGGCCGCGGTGCCTTGGCGATGGCTCCCGATCAGAAGACTCTCGACAGGCTAGAGTCCGCGCTGAAACGTCGGGTGCCGGCGGGTGCTTATGTTCGGTTGAGTTCGAGTGATAAACCGCATAACCGGTATCACGCCTATCTGAAGGCACGCCTAGGGCTGGTGCCCATTGTGATCGGTACTCGTGCGGCGGCTTACGCTCCGGTTGCCAATTTGGGATTGGTGGTGTGCTGGGATGACGGCGATTCCTCGCTTGTGGAGCGTCGTGCGCCCTATTGCCATGCGCGCGATGTGCTGTTATTGCGTGCCCAAGCAACAGATGCGGCAGTGCTGTTCGCTGGGTACGCGATGAGCAGCGAATCGGCACGATTGGTACGCACCCGGTGGGCTTCGCATGTGCGGGCACCTCGGGCGACGGTGCACGAGTTTTCGCCGCGCATTTTTTCGACGGGTAATGACTACCAGTTGGCGCGTGACCCGTTGGCGGCTGTGGCACGTATTCCTCGGTTAGCGTTTGAGCGTGCGCGTGTGGCTCTGCAGCATGGCCCGGTGTTGGTGCAGGTTGCGCGCAGCGGCTATGTCCCGTCGTTTTCGTGCCAGCGGTGCCGCATGCCCGCGCGCTGTAATACATGCCGGGGGCCACTCTCGTTGGCGGCGGGTGCTTCGGTGCCGAGTTGCTCGTGGTGTGGGCGTCTGGCACAGCAGTGGCGGTGCGCAGAGTGCGGGTACGATCAGTGGCGTTCGGGTACCGTGGGGGCTTTGCGCACCGCAGAGGAGCTGGGGCGTGCCTTCCGGGGTGTCCCGGTAATTTCTTCGGCGGGGGACCATGTGCGTGCTTCGGTGGGGGCCGAACCTGCGCTGGTGGTTGCCACCCCCGGGGCTGAACCCGTAGCGTTCGGCGGTTATGCGGCGGCATTGCTTCTGGACGCCGATTCTATGTTGCGTTTTGATTCTTTGCGTGCCCCGGAGGCCGCGTTGAGGCGCTGGTTCAACGCTGCGGCGCTGGTGCGTTCTGCTGCTCAGGGTGGGGTTGTGGTGACGACCGCATCTCCATCCCCGGTGGAGCAGGCGCTCGTCCGGTGGGATCCCACATGGTTTGCCTTGTATGAGCTGGATGAGCGATCGCAGATCGGTTTGCCCCCGGCGGTACGCACAGCGGCTATTACGGGTAGCGAGGATGATGTCCAGGCCTTCCTGGAAGAGCTGAACCTGCCAGAAGGTGTTCGGGTGACCGGGCCTGTGCCGTTGGACGAAGATTTCTTTGCGCATCAGTCTGTGCATGCCGGTATCGAGAGCGGGGGAGAGAGCGAGATTACCGAACCTTCACCGTCAGGTACCGAGGATGCGGTGCCCGGGGACTGGCGCGCTATTCTCTTCTTCTCTTACGCCCAGGCACCGCAGGTCACCCACGAGCTGCGTTCCGTGCGTGCGGCACTATCAGCGCTTAAGCGTGTCGGAGCGGTGCAGGTTCGATGCGACGGGTTGGATGTCGTCTAATCACTAAGCTTTATGCAAACTGACATTAACTTTACTCTAAAAGTTATAGAAATATTTCATGCATGTATGGGTGTTTTCTTGATTCTTACATGAACTCTCGATACTCTATGGATGTAATCTTTTCAGACTTAATCAGTATTGACATTTACTTTTATAAGGGAATACGTATGAATATATTTAACTATATAAAAAATCATTTAAATCAGCTAAGAAACTAATTATTAATGATTACAATAATTCATATTTAGAAAAAATAGTTTTCTCGTGGGGTGTAGTAAATAAAGAAACAAAACAAAGAAAATATATAAGATTCCCATCGCTCGTTCTAGGACTATCCATTATTTATTTTTTACTTACATGGGTATCAAAAAATATAAACTCATTAGTTAACAACAAAATTACTAAAAATTTTGAGAATTTAAATATCGAGGTAAAGATTTCTTTGGATTTTCTATAAAGTTTTTAGATTTGACAAATAACATAACAATTATCTTAATGACATTCTCTACTTGTTACTTATTCTTATTCGGCCTAAAAGCATTTTTGCCTGCACTGACAAATTTTATACGTATCAACAATAAGTTATTGTCATTTTTTGTTAATTTATTGTTCCCAATCTTGGTATTTACTCCTATACCGTACCTAAACACATCAATCGGAGCTTGGGTATTAGAGTTTATGTTCACTTTTTGCATAGATTGCTTTTTAGAAGGTGGAATTCATAAGTTCGGTATAGAACATCTTCATATATGGATAACTATATCGAGTAGTTTTTATTTTATCTCGATGGTATTTGTATCTTTAATAAGACTATCCATTTCCTTAGATACAGCAAGTTATATTGCTAATGAGGGTTACATATTAAATGGTAAAAATAAGGAAAAAATTGAAATAAAAATTGAGGAATACGCTCATTCCAAGATGGAAAAAATATCTGCACACCTAAGTTCAAAAATAAACACGATGGTCGAGTTTACAGATCTATTTAAAATTTTAAAGAGTCAGCATAATAAAGGTTTGGATGACAATAAAGAGCAAGAATTTATTTCAACTATTGATATTAAGAATCAAAATTTCGAGAATTTCGATAACCAAAAAATCAACATGAAATCAATAAAGAAATCAGAAAACTCTAAAAGAAAACGTCGAGCAAAAAATAAGCGTTCCCGTAAGGCTAGACGAAAACATAAAAAATAAGGTATTCATGTAGGTAGTTTTGTGGCCAGAAGATGAGTCCTCCGCGCACAACCGAGAAACACCCGATGATACAAATAGTGCTACAGTGATCGGGCAACGGTTCCTACCTGTGCGTGATTAATGAATAGTAGTTGATGATTCAACTATTATACATTGACAGAAGGTGAGGACCCGTTGTTTTTCGTGTTTTATATAGGGATTTACCTAATAAATAAACCCTCTTAGCATATCTTTATTCTTTTTAGATATATTTTACGATTCCTGAAGCTTGAATATTGGTGATACCCAATTAGTAGTTTTTATAATAAAACCACTTACATTTTTCAGATTATTAACAATCTCATCTGCATTTTCTGTAGAGTCATGAATTAAAATATCATATACTTGAAAATTAGTTTTACTGTCTAATGATTCTTCATAGGACAAAATCATAATTACCCCAGTGTCAATAATAAGCTGGATAAACTCTTTATTATCTTTTACTACTTTATCATTTATGTACACAGGCCGTATCTTTATGAGATTTCCAGACTCATTTAACTCTATCAGCTCAGCATAATTTGTTTGTATACTATCCCTAGTTAAAAGTCTCCAATCTGAATGATCTGCCATATTTTGAATATTTGGCGCTTCAGTACCAACTGGTGCCTGATATATAAACCCTTCCCTCACTATCTGGTCTTTTCCTATAACCACTTCCTCGGTTTTAATATTTTCGGGTATATCAAAAATTCCAAGTTTTTCCAAATTATATATAAATGCTAAAGTTTCGACAGTTAGTAATGCTAAGCTTGAAAAGATTCGTACAGCAGCAACGTATCTATCTTTCATCGAAAAATCCATACCACCTTTTTTGTTTCCTTTCGGGTCTGCATGCACTAAATCAGCATATAACCATGCTCCTGCGAGTTGTAGATCTGATGCTTCATGTGACGCATCATCAGAAATTGAATATCCATGTATTTCTTTACTGTCAGTATTTATTAGATCCCAATGATTTTTTAGTTCAGAAACTGATGTTTTTAATTCTTCAGTTTCTAGAATAAATTCTAAGGCGGAAAATATCTTTTCATAAAAAATTGGCTCGCTTCTTAGTATAAAAGGTCTTATACGTGAAACAAGGGATTCAAATACTTCTTCGTCGGGTGGAAGTTCTATAATAAGTTTTGCTTTATTCGATTCTTTACTAAAAATAATTTTAGATTCAGTTTCTGCGTACCTGCGTAAAATATTTATATCTTTTAGTAATGAATGAGATTCTACACGTTTTGCACGTAATATAAATTTATTTATTGTAATCATGGCATTATTTTTATTCACAATGTTCTCCTAAGTGAGCGATCGGCACGAATCGAAAAATCACACTATTTCTCTTATGTATTTTAACGTGTCTAGATAAGCTGCAAATCAGTTTTTAGTTTATAACCCCTTCAAAACCCTCACCAGCTTCAACGCCGAATCCCGCCAGGAATAGTGTGAAGCATCCTGCAAGCCTTCAAGGATCACGCGGTCACGTACCATTTCGTCTTCGAGGGAGCGGATCGCTTCAACCCAGGCAGGAGCATCCGTCTGTGGATTATCGGTCACAGGTGCAAAAACGGCGTGCGGGGCGATCTCGCGGAAAATATCGATATCGCTAATCACGGCGGGACAGCCCGCCGCCTGCGCCTCCACCACGGGCAGCCCATACCCCTCGGCTCGTGAAGCCGTCACCAGTGCGTGCGCAGACTCCAGCAGCTCCGCATACTCTTCATCAGAGACCCCGTTGTGCACCACCACGTTCGAGCCCGCCGCCAGGCGAGAGAGCAGCCCCTGCTCTTCAAGCTCGGCGCGGCGCGCATCCGGTATCTTCGACAGCAAATGTAGGGTGTACCCCGGCAGCTCACGCATGGCGTACAGCAGAGTCTCCACATTCTTATACGGCATGAAAGACCCCATATACACCAGGTGCCTGCTCGCGCCCTCGGCCCGTGACTTCGTACGGCGCAGAGCCTCATCCTCGCTCACAACCGACCCCGGCTGCGGGGCATTCGGCACCACGTGCAGCGGCTTCTCCGTCAACCGGTGCTCACGAATCAGCCGCGCTGTAGACTCCGAAACCGTCACCACGGCATCCGCCCGATTCAGCAGCATACGCTGCGGTGTATAGCTCTTATGGAACAGCCGCCACCCTGCACGCACCGGTGCAGGCAAAAACCCCGGAGGAGTCGGGTGCGCATAATAAATCAGGTCATGCAGGGTCAGCACCAGCTTGAACTTACGCCCCACCGAACCGATCGTCTGCATAGGCGAGAACACCACATCAGGGTTGTACTTATTGAGCTGAAGGGCCGCAGTCGGTTCTAAGGGTCCGGTCGGTGAACAAATCTTCACATGCGGCAAATCCGGGAGCATCTGCAGCTGGCGTTCATCGCTAACCACCATCACCAACTGCAGATCGGCAACCTCGGGAGCACCGGAATCCATCAAATCCTTCAATGCGCCCAGGAGCGAAGCGGTATACCGGCTAATGCCGTCGTGAAAGCCAATGCGTGTATAACGGGCGTCAACCATAAGTTTCATAGAATTCTCCTCGGGATTACACCGTAAAATCTTCGTGCGTAAATTCTGCAATCAAACGTGCCGCCACTGTAGGCGTCTCATAATGAATCAAATGCCCAACCTCAGGAATCATCTCAAAACGTTCACCGGGGGAGTGCGGGCGCCTCTCAAGCGCAGCAAACATGGCGCGCGCCGTCTGCGGGGTACCTAAATCATCGTCTTCAGCCACAAGCATTTGCACAGGAACCTGAATCTGCGGAGCAAACTCGGCGGCAGTTGCCGAAATCGAAACCTCATACGCCTGCAGAACACCCTTACGCGAGCCAAAAGACCCAAAATAGGCAGCGTGCTGGTTATTGATAAAGCGGCGCATGGCAGGTTCGTGGGTGCGCATCATCAGCTCGCTCGTTACGCGGGTAATCAGCTGTGAACGCAGCACCGGATAGCCAATTTTTTCGGGAAGTGCCGCGCCCACGCGATAGTAAAACGATGCCGCCCGCGAGGCAATCTTCTGTGACCCTTCAAGTGCGGGCTCGCTAATGGGGTTAATGAGCGTTAGGCGGTCAAGTCCATGCAGATATTCGGCGGCATAAGCAGCGGTTACGATAGATCCAAACGAGTGTCCTACCACGTGAATATCAGAGCCATCGGGGCGTGCAGGGTTTATCTGCCCAATAAGCGCGTGCAGCCATGCGGTATAGCCCTGTAAAGAAACAGTCATGGGCAGGTCTTCTGAACGCCCGAAACCCGGTAAGTCAGGGCTGATAATACTAGCTTCGGGTAAAAGCTTCAGAAGCCTGTTCGCAATAATCTCAAGCCCATGATGATCACCGCGGAACCCGTGAATCAGCAGGATCTTTGGAGAGCTTTCGGAGGGAAAAACGCCGGTGCCCATGCCCGCACCGTACTGCCAATACCGTGTAGTTGCCCCAAGCAGCTCTATTTCAAATCTGGTGCCCGGGATGAGTGCCCCCGGCACACCTTCAAGAACGGTACTGGGTGATGTCACGGCGGGTGCCTTTCGTATGTTGCGGGCTCGGTCACTGTAAATCCCTGCGGGAGATTCACGGAGGGCGTGCGTAAACCGGCTTACGCACACAATGAGTTCTCTCAGTGTACGTGGAATTTCTGTGTAGGTGCTGGAGATTTAGATAAAAAGTCAAACAATATTCAGAGTTTTTCGTCGTATACGGCTAAAAATGGTTTACACGCGCGGGGTTACTCTGGCGGCAACAAAGGCGAGATTGGCGGGGCGGTGAGGTGCATCCACGATATGAAACGGGAACTCGTGAGTTTATGAATACATCAAGAAACCTTTGTGGGTACACGCTAGAATAGGTTGGTTAGCGAAAATCAAACGTCAAAGGAACCGTAGTGTCTGCTGAGGTAGAGACCGAACGCACCGAGAATGCGTATGACTTCCGTGCACAGGAAGCGAAATGGCGCCCCTACTGGGAAGAAACGGGTGTCTTCAAGCCAACCGGCAACGCCGCGAAAGGTCGCCGCTATGTGCTAGACATGTTTCCGTACCCCTCAGGCGACCTGCATATGGGCCACGCAGAAGCGTTTGCTATTGGAGACATGAATACCCGCTACTACAAGCAGTGCGGCTACGATGTTCTGCACCCCATCGGCTGGGATTCCTTCGGTTTGCCCGCAGAAAACGCTGCTATCAAGAACGGTACCCACCCAAAAGAGTGGACCTACAAGAATATTGACACGCAGGCAGAATCTTTCAAACGCTACGCTATCGCAGTGGACTGGGATCGACGCCTGCACACCTCAGACCCCGAATACTATAAGTGGACCCAGTGGCTTTTCGAGCAGTTCTATAAGAAAGGCCTGGCCTACCGCAAAGACTCAATGGTGAACTGGTGCCCCAAAGATCAGACCGTGCTCGCGAACGAGCAGGTGGTTAACGGTGCCTGTGAACGATGCGGCACCACGGTTACTAAGAAGTCGCTAAATCAGTGGTACTTCAAGATTACTGACTACGCCCAGCAGCTTCTTGACGATATGGAGCAGCTTGAGGGCAAATGGCCCGAACGTGTTCTGCTGATGCAGCGGAACTGGATTGGGCGTTCCGAAGGTGCTGAGGTTCGCTTCGAGATTGAGGCTACTGAGGCGCAGCCTGCCGAATCCTTCACGGTCTTCACCACCCGCCCGGATACCCTCTACGGTTCAACCTTTATTGTTGTTGCCGCCGACTCGACCTTTGCCGAGCAGATTGTGGCCCCCGAACAGGCACAGGCGCTAGAGGACTACCGCGAGCAGATTAAGGCCCTCAGCGATATTGACCGCCAGTCTTCCGAGCGTGAAAAGACCGGTATGTTTACTGGGCGTTACGCAATCAACCCGCTGAACGGTGCGAAACTGCCGGTGTGGGCCTCCGATTACGTGCTTGCCGATTACGGCACCGGCGCTATTATGGCGGTGCCTGCGCACGATCAGCGTGACCTTGACTTCGCCAAGAAATTCGACCTGCCGATCGTGACGGTGCTCGATGTTGAGGGCGAGGAAGACCCTGCCAAGTCGGGTATCGCCACTGCGGGCGATGGAGTGCTCATTAACTCCGGTGAGCTAACCGGACTTCCTAAGGCAGAAGCTATTGCGAAGGCTACCGAGCTGGTTGAGGCTGCAGGCACCGGCGAAGGTAAGGTTATTTACCGCCTGCGCGACTGGCTGCTCTCGCGCCAGCGTTTCTGGGGCACACCTATTCCCGTGATTCACTGTGAAGACTGCGGCGAGGTACTGGTTCCTGAAGAACAGCTGCCGGTTCTGCTCCCAGATAATCTGCGCGGTGAACAGTTAGCTCCCAAGGGACAATCGCCCCTTGCTGCCGCCGATGACTGGGCTATAGTTCCCTGCCCGCAGTGCGGTAAGAGCGCCCGCCGCGATTCCGACACTATGGATACCTTCGTGGATTCTTCCTGGTACTTCCTGCGCTATGTTTCGCCCCGTTATGCCGAAGGCCCCTTCGACCCGCAGGCGATCAGGGAATGGGGCACGGTCGATATGTACGTGGGCGGTGTGGAACATGCGATTCTGCACCTGTTGTATGCGCGTTTCTTCACGAAAGTTATTCGTGATTTGGGGCTGATTGAGCACGGCGAGCCGTTCAAAGCTCTCATGAATCAGGGGCAGGTTCTCAACGGCGGTAAGGCCATGTCGAAATCGCTCGGCAACGGCGTAAACCTGGGTGAGCAGCTTGATAAGTTCGGTGTGGATGCAGTGCGCACTACCATGATCTTCGCTTCGCCGCCCGAAGATGATGTGGACTGGGCGGATGTTTCGCCCGCCGGTTCGCAGAAGTTCTTGGCGCGCGCATGGCGGGTTGCTCAGGACGTTACCTCCGAACCTGGCGTGGATGCGGCATCCGGCGATGCGAACCTGCACAAGCTGGTGGCGCGTACCGTACACGATGTGAAACAACTTCTTGACACTGGTAAGTTCAACGTGGTGGTCGCCAAGACTATGGAGCTGGTGAATGCTACCCGTAAAGCTATCGATTCGGGCCCTGGGGGAGCAGACTCCACGGTGCGCGAAGCCGCCGAAACTATTGCGATCTTATTGTCACTCTACGCGCCGTACACCGCCGAGGACATGTGGCACGCGCTGGGATACGATAACCCGGTGCTGACCGCAGGTTTCCCGCAGGTAGATGAATCCCTGCTTGTGGATGATACCGTCACCGCAATCGTACAGATCAAGGGCAAAGTTAAGGCGCGCCTTGAGGTATCAAAAGATATTTCTGAAGCTGAGCTTGAAAAACAAGCCCTGGAGGACGAGACTATCGCGAAGCTGGTGGAAGGCTCCGAAATCCGTAAGGTGATTGTGCGAGCCCCCAAACTGGTGAATATCGTCATCTAGAGTTTTCAGAACGTTGATGCGGTGCCGCCGGAAGAAAACTTTTCGGGTTTTTCTTCCGGCGGCACCATTCTTTTTAGCTATGATGAGAAAGTCGGTTATTGCAAATTGCCGTATTTTTAAGATTCAGGAGGTACCTTATGGGACGCATCGCTGTCGTGACAGACTCAGCCGCTGCCATTACCCCTGAAATTCTTAAGGAACGGCAAGAACGCGGTGGCTTTGCCGTGGTACCCATGCCGGTATCCGTTCAAGAGACACCCGCACGTGCAGGCATCAGGGGCACACGAACCGAGACAAATACCCGCGATTTAACCGGTCTTAGCCTCGAGGAAATTGACGAAGCCATTTTAATGGCGCATGTCCTCGGAAATACGGTCCATACCTCCGGTCCTGCCCCCGGTGTCTTTGCCGATACCTACGATACCCTTGTTGATGAAGGGTACGAGCATATTCTGTCGATACACCTCTCGGGAGAGCTCTCTGGAACCGTTGAATCAGCGCGAGTGGGTGCACAGCTTTCTAAAGCGCGAGTGACCGTACTTGATTCCCGTACCGTCGCCGGAGCCTATGGGCATGCGGCATTGCACGCCCATGATATAGCCGATATTTGCGATAGTCCTGAGGAACTTGCCGAAGTAGTTACCGGTATATGCGCCGAGACCGATATTTATTTCTACATTCCTACTCTCGATGCGCTTCGCCGCGGGGGTCGTGTCTCGCCCGCGTTGGCAATGGTCGGGCAGATGTTCCAGATCAAGCCTATCGGCACGGTTGCGGATGGAAAACTGACCTATGTTGAGCGCCCCCGTACCGCAACGCGCGCGAAAGAACGCCTCACGCAGATTATTCGTGACGTTTGTACCAAGCACCAATCGGTAAAAAAGCATCCTGCAGCTGCGGCTGCGCAGCACGACGTACGACCAACCGGTCACGTAGTAGCGCTTCACCATATGGGTAACCTTGCGGAGGCTAAAGCCTTGCAAGATTCGTTGGGCGCCTTCGCTTCGGACGCGGTTCTCAGCTCTCTCCCGCCCGTATTAGCGGCGCATTCCGGACTGGGAGCACTTGCCGCTGTCATCTATTAGCCATACGATGTGAGAATGTCATTTTTCTTTGTGTAGCCGCTAAAATTACCCGATTCACCCGCAAAAATTGGCGCAATCCCTGTGGATAGCCGGTTTTTGTGTCCCGCTTAAATAGTTATCCACAGAATATAGGAACCGCCCGGCGGGGGCATAAGCACGCGGCTAGGCTTGCACTATGACCCGCGATAACGCCCACCAAGCATTTCACCCACTAAGCTCTTCTATGCAGACGCTACCCGAAAGAGCTGAGACGTCGGTACCAGCGCAGGAAGCTCAGACAGAGAAGCAAAGCCCCTATGGGATCTGGGATGACGAGCCCACAGAACGTCTTATGCCGCATGATGATTTTGCGGAAGGGTCTGCTTCTTCTGCCTCGGTGGGGAAAAGCCCTCGAAGACTCTACTCAGATTCTTACGAACAAACCATGTATGAGCAGCATGAGTCGGCATCTGAACAGCTCTTAAGACGAGCTAGACAACGCGCCACTCATAGCACCAAACCAGACGATTTGGCGGAAAGCTACTACGAGGGTACACAGCAGCAGATCTCCGCGGTAAAACCTGCGCACAACCCTGCCAATGAACAGCACGGCGAGCACACTACTCACGTTATTGCACAGCGCGAGAATATGCCCGAAGAGCTCATTCAGGATGAATGGGACGAATGGGAAACACCAGCGAAAACCCGTGCTTTTCGGTGGAAGGTTCCACCCTATGCCGTCTTCGTTTTAGCCTTGGGCGTTCTGGGAATTATTCTCTGGGGGTTGCTAGGATTTACGCCCACTCCGCAAGCAAACGAAGAGTCTACCAGTAGCGCCCAGGTGGCGGCGCCAGGGGCTAGCTCATCCGTAATTCCGAGTGCCACCCCTTCGGATTCATCTGCGCAGAATAAGGTTCCGAATAAGAATGGCACTATTCGAGTGCATATAGCTGGAGCAGTCAAAACTCCTGGCGTGCAAACGCTCCCTGCTGATGCCCGCGCCATTGATGCCCTTGAAGCCGCAGGAGGCGCAACCCCGGATGCCGACCTCAACCGGGTGAACCTCGCGGGCAGCCTTAGCGACGGCACACAGCTTTACATCCCCAAGACAGGGGAGACCGCTGCACCGGTACTTGCCGCACCAGCCGGAGGAAACAGTGCTTCACCCAACGGTTCTCCGGGAGCCGCGCAAAATCCTGCGGCACCGAAATCTTCTGCGGGCACTGGGCAGCAGGGCGCACCGGGTTCTCCTATCAACCTAAATACTGCGACTGCTGAGCAACTGCAGACTTTGCCGCGCATTGGTCCTTCTCTAGCCGCCCGCATTATTTCTTGGCGTGATGCTCACGGAGGCTTCAAAAGTGTTGATGAGCTGGATGCAGTACCTGGCATCGGTCCCTCTCTCATGAGTTCGCTGCGCCCGCTCGTCACAGTCTAAATCCGTTAGCGTCAAACAATATAGGTAATGAGCCGCATCATGAGTTTTCTGCACATTCCGCCTAAGCTCAAACCATATCTCACCCGAAATTTCGCCCGTACTGAGTGGATGCGCTATCGCTGCGACCATAACCGCGAATGGTTTCGCGCTGTCAGTGCCATTATTCACCTTGATATACGGCTTATAGTCTCGGCGGTCGTACTCTGGATTTTCACGCTGGCCGCCATGTATCACGGTACTTTTCAGCCCTATAAATACTGCGTTTTAGTGGCTATTAGCCTGCTCGGAATAATCACCATAACGCTCAATACCTTCTATGGACGCAAAATCGCCCATATTCTTTGTCCTATCCTCGGGCAGTTCATGTTCATTATGCTCTTGGTGACTCTGCAAGCTGTCCTGCTCATGCTGACCGGAACGGACTCCAGCCGCACGACCTTAAGAGATGCCGAAGGAACCTCGTTACGTATAACCGGAGTCATCAGGGAAATACGCCCTCTTGACTCGCATACGAATATGATCATTCTCAGCACTGACACGGCTCAATACCGTAATCTTCGAGCACCAATTCATGAAGATATTCGTATTTACAACAACACACAAAAACAGCAGCTTAACCCCGGAACCCGGGTTAACGCGCTCGGAACCCTTGAAAATAAAGGCACCACCGCATTCCTAAAAGGTGCAAGCATATTCCCTCAACCGAACCAAGATCTTGAGCACACACGCGCCCTAAACACTAGGATGCGCGATTACGCCCGCCGACACCTCGATGCCGAAACCACGGCGTTACTTCTAGGTACCGCCTATGGCGATGACTCCGCGATGCCCAACACCAGTAAGGAAAACTATAAGCTTAGCGGGCTCAGTCACCTTACCGCAGTCTCTGGAGCAAATATCGCCATCATTTTCATGGCTGGCTACCGTTTTGGAATTCTCGTGCGTGTTCCACGCCGCCTTATGATCGGAATGGGTATTACCGCCGTCGTTCTCTACTCCACGATTCTCACCTTTGAGGGATCCGTAATCCGCTCTATTCTCATGGGGTCACTAGGGGCTTTGGCGATGCTCCGCGGCACCGGGAGAAATACTCTTAGCGCGCTCGCCACCACTATCGTGTTCTGCCTCATCACTGCGCCGAAACTCGCTGGTGATCTCGGCTTTGTGCTCTCCACCGTGGCTACGGCATCGCTGATAGCACTCGGACCCTCACTCACGCGTCTCTTGATGCGCGTCCTACCGCACACCCTCGCCGAACTTATAGCAGCTTCCGCCAGCGCCTCGCTCTGGTGTACCCCTGTGATTTTAGGTATCAGCGGCAAAATACCGCTCTATACCATTCCCGCAAATATGCTTGCCGCTCCACTAACCGCGATCACCTTGTTTGCTGGTCTTGCCGCGTTCCTGAGCTACAGCATCAACTTCACGGCCATCACGGATATTGCTCTTATTCTCGGTAGAATACCGGCACAGGGCATCGAATACATAGCGAAATATTTTGCACAAGCACCCGCAAATCCACTCGATGTAGATGTTACTCCGACATCTATAGCTTTTGCTGGAGTTACTGTCTTTGCGGGTAGCCTGCTGATATGGCTCTGGGATTACCGTATTTACAAGCGCGAGCTTCACCTCGATTATGTACGTATACCCGGTACTCAGCATGCAACCAGCACGCGCCGTCAATCACCAACGCACCAAATCGGTCAAAGACACTTCGGTATGATAGAAACAGCAACACACCGAACGAGCAATGAGGTACCGTGACTCCCAGGGGAAGCTCATCACGCGGCAACTACCGCGGCCAACGCGCTAATAAAGCGCTTGATAACGCATGGCGCACCGTAGATCCCGCACCGGTCATCATGCTCCACGGTTCCGAAGAGTATTTCGCTTCACGAGCACGTGAACGTCTGCGCACCGCTTTTTATAGCACCTATCCAAATGCAGACCTAGTCACCATTAACGCTTCCACCTACACTGCGGGGGAACTCACTCTCCTCGCGAGCCCGTCGCTCTTCGGGACTGCCAAAATAATAGATGCTGACAACGTCGCCACCATGAGTGAAGACTTCCTTAACGATGTTCTCAGCTACATTGCTGCCCCAGAATCCGACATTATGCTCATCATGCAGCATTCCGGCGGTAACCGCGGCAAAAAACTTATTGATGCCATACGTAAAAACCACGTTCTTATTCCCTGTAAACCGCTCAAAGCCGAGCGCGAAAAAAAGGAATTTGTCACCGGTGAATTCCGAGCGGCTAAACGCACTATCGATCCCGGCGCCCTACGTCTACTCGTAGCCGCCACCAACGACACCGCCGAACTTGCCTCTGCCTGTGCTCAACTTCAAGCAGATATTGCGGGAAATATTACCGAAGAGATCGTGAACCGTTACTATGGCGGGCGAACCGAAGTTACTGCTTTTCGGGTGGGAGACGCCGCCGTTACGGGAAACGCTACAGAAGCGCTTAGGCTTTTGCGACATGCTTTAGCAACGGGAACAGAACCTATCCCTCTGTTGGGGGCACTTGCCATGCGTATTCGCAATATTGCCCGCGTGCATCATGTGCGTGCCAGTGCCCAGGAACTTGCCCGTGAGGTAGGTATGGCTCCGTGGCAGGTTGAACAGGCGCAACGCGACGGAAGGCGTTTCACCGGGGAACAGATCGCCCGTATCGTGCAGCTACTTGCTGATGCCGACGCACAGCTCAAGGGGGAGGGCCTAGACCCGGTATATGCGGTTGAACGCGCGGTACTTGCCATTGCGTTGCCTCATAACCGCTCATAAATGCATTTTTATTTTGCTCATATATGAGCTAGGGAAAGATTTGCGTCATAAGGCATAATGGACTCCATGCTACAAACACTGAAAAAAGCATTCTTCGCCGTTTTGCCTTCGCTTCGGAAAGCAGCAGAAGATGCTCTGCGCGATAATGCACAACAGTCGCAAGCACAGACCAACCACGATTCTGAACAACCTCAGACATCAAATGCGCCGAAACCAGGCCCCGGTGCTTCTAAGTCTGCGCCCTCTCAACAGCAGAGTTCGCAGGGACAGGGCTTAGACTATCCAGGAGACTATCGCGGGTCTATTGACTTTGAGTATTCTCCCTCATTGGACGGCGATCCAGATCCTGGTGAGATCGTGTGGACTTGGGTTCCTTACGAAGAAGACCATACTCAGGGGAAAGACCGCCCGGTCATACTTGTAGGGCGTGACGGGGAATACCTGCTTGCCTTCATGATGACCAGCAAAGACCACAACAACCGCGATTATGCAGATTCTAATTATCTAGATATTGGTTCAGGCTCTTGGGATTCCCAGGGTCGGGCCTCCGAGGTCAAACTCAATCGCGTCTTACGGGTGCGTCCTGAGAACATGCGCCGTGAAGGGGCAATTATGCCTCACGAGACTTTCCGCCTTATCGAACAAGCCTACAACCGCCGTTAATCTGCGGTTGTACCTATCTCAAAAGCGCAAAAATCATACATCATCCTTGAAATAACAGGTATTCTTACAGGCATTTATCTGCTATGATTTGTGGTTGAGTGTCTGGTGGTCATCAGGCACTGCTGACTGGTTGCCATAGGCATCCCCACGCCGCTCAGTCGATGATCGGTCAGCATAGCCCTCACCGACCAATAAGACAAACAGAAAGTTTAATCGTGGCTAATATCAAGTCCCAGAAAAAGCGCATCCTCACCAACGAGAAGGCTCGTCTGCGTAACAACGCTATTAAATCTGAGCTGAAGACCGCAACCCGCCGGGTTAAGGAAGCTGTTGAGGCACAGAACAAGGAAGCTGCCGAAGAGGCACTGCGTTTTGTGAGCCGCAAGCTGGATAAGGCTGTTTCTAAAGGCGTTCTGCACAAGAAGAACGCTGCTAACAAGAAGTCCGGTCTAGCGCATCTGGTTAACAAACTTTCCTAATGTCAGCCTCTGTATGAGGCGCATTGCGAAGTGATAGGGGTTCCCCGTCGGTTCTCTCCCGGCGGGGAATTCTTTGTGTCCGCCGACCGTGCCGGTTCGCGCTTCCAGTGTGCATTATGGGAAAATAAAAGATAGTTGTGCCAGCTGCCTGATGAACCTCCATGAAAGGAATATGCGAGTGGCTCCTCTGTCGAAAAATCCGCCAATACCGGCGGCTACCGACCCCGCGATTATTCGCAACTTCTGCATTATTGCACATATTGATCATGGAAAATCCACGCTCGCTGACCGTATGCTTCAGGCAACTGGCGTTGTCGCGCCGCGCGATATGAAGGCACAATACCTTGACCGCATGGATATTGAGCGTGAACGAGGCATCACCATTAAGTCCCAGGCAGTACGTATGCCATGGGAGATCGACGGTACTTCCTATGCGCTCAACATGATCGACACTCCGGGACACGTTGACTTCACCTATGAAGTCTCTCGCTCACTTGCCGCATGCGAAGGCGCTCTGCTTCTTGTTGATGCGGCACAGGGGATTGAAGCCCAAACTCTCGCCAATCTCTACTTGGCAATGGAGAACGATCTTACGATTATTCCTGTCTTGAATAAGATCGACTTGCCCGCCGCTATGCCCGATAAATATGCTGAGGAGCTGGCAAACCTTATTGGCTGCGAGCCTGAGGAAGTTCTGCGGGTTTCGGGTAAAACCGGTGAGGGTGTAGAAGCTCTGCTGGACCGTATTGTCGAAGGCATACCCGCGCCTGTGGGGCAGGCGGACACGCCAGCCCGCGCCATGATTTTTGACTCAGTGTACGATTCCTATCGCGGAGTGGTCACCTATGTGCGTGTCGTAGACGGAAAACTTGAACCGCGCCAGAAAATCAAGATGATGTCTACCGGCGCAGAACACGATCTGCTTGAGATTGGGGTAATTTCACCCGACCCCATTCCCTCCAAAGGGTTGAGTGTGGGTGAAGTGGGTTATTTGATCACTGGCGTGAAGGACGTTCGGCAATCCCGCGTGGGCGATACCGTAACCTCTGCTGTAAAGCCTGCCGCAGAGTCACTAGGCGGCTATGAAGACCCGAAACCTATGGTATTCTCTGGGCTATTTCCTATTGATGGTTCAGATTATCCGGCGTTGCGAGATGCCCTAGACAAGCTCAAGCTCAACGATGCTGCGCTTGTCTACGAACCCGAAACTTCTGCAGCACTCGGGTTTGGTTTCCGGTGTGGCTTCTTAGGCCTGCTGCACCTTGAAATCGTGCGCGAACGCTTGGAACGCGAGTTCAATCTCGACCTTATTTCGACCGCCCCCAACGTTATTTATGATGTTGTGGACGAATCGGGTAATGCAAAGCGCGTGACTAACCCAAGCGAGTTCCCCGAGGGTAAAGTCGCAACCATTCGTGAACCGATGGTGGCATGTACGATTATTGCTCCCAGCGACTATATTGGGGCGATCATGGAGTTGTGCCAGTCGCGCCGCGGGCAAATGGGCGGCATGGACTACCTATCTGAGGATCGCGTTGAGATGCGGTACCGCCTGCCGCTGGCCGAGATTGTCTTTGATTTCTTCGATCAGCTCAAGTCCCGTACTCGTGGGTATGCATCCTTGGACTGGAAGTTCGATGGTGAGGAAGAGGCTGACCTGGTGAAGGTCGATATCCTGCTTCAGGGTGAGAAAGTGGATGCTTTCTCGGCTATTACCCATCGCGACAAGGCCTATTCGTACGGTTTGATGATGACGAGTAAGCTTCGTGAGCTAATACCTCGTCAGCAATTTGAGGTTCCTATTCAGGCTGCTATTGGTTCTCGCATCATTGCCCGCGAGAATATCCGCGCTATGCGCAAGGACGTGCTGTCAAAATGCTACGGTGGCGATATTTCGCGTAAGCGCAAGCTGCTGGAAAAGCAGAAGGAAGGCAAGAAGCGCATGAAGATGGTCGGCCGCGTCGAGGTACCGCAAGAGGCATTCATCGCCGCCCTATCTTCGGGCGAAGAGAAAGAGAAGAAAGATAAAAAGAAGTAAATCTTTACCGTCTTTCTTGCGGGTAGAGACCTGACTCCAAGAAAAGAGCGTCTCTACCCATCATTTTTGCGCACACGCACTCGGCTAGATTCTCATGAAGGAGGCATTGTATGGCACCCGCGCAACCGGTTGGCGCGCCCGCGCCGCGTGACGGACGCATCCCAGCCTCGTGTGCGCACGGGTGCCAAAACCGTGATTTTAGCCTCTACGTACATATTCCGTTCTGCTCGGTGCGATGTGGGTATTGTGATTTCAACACTTATGCCACCGAAGATTTTGGTGACGGGATAGGGCTGGGTACGTATGCGGACGATGCTACAGCTGAGATTTTCTTTGCCGCTCGCACTCTTGAAGCATCCGGGGTGGTAAAGCGGCCGTTGCATACGGTATTCTTCGGCGGGGGTACGCCCACGAAACTCCCTGCGTATGATTTGGTGCGCATCCTGAAAACTGCAATTGATATTTTCGGTATCGAAGATGGTGCTGAGGTCACCACCGAGGCTAATCCTGACTCTGTCACCTATGAGGATCTGCAGACGTTAAAAGACGGCGGATTTACGCGTGTTTCTTTTGGTATGCAATCTGTTGTGCCCGAGGTTTTGAAAGTTCTTGACCGTACCCATACACCCGAAAATGTTCCTAAAGTTGTGGCGTGGGCGCGAGATATTGGTCTTCAAGTATCGATAGATTTAATTTATGGATCTCCGTCAGAAACGCTGGAGCAGTGGGAGCAAAGTGTGCAAGCGGCGATTTCTTATCAGCCAGACCACATTTCTGCATATTCTTTGATTGTTGAAGACGGTACTAAACTTGCCGCACAAATTCGGCGCGGTGAATATACAATGCCTGATGATGACCTCATGGCAGATATGTATTTGCGTGCAGAAGATCTTCTCATGCAAGCCGGATATCGGTGGTATGAGGTCTCGAATTATTCTCGGTCTGAGCATACTCGAAGTGACCATAATATGGCGTATTGGCGTAATCAAGACTGGTGGGGAATAGGACCGGGAGCACATTCACATATAAACGGTACCCGGTGGTGGAATATTAAACATCCCATTCCTTATGCACATCGTGTTCGGGCTGGGGAATCACCGGCCGCAGCGCGAGAAGTTTTAGACTCAGGAACTCGTTCTTTTGAGGCAATTATGCTGCTGATTCGAGTACGTGGAGGTTTGCCTATGAGCGAGCTTCTGGCCGTGCATCCTGCCGCTGACTTGGGGGATTCTTTACAATGGTTGCTCGCACAAGGACTTATTGAACCCGACATTTTTACAAATACTGGTGCGCCCAACCCTGATGCTTCAGTAAAACTTACGTTGCAGGGCCGACTTTTAGGTGATGCTGTTACTCGAGAATTACTTCCAGATATAAAATAAATGTCTCGTAAAATATGCGAGAATACTTACCCCAAAAATATAATTGCCTTAACTTTCAGGATAAAATAATTGAATTACTAGACATTAGGTTGAAACTAAGGTAGAGTTTATATTGGCAGGACGGTATATGTTACAGCGTGTTGTCGTCTTTGCTGAAGTTGAGTGAATACGGTTGAAGGTCCCTTGTGTATCAGGGGCCTTCAATCGTTAACAGGCGTTTTATATGGTATGTAATATGCGTATAAAAATAAAGGGCCACATATTCCATATCGAAATAGTGACCCGGGGTGCCTTATACGATGTATAAGTCTGTTTATACGCGGCGCTCGGCTGCCTGTTGTTGCTGTTGCCCTTCCATTTCTTCTCGGTGCTGCTTCTTCTTTTCTTTGAAGTCTTCAGCAGGCTTGAGGAAAAGGTCAAGGATACGCAGGTTGAGCTTGTACCTATGAGGTTCTCCTTGGGCGGCGTAGATGCCCGCAATTACGGAACTGATCGCCATATAAAGCCACAGAATAGCAGTAAAGAACATCATGAGGCTTGCCATGCCGGGTACGAAGCTCAAAATGAGAAGAACAAGAATCATGATTGAAGGCAGAAGCGTAAAGTTCATGGCTTCACGTGACTCTTGCTCAGTGAAGGGGGCGCGGTCACGATACAAATAGTAGATAGCAGCGGCAGGCAAAAACCCGATGATGCCGCTAAAGTGAGCAAAAGTCGCCATGCTCCGGTCCTGCGACACAGGCAAAGGTGTAATGTTTCGTTTATGCCCCTCCGGGCGAGTATCTTGAACCACAGAAATCCTGATTATTACTCGTCTATTTTGCTCTGCCGTACACATGCCTCAATTGGTGCACCTGTACAACCTAAAATCCTTATTTATTGTAACGTGTTTTACCGAACGCCTCGCCAGAGGCGCGGCATAGACAACCTGAGCTACTCACATTACCTTATTCAGTCAGAAAATCAATGAGCGACTCAACAGGTCCTAGCAGCGTAGGATCAAGATCGGAATAAGAGTCAACTCGGGAAAGAATACGTTTCCAGGCGTTTGCCACGTCTTCCTGGTTTTGATGTGGCTGTCCCAACCGACGTAGAATTCCTTTCTTCCAGTCCTCACCTCGAGGCACCTGCGGCCATGCCGGAATTCCGAGAACCTGCGGCTTGACGGCCTGCCAAATATCAATGAAAGGGTGCCCCACAATCTTAATATTTCCAGCAGCGCCGGGAACAGCTAAAGCCTCCGCCACAACACGTTCTTCCTTGGTGCCTTTCAGAAGATGATCCACAAGAATTCCAAGTCGTCGCTCTGGGCCGGGGAAGAACTCTTTAACGGCAGTTGCTAAATCATCAACACCATGAAGGGGCTCGACCACAATACCTTCAACCCGCAGATCATGGCCCCACACTTTCTCGACGAGTTCCGCATCATGAAGCCCCTCAACCCAGATTCTGGATGCGCACGCCACCCGCGCTGGAGCGTTTTCAACTGCTACCGAACCAGAACGAGAAATTTTGCGCCCTGAGGTCTTTCGTGGTGTTGGGGCAACAATCTCAACCGGTTCGCCCTCAAGAAAGTACCCGATTCCTAAAGGAAAATTTTTGACCCGTCCGTGAGCGTCTTCAAGCCCGAAAAATATTTCTCCACCGATACGTTCGGCACGCACTACTTCGCCAACCCACCCGTTAAGATCCTCAAGGACCATCCCGCGTTTTAGCTCGACCCGACGAGGAGGAGCAGGCCTGTTATTTATTGAGGCACGTGATAGATCTTGTGCACCCCAAGCGTATCGTTCACTCATATCTTGCATCCTTCGTACAACGGCACCACGGATATTGCCTGGTTTCCGCAGGTTAGCTTTTGGCAGAACCCATCCAATTCTAAAGTATTGATAACTCGCTTCTGGCGAAAGACTAGTACCGCTAGGGGCTACCCGGCTATGATAAAAGTAGTTTTTAGCACTCTCTCAACAAGAGTGCCAGATTATGCTTTGCCAGATTATTAACCACCGATAGGGTCGCAAGGAGTACCATGTCACACGAACGCCGCATGCGCATATTGCAGGCAATCGTTGAAGACTACGTGCGCACAGGCGAACCCATAGGTTCAAAGACGCTGGCACAGCGCCACCATCTTCAAGTATCCAGTGCCACGATACGCAATGATATGGCAGCTTTAGAAGAACAGGGACTTTTGAGCGCACCGCACGCCAGCGCTGGGCGTATTCCTACAGAACAGGGATACAGGTTCTTCGTCGATGCTCTAGCCGCGCCGCGTGCTCTCTCTGCAACCCAAGTGTCGGCGTTACGGCAAATTCTTGAAAGCGCACACAGCGTAGAAGATATGATTGAAGCCGCCACCCGAACACTTGCGCATCTCACGCATCAGGTGGCGCTTATCCAGTACCCAACACGTAACGCTGGAACTCTCTTGCATCTTGAGTTCGTACCCCTGGATTCACGCACGCTCTTAGCATTGCTTATCAGTGATCTTGGCACAATCCACCGGGTCACTGTGATACTGCCAGAGACTACAGCCTTAGCGCATGATGAAACTGTATCAGCTCTTGCAGCGATTAAAGAAAACCTGCTTAAAATGCTTCAGGGTTTACCTTTCGAAAACATAAGTGCATTGCTGCCAGAAGCGCATCATCCAGCGTTGCGAGGCCGTTCTCCGGAACTCACCGAAGCTATCGTGGATCATCTGCGAGCACAACCTTATTTTGAACGAGATATTCGCTTCGCGATCTCTGGCACCTCAAACCTAGCACGAAGTCACGACGACTTCTCGGCGAGCATAGCTCCCATTTTGGATGCGCTCGAAGAACAAGTTACGCTGCTTCGCGTGCTGTCTCACGCATCGGTTCAAGAAGCCGGGTACAGTGTAAGGATCGGTCACGAGAATACGGAGCAAGCGCTTCAAGGAGCTTCTATTGTCACTGGTGAATACGATTCACCCGTTGTAGTTTCATACAACAAACAACATTTACCAGATAATGAAGGCGCCTTGGGGAAGCATACGGCAAAACTTGGCGTGGTGGGTCCAGTCCGCATGGATTACCGTGGTAACATTGCGGCGGTGAACGCGGTAGCTCGCTATCTAGGTCATGTCTTAGGCACACGAGCATCATGACATCGTGCGAGTAATTCCTCAGAACCCCGTAAACTTACCGATTTTATATTGACACCATATCCGGAGCACTCCGGTACGAAAAGGATAGAAGAAACACGTGAGCGATCACTACTCAACTCTTGGAGTCTCGAAGGATGCAAGCCCCGAAGAGATCAAAAAAGCGTACCGTAAAAAGGCGCGTCAACTGCACCCCGACGTTAACCCATCCGAAGAGGCAGCTGAGGAATTCAAACGTGTAACCCTCGCCTACGAAGTACTCTCAGATAACGAGAAACGCCGTAATTACGACGCTACCGGCGATGAACAGGGTCGTGCAGGATTCCCTGGAGGCGCAGGAGGGTTCGGCGGCTTTGGCTCAGGAAGTTTCGGGTTCCAAGACCTCTTCGATATGTTTACCGGAGGCGGTGGACAAAGCGGTCCCGCATCCCGCGTACGCCAGGGACAAGACGCACTTATCAACGTCTCGATATCCCTTAAAGACGCAGTTTTTGGCGTCGAAAAGACTGTAGAGCTTAACACGGCCGTCACTTGTAAATCCTGTGAAGGTGAAGGAACCGCTCCCGGAACCCACCCCGAAACCTGTGAGACCTGTCATGGCCAGGGATTCATGCAGCGCCGTGTTCAATCCATCCTAGGAACCGTCATGCAGCAGGTAGAGTGCCCCAGCTGTCAGGGATATGGCACCGTCATCAAACACCGCTGCCCAGAATGCCACGGACAGGGCCGTGTGGGCGAAAAACTCCCGCTGACCTTCACCGTTCCCGCCGGTGTTAATGACGGAGCCCGCATACGTCTGCGAGGTAAAGGCGAAGCTGGACTCAATGGTGGTCCCAATGGCGATCTTTATATTGATCTCAACGTTAAGCGCGATAAATACTTTGTTCGCGATGGTGATAATCTCACCACAACGGTGAATATTCCTATGGTCGCAGCCGTTTTAGGAACCACCGTACCCTTAGAAACCTTCGATGGGGTTCAAGAGATCACCATCCCTGAAGGCGCACAAAGCGGCGACATCGTAACTTTGAACGGCTTAGGTGTTACCCGCCTTCACTCCGATAAACGCGGAGACCTACAGGTACGTATTCAGGTCACAACACCGACCAATGTAAACTCCGAACAACGTGAGTTGCTCCAAAAATTCGCTGAACTTCGTGGAGAAGACTTGCACGAAGGCACCCACGTCAAACAAAAACATGGTCTTTTTTCGCGACTCAAAGACCAATTTAAATAGACAACATTCTTTGTATCCGAAGTGTTCTGAAAATCCTAGTACGGTAAGATGAAACACTTCGGATACAGCTTTATCAAGGATCTTATGAGCGCCCCCATTTTCTACATTACCGCCAAAGAGCTAGCCAGCTGCACGGCAGGGAGTACATTTACTCTAACTGGCCCGGAAGCGCATCACGCCAAGGTGAAACGCTTAGCTATAGGGGAGAACCTTGACCTTGCAGACGGCCAAGGGCATCGTATCCACGGTATTGTTTCAGCGATTTCCTCTAAAGGACTTGAAGTTACAGTCCAAAACTTAGATAAGGATGATAACAGCCTCTCAGTTTCCCTTGTGCAGGCACTCGCCAAAGATAACCGAGACATATTGGCAATTGAGACCGGCACCGAACTTGGAATTCGGAGCGTTATCCCGTGGAGTGCCGATCGCTCTATCGTGCGGTGGAAAGGGGAACGCGCTACTAAAGCTCACCAAAAGTGGCAAAATACTGTCTCTGCCGCCGCTAAGCAATCGCGTCGAGCACTCATTCCTACCGTGGAAGAGCTGTATTCTTCGCAGGAACTCGCAGAACATATACGCGAGCTCACGGCTCAGGGAGCGTATGTCTATATTCTGCATGAACAGGCCACTGAACCCTTAAGCGAATATCTGCGAAAGATTGGGTACAGCCCTGATAATCCCACCAGAATTTATATTCTTGTAGGACCTGAAGGAGGCATCACCGAGCGGGAAATCGAACTTTTCACGCGGGCGGGTGCGCACAAAGCACTGTTAGGAACTGAAATTCTGCGAGCCTCCACTGCTGGTGCCGCAGCACTGTGCACTATCAACGTAGTGTTGGGACGCTGGTAAGTAACGTTACACTTATTTAAGAACCAACAAGCCAAGGAGCTTACTTTTGACGACTACCTCACGACCTCTCTCAACGGCACGTACCGTATCTTTCAAAAGCGCCGCAGAGATGATAGCGGTTCTTGGTCCTCAAGACGCGCATCTCACTATTGTTGAGGACTATTTTGACAATATTTCAATTCGTCCCAAGGATCTTGATCTTCTTATTTCCGGTCCGTCCGTGTCTGTTACCACGGTTGCGAAGCTTCTCAATGAACTTCGTGTACTCGCTAGTCACGGTACACAGATTACAGTACAAGTTATCCATCGTCTGATGGGTATGCTCGGTGATGAAATTTCAAATCCGGCACATACGCTCTCAGCGAGTATTCTTTCAACACGCGGTACGACGATTCGCCCGAAGACGGTAAACCAGAAAAAATATGTGGATGCTATTGACGCAAATACTGTTGTCTTCGGCATTGGTCCCGCTGGTACCGGTAAAACATATTTAGCTATGGCAAAAGCAGTGCAAGCCCTACAAAGCCGCGAGGTTAACCGAATTGTCTTAACTCGCCCCGCAGTAGAAGCAGGCGAGCGTCTAGGCTTTTTACCGGGAACTCTCAACGATAAGATTGACCCTTACTTGCGTCCTCTCTATGATGCTCTACACGACATGCTTGAACCGGAGGCTATCCCTAAGCTTATGGAGGCAGGAACAATTGAGGTTGCCCCCCTCGCATATATGCGCGGGCGTACATTGAATGACGCTTTCGTCATCCTTGATGAAGCACAGAACACGACGGCTGAACAGATGAAGATGTTCCTGACTCGTTTAGGTTTTGGCTCCAAGATGGTAATCACCGGCGATATTACACAGGTTGATTTGCCGGGTGGCCAAGCTTCGGGGCTTAAACAGGTGCGTAATATTTTGACCGGGGTTGATGACATTGTTTTTAGCACCCTGGATTCCTCTGATGTTGTGCGCCATAGTCTAGTGTCTAACATTGTCTCCGCGTACGATCAGTGGGGCGAAGATCAAAAGGCTATGGAACGTAAACGTAATCGTAAAGTTAAGCGCGCCACGATTGAAGCTGCGGCTGAGAAACTTTTGGATCGAGCCGGAATTAACGGTGGTGAGTCTGGGGAGAACCAGTCACAGCAGAAGGGTGGACAACGCTAGTGGCTGTACTTGATTTTCATGTTGAGGACCCTAATGAGAAGCCTGGTAACGTCACGACTCAGCTTATTTATGATGCTTTTGCGTCAGTAGATACTGAAGTTCTCAGCAATCTGGTGGATTACATCTTCGCGAAGCTTTTCATAAGCAAAGATACTTATCTCTCTATCGCCGTTGTTGGGGAGAAGCAGATGGAGAAGATTCATCTGGAATGGATGGACTTACCTGGGGCAACCGATGTCATGAGCTTTCCAATGGATGAGCTTGTTCCCGGCACTGAAGATGAGCTTGCCCAGGGTATGCTGGGCGATATTGTGCTCTGCCCGCCGGTTGCGGCTCGTCAGGGTGCTGACGCCGGGCATTCCACGCTTGATGAGCTATGTCTGCTGACAACGCACGGGATTCTCCATTGTTTGGGGTATGATCATGGCAGTGCACAGGAAGAAGCTGAAATGTTTGGGCTTCAACGCTCTTTGCTTGAAGGCTTCTTGGGACGTGCTGCCCCCGTCGAGACCCGACATTAGGGGTATTTATGGTCGGGCTATTACTCTTTATCCTTGCTCTAATCGCAACGGTTTTAGCGTTTACAATCACTGTTGCGGAAACCGCCTTTGTCTATTTACCGCGCACTGAGGCAGAGGAAGTCGCGCAAGAACACCCACATAGTGTTTTTGCGCGGGTTTTGACCGAAGCAAGTACCGGAAATGACGAGCGGTATACGCATCCCTTGCGGCTGGCGCGGGTTCTTACGACCGGGGTGGCTACTCTTGCCTTTATGGTCGCTATCCTTAGCATAGTCGAGCATCACTGGCTGGCTGGGCTTATTACTCTGGCATGTGTCGCGTTAGTGGGATATCCGCTGCTTACGGTGTTGGCCCGGGCTTTAGGCCGAAACCGCGCGGTTGTGATGTTAAAAGGTCTTGCTGCTCCTGTGCATTTCACCGCGATTACTCTCGGGTGGTTGTCGTCTTTTCTTGATGCACTTGTACATAAGGCAGCACCACAGCGTGTTTTAGATGGTCCTGCCGGTGTTTTTGCCGAAGATGAGCTTCGCGAGTTCCTGGATCGTGCCTCTGATGCTGAGACTATTGAAGATGATGAGGCACAGATTGTTCAGTCGGTTTTCGAGCTTGATGATACGCGCATCCGCTCTATTATGGTGCCGCGCACAGATATGTTGACTGTTGAGGCTAATGAGAGTATTGAGAACGCGCTTAGCCTTTTTCTGCGTTCGGGATATTCGCGTATGCCGGTGATTGGGGAATCAAACGACGATGTGCTTGGCATCCTATATCTCAAGGACTGCATGCAGGCTCATCTTGCCTATAGCCGCGGTGATGCGCCAGAGCCTAGCATTATCTCTCTTATGCGTGAGGCACGTTTTGAGCCTGAATCGAAAAAAGTTATGGATCTTTTGCGACAAATGCAACGGGAATCAACGCACGTTGCCGTCGTTGTTGATGAGTATGGCGGTACCGCCGGTATGGTCACGCTTGAGGACCTTATCGAAGAGCTCGTTGGCGATATTTCGGACGAATATGACAACGAGAAACCTGAGTATTCCCTTCAGGAAGATGGAAGCTTCAAAGTTTCGGCGCGCCTAAGCATTGAAGATCTTGGAGAAATTTTTGGGATTGACCTTGACGATGAAGATGTAGATACCGTAGGCGGTTTGTTAGCGAAGCACCTAGGAAAAGTACCTATCGTGGGGTCTGAAGTCACGGTTGAGGGTATTACCATTCGTGCCATTGGTAGCAGCGGGCGGCGCCATCAAGTTGATATGTTACGAGTGTACCGTCAAGAATCGCAGCCTCACTTAGGAGAAGAATCAAACTCACCGGAGGGCACAGGCTTCAATACGCCGCTAGATTCATCTTCTTCTCAGCAAACATTCAACTAATTTTTATACGCTTAGCATTTCATCAGAAACGAGGAATCATGGATATCGAACGTGGCGGCTCTGCTCAGCCTGCTTTCCCTGAGCATTATCGTGCAGGGTTTGTATCTTTAGTGGGGCGTCCCAACGCTGGAAAATCGACCCTTACGAATGCTTTGGTAGGGCAGAAGGTGGCGATTACATCAAGTCGCCCCCAAACAACACGCCACACGATTCGCGGTATTGTGCATCGAGACGATTATCAGCTGATCCTTGTTGATACTCCAGGTATTCACCGCCCTCGTACCCTTTTGGGGGAGCGACTTAATGATCTTGTTGCGGGCACTCTTTCTCAAGTGGATGTCTTGGGGTTTTGCATCCCGGCAAACGAGAAAATTGGTCCCGGTGACCGTTATATTGCTTCTCAGTTGGTGGCTTCAAGTAATAAACCTGTCGTGGCAATAGTCACAAAATCTGATACTGTCGGTAACGATCAGCTTTCTGAACAGCTTATAGCGGTGCAGGCTCTTGGCGAAGAGGTAATGAGCGCAGAACGCGCCGATCGAGCCCGCCGGGCTACGCATCGTGAGAATCGTGTATCGCGTAGCAAGAAAGACAATAAAAATATACCTTTTGCCAAAGGTTCAGGTCCCGCAGCTCAACGACGAACTGGCAAAAATTATGAGCCCACAGTCCATGACGGTCAGGGTGGTTGGGCTGATATTATCCCGGTTTCAGCGGTACAGCACTTTCAAGTCGATGCCGTTGCTGACGTTTTAGCAAGTTACATGCCGGTTTCACCTCCACTCTATCCTGAGGGTGAACTTACAGACGAACCTGAAGCTACCATGATCGCAGAATTTGTGCGTGAGGCCGCCTTAGAAGGCGCGCGTGAAGAACTGCCTCATTCTATTGCCGTTACCGTTGAGGAAATGAACTTTCGAGAAGGCCGTTCAAAAGATAACCCCTTGCTGGATGTACATGTTAACCTGTTTGTGGAACGCGAATCGCAAAAGTACATTATTATCGGCAAGGGTGGTTCTCATCTTCGGAAGATTGGTACACAAGCGCGTGAGCAGATTGAGGCTATGCTAGGCACTCGTGTATACCTCAATATTCATGTCAAGGTAGCTAAAGAGTGGCAATCTGATCCCCGAGCGCTGAATCGTCTAGGTTTTTAAGCGGTCCTGATACATAGAAAGAGAGTTGGTATGCCTCAGGCACCTTCTATGAAGAGTAGTGGTCGCCATATGCGCCACGGCATCATGAAGTCGGCGCGTAACAAGTGGATTGCGCTCTTGAGCGTCTGCATGTTGGTCGTCCTCATGGGCTTCGGCGGAGCTATTCTGCTGCGTCTGCGCGCAAATTTGCATACTGAGCCGCTGAATATTAGTGACTTCACGGGTGCGGTTGAAAATGGTGCACTCGACATTCTGATTATTGGATCGGATACCCGTAAAGGTAATAATGGCGCCTACGGGAACGATGATGACCGCAACTCAGAAGCTCGTTCCGATGTGATGATGCTCCTGCAGATCAGTGCAGATCGCAAGAACGTAAATGTGCTGTCCTTTCCTCGTGACTTGGTGGTTTCGATCCCAAAATGCACCGACCCCAAGACTAATAAAGCCTATGAAGCTGAGGATGATATACAAATCAATGAATCATTGGCACGCGGCGGTCCGGGATGTACGGCAGCTACTATCAGCAAACTCACGGGCGTACACATTGACCACTTCATGCTGGTAGATTTCAATGCTGTTAAAGAACTCTCTCGCGTAGTAGGCGGCGTCGAAGTCTGTGTAGATAACCCCGTCAACGACGAGTACAGCGGATTGAATCTACCCGCTGGCAACTCGAAGGTCGAGGGAGAGCAGGCGCTTGCATTCCTACGTTCACGCCACGGCTTTGGTGATGGCTCTGATATTGGTCGTATTCAAGCTCAACAGGGGTTCTTGTCAGCTCTGCTTCGTAAGGTCAAGGCAGAGGGAACACTCGATAATCCAAATAAACTTTTGAATATTGCGGAGGCTATCACCCAGAACGTCACGGTTGATGATGATCTGGGCAATCCCAACGAGATTGCCGGTATCGGTGCGACCATTGGCGGCATCGACCTGTCCGAGGTGGTTTTTGCAACTATCCCAACCGAGCCGTGGAACCAAGATCCCAACCGCCTGCAGCTTACCTCTGAGGCGCAGTCGGTGTTCCAGCGCCTTCGTGATGATAAGTCGTTGAAGGTTGAAGAAGCTAAGCAAGGCGATAATGCACCTGCACAGCTTGATAAGTCGATACCTATCACCGTGTATAACGCTACGGGCATTGACGGTCGTGCTGCAGCCCTTGCTCGTATCATCGGTAATCTTGGATACACAAGTGTAACCCCGGCAAGTACTGCCGAATCTGTTTCTACCACCACAATTTCTTATGGCGAGGGTTACGAAGCTGAGGCGCGCGAAATTGCTGCAAAGATGAATATCACGCGGGTAGAGCCGAACGCTCAGGTTACCGGCGTAACGCTTACCATCGGCACCGATTTCCCCAGTGGTGATGCGATGGAGAAACAAGATTCGCAGATCGCGGGTGGAGCTGCCGGTCAGACTGCTGATCAGGCCACCTGCCAGCATGCATTTGCTTATTAATGTAGTAAGGCTTTGACGCCTACTTTACGGGAGGTGCCGCCTAAGGTTTAAAACCTTAGGCGGCACCTCCCGCTTCTGCTTCAGCAGGTACGTCTTGGAAAATTTCTATTCCATATGATGGACGAGAGGAGTGTTGGGAAATAGCTCCTCTTCTGTCTCGTGGTAGCGTTGAGATATGAAGACTCTCGGCGACTGTGCAGTTTCGCATCTGCTTCTCCTTATTCGCCGGAACGGGGCTTAGTTATTTCCGCACCCGTTCCGGGTATTTTGTGCGGCGCATTTTCGCGATTTATCACACCCGTTTATGAGCCTAATTTCAAGGCACGATTCTCAAGGAATTTAGTATGCAAAACTTCCAGCAGCCTTCGTCCATGCCAGTACATAAATATCGTCCTTTTCACGAGCAGATTAAAGTTGATCTGCCGGATCGTACTTGGCCTTCACATGTAGCTACTCAAGCGCCACGTTGGTGTGCAGTTGATTTGCGTGACGGCAACCAAGCATTGGTCGATCCCATGGACACAAAACGCAAACTGGCGATGTTCGATTTACTCGTTCGTATGGGGTACAAAGAAATTGAGGTTGGTTTTCCCTCAGCGTCACAAACTGATTTTGATTTTGTGCGCACTCTGGTAGAAGACGGACATATTCCGGAAGATGTCACCATTCAGGTTTTGGTACAGGCGCGAGAGCATCTGATTGCTCGTACCTTTGAAGCCATCGAAGGCGCTCCTCAAGCCATTGTTCATTTTTATAATTCAACTTCTGTGCTGCAGCGCCGCGTAGTATTCCGTCAAGATGAAGACGGTATCTTGGATATTGCTCTGCAGGGTGCACGCCTGTGTAAGAAATACGAAGAGCAAATGATTACGGATACCAAGGTTCTGCATGAGTACTCGCCGGAATCTTTTACGGGGACCGAGCTTGAGTATGCGGCGCGCGTATGTAATGCCGTCGCAGATGAGCTTGAGGTCGGCGTCAATGGTCGCGAGCTCATCGTAAACCTGCCTGCTACCGTTGAGATGGCAACGCCTAATGTTTACGCAGACTCTGTGGAATGGATGAACCGTCATCTCAATCACCGTGACCACATCGTTTTGTCCCTACATCCCCATAACGACCGTGGTACGGGTGTTGCCGCCGCCGAATTAGGATATTTGGCGGGTGCTGACCGCATTGAGGGGTGTCTTTTCGGCAATGGGGAGCGCACCGGTAATGTCGATCTGGTTACTCTGGGCTTGAATCTCTATACCCAGGGGGTCGATCCTCAGATTGATTTCTCTAATATTGATGAAATCCGCAAAACCGTTGAATATTGTAACCAGATGCCGGTTCATGAGCGTTCCCCCTATGGCGGCGATCTGGTGTTTACCGCTTTCTCTGGCTCGCATCAAGACGCTATCAAGAAGGGTTTTGAAGCTCTTGAAACTAGTGCGGCCGAGCAGGGTAAGACTGTGGACGAGGTTTTCTGGGAAGTTCCGTACCTTCCTATCGATCCACGAGATTTGGGACGCACCTATGAAGCCATTATCCGCGTGAATTCGCAGTCTGGTAAGGGCGGTGTTGCATATCTGCTGAAGAAGGATTACGGCCTGGATTTGCCCAAGCGTGCCCAGGTTGAGTTCTCACAGATTGTGCAGGCTCGTACTGATGCCGACGGCGGCGAGATGACCTCGCAAAATCTGTGGAATATTTTCACGGATGAATACTTGCCTGCTCCTGATGATCAGCCTCGTTGGGGTAAGTATCGTATTGAGTCGATCAATATTGAGTCTGCTGACACGGGCTCGACATCCCTTCGCGTAGGGCTGAATATTGATGGTCATCTCTTTACCCGTACCGGTACGGGAACTGGTCCCGTGGATGCGCTTCAGAGTATTCTTCGTGACGAAGGCGTAGATCTGCGTGTGCTCGATTATTCTGAACACACCATGTCCTCCAGCTCAACCGCAAACGCTGCCTGCTATATTGAGGTTGCTATTGATGCGCGTGTGCTTTGGGGCATCGGGGTGGATGACTCGACCACTCGTGCAGCGCTGAAGGCTATGGTTTCAGCTGTGAACCGTGCGTTGCGTGATGAAGCGCATTCATCATCCATCTAAAGGTAAATCCTGCCTGTAAACACGGGGTTCTAGTGGTACATGTGCTGCTAGAACCCTGCTGTTTGTTAGGGAACGCGTGAGGACGACGGTTCACAAACCCAGACATGCGTTATCAGGTACGGTATTCTTGATTATCGTGGAGTATATTCAAGCAATTATTCTAGGTTTCGTACAGGGCCTTACCGAGTTCCTTCCGATCTCGTCGTCTGCCCATTTGCGCATTGTCGGTCAACTGTTGCCCGAAAATGTTGATCCTGGTGCCGCTTTTACCGCTATTACCCAGTTGGGGACTGAGACGGCGGTCCTAGTCTTTTTCTGGCGTGATATTGTGCGTATTATTCGTGCCTGGTTCGGTTCGCTCACCGGTAAAGTCAAGCGAGATGACCCTGATGCACGTATGGGATGGCTCATTATTATTGGTTCAATCCCCATTGGTGTTCTGGGTTTCCTCTTGGAAGACTACATCGACACCTCGTTCAGGTCTTTGTGGATTGTCGGGGCGCTTCTGATCGTTTTTGCTGTCTTCCTTGCGGTGGCCGATCGTTTCGGTAAGGAACAACGAGAGCTTAAAGACCTCAATATGAATCATGGTCTAGTCTATGGTTTGGCACAATCCTTAGCTCTTATCCCAGGTGTTTCTCGCTCGGGCGGCACCATTATGGCTGGCTTGTTCATGGGATACACTCGTGAGGCTGCAGCCCGCTACTCATTCCTGCTGGCGATGCCTGCTGTGTATATGTCTGGGCTTTATAAGGCCAGTAAAGTGGTTATCGGTCAAGAACACCTAGAGTATTACGGTTTGCTCTCCACGCTCATCGCAACCGTGATTGCTTTTGTCGTTGGTTATTTGATCATCGGTTGGTTCCTCAAGTATGTATCGACTCGGTCATACAGTATTTTCGTGTGGTACCGCATTATTCTGGGCACGCTAATTTTCGTAGGCCTGGGTACAGGCTTTATTACGTCGTAGTACGCTTTGAGCGTTCACCATGTCATACCCGTCCGCTAGGTTGAGCTGGGCGGGTATGCTTGTAGGTAGATTTTTGGTCGTTGAAAGGAAGCCCTATGCGAGCTTGGGATACGCCCACAGTTCCGTCTCTGCCGGGGTCGGCGCCACTACCGCAGATCTTTGATACTTCGATGGGCACTGTGGTTCAGCTTCAAGAGCCCCAACACGCAGGGTTATATGTCTGCGGGATAACCCCGTACGATGCAACGCATATGGGCCATGCTTCAACCTACGTTGCTTTTGATGTACTCAACCGCGCTTGGCGTGACGCCGGAGTAGATGTCACCTATGTACAAAATGTGACTGATGTGGACGACCCACTATTAGAGCGTGCCACTGCTAATGGCGTTGATTGGCAAGAACTTGCCGAAGAGCAGACTGAACTTTTCAGGACCGATATGGAGGCGCTTCATGTGCTTCCGCCTGATCATTATGTGGGCGTCGTTGAATCCATTCAATGGCTTTTCCCGGTGATTGAGGATCTTGTTGAACGTTCCCTGGCATATCGTGTGGCGGGGTATGTCGATGAAAAGGGTGTGCAGCACCCCGGCGGTGATATCTATCTTGATCTAAAGGCGGTACAGGCACTTCCACAGAATGAGGACGGATATTCCTGGACTCCTGGCGAAGTCAGCCACATGAGCCGCGATGAGATGCTCGGTATTTTCTCTGAACGTGGGGGAGACCCTGAGCGTTCGGGCAAGCGTGACCCTTTAGACCCGCTTTTGTGGCGTATTAAGCGTGAAGGTGAGCCTTCGTGGGATGCAGGCTCTCTAGGGGAGGGACGTCCCGGCTGGCATATTGAATGCACGATGATTGCTCGTAAATTTATAGATGGTCCGCTGACGGTTCAAGCAGGTGGTTCCGATCTAAAATTCCCGCACCATGATTTGGGCGCCGGACATTCATGGGCCGTCTCGAACCGCCCACATGCTTTGCACTATGCGCACACTGGGATGGTGGGACTTGATGGTCATAAGATGAGTAAATCCCGCGGTAACCTCGTGCTGGTTTCTAAACTTCGTGCAGCGGGTGTTGACCCCAATACGATCCGACTCACTATTATGGATCACCACTACCGTGAAGATTGGTTCTGGACTGATGAGGATCTTAAGAAGGCTCAGGCTCGCCTAGATCTTTACCGTCAGGCGGTTGAAAGCGCTAACGGTACTGATTCATCTGCGGCTGAACAGGCGCTAGAGAAGGTACGGGAGTATCTGGCGGATGATCTGAAAACATCAGGTGCGCTCATGGCACTTGACGCTTGGGCTATTTCGGCTCTTGAGCAGGTGCGCGATGGTAACGCTGAGCCTTGTGGCGGCGGAGAACTTATTCGAGACACGCTCTCAGCACGCCTAGGAGTTGTGCTCTAAAACAGGTTCTACCATGAACGACTGGTTCCCGTACTAAGCTTTGAGTCTTGATATGGGAACCTTTGTTTATCCATAGAACCGGTAGAATAGAAATAAACTACGTGACAAGGAGACACACAGCATATGACCACTCCCACCGGTGCCATTAACCGCCGTGGTTCATTCCGCCCCGGCGAGCGCGTGCAATTAACCGACGAGCGTGGTCGCATCACCACCATCACTCTGCAGCAAGGTGGGGAGTACCATTCACATCGAGGGTTCCTCAAACACGATGAACTCATCGGTGCGCCTGAAGGAACTGTTATTGAGAACACTCACGGTTTTCTTTATCAGGCGCTGCGCCCTCTGTACAAAGATTTTGTGTTGTCTATGCCGCGTGGTGCTGCCGTGGTGTACCCCAAAGATGCCGCTCAGATTATTGTGAAGGCCGATATTTTTCCGGGGGCTCGTGTTGTCGAAGCCGGTGTTGGTTCCGGTGCTCTTTCTATCGCTTTGTTGCGAGCTGTAGGCGATGATGGCTGTGTGCATTCTTTTGAACGTCGCGAAGAATTCGCTGAGGTCGCGCGTGCAAATATTGAGACTATGTTCGGGGGAACGCATCCAGCGTGGAAGCTGAGCATTGGCGATCTCCAAGAGAGACTTCCCGAAGTTGAGCAGCCCGGCAGTGTCGATCGTGTGGTACTTGATATGCTTGCGCCTTGGGAATGTTTGGATGCTGTTGCGCAGGCTCTTGCACCGGGCGGGGTGTTAATTTGTTATGTGGCAACGGTAACCCAAATGTCTCGTCTGGTGGAAGGGCTGCGTGCGGATGGTCGTTTTACAGAGCCTGAGTGCGATGAAACTATGGTACGTGGCTGGCATGTTGAGGGGTTAGCGGTTCGTCCAGATCACCGGATGGTTGCGCATACAGCTTTTCTGATCGTAGCCCGGCGCCTTGCAGATGGTGCAGTTCGTCTTTCTCCGAAGCGTCGGGCTTCTAAAAACGACTTCACCGATGATGATATGAATGCCTGGATTCCGATGAATGTGGGGGAGCGAGAGGTTACTGATAAGAAGGTGCGCCGTGCTCTACGGGACGCTAAAAATCTTGCGGAGCATGCAGTGCATGCCCATCGGGTGGCTGTAGCTGAATCTCAGGAAGAAACTTCTATGCCCAATGGTTTAGATAAACCCGAGTAGGCTTGACCAGTATTCCTGGCCCGCAGCGGTGGGCAAAAACACCGCCCATGACAAGTTTGCTGATGAGAGGAAAAGGATTTGACGCCTGAACATATAAATCCGTCTCGGGAATCGTCTTCAGATCCCAAGTCGTCGGCTCGTCAGCCAAGCCCCGCGCCGCATTATTCTGCAACGCAGAGTCAGGTGCCAATACCTTCCTCGCGCGCGGTAAGCCCCCAAGAGTATGAGGCTTTACTGAGGCGTGTAAGCGCCGCTGAGTCTACCCGCACTAATATGAACCGACAGTTACGAGCCGCTTCTGAGAAAAATCGTAAATTGGTTGAGGCACTTACTCACTTCAAATATGAGATTGAGCGGCTACGGGCTTCACTAGCACAAGAGATCATGCCCCCGCTGAACTCGGGAATTATTCTCGCAGTCAGTACGGGACAGCGTATGACCTACGCGCAGGCTGCTGACGATAAGAGTCCCGCTGAAACCGAGGACTACCTTGATGTCCAAATCGGAGGACGTTTTATGCGTATTCCGCTCTCCCCGCTTTTGGACCGTAAAAACTTGGCACCGGGTATGACGGTGCTCCTCAATGAACAGTCTGAAGCTGTTCTATCCCTTGGATATGAATCCTATGGGGACGTTGTGACGATTCGTGAGGTTCTGAGTCCCCAGAAAGTACTCATCGATACTGCGTCTGGTGCTCAGCAAGTTGCCCGTGTCTCTGGGGAGCTTGATGTCGATTCCCTGCGCACAGGTGATGCAGTTACCCTAGATAGCCGCATCCGGATGGTTACCGGGATAGTTCCGGCAAGCCGCTCTCAAGAACTCGTCCTCGAAGAAATTCCGGATATTTCTTACGAAGATATTGGTGGCCTCGGAGCGCAAATTGAGCAGATCCGCGATGCCGTTGAGCTGCCTTACCTGCACCCAGAAATTTTCGAGCGTTACCATTTGGCGCCACCCAAAGGTATATTGCTCTACGGACCACCCGGAAACGGTAAGACCATGATCGCCAAAGCTGTGGCGAACTCACTAGCGGCGCGCGCTGCCGCGTTAAACCCAGGTACAAATACTCGCGGTTATTTCCTTAATATCAAAGGCCCCGAGCTGCTCGATAAATTTGTGGGGGAGACCGAACGGCAGATCCGTGATATTTTCGTGGCAGCACGGGAAAAAGCCCAAGCTGGTCACCCAGTCGTTGTGTTCTTCGACGAAATGGAGTCACTATTCCGTACCCGCGGCACGGGGCGTTCTTCAGATATAGAAACCACCATCGTTCCGCAGCTTCTTGCTGAAATCGATGGCGTTGAATCCTTACAGAATGTTATCGTTATCGGTGCCACAAACCGTGAAGACCTCATTGACGCCGCAGTTATGCGCCCAGGCCGTCTTGACCTGAAAATCCGTATTAACCGCCCAGATGCCTCTGGCGCTACCGAGATTTTCGGGCTATATCTCACGGACGATCTGCCTCTAGATCCCCACGAAGTAGCCAAGCACGGTTCAGCAGATGCGACGCTAGCAGCCATGATCTCTGCCGCCGTCGCACAGCTTTACGCTCGTACTTCCGCTAACGCCTATGTAGCAGCAACTTTGGACCAGGGTATTAACACGGCAGATAATCCCCGCCTGCACGAAGAGACCCTATATCGCGGTGACTTTGTCTCTGGCGCCGTTATCCGCAACATTGTGGATCGCGCTAAAAAGTACGCCATCAAGGAACACCTCAGCTACACAAGCTCACCTCCCACCGGTATTGCCCATGAACCCCAACCAGAAGGTATTACCACACGACACCTTCTCGAAGCGGTACGCGCAGAATTTGAAGATCAAGTTGAGCTGCCGCCCCTACCTGATGTTGAAGACGCACTCACCGTACGCGGAATACGAGGCAGGATTCTTTCCATCACGCCGCCACATACCGCCACTACACCTTAATCGTTCCAAGAAAGTAACCTCATGTTCCAGCCCGTCTACGGTATTCACCGCATCATGGGAGCAGAAACCGAATACGGTGTTATATCCCCGGATGCCCTCGGCACAAACCCCACGATACTGTCCGCTATCGTAGTCAACACGTACGAAAAACTGGAAGCAAAGCGCACAGAATCTCTACGTCGAGCCATTGAGGATAACGCGCAAAAAGCACAGCACACGTACTGGTCTACAGAATCCGAGTCCCCGCTCACTGACGCCTTCGGACACACCGTCAAAGAACAAGAGGCACACTCCTCACAACTCACACACACCCGTCGAGAACTCACAAGCGAAGATATAGCGCTTGAAGCCCTACGAGAAGCAGGAATTGACGGATCCCAAGAGCTCATCCACGGACGAGGAGGCTACCCGGAACGCCTCGACTGGGACCGAGTCACCATGAACGCCATGCTCGCCAACGGCGCCCGACTCTACGTCGACCACGCCCATCCCGAATACTCATCCCCCGAAGTACTCACCCCGCTCCAAGCAGTACTTTACGATGCTGCGGGCGACAAAATAGCCTACGATTCGATCACCGAAGTAGCGCACCACACCGATGATAACCTACCAACCATCAAACTCTACAAAAACAACACCGATTCCAAGGGACAATCCTACGGTGCACACGAAAACTACCTCATCAGCCGCGATATCCCTTTCGAAGACGTTGCCAGCACGCTCCTAACCTTCTTTGCAACACGCATCATCTATACCGGGGCAGGCCGCGTAGGCATAGGTGTTAACGGCGAAATTCCAGGATTCCAAATCAGCTCACGGGCCGACTTCTTTGAACGCCCTGTCGGGCTTGAAACAACTATTCGACGGCCCATCGTTAACACCCGCGATGAACCCCACGCCAACTCCGAGCGCTACCGTCGTCTGCACGTCATCCCTGCAGACGCCAATCTTTCCCACTATTCAAACCTCCTTAAATTCGGCACAGCCACTCTAGTACTAAACCTCATAGAATCCGGACGCGCCCCAAACCTACACCTCGCCGACCCAGTAACAGCGTTACACACCACCAGCCACGACCTATCACTCAGTGCTCAGCTCCCGCTCACAGAAGATTCTGACAGCACCACCAAATTCGCCACAGCTCTAGAAATTCAACGCGCATACCTCAACGCCTGCAAAAGCCACGAACATGAGAACCCCACCGGAGTCGATAACGACACCCAACAAATACTCGCCCTCTGGGAAGAAACACTCGATGCTCTAGAAACAAATCCTCTCGCACTTGCAGATCGTCTCGACTGGGTCGCTAAATATGCGCTCGTCAGCAGCTATGTGGCTAAAGGTGTTCCCTATACCGATGCAAAGCTCAAAGCCCTTGACATACACTATGCAGATATAGATCCTACACGGGGTCTTTACCACCGCCTCGTTGCGCGTGGTCGGATGCGCACCCTCTTCACGTCTCAAGACATCGAAGACGCCGCCCGCACCCCACCATCAGACACCCGTGCTTATCTCCGAGGAACCCTGATGAGCCGATGGCCCGATGAAATCATTGGTATCAACTGGGATACCGTATCTTGCCGGGGGCGTTACTCCCACGAACTTACCCGACTCGCCATGCCAGAGCCCACACGCTACACTCAATCTGAAGTAGACCCGCTCTTACCACGAGTTACCCACTCCGACGAACTGCTTCAACTCCTCCAACAGAACACGACACCCCATAAAGACCTTTAGGAGAAAACATGTCACGTGAACGCATCCACGCTTCAGAGCTCCAGTACCACGAAGAACTCACTGAACAGGAGGAATCCCTCACCCAACAAGACACGACCGTTGTACATGACATAAGCGAAGTCGACGATATCCTCGACGAAATCGACGGGCTGCTCGCCGAAAACGCCGAAGAATTCGTCACCGGATTCGTCCAAAAGGGCGGTCAGTAACTCAAAGACTTGCTCAAAGCACTTTCGTCCCCTTACTAGAAACACACCATGGAACAACGCATATTTGGCATAGAAAGCGAATTCGGACTTAGCTACGTACCCCAGGGGCTAGGACGGCTCAGCGTCGAAGAAACAGCTGCAGCGCTCTTCAAGCCCGTCCTTGATGAATGGCGCTCTACTAACGTTTTCCTGCCCAACGGTGGACGGCTCTACCTCGATGTAGGTTCACACCCCGAATACGCCACCGCCGAATGCGCCACCATCGACGAACTCCTCGCCCAAGAACGCGCGGGCGAGCTCCTCTTCGCTCAGCTAGCGCAACAAGCCCAAGAGCAATTGCGCGCACACCACGATCGCCCTCTCAACGGCACGATCTACCTTTTCAAAAACAATGTAGACTCCGCCGGAAACTCATACGGCAGCCACGAAAACTACCTCATCAGCCGCAAACTCGAATTCCCCATCCTCGTTAAACAACTCGTACCATTCCTCGTCACCCGTCAAATCCTTGTAGGCGCAGGAAAAACCCACCCCCACGGAGGACCCTTACCAGGTTCAACAGATCCACAAGCCACTACAGGCATACCTTCGTACTCGTTCTCACAGCGAGCAGACCATATCTGGGAAGCAGCAAGCACCTCAACCTCCCGCACGCGACCCCTCATTAACACCCGCGACGAACCCCACGCCGATGCCTCACGATACCGCCGTATGCATGTCATCAACGGCGACTCCAATATGGCGGAACCCACGGTACTGCTCAAAATAGTCAGCACCGACCTCGTGCTACGCATGCTCGAAGACCGATTTCCTGTCACCAGCTTAGAACTCGCATCGGTCCCGCAAGCTCTACGCACCATCAGCCACAACCTCACCGGAACCGCAGCTTTTGAAACCACAGACGGACAACGCTACACAGCTCTAAGCGTTCAAAGGCACTACCTCGACGCTGCCCGCCAATACATCACGCAATACGGGACCCACCACCATCGTGTCGATTACGCACTAGACCTCTGGCAGCGCACCCTCGACGCCATCGAAACCGGTGACTACAGCAGTATTGACACCGAAATCGACTGGGCTATCAAAAAGAAATTCCTAGACGCATACATCGCCCGTAGCAACGCGGCTGGAACTCCGACAGACTATGCGAGCGCTCGCATCCAACAGCTCGATCTTGCTTACCATGATATTGACCCCCACCGCGGGGTTTACCATGCTCTAGCCCGGCGTGGAGCCATCACAACGCTCCTCCCGCCTGATGCCGCACAGCGTGCGATGCAGGAGCCCCCGGCAACCCGCGCACGACTACGTTCACAGTTTGTAGAGGCGGCTAAAAATGCGGGGGAGCAGTCTACCGTAGATTGGGTACACCTTAAACTCAACGCATACCCACAGCACACCCTAGTATTTAAAGATCCTTTTCAGACGGAGAGCTCCGAACTCACAAAGGTTCTTGAGATGCTTCGCCATAAGAACCCTCCTCAGTCCGTTCCGCCTTTGGTGTAATGTTCCACAATATGGTTCTACAACTAGCTTTTTATTCTAGGGTTTGATACTTTACGTATGTTTTATGTTCTTATTGATTTGCTCTACACCGTTGTATTTGTCGGGTTTTCGCCCGTTTAATATTGAGTTATAGAGCATCACATAATTTCGGCGTATCTTAAACGTCTGAACTCCGAAATAAAGAAAACCTAGGGAAGGAACCTTCGTGTCGAAAAAAGCCTTGGCTGCTTCAGTACTCACTCTTTCGATGTTGCTAAGCGCTTGCGGCGCTGGTGACTCGGGTCAAAACGAATCTTCGCCGTCCGCTTCTGCTAGTGAAAACACTGTGAGTAGCTCAGAAGCACTTGACAAAGTACAGGTAGATCTTAAGGGCGGAACTCAGGTTCCCGCTGTATCTTTTTCTACACCTTTTTCTACAGATCGGGAGGTTGCCAGGGTACTGGATGAAGGTACAGGTGACTCCCTTCAGGATAGCGATACTGTTCTCGTCAACGCTTCAATTTTTAATGGTGAAAATGGTTCATTGGTAGGCAGTTCTTATAAGGAAAATGAGCAATCTATACCCATTCAAGTTGGTCGATTAAAAACGATAGAACCCACTATTTACGAAGTTATGAAGAAGATGAAGGTTGGTGGTTCTTTTGTATATAGTACGAATGTGTCCCACGAGCAGCAGCAACAGCAGTCTGCTTCCTCAGTACGACCAACTGTCGAAGCTGGTGCACCAACCAATCTTGAGGTTTATACCGTAGCTCGGAAGCTTCCCACAGAGAAGGATCTTCCTAAATATGCTCAGGGTACTGAGCAAACTCCCAATCCGAAGCTTCCTGCCTTCTCTCTGAATGAGACTACGGGTAAGGCAGAGCTGAAGTTCGCAGATGATAGGGGAGAGGCTCCGCATGAGCTTGTTGCTCAAGATTTGATTACTGGTACCGGTGCCGAAGTCAATGAGAACGATGCAGTATATGTGCGTTATATTGGCGCTCAGTGGTCTGATGGTAAGGTCTTTGATGGGAACTACGATAAACAGGTCGCAAATTTCCAGCTTAACGGAGTTATTAAGGGTTGGAAACAGGGCTTAAAGGGTAAGAAAGTAGGTTCTCGAGTTGAGCTTGTTGTTCCTGCTGAACTTGCCTATGGGGAAGAGGGACAGAATGGTGGACCCAAGGGAACCCTAGTATTTGTTGTCGATATTTTAGCAACTGTTCCCATGAGCCCAGCCCACGCTTCAGCGCAGCCTTCTCAGCAGGCTAAGGAGCCTTCTTCAGCTTCCCCCACAGCTATCCCGTCTAGCTTGGCGCCTACGGCTGATCCCACCAAACAGTAAATTCTATTCGAGCTCTGCCGATAAGCGCTGTACCCGTCTTCGGTAGGGCACTTGAGAGAAAAGGAAACATATTATGTCTTTTGGCCAGCGTAAGCTTGATCGAGAAAAGCCGGAAATTGATTTTCCCGAGGGCAATGCCCCGACCGAACTTGTTATCCAAGATCTTATCGAAGGTAAGGGGGCTGAGGTTGTTCCCGGTTCTCGTGTCTTGGCGCACTATGTAGGTGTTGCTTTTTCCACTGGTGAGGAATTCGATGCTTCATGGAACCGCGGCGAGCCGCTTCCGTTCCAGGTTGGCGTGGGGCAGGTTATCCGCGGTTGGGATGAAGGACTGTTAGGCATGAAGGTTGGCGGTCGGCGTCGCCTCGAAATTCCTGCAAGCATGGCCTACGGTGACCGCGGCGCAGGATCGGTCATTAAACCTGGTGAATCCCTGATCTTTGTAGTGGATTTGGTAGACGTTAGCTAGAAAATCTTAAACTTTGGGGCTGCTGTCGTAATTTACGGGTACGAATACAGCAGCCCCTGAGTTGTTTAAGGTTTTATATATCCCCGTATGATGGATGTATGGCAACAAAAGCGCGAGATGTTTCGTCTAGTTCATCGTTGATTAGGATTTATCATCGGCTATGCAATAGCTCGCGGCGCGGTATTTCTCGCGCAGAGTTTTTAGAAGTGTACGGTTTAGACGAATACACCATCTTTGGCTCGGGGAATAAACGAAAAGCTGAGACCATCGCTAAAAAGTTTGAGCGTGCAAAGGACTGTTTGCGTGATGCTGGTATCACGTTTAAGCATATTGAACATGACGGCAAAAGCTACTATGTGTACACTCCGGCTCCTAATCCGCTTCTTGATTGGGAACTTACGTTAGAGGACACACAATTTCTCATGAGCCTGTGCCGTGCCTGGGAAGGTACCGAGCTTGAGAGCTCTGCACATCGTATGATGCGTAAGATCGTTCTTAGCGTTCCCACGCTCTCAGCTTCTATACGTTTAGAGGAACTAGAGGAACCACTCCAGCGTATACGTCTAAGTGATGATTCCCATCTAGAAGAGATTTTTAGTGCCTTTAGCGAGCATAAAACCATTGATATGGACTATGGGGACCTCAATACTCGCCATAGCGAGAATCTGTCCGTGTGGGGGATAGGGTATCGTTACGGCAATTGGTATTTTACGGCGCACTATCCCCCTCGCGAGGGTTCTGAGGCTCCGGAGGAAGAACCGAATCGTGCGTATATTCACCGTTTTGAGCGCATTCAGAGTATGCGCATCAACGGTAGTCAACAGCAGCAAAAGAATTTTGTTCGGCCTGGTGAAACGTTTGATTTTCAAACCATGCTTTCTGAAAACCTTCAGGGCTATGCCCGTACCGTACCCGCCTTATCCTTAGATTCACATGAGCAGCTGCTTCTTGACTCCTACGGTATTCGAGAAACTGCGGTGAAAGCCACCGCACGCGGATTGAAAATACTGATCCCAAAATCGTCCGCAGATTTTTCGGGCAAAGACCTTCAACGGGCCCGGGATGCATATCGAGCTCAGCACAAGCTGGTGGAACGTTTGCTTTATACCCATCATCACAAGGCTGTTTTGTCTGAAGCATGGCGTAAGAATTCTCGCCGTGAACGCGATGATGATACAGACCGTTTTATCGATATGCTCTTGGTACTACATCGTCTAAGCCAAGACGATGCGGCTTGGTCCGAAGGGGGCGTTCCTTTTAAACCAGCGACTTCACTTCTACAAGTGGATAACGGCAAGTCTAAAAGCAACCTTGTCAGTGATTTTACCGATGTATGCGAGGACTATGGAGCTGCAGAGTTGGATCTTGCGCCTCCTATAGTCTTCACGCCCCGTCAGGATCATGAACTATACGCCGAGCTAACCTATTCATGTGACGATCTGATTTATCAGGGCGTTCCTCTGTCAGCTTTAGAGCGTGCCATGCTCTTCTTTTCGATGTCAGCTGCTGAGGTTCTCTACCCAGACGATGCACGCGTTTCCAAAATTCGTGAGCTGCTGTTGGTGAGCTACCCAAAGGATGCTGAGCGCTTGCGCGGAAGCCTAATTTTTACTCCTGAACACCATCTTATTCCTTTAATACATCGGGCAGTCTCTCAGAAACGAACCCTTATTTTTGACTATGCAGGGGTGCAGCGCACCGTTGATATTTGCTCACTGATCTTTGAAAATAATCGTTTTTATCTGCATGGGCTGTGTCGTGAAACTACCGATTCTAATGCCTGGCGAAATTTTGCTCTTGACCGCATGAAAAATGCACGGCTTGGCGGTAAAAGCCATCAGGTCGCTGCTTCTAAGACTCCCAACACCCCACATCTTTGGTCTCGGCAGCAACAGACAAATACAGAACACCCTTATGTTCGAATCAAAATCCACGTTGAAAATCTCAAAACAGAGCGGCGAGAGAGTACTATCCGTACTTTGAAACGACGGAGTACTCACGTTTCACGGTCCCAGCCTTCTAAACCTGAAACACCCTTGATTTACCATGAGCTGCACTATTATCCTGGTGAAAACGAGGCAGGTCTTAAGCAAATATTGCATTTCGTTGTAGCGTATGAAGGTGCTTTAGAGATTCTTGAGCCAGAACCTGTACGGTCTCTACTTAAAGATCGTCTGATGTCACTTCTAGCATAGATATCTGCGAAAGACACGCCCAGACATCTATAAGTGGAATAACAACCTTGTATAATAATTCCTATGCCGTGGTGGTTTTGGGTATTACTATGGGGCACCTTAACGATAGGTTCTCTAGCGTTTTTAGCGTGGTTCGTATATCGTGCACTCACACGGGGCTTCATGCTACTCGATCTTGTAGCAACATGGATGGAATCCATCGAAACTCGTTTCGACGAAGCGCAAGCGAATACCCGCCGAAAATTGCCCGCCGAGCAAAGCCTAGGGATTTTTACCCCGGTAACCACGGCGTACAATGAATACGAACAAGGAAAACAGACACGCAGGTCTGAGCGGATCAAGCGACGGGTCTCCCGACGAGATCGACTCGGCCAACCTCAAAATATCGGAGACCTGCTCTAAGCACAGAAAGGTTCATACCTTATGGGTCAGTTGTTCAGTCACCCGGCAACTATTATCGTAGTCATCCTCCTCATCGTTCTGCTCTTTGGCGCTCCCAAGCTTCCAGGTATGGCACGTAGCCTTGGTCAGTCGATGCGTATCTTCAAGTCCGAAGTCGAGGGCATGAAGAGCGATAGTAAGAAAGAAGACGATAAGGACGATGTTGTCACCGCTGAAGTTGTTGACAACAAAGCTAAGTCCGAAAAGTCTGAAAACTAATTTTCAGTACAACAACGCAACCCGTGCAACCACCTCTCTGGTGGCACGGGTTGTCCAGTAGTTTATCTACCCATATCGATAATTTTTGAATAACAGGTATGAGGCGGAGCTTAGAATACAACGAGGAAAACGATGGCAAAACCGGATCAGGATGTACGCAACCGCAAACTAAATCCTGAAGCCCGTATGGAGCTGAAGGAACATCTACGTGAGTTTCGTGACCGCTTCATTAAAGCGGCTATTGCAACTGCTATCGCCGCCGTACTTTCCGTTATTTTCTTGTATCAGCCCTTTATTGATGCAATCTCTGAGCCTCTCAAACAAATCAACGCAGCAGATAACCGCTTTGCAACCTTAAACTACGGCTCAATTTCTTCACCTTTTGACCAACTCATTCGCGTGGGTACGTATATCGGTCTTGGACTTGCTGCACCCGTTTGGCTCTATCAAGGGCTGCGCTTCTTACTTCCCGCATTACACACCAAAGAGAAAAAATACCTCTATGGTTTCCTCAGCGGCTCAATCTTTGCCTTTGCCTGCGGTGTCTTCATCTCTTGGTACAGTCTGCCCGGCGTTGTTCGTGCACTCACAATGTTCACCCCACCCGGTGGATCGAACGTCATTGACGCTCCAACCTATATTTCCTTCATCGTTAAGTTTATTTTCTTCTTCTCACTAGCATTTATCATCCCCGTCATCCTCGTGGGATTGAACATGCTGGGGGTTATTCGGGGTAAAACTATCCTCAAATCTTGGCGCTGGATCGTGGTTCTTGTAGCGCTTATCGCAGCTATGACGGCCCCCGGGACGGATATCATGATGATGTTCTACCTGATGATTCCGCTCCTAACTTTCTTCTTCCTCGCCATAGCAATATGCTTGCTCAACGATAAACGGCGCGACCGCCGCGAAGCTAAACTAGCAAAGGGTCTTACAGAGACCGAGCTCAATACGGCCACCAGCGCTGAAGACCTTGAAAAGCTAGGACAGCTTGAAGAGGAACCCTCCCAAAAGTAAAACTCCAGAATCCTCCGTCTACTCAAGACGGAGGATTTTTAGGCGCAGGTACACTAGAATTATGGCTGAAAATCCCCAAGAAACCACTCACGGCTCGAACGACCGCCCGAGCTACTCTGCACAGTATCAGGAAGCGCAAGAACGTAACGCTCACGCAAAAACAGCGCTTGGGAAGTTCGAAAAGACTCTTGGGTTCCCCCTTGACAGCTTCCAACGTCAGGCATGTCAATCCGTCGAAGCCGGGCATGCAGCCCTTGTTGCTGCACCCACCGGTGCTGGCAAAACAGTTGTTGGAGAATTCGGCATCTACCTTGCCCTCCAAACTGGAACAAAAGCGTTCTACACAACCCCTATCAAAGCACTCAGCAACCAGAAATACCATGACTTTGTGCGTGAATATGGTGAAGAAAGCGTGGGTCTGCTCACCGGTGACACCAGCATCAATACCGAAGCCCCCATCGTCGTCATGACTACCGAAGTCCTTCGCAACATGCTCTACGCCGAATCTACGACCCTCATCGGTCTGGGATACGTCATCATGGACGAAGTACACTATCTCGCCGACCGGTTCCGTGGAGCAGTCTGGGAAGAAGCTATTATTCACCTTCCCGAACATGTCACTGTCATCTCACTCTCTGCGACTGTATCCAACGTCGAAGAATTCGGAGCATGGCTAGATACCGTACGGGGTGATACTGATGTTATCCTCTCTGAGCACCGCCCCGTCCCGCTCTGGCAGCACCTCATGGTAGGAAACCGTGTCATCGACCTCTTCGTACCCGATGAAACTTCTCAGAAAGAGGCTTCACCTACAAAACGTCGTAAAAACCACACAAAATCACCCCAAAACGCTCCCGCGGGGCTACGCATTAACCCGCTCCTCAAACAACTGCGGCCAGGCTTTCGCCGGCACACCCCCCGGCACAATGCACCCAAACGCGAGCGCTTCCGACGCGGCCGCAACCGGCATGACAAACACACACATGCACTCGAACGATCCCGTCATAAAACCTTCACCCAAGACACCGACGTTCTGCGTCCGCACCGCATATCTCGCCCTGAAATGGCCCATATCCTAGACAAGCAAGGGCTATTGCCTGCCATATGCTTCATCTTTTCACGGGCAGCATGTGACGACGCCGTTACCCAATGCGTCAACGCGAATATCGTCCTCACCACCGAGGAACAGGAGCAAACCATCCGTGCCTATATTGCAGAAACCACCGCACACCTTGATAACCGAGACCTTCATGCCCTTGGATATTACGAATGGCGAGACGGACTCATCCGCGGGGTGGCAGCCCACCATGCGGGTCTGCTGCCGCTCTTCAAAGAAGTTGTTGAGACACTTTTTGCGCAGGGTCTTATCAAACTAGTCTTTGCCACCGAAACCCTCGCACTCGGCATCAACATGCCAGCCCGCACCGTCATCCTCGAAAAACTCACCAAGTTCAACGGTGAAACCCACGTCGATATCACCCCCGGAGAATACACCCAACTTACCGGGCGGGCAGGGCGCCGCGGAATCGATCTTGAAGGACACGCCGTAGTCCTCTGGCGTCCAGGTCTTGTACCAGAACAGGTTGCCACCCTCGCATCCACTCGCACATACCCCCTTAACTCATCATTCCGCCCCACCTACAACATGGCTGCGAACCTCATCGCAGCCTATGGTGCCGAACGAACCCGCAAAATCCTCGAATCATCCTTTGCCCAGTTCCAAGCAGATAAATCAGTCGTAGGAACAGCTGCACGAGTACGTAAAAACGAAAACGCGCTCGAAGGATACCGAGACTCCATGCAGTGCCACCTTGGAGACTTCACAGAATACATGCGCCTGCGGCAAAACATCAAAGATCTAGAGAAAAAAACCCGCAAAGCCAACCAACAACATGCACGCGCCCAAACCCACCAAAGCATCCAAGAACTTATGCCCGGAGACATCATTCACATACCTCATGGGCGCTCCCGCGGCTACGCTATCGTCATCACCCGTGCCGAATCCAACACAGACCCACGCATTGGTATCCTTACCGAAGACAATCAGCAGCGCACCGCAAGCGCACGTGATTTCACGGGGCTCATTGAACCCGTCTCCTATATCAAGATCCCCAAGAAAATAACCCTTAAAACACCCAAAGAACGCCGCGACGCCGTCTCACGGATGCGTCAAGCGCTCATCGATGAACGACCGCCCCGCAAACTCGGAAATACCCCCATCGCCACACGTCATAACGATGCCCAAGAAAAACTCGACACACTACGCACCCAACTACGTAACCACCCCTGCCACGGGTGCTCTGACCGGGAAACCCATGCACGCTGGGCAGAACGATGGCGCAAACTCAACGCAGAAACAGAAGGACTACGCCGCCAAATTACCCGACGCACCAACACTATTGCCCAGGTCTTCAACCGCATCGCAAAGCTCCTCACTGAATACGGCTACGTTACTGCTGACTCCCATAACGGGCTCAAGCTAACGACGAGGGGGGAAGCCCTGCGCAAACTCTACGGGGAAAAAGACCTTCTCACCTCTATTTGTCTCGAAAAAGGCTTCCTCACAGATCTGGATCCTGCGGCTATAGCAGCAACCATAGCCGCGCTCACATACCAGGGCAAAAAGGAAACCATCGAAATTCTCCCACGCTACCCACATCCCTCGTTACAAGCACCCATCGCGACCATCAACCGTGAACTAGCCCGGCTCAACGCCCACGAAGAACGTCACAAACTAGATCAAACCCCACCCTGCGATCTAGGCCTCGTCACCCCTATCTACCGCTGGGCTCGCGGTATGCACCTCGCAAAAGCACTCGAAGATACCGACCTCGCCGCCGGCGACTTCGTACGCTGGGCAAAACAAGTTATCGACGCCCTCGACCAGATCGCCCATATCCCCACCATAAGCCCAAACCTACGAGCAAGCTGCGAAAAAGCTATAGCCCTCATCCGCCGCGGAGTCGTCGCACTAGACTCCTAAAACCGCTGGAAAGAACATGAGCATCTATATCTATACCAACGGGAGCATCTACAGCCCCGCCGACCCCTACGCCACAGCGCTCCTCACCGAAAACGGTACCGTAACCTGGATAGGCTCAGATGCGGGAGCTCGCTCCATCACGGACGAACGCATGCGAGCTATCGATCTAAACGGCAAACTCATCACGCCCACCTTCGCACGTGCCTTCGCACCCATAAACAACCACAGCGAAAAAACACTCTACGAGTACTTCCTCAGAACACATACCCAGGGATACCATACCCACACACTCGCAGGAACAATACGAGACATCCCGACCCTACGCGCATCACTCGACACGTTTTATACAACACACTCAACAGCCCCAGACGTACGATTCTTCATAATCCCAGAGCCACAAGCGACCTCCGCATCGTACGCTGAGCTCGTCACCACAGCCCAAGACCTGCTCAATAAATCATCTATAGCACTCACTGGATTTCACGCCACAAATCTAGACCACCTACCTACTCTGGCCTCCGAAGCAGCAGAACATGGTCTTGTACTCTCCATCAACACCCAAGATAGTTTCACTAATGCCTTTAGCTATGCGCTAGCCGTTAGGGAACAGCATCCTTGGCTTAATGTCCGACTTGATCAGGTTCGTGGAGTCATTGATGATCAACGTCTTCAGGATCTCGCAGATGCACGGATCAACTTAGGTATCCAAGCAACCTTTGATACTGAGACTGCAAAGTTAGCCCACCGGGCGAATGCAGCTGGTACCGCGTTCGCGCTAGGGTCAGACTCATCTCTTGTTGAAGTGCCTCTTGGATGGGAGCTCATCTCAGCCCTTATAAAACCCGCAGATGGTATTTCAGCACGCAGTGGTTTCGCAGCACTTACGCGAGGAGTCTACCGGCTAGCCCACGACGAGAACCCCTTTGCGGGCCAAATACTCCCTGATACACCAGCGAATATAGCACTCTGGAACGTCACTGAGCTTATGGTCCAAGCCCCGGATTCTCGCGTAGCCTCGTGGAGTACTGATCCCCGTGCTCGTATTCCACTTTTACCGGTTCTTGCTTCAGATGTGCCATTGCCCGTATTAGATCGCATGTACACTAGGGGAGGGGAATAGTACGTTTCCTAGCTCGTAAAAGTTACCTGAAAATATACCGTGCATCTGCAGAATACGCCCTTACGCCGTATTTCGCCGGTTATACTAGTAAACCTAGACCCTACCTTCACTCTAACAAAGGAAAACAAGGGAATTATTATGCGTGTACTGACCGTTATTCCGACGTATAACGAGAAGGAAAACTTACCCGTTGTTGTTGAACGTCTTCGTAAGGCAGCACCCGACGTCGATATTCTAGTAGTTGACGATAATAGCCCTGACGGTACAGGTCAGATTGCGGATGCTATGGCTGAGCAAGATTCACAGATTCACGTTCTTCACCGTACCGTGAAAGACGGTCTTGGTGGAGCTTATCTTGCGGGGTTTGATTGGGGTCTCAATGAGGGATATGAAGTCCTTATCGAGATGGACGCTGATTGTTCTCACCAGCCCGAGCAGTTACCATCGCTAGTACATGCTGTTGAAGCTGGGGCAGATTTAGCTATTGGCTCCCGTTATGTACCCGGCGGAAAAACAGAAAACTGGCCCGTTCAACGCCAAATTCTTTCTCGTGGAGCAAATATTTATACGCGGGTTGTTCTAGGGACTGCGATCAAAGACATCACAGCAGGTTTCCGCGCATATAGGCGTGAAGCACTACAACGTTTGAATCTTGAAGGCATTGAATCTAAGGGCTATGTCTTTCAGGTAGACCTCGCTTGGCGTTCTGAGCAAGCAGGGCTCAAAATTGTTGAGGTTCCTATTACCTTTGTTGAGCGTGAGGTCGGAGCATCAAAGATGACCGGAAATATAATTTTTGATTCTATGCGTAAAGTGACGACTTGGGGCGTTTCCAACCGCATCAATAAGCTCAAACAGAAGCTAGGCAAATAACTAAACTTCACAAGAATAAGTAAGTGCCCGAACTACCCTTTGATAGTTCGGGCACTTTTGTATAATGTCACTCTGTATTCGTGTTGTATTCCTGTATAGCTGTACGCGCCAGACCATGAAGAATCGCTTCGAGTCCTAAGCTAAATGCGTTCTCTGCTGGAGTCTGCGAGCTACGCTGCATCGCTGTATATGCGTCTTGTAAATACGGATACTCATCTGCTGAAGCCGCAGGGTTAAAGATAGATTCGGGGGCGTGGGAGTCTACTGCAGATCCCAGCAGGAATGCCTCTAAAGATTCAATAACATTTAAAGTTTTATATTCTGGACACCCAAAAGCTCTTAACGTCTGAATGAGGACGTCATACATATGTAACGTTTGAGGGGCCCGATCGATCGGGGTCAATGCGAGCGCTGTTACCAAATCAGTGCTCTCACTGAACGCGTCTCGATAAGACTTCCCCCACAGACTCAAAGATTCAGTCCAGAGTTCTAGCTTTTCGGTGGGGGATAGGTGCTGCTCGTTAAGAATTTTAGTCGCTCGTATCAGGGGCTCCAGCGTAATGTCATTGATGACCGCATCGCTTATAGCTCCCAGTACTTCGTCACGAGACTGAAAGTGATTGTATAAGGAAGAGGGGGCGACGCCTAGCTTCTGAGCAAGTGCGCTCATAGTGAAATTTCCTTGATCGGCCAAAAGTCTACGTGCTGACCGCACAATTTTGGATGCGCTTAACACTGTCGAAGAGGGACGTCCAGCGCGTCGCATGGGGGAAGAGATCACGATAAATCCTTTACTATTTCTTTGCTTTCGGCGTGTACTGCCGTCCCGTCTGTGAGCAGTTATAAAACATACCATCAGAAATTTTACGCTTCATAAATGCCCCTAGATTTGTAATTTCTGTGTTCTGGGATACACTAAAACGAACACAATTCGTTTTGTGCTTCTTTGAGCGAAAGGGTTTAACCATGACGACCAAGAACGAAACTACGAATGAACTGACCCGAGACGTCGTAATTATCGGCGCAGGTCCTTCCGGACTCACTGCAGCATACCGGCTGCAGCAAGCAGGACATACCGTTGCAGTCCTTGAAGCGCGTGAACGTGTAGGTGGGCGTACATGGAACAACCATATTGACGGCGCATTCCTTGAAATCGGTGGACAATGGATTTCCCCCGATCAGACTGTTCTCACCGAGCTCGTTGAAGAGCTCGGGCTTAAGACCTTCTCTCGTTACCGCGAAGGTGAGAATCTCTATCGCGACCCTGACGGTACCATGCACCGGTACAACGGAGACATGTTTCCTGCCAACGAGCACACCCAGCAAGAAATGAAACGACTCATCGGAATTTTAGATGAGCTTGCAGCAGAGATCGGAGCCGAGAAACCTTGGGCGCACCCCAAGGCACGCGAGCTCGATACAATTAGTTTTCACCATTGGCTCCGCGAACAATCCAATGATGAAGAAGCATGTAACAATATTGGGCTCTTCATTGCTGGTGGTATGCTCACTAAACCGGCTCACGCATTCTCAGCTTTACAGGCAGTACTTATGGCTGCATCTGCAGGGTCGTTCTCTAACCTTGTCGATGAAGATTTTATTCTCGACAAACGTGTTCTGGGTGGCATGCAGTCCGTCTCCTTAGCCCTCGCAGAAAAAATAGGACAAGAGAATATAATTCTTGAACACCCGGTCCGCGTTCTACGTTGGCAAGAAGACGGAGAATACCCCGTACTTGCTGAAGCTGAAGCCTTCTCCGAAGGTGGAGAGACCTCACCTGAAAAAAACATCATTGTTCGAGCAAAGTACGCTGTTGTTGCGGTTCCTCCGAACCTATATTCACGTATCCATTTTGTGCCGCCGCTAGATCGCCGACAGCATCAAATGCATCAGCACCAGTCCCTTGGTCTGGTTATCAAGGTGCACGCTGTTTACCCCACACCGTTCTGGCGGGACAAAGGTCTCTCAGGAACCTGTTTTGCCGCTAATAACCTGGTACAAGAGATTTACGACAACACTAACTACGACCCAGCAACTGGAGAAGAAGAAGCTCGCGGCACTCTAGTAGGGTTCGTCTCCGACGAAGCAGCGGATGAAATGTTCACCATCAGCGCCGAGGAACGCAAAGAACGCATCCTAGACTCCATGGCGCAAATGCTCGGAGAAGAAACAAAAAATCCCGTGGTGTACTACGAATCAGATTGGGGTGCCGAAGAGTGGACTCGTGGTGCATACGCAGCCAGCTATGATCTTGGCGGACTGCATCGCTACGGCGCAGACCAAGAAGCCCCAGTAGGACCAATCTACTGGTCATGCTCAGACATTGCTGCCGAAGGCTACCAGCATGTCGATGGTGCTATACGCATGGGAGAAAAAACAGCAAAACTGCTAGCCGCAAAACTCAAATAAGATCATTCGCATCGTAACGCACACACGGGCAGCTTTACTGGGTGAGCTAAAGAATGACATACCCAGTAAAGCTCCCCAAATACGGATGGGAAACATGAAATACGTCGTAGGATATTCGCCTGACGCACGGGGCCGTTCAGCTCTCCAACTAGGAGTCGTACTAGCTCGCTCCCTGGGTGCAGAATTGGACGTAGTGTACGTCATTAAACCGCAAAGTCCTCGCCTTGCAGCGCCACGATCCAACTTCGAAGACTTACTCCAAAAGCAAGCCGTTCAATGGCTCGAAGAGGCGCAGCACTACGTGCCTGCTCAAGTAGTCGCCCGCTTCCACCTACGCCGCGCCAATTCCGCAGTCAGCGGCCTACTAGAACTAGCCGACGCTATAGACGCCGGACTCATTATAGTGGGCGGCGGTAACACCGGAAATTGGCTTTGGCACTCACTAGGCGCGGTTGGGAACGCTCTTCTACACCGTTCACGCATTCCCGTCGCTCTAGCACCACGTAAATACAGCGCTTCACACACGATCAAACAGTTCGACTGCGCCGTATCCCCAGACATCGACTCCATAAACCTTGTCGAAGAAGCCATAGCAACCCAAAACCGAACAGGCATACCAGTACGCCTAGTCTCACTCTACGAAGAAGGAAAAGACCTAGACGATACAACCTATCGCAGCATCATCCAAGACCTCGTAGACCAATCCGCAGTCAAACCAATAAACCCACAACAGCTAAGCATCGCAGTAGGCGCAGGAACTACCATCGTAGAAGCGGTCGATTCTGTGCACTGGAACGAAGACTCCGTGCTAATGGCCGGATCCTCCAAGCTAGCCCAACGCGGAGAACTCTTCCTAAGCTCAACAACCGCAAAAATCATGACCAAACTTCCTATTCCCCTCGTCGTAGTACCACGCGACTACCACCCTGGACGCAAGGGCTCCCAACAGCAGCCGTGGACAGGCTCAATCCCTATCATCAAACAATAGCCCGGTTTCTCACGTGATATACACCGCCGTACTATCATCCCAAGGAAAGGAAAACAATGGAACAACACCTTCAAGAACTCATTAACAAAATACCCACTGGGCTACTCATCGGCGACACTTGGCGTGAAGGATCCGCAGGGGAGACGTTCGATGTCCTCAACCCAGCGACCGAAGAAAAGCTCACTACCTTAGCATCAGCAACACCTGAAGACGCAATAGCAGCCCTAGACGCAGCATGCCATGTTCAAGACCAATGGGCACACACGCCGCCGCGTGAACGTGCAGAAATACTACGACGGGCATACGACCTCATCACCGATCGCTCCGAAGAATTCGCCACCCTCATGACCCTCGAAATGGGAAAACCCCTCGCAGAATCACGAGGAGAAGTAGTCTACGGAGCCGAATTCTTACGATGGTTCTCCGAAGAAACCGTACGCGACTACGGACGCTACCAGCCCACACCCGAAGGTAAAAACCAAATACTGGTAAAGCATAAACCCGTAGGACCATGCCTACTCATCACCCCATGGAACTTCCCACTAGCTATGGCAACACGCAAAGCCGGAGCTGCAATAGCAGCAGGATGCACAATGATCCTCAAACCTGCACGGCTCACACCCCTAACCGCACAATACTTCGCACAAACCATGCTCGATGCGGGGCTACCAGCAGGAGTACTCAACGTAGTTGCATCAGCAACTGCATCAGCCGTCTCAGATCCTCTCCTTGCAGACTCACGCCTGCGCAAACTCTCATTCACCGGCTCCACTCCCGTTGGCAAAGCCCTTCTAAAATCAGCCGCGCAAAATGTCCTACGCACCTCCATGGAGCTCGGCGGAAACGCCCCCTTCATCGTCTTCGAAGACGCAAATATCGACGAAGCCATTGAAGGCGCCATGGGAGCAAAAATGCGCAACATGGGCGAAGCCTGCACCGCCGCAAACCGATTCCTAGTCCACGAATCCCGTGCCGAAGAATTTTCCACCAAATTAGCGACGAAAATCGCAAATCTCAAAACCGGCAACGGTCTAAACCCAGACACCACCTGTGGCCCCCTCATAGAACAAAAAGCAGTAGATTCCATCCACGAACTTGTACAAGACGCTCTTGACCGAGGTGCCCAAGCTCTGGTCGGCGGTTATCCCCAAGACGGTCCCGGATACTTCTACCAACCCACAGTCCTCATCAACGTTCCCCACGATGCACGCGTCATCCAAGAAGAAATCTTTGGACCCGTAGCACCCATCATCACCTTTTCTACCGAAGAAGAAGCAATCCAACTTGCCAACAACACAGAATACGGGCTAGCATCCTACGTCTACACAACAGATACATCCCGCGCCCTACGAACACTAGACCGCCTAGAAGTCGGCATGACAGGTCTCAACATCGGCATCATGTCAAACGCTGCAGCCCCATTCGGAGGCGTTAAACACTCCGGACTAGGACGGGAAGGAGCCGCCGAAGGCATCGCCGAATACACCTACACACAATACATCGGCATCAAAGACCCATACGCCAGCTAAACCACCCAAAAACCATCCAAGATACGCACAACACAACAATTTCTCGAAGGGTTCGTTTTACCTTCCCACAAGGAAAAACGAGCACACACAAACTTACAAACCTACGTAAGTCCAAACCCCAAAGGAGAACGTTATGAAGCGCTTGAAGAATTTCATCAACGGCAAGTTCGTCGATTCCACCTCTGATGAGGTACTCGACATCGTATACCCCGTAACCGGCGAAGTCATAGCACAAGCACCAATATCCACTAACGACGACGTCAACGCCGCCATGCATGCGGCTCAAGACGCATTCAAAACGTGGAAGCATACGACCCCTTCAGATCGCCAGCTACTTCTCCTCAAACTCGCAGACGCGCTCGAAGAAAACGTCGACGTACTCGTTGAAGCCCAACACCGCAACACCGGACAGCCCCGAGAACTCATCCGTGACGAAGAAGTCCTCGTCGGTGCCAACCAGCTACGTTTCTTCGCAGGGGCAGCACGCACCCTAGAAGGAAAAGCAGCAACCGAATACATGGAAGGACATACCTCATACGTACGGCGCGAGCCCATCGGCGTCGTCGCCCAAGTAACCCCCTGGAACTATCCCCTCATGATGGCATTATGGAAGTTGGGTCCCGCGCTCGCTGCCGGGAATACTGTAGTTCTCAAGCCATCTGACACCACACCAGAATCCACCCTCGAATTGGCAAGGCTTATAGGGGAAATATACCCTGCCGGTGTTGTCAACGTTGTGCTGGGGACCGGTGAAACTGGTGAAGCTATGGTAGGGCACCCGGCCCCTGCCATGGTTTCTATTACCGGATCAGTACGCGCAGGTCAGGCAGTTGCTACCGGTGCTGCAGCTGGTCTGAAACGTTCTCATTTGGAGCTTGGCGGTAAAGCGCCAGCAGTTGTTTTTGCAGACGCGGATTTGCCTCGTACTGCGCGCATGCTCGCAGATTTCGGTTATTTCAATGCTGGTCAGGATTGTACGGCAGTCACTCGCGTACTCGTTCAAGACAGTGTTTACGACAAGTTCCGAGATCTGCTGGTAGCTGCTGCAAAAGACACAGCTACTGGGCACGAAGACGATTCAAAGAACTTCTACGGTCCATTGAACAACATCAATCACTTTAAGACCGTCATGAATAAGCTCAACAGCCTCCCTGGACACGTCACAGTTGAAACCGGTGGTAAACAGTGCGGCACCCGTGGCTTTTTTGTGGAACCTACGGTGCTGAGCGGAGTCAATCAAGACGATGCTGTTGTCCAAGAAGAGACCTTCGGACCAGTTCTTACGCTCCAAAAATTTACTACAGAGGCGGAAGCAGTTGAGCTTGCTAACGATGTAAATTATGCGTTGGCGTCATCAGTTTGGACGTCAAATCATAGTACTGCTATGCGAGTTTCTCGCGATCTTGATTTCGGAGCGGTTTGGATTAATACGCACGTACTTCTGACTGCTGAAATGCCTCATGGCGGATTCAAATACTCGGGTTACGGTAAGGATCTTTCCTTGTATTCCGTTGAAGAATACACACGTGTTAAACACGTCATGAGTGATTTGAGCGCATAAAGAATAGCTTCTCCAAGCTCAATTCGGCAAAAAGAGCTCCTGCATCACACGTTAGAGAAGAGCTTGTGGAGCGGTACAGCTCTGTTGTCTAGGTGCTGTACCGCCGCCTCTTCACAATTCACATATTATCCATGTAGCTTATGCTACGTTTTCCTTTGAAAGGTAGTCTCATGGTAGAGATGTATCGTCTTCCTCAAGAGATAAAACTTACCGGAGAGTTTCCCGGCCCCTCATCACGTGCTCTTGCACATCGTCGCTCACAAGCTGTTCCTGCATCTGTCGCTTCTGGGCTCCCAGTTTACGCGGCTGATGCAGACGGTGGCGTCATTATTGATGTTGATGGTAACTCGTTGGCTGATTTGGGAGCGGGTATCGCAGTCACAACTGTCGGTGCATCAGCCCCCAAGGTAGTACAAGCAGTTCAAGAATCGGTCACGCACTTCACCCACACCTGTTTTATGGTTACTCCTTATGAGGGGTATATCGCAGTTTCTGAAAAACTAAACGAGCTAATACCCGGACGCTTTGAGAAACGCTCAGTACTTTTCAACTCTGGTGCGGAGGCAGTTGAAAATGCTGTAAAAATTGCTCGTGCAGCTACCGGTCGCAATGCCGTAGTTGTTTTTGATCATGCCTACCATGGGCGAACCAATTTAACAATGGCGTTGACTGCAAAAGTAGCACCATATAAGAAAGGCTTCGGTCCTTTTGCTCCTGAAATCTATCGTGCTCCTATGAGCTACCCTTACCGGGACGATCAGAGCATGGATGGTAAAGAGGCAGCTCAACGCACCATCAACATGATCGAGAAGCAAATTGGTTCAGAATACGTAGCTGCAATTCTCATCGAGCCTATCCAGGGTGAAGGAGGGTTCATTGTTCCCGCCGATGGCTTCTTACCAACGCTGGTTGCATGGGCACGCGAAAAAGGTATAGTCTTTATCGCTGATGAAGTACAAACTGGTTTCTGCCGCACTGGCAAATGGTTTGCGAGTGAGTACGAGGGCGTTGAACCCGATTTGGTCACCACAGCTAAGGGCATTGCTGGTGGTATGCCACTTTCAGCCGTCACTGGTCGGGCAGAGCTTTTTGATAAAGTTCAACCAGGAGGATTAGGCGGAACATACGGTGGTAATCCTGTATCTTGTGCGGCTGCTCTTGCGGCTATTGAAACTATGCAGGATCTTGATTTGAACGCACGAGCTCTGCATATTGAGAAACTGGTGACAGCAGCGTTAGCCCCGCTTGTTGATGAGCTAGACATTGTAGGGGATTTCCGCGGACGCGGTGCTATGCTCGCACTGGAGTTCGTAGCAGACTCTATTTCGAAAGCCCCGCATCCCACGGCGGCCAAGGATATCGCGGCTTACTGTCAGCAACGAGGAGTACTCATTCTTACTTGTGGTACTTACGGCAACATTATTCGTCTGCTTCCTCCGCTTACTATCAGTGATGAGCTCCTAAAACAGTCAATGAATATTCTTATCGAAGGTATTCGAAGCGTTTCATAATTTTTTGGAGGCTTACAGGGCCCCGGTCATATCTCATATAGCGATCGGGGCTCTTGTCACAGCTAATCCTATTCCACACATGCGCCAGTTATTTACCTATAGCTATTTTATGCGCACACCTTGTAGACAAAAATTCAGGTGATTTTACTACTGTTCTGGATTAATTAGACTAAATCGCATATTGAGCAGGTCGATATAAGCACACACCGTCTGGCGACGACACTCCGATAGAGGGAGAGCACCTTGTCTCAGAATAATCAACCCCACAAGTTACATAAAGGTCAGAATCTAGCCAAAGATTCTGCATCAAATAACCCCCACGGTGCTATTGATACAAGCGCCGCTAACAAAAAGGGATTATCTTCCGGATCTGTATCTCTTTTTGGCTCCATTATTATTGGTATCTCTGTGGTAGCACCCGCATACTCATTATCGGGGGCTCTGGGTCCTGTAGGAGCTGTAGCGGGGGAGCACATGCCCGCGATCTTTCTCGTTGGGTTTATCCCTATGCTATTGGTAGCTATTGGCTACCGAGAGCTTAACGCTGCTATGCCGGATGCGGGAACAACATTCACTTGGACAACCAAAGCATTTGGTCCGTGGGTTGGTTGGCTCGGAGGCTGGGCATTATTAGCAGCTACCATCTTGGTTCTCTCAAACCTCGCAGGTATAGCTGTAGATTTCTTTTACCTGGCTTTGTCTCAGGTTTTTTCTAACCCAGATCTAGCGACGCTTTCAAGTAATACCTTTATCAATATCGGCACATTCTTAGCCTTGATGAGTTTCGGGTGTTACATCACATACCGCGGGCTGGATGCGACTCAGAAGATCCAAACTGTTTTCATTATTTTCCAGCTTGTCGTACTCGCTATTTTTGCGGGTGTCGCTCTCTATAAAGCGGTCACAAATACTGGGTTTGCTAACCTTGCTCCGACTCTTGAATGGTTTAACCCCTTCGGAATCGAGTCATTCTCAGCTTTCTCTTCCGGCATATCTCTTGTCTTCTTCATATATTGGGGTTGGGACGCTGTCCTCACTATGAATGAAGAAACAGAAGGTGAGCATACAACTAGCGGTCACGCAGCTGTTGGCACTATCCTCACAGTAGTTCTGCTGTACCTGTTAATCTCTGTGGGGACTTTGGCATTTGCGGGTACGTCCTCAGAAGGTCTGGGTCTAGGAAACTCTGATAACCAGGAGAATATTTTTGCTGTTCTTTCGGGACCTGTACTAGGTTCTTTCGGAATTATTATGTCTTTTGCAGTTCTTATTTCGGCCTTAGCCTCTTTACAGTCCACGGCAGTTTCACCAGCTCGAACATTGCTAGCCATGGGATATTACAAGGCACTCGGGCCTAAGTTTGCGAGTATTAGCCCAAAGTACCAATCACCTAGTTATGCGACCATCGCTTCCTGTCTGATTGCTACCTTGTTCTACGTTCTTATGCGTTTTATTTCAACCTCTGTGCTTTGGGATACTATCTCCGCTTTGAGTTTGATGGTCTGTTTATACTACGGCGTGACGGCATTTGCCTGTGTATGGTATTTTCGAAAGGTGGCCTTCTCATCAGGCTTTAAGTCATTTGTGAACAAGTTTTTGTTTCCCTTTTTGGGAGGCATTATGCTTCTTGTTTTCTTCATTCAGACGACCTATGATTCCATGGATCCCCATCATGGCTCGGGGTCTGAAATTGGGGGAGTCGGACTAGTTTTCTGCTTAAGTGTCGCGATTCTTCTCTTAGGAATTTGCGTTATGGTGTATCAACGTTACCTCCGTCCTGCCTTCTTCAAAGGCGAGGTCCCGATGGAGGTAGAGCATATGATTGACTAGTTATTTCTCATGTGCACAAGAAGGGGAGAGGAACCTCTAAAAGGGTTCCTCTCCCTTATGCATTATGAATGTATCCTACAGTGCATAATGAGAACGGTAGTATTCCAACCGATCTTCTAGAGTCTTCTCTAACTCTTCAACGCTACGTCGTTCCATCAGCATGTCCCAGTGTGTACGAGCTGGCTTATCATCGTCATTCTGGGTGTCACTCTCGCCGTTGACCAGATATGCTTCTCTACCAGTTTTAGCAACCCAGACCTGTGGAATTTCAGCTTCAGCAGCAAAGGTCACAAATACGCGGTCACCATCAGTGGTTCGGTACTCTACACGTTGACGGGGTGCAGGCTGTACATTGGACTCGGTTTCCATAGATTGAGTTCCAAGACGCATACCACGCAGGCTACGATCGCTCACAATTCCTCCAGACTCCAGAAAGGGTTTCCGCAGATACTCAGCGGCTGCATAACGTTGGGCGGGGGAGAGCTATTCCCTCGAACGTCTAAAACATCCATTATATCGAGAATATTCTCCGCCGCCCAACTACTAGAGACAGCTATTCGCGAAGTCAAGCTAAACTATCTTAACTATTGAAGCCATATCCTTGAGATGGGTTCTCAAAAGTATCAGGCTTTGTATATGTTGCTTTTGCCGATCCATCGTTTATGTCCGATACCGGCAAATTACCGAATGCGTTGCCAAGACCTCGTAGAGCATCGCCAAGTTCTGTGGGGATAAACCAGAGTTTATTAGCTTGACCGTCAGCAAGTTTGGGCAAGGTTTGCAGATACTGATAGGTGAGTAGCTGTTGGCTCGGGTTAGATTGATGGATGGCTTCGAATACCTTATGAACAGCTTCAGCTTCACCATCAGCTCGAAGGATTGCAGATTGAGCGTCACCTTCAGCTCGAAGGATTTGAGCCTGTTTTTCAGCTTCCGCGCGAAGGATAGCAGCCCTAGATTCACCTTCAGCCGTCAGAATATCTGATTGCTTCTGACCTTCGGCCGTCAGAATGGCAGCACGACGATCACGCTCTGCACGCATCTGCTTCTCCATTGAGTCCTGGATAGAGTGTGGAGGCTGAATTTCTTTAATATCGACACGAGATACTCGTAGTCCCCAACGGCCGGTTGTGGCATCAAGAACTCCACGCAATTCCGCGTTGATTTGATCGCGAGAGGTCAAGGTCTGCTCAAGGTTTAGACCACCGACTACGTTACGGAGGGTCGCACTGGTGAGCTCGTCAACAGCACGAATATAGTTCGTAATTTCATAGGTTGCGTCCTTGGGGCTCGTTACCTGAAAGTAAACAACGGTATCAATTCCAACCACAAGGTTATCTTCGGTAATCACGGACTGAGAGGGGAACGAGACAACCTGCTCACGGACATCAATTAGAGGCAACACGCGGTCAATAATTGGTACCACCATATGCAAACCGGGTTCTAGCACGGTTCGGAACTTACCAAGACGCTCAACGATTCCTGCTCGACCTTGAGGAATCACTCGAATGGTTTTAGCCAACAAGATAAGAACAAAAATGAAGAGAATCACAAGAAGAATAACTGGGACCATATCTTCATTACCTACTTTCTTTTTCGGTGATTAATAACAAAATTTAGGGGCGTAGATGGAACATTTTATTCAGCTTCAGGGGTAACAGCTGATCCTTCTGGCAAAGTTGATACATGCGGGTACACAAACGCCGTAGCACCGTTAATAGTTTCGACCTGGGCGTAGGAGCCGGAAGGGATAGGAGCTCCTGAAGTACGTGCTGTCCAAATTTCGCCTTCAAGACGCACTAAACCAGACTCAGCAGTGACATCCTCTGTCACAAGAACAGTTTTACCCCGAAGAGCTTTGGCATTTGTAACAGTATTTCCGGCAGAGCGGTTGAGGCGTTTCAGAAGAGGCGGACGTAGAATAAGCACAAAAAGGATGCACAAAACCGCGAAAACTATTCCTCGAGCGAAGAAATGTTCGATAAATGGTGAAATAGCCGATGTGATGAGGGCAGATAGGGAAAGCATCAAGAAAAAGAGATCGAGAGACAGCATCTCAATTATCGCAAAGAGCAAAGCTAGTATTAGCCAAAATGTCCATGGGCTGTCAAAGAGCCAATCCATATTTTTTCCTCCTCATCGTAGGCACAATAATCCACCGTATAGAGAGCCCAAGCCATACAAACATTATTCCATGAGGTGCATCACCAATCAAAGAGTTTACTCACACAAACTCACAACACCACAAATAGCTGATAATATACATTATGTAAAGTAAAGTCAGAAAACCACACCCCAGCCACTCAACGTTCCGTGTACTTGAACCGGATTAGCTGCCAGTGCGCCCTCGTAAAGACGGTTTCACCCCAGCAGCTTCTTTCTCCTCAATGTCCAGTAAAGCTACAGATACACCAAACTCTTCTATTTACATGAATAGGCGCTTTACGGACTCGGCGTTTCTACCACCAGGTGGCTAAACTCTACCCAGGCGTTCAAAACTTGAGCTGCTGCCCCAGTATCAATAGATTGGCGTGCATCCGCCAAGGCTTCTGTGTACCGTTCCTCAAAACTCCTGCCGTCGTTTTTTCGGTAAGCTATCAGACCGGCCGCCGCATTAATAAGAACTGCATTGCGAATTGCATGCAACGAGTCTTTTGCCGACTCGCCCTCCCCAGCTAATACTGCGCGAAACACACTGGCGTTATACTCAGCGTCTCCCCCTCGCAGGTTATCTAATGAAGAACGCTCAATCCCATAGCCTTCGGGATTGAAGACATATTTCTGAAGAGTACCCCCACTTGCTTCCCAGATCTGGGAAGTTGTAGCAATTGTCAATTCATCAAGCCCATCATCCCCCCGGAATACAAGGGCATGGTCACCTCGATTCGCGAAAACCCAAGCCATCTTTTCTACCATCTGCGGATTAGCTACCCCAATTGCAGATGATGACACTCGCGCAGGGTTTGTCATGGGTCCTAGGTAGTTAAAAGCCGTTGGTATACCTAACATTTTTCGAGTCGGCCCTACGAACCGCATGGAGGGATGAAAAGTCATTGCAAATAGAAAGGTGATCCCTACCTGCCGAGCGCACGCGGCAACAGACTTAATCGGCATATCTAGCTGAATACCTAGCGCCTCCAAGACATCTGCCGACCCTGATTTAGAGGTTGACGCCCGATTACCATGTTTAACAACTGTCGCACCTGTACCAGCAATAACCAAGGCTGCCATGGTGGATATATTGACGGTATTCTGCTGATCTCCGCCAGTGCCTACAATATCAACCGCATGTACGTCAAGATCAATAGTTTCAGCTTTTGCAAGCATTCCTCGCGCAAGGGCGCCTAACTCTTCAGAGGTCTCCCCCTTCATGTGGAGCGATGTCAGGAAGGAAGCGAGTATAGGTTCAGGCGTTGAACCAGTCATAATTTCATCCATAGCCCAGTCCACATGACGAGAACCGAGATCCTGCCCAGAGACGAGCTGATTCAAAATGTATTTCCAGGTTAATGACTCATGTGCAGTTATATCCATACTCCCGATTTTAACCTTCCTGCAGGATTCATCTGCTGCCAGCGCATAGGGCGCCACAGCTTTGAGGCTTCTCTCCCCCACGAACTTACCAAAACATTACACATAGAGCGTGTCGCACAAATCTCGTGAAAACCGCTAGTTTACAGGGAACTCTAAGGATTTTCCCAACACACCGCAAGATTTAAGAGGTTATGTATTCGCTCTTCGCAAGTTTTAGCGACATAATGTCTATGTGACAACTGTAACCAATAACCCCAGCAGGCCGGCACATCCGGCTCTTAACCGACCCAACACGGTCGCCATTGGTACCGTCGTGTGGTTGGCATCAGAGCTGATGTTCTTTGCCGGGCTTTTTGCTATGTACTTCACCCTTAAGGCATCACGTCCTGACATTTGGGCTGATAATGTACATATCCTTAACGTTCCCTTCGCTTTTATCAACACAATCGTTCTTGTGCTGAGTTCTGTGACATGCCAGATGGGCGTATTTGCCGCAGAACAGCTCAAACCACGCCGCTCCGGTTCTTTGCTGAATATTAAGGCATGGGGCATGGCTGAATGGTTTGTGTTGACTTTCATCATGGGCGCAATTTTCGTCTGCGGTCAGGCTTATGAGTACGCAACCTTGGTTTCAGAAGGCGTAACCATTGCATCTAGCGCTTACGGATCCGCTTTCTACATCACAACAGGGTTCCATGCGTTACACGTGACAGCTGGTCTAGTAGCTTTCCTCCTGATCATTGGTCGCGCATTTGTCGCTAAGCGATTTGGTCATTACGAAGCAACTAGTGCAATCGTTGTCTCGTACTACTGGCACTTTGTAGATGTCGTGTGGCTCGCTCTATTTGCCGTAGTGTACTTCGTCAAATAACAGTCCAACACTTTCGCCCCGTCCGTATCCATTTTTACTAGCACACACAAGGAACAAAAGACGTGAAGGCACTTTCACAGAAGCGGCGTCACCCGCTTGCAGCTATTGTGTTGCTTGCGTTGGCTCTCATCCTCACTGGTGGTCTCTACACAGTTGCCACTGCCACCAATCAGGCCAAGGCCGAGTCAAGCCATGCATACACTCAAGATGATGTAAACGCTGGTCAAAAACTTTTCCAAGCCAACTGTGCAACCTGCCATGGAATGAACGCTGAAGGCACCGCTGATGGTCCTTCGCTCATCGGTGTTGGTGCAGCCGCAGTTGATTTTCAGGTTGGTACCGGCCGCATGCCTATGCAGATGCAAGGTACACAGGCTCAAGTCAAACCTGGTCAGTTCAACGAGGAACAGACGAAGCAGCTCTCTGCATATGTTGCTTCGTTGGGCGCCGGTCCTGCAATACCTGAAGCAGAGAATCTAGATACCACCAAAGGCGATGCCGCAAATGGTGCCCGTGTCTTCCTAGCCAACTGCGCAATGTGTCATAACGCGGCTGGTGCGGGTGGTGCTCTTACCCGAGGGAAGTTTGCTCCTTCTCTCATGGGTGTTAGCGAACAACATATCTATGAAGCCATGGAAACTGGACCTCAAAATATGCCTGTTTTCAACGACGCAAACCTTACCCCGCAAGAGAAGCGTGATGTTATCACCTATTTGAAAGCACAGGAAAAAAATGTTTCCCCTGGTGGTCTTAAGCTAGGCTCTCTAGGTCCTGTCGCTGAAGGTCTGTTGATTTGGAGCGTCGGTCTAGGGATCGTGCTTATCTTTGTTATTTGGCTGACCTCTCGCTCAGCATAAATACGCACATACTATTCGTATCGGAAAAGATTTGAGGCAACACATGGGAAACCATCGTGACGGTCAAGACGCTCAGAGCGTTACCGTAGTTACCTCTTCAGAGGATTCAAAGGAGCAGTTTCAGAATCCTGGGCTGCCTCCACATCGTCCACGTCTGACAGATGTGGATTCGAAGCGTGCTAAAGGTGCTGAGCGCCAAGTTATTCTACTCTTTGTACTATCAATGCTCGGCTCTTTGTTATTCTGGGTCGCGTATTTCGGTATATCAGTTGAAGGTAACTTCTTTGATGTAAACAATACAGAGCCTACCAGTAAACTGCAGCTGCAGAACCTCTTGCTTGGTTTAGGTATAGCATTCGCTATGTTCGGCATTGGTATTGGAGTTGTTCATTGGGCACGTACGCTTATGCCTGACCATGAACTCGTTGAGGAGCGGCACGATTTGCGTCCTGAAGAGGATCGCGCCGAGGCAGAAGAAATCATCGAAACTATTATTGATGAGTCAGGTATTAAACGCCGTCCTCTCCTGCGCAATACTCTCATTGGCTCAGTTATTCTGGCTCCGTTAACTTTTATTACGTTCCTGCGCGATCTGGGGCCGAATGATCCTGCAGTTCTTAAACACACGATGTGGGATCAGGGTGTCCGTCTTGTACGCGACCCTTCTGGGACTCCGATTAAAGCTTCTGACGTTACGATCGGATCCGCTTATCACGTTCTGCCGGAGACCATCACGTCCCTCAGCCATGAAAATGGCTATCTAGAGGAAAAAGCTAAAGCAGTTGTCTTGTTGATGCGTCTTGACCCCAATGAGATGAAGATTTCGGAAGAACGCAAAAACTGGCACGTTGACGGTATAGTCGCTTATTCGAAGGTCTGTACACACGTTGGATGTCCCATCGCGCTGTACGAGCAGCGAACGCACCATCTGCTGTGCCCGTGCCATCAGTCTACTTTTGATGCGGCAGATGAATGCAAGGTTGTATTCGGTCCTGCAGGTCACGCACTCCCACAGTTGCCGATTACAGTCGATGATAATGGTTATCTTGTGGCTCAGAGTGACTTCCATGAGCCAGTTGGTCCCGCGTATTGGGAACGCGGTCAGCACGTCGAAGAAATGCGTGCAGAGCGTGAGAAGGAGGCGAAATAAGTAATGTCTACAACAACTGGCTACGAGTACAAACCTAAAAGCAACGCTGGGCGTATCGCGAATTTTGTTGATACGCGTGTTGGCATGTCTGGGGTTGTTAAAGAATTTGGCCGAAAAATCTTTCCAGATCACTGGTCCTTTATGTTCGGTGAGGTGGCTCTATACAGCTTTGTAGTGCTCCTTATTTCAGGAACTTTTTTAACATTCTGGTTTAACCCATCAACCGCTGCAGTTACCTATGACGGTTCATATGTACCCATGAAGGGTACAGAAATGTCTGTTGCGTTTGCGTCTACTTTAGATATCTCTTTTGATATTCGCGGAGGCCTGTTGATCCGTCAGATTCACCACTGGGCGGCTCTCATGTTTATGTTGGCCATCTGTATCCACATGCTTCGTGTCTTCTTTACAGGGGCTTTCCGTCGTCCACGTGAGCTGAATTGGGTTGTAGGTTGCGTCCTCTTTGTCACGGGTATTATGGCGGGCTTTACTGGGTATTCCCTCCCCGATGATGTGCTCTCTGGTAACGGTTTGCGAATTGTCGATGGCATTATGGTCGCAGTTCCGCTTGTAGGTACATACCTCTCGCTTTTCTTCTTCGGAGGCGAGTTCCCAGGTGAACACATTATTAGCCGCCTATACAGCCTGCATATTATGATCATTCCGGCAGTTCTGTTGTTGTGCGTTGGACTGCATATGTTCATGGTTGTCCTGCATAAACACACCCAATATCCAGGGCCAGGTCGTACCAACAATAACGTTGTTGGTTTTCCTGTAGGTCCGGTTTATGCTGCAAAAGCAGGCGGTTTCTTCTTCATAGTTTTCGGTATCATCGCTTTCTTAGCTTCCACCTTCACTATTAACGCAATATGGAACTATGGTCCCTACGATCCATCTCCAGTTCAAGCAGGTACTCAGCCTGACTGGTACGTAGGCTTTGGTGACGGTGCATTACGTCTATGGCCTGGTGTTTGGCCATGGTCATGGGAATGGCAATTCGGTGGAACATGGGTTCTGAATGTCCTACTGCCTTTTGCACTCGCAGGCGTCTTGATGGGATTCTTATTCACGTGGCCTTGGATCGAACGTTGGGTCACCAAAGATAATCGGGTTCATAATATTCTTGATCGCCCGCGTAACGCTCCATTCCGTACAGGCGCCGGTGTTGCCGGTATCATCTACTACTCAGTTTTGATGATCGCGGCATCTTCTGATTTGATCGCAACACATTTCCACGTCTCGCTAAATGATGTAGCTTATGTATTGCGTGCGCTCTTCTTCCTTGGACCCATCCTTGGTTTCGAGATTACCCGAAGGATTTGCCTCTCCTTGCAGCGTAAAGATCGTGAGCTAGTGCTTCATGGCATCGAAACTGGTCAAGTGGTGCAACTCCCCCATGGTGAGTTTATTGAGGTGCACAAGCCTCTTGACGAGTATCGTCGGTACAAGCTAGTTAGTTTCGATTCACCAGATGTAATACCTGCACGCCCCAATGCTAAGGGGAAGGTTACAATGCTTGAGAAAGCACGAGGCACCTTATCGAAGTTGTTCTTTACTGATCGTGTTCTTCCTGTAACTCCTACTGAGCTAGAAGAAGCTCATCATGAACATAATGAAGCTCAAAGGGTTGAGGGCGCTTCCTTTGATAGCCCCGAGGTTAAGGGCTAAAGTTACAACTTCATAAGTTTACTTGAGGGTTGGGGCCACAAAACTGTGGGACCAACCCTCAAGTTTGTACCGCATGTATCTCTTCCAGCAATGTTGCTGTTGACCCAATATCATGTCCATCTTCTAAGGCCAGGAGTCCAGACTTTCTCATGAAAAATTCTCATAAGCAGCATGGCCCTATTCCTGAAACTAAGAATCTTTGCCTACTTATCAGCGATCGCTATATACCTGATGCCATAATGGAATAACTTCATATGTGCTAAGCACACCCCGTCCCTGAAATTTACACAAACTATCATGCCGCTGGTCTTAGAGGCAGGAAGGAGCCTAGCGGATTAACAGATAAAAGTAGCAACAACCTAGGTTTGAGGTTGAGACTCTAGAATTCTTGCAGAGAGAGCACTTCTGCGAGTATATAATTGTCGTCTTTTCTTTCGAGCCGAGCGTACTGATAAGCGAGCGAAACTGCCTCTGCAAAAACTATTATCGTGCGATGGGCACGATTATATGGGCGGTTGCTCTCCCAAGATTCATCCGATCGGTATGGTGCGTCTCGCTGCTTCGATGATCCTCAGATAAACTGCCAATACAGACAATTAATCCAACTAGCTTTTTCTTACCTCCCTTTTTAGTACATGTCTGGGGCAGATAGAACTTTATTCGAGAATCTCTGGAATATAGAAAAGGCGGGGTTACATCATCCGTATAGATGATGTAACCCCGCCTTTTACTGTATATGATTAGTGTGCGTGATCACCGCGGTTGTATTCATATACCCACCCGATAACGGCGACTGCTACGATAGGCAAAGCAAGAATTAGTACCCACCAAGCAATCGCTGCCCCAAGAACAACAATCATGCACGTTAAACCGATCATGAACGGCCACCAAGACCATGGTGAGTAGAACCCATACTCACCAGCACTCTCAGCGATTTCACCCGTGTAGTTATCCATGGGTTGGCTTCCTAGTTTCTTATCAGTAAACATGAGGAAGAAAGCCAAGAAGAAGCACATGAGCGCCGTCACGAGGAGCGCGGGAAACCCGGCCCACTCATCAAAATTGGTCATAAACCCATAAACAATTCCAACAGGAATAAAGAAGATACCAAGGTACAGGAAGACCTTCCCGAGAACTTTCACGGTTTACTCTCCCTTCTGTGCTGCAAGAGCTGCAGCGGCAATATCATGATTCGTTGAAAGCTCGGGATGATGTAGGTCTAGAGCCGGGCGTTCGGAACGGATACGAGGCAATGCAGTAAAGTTGTGGCGGGGCGGAGGACAAGAAGTCGCCCATTCGAGAGATCCGCCGAATCCCCAGGGATCGTCGACCTCGACTTTCGGAGCATACCGAGCAGTAATGTAAACATTCCAGAACCAGGGAATCATTGAAACGGCAAGAATCATGGATCCAACAGTTGAGAACTGGTTCATCCAGGTGAAACCGTCTTCGGGCAGATAGTCAGCGTATCGACGAGGCATACCATCAACGCCAACCCAGTGCTGAATCAAGAAGGTCGCGTGGAACCCGAAGAATACCAGCCAGAAGTGAATCTTACCGATCCGTTCGTTGAGCATCTTGCCAGTGAATTTTGGCCACCAGAAGTAGAATGCACCAAACATACCAAACACAATGGTTCCAAAAATCACGTAGTGGAAGTGTGCAACCACGAAGTAAGTATCCGAGATATGGAAGTCTAGAGGCGGAGTAGCCAAGATAATACCCGTCAGACCTCCAAAGAGGAAGGTTACTAAGAATCCATAGATCCACAATAATGGAGTTTCAAACGTAATGGACCCCTGCCACATAGTCCCAATCCAGTTGAAAAACTTCACGCCGGTTGGAACACCAATCATCATGGTCATGAACGAGAAGAACGGAAGCATAATCGCTCCAGTTACGTACATATGGTGCGCCCATACAGTTACAGACAGGCCCGCAATAGCAATGGTCGCTGTAACAAGACCTTTGTAACCAAAAATGGGTTTACGTGAGAATACAGGTATAATCTCCGAAGTCACACCGAAGAAAGGTAGCGCAAGCACATACACCTCAGGGTGCCCGAAGAACCAGAACAAGTGCTGCCAGAGTACCGCTCCCCCATTTTCCGGATCAAAAATATGTCCTCCGAATCGGCGATCCATACCTAGAGCAAACAAAGCGGATGCCAGAGGCGGGAAGATCATAATAATCAAGATTGAAGTAATCAGAGTTGCCCACGTAAACACAGACATACGCCACATAGTCATGCCAGGGGCGCGCATTGCCACAATTGTAGTAATGAAGTTAACCGCACCCATAATTGTGCCGAACCCCTGCAACGCAAGACCAAAGACCCATAAGTCACCACCGACAGACGGGCTGTAAGTAGTGCTATTTAGTGGGACGTATGCAAACCAGCCGAAAGAGGCTGCACCTTGCGGGGTAATAAAACCTGCAATCGCTACTAGCGACCCAAAAAGGAAGAACCAAAAAGCCAATGCGTTTAAGCGCGGGAATGCCACATCGGGAGCACCAATTTGGAGCGGGATAAGCACGTTCGCCAAACCAGTGAACAAAGGGGTGCCGAACATGAGGAGCATAAGGGTACCGTGCATCGTAAAAAGCTGGTTAAATTGCTCTTTCGTCTGCAGGATCTGCATACCGGGCTCAAAAAGCTCAATACGCATCAGCAGAGCCATAGTTCCGCCCATACAGAAGAAAATGAAGGCAGAGATCAGGTACATGTACCCAATGGTCTTGTGGTCCGTGGAAGTAATCCAATTGACAAAGATGCGTCCCTTGGACTTAGGAACCACGCGCGGCGCAACAGCCGTTGCACTCTCAGTTGAATATTCGAGGGTAGTCACGTCTATTTCACCCCTTTATTGGTTAGCGGGACGCGGAGTCGCGTTCTGGTTGGGATTACGGTTGTATTCGTCCCCAGCGATACCCTGATTCTCGGGATTTTGCTTAAGGGAATTGATGTAGTTGTCGTAGTCTTCCTGTGAGACCACCTTGACATTAAACAACATCTCAGAGTGGTACTCACCGCAAAGTTCAGCGCATTTACCCTTATAATCACCAATTTCTTTGGTAGTGATATGAATATGGTTCGTCATACCAGGGATCGTATCCCGTTTCTCTAGGAAAGCCGGAACCCAGAACGAATGGATCACATCACGCGATTTGAGGACTACATCAACATTTGAGTTAACGGGCAGATAAAGCGTTGGAAGTTCTGCTTCTTTACCTGGCGAGCCATCAAGGTGAGCTTGTACACCGGTTACATGCACGTTTTCATCTGTGTAGTTGAAATCCCAGGCCCATTGTTTGCCATACACTTCAACAGTGACCTGTCGATCGGCACCAGTTTTAGGACCAGTTACTTGACGCTCGACTCGGTCTGAAAACGTAAACATACTGACGATCAAAACGACTGGAACGAAAGTATAAAAAATTTCCAGAGGCAGGTGATAACTGAGCTGACGAGGATAGCCACTTTCGTTCTTACGCCTACGGTAGGCAATGATGCACCATAGCATCAAGCCCCAAGTAATAAGACCGACAACAAGAGCTGCACTCCAAGTACCTACCCAGAGATGCATGAGGTTCTCGGCATTATCAGTAGCCGGATGCCCAGCTTTTGTAGGTAACCAGCCTACAGCTGCCCTATCCATTGAACAACCAGTCATCAGCAGCGTCGCTGTAGTCCCGAGGCCAACAAGACTTGCACGCTTACGACGACTGCCGGTTCGATATTGCGAACTCACAGACGGCCCTTCCTGTTCTTGCAGTGTGTGCTAGTGCTCAGGTCTACAGGTAAACCTGAGGCAATTATAAAAAACTTATCCCTTAGAGCTTACCGCGAATTCTGCTCTTACGGTGACACTCTGTCACTGAAATTGTGAGTTTCCTGGAAAATTACTGAATTTTAACGTAACAGAACCCCTAAAGTTGGTTTTTTAGGGGTTCTGTTATACCCATGCTCCTAATGGAAGGAGTCGCCACAGGCACATGACCCTGCCGCGTTCGGATTATCAATTGAGAATCCTTGTTTCTCAATCGTGTCTTCAAAATCAATAGTTGAGCCATCTAGATAAGGGGCACTCATTTTATCTACGATAACCTGCACACCGTCATAATCACGCACTGCGTCACCATCAAGTACTCGCTCATCGAAGTAGAGCTGATAGATTAGCCCGGAACAGCCACCGGGCTGTACAGCAATCCGGAGGCGCAAATCGGTACGTCCTTCTTGTTCGAGCAAAGTACGTACCTTATTCTGAGCAACTTCAGTAAGGTTAACCCCGTGTGTTGGTAGCTCAGTTACAGTCTCAGTCATGTTTGTCCTTTCCTGACAATATTCCCCTGCGTAAAGTCAGATTACGCTGTCCTACTTCTTCACGACAACAGCGGACTCACAAGTTCACTAGGGGCATCAAGGTCTCTTACGTCCAGAATACCAACTTTGTAGAATTCTGTACTTAGTGTGTGAGGTATATTCCTTGAGTTGCTTTCCTTTCCTAATCTACTTACTCCTGCTGAGAGCACTCAATATCAGTGCCTCCGCTAAAATTCCTCGTTTAAAATCAGGTACATACAGCGATTCGTTGGCGCTATGTGCCCGGGTGTCTGGGTCTTCAACACCAGTTACTAGAATCTGGGCGTCGGGGAAGTTCTCCTTCAAATCCGCTATAAAAGGTATTGAGCCTCCCATGCCTGTCTGCACAGGAGATATACCCCAAGCTTGAGCCATTGCTGACAAGGTGATTTGAGCTCCATCCTGCTCAACATCTGTGGCAAAGGGTAACCCTGAGTCGACAGGAGTATAGCTAACTTGCGCGTTATAAGGTGCATGCTTCTTTATATGGTCTGCCAGAACTTTGTGCGCATTCTCGGGAGAATCACCAGGAGCCAAACGGACACTAATACGTGCCCGCGAAGTAACAGCAAGGGTATTTGAAGAATGGGCAATTGACGGAATATCCATACCTATAACGGAAAGTGCAGGTTGCTGCCAGAGCCGAGATGTAATTGATCCATATCCTGCTAGAGACATCTGGTCTAAGATTCCAGAATCTGCGCGGAATTCATGTTCAGGGTATTCGACTTTAGGGTCTTCACCACGGTACAGACCTTCTACAACAACTGCACCTTCGTCATCATGAAGAGTACCCAGCAAACGGGCTAATACCGTATGTGCGTCTAGAAAAGGGCCTCCAAAGATACCAGAGTGCACTGCGTGATTACCAGTTCGAACTTCAATATCCCCGCTAGCTACGCCACGTAATGAGGTAGTTAATGCCGGAACTCCAGCTCGCCAGTTGGCAGAATCTGCTACCACAATATAATCAGCGGCTAGGTCCTTCTGGTAGGCAGCTAGGAATTCGCGGAAAGAGGGTGACCCTGCTTCTTCCTCCCCTTCGATAAAGATCTTTACGCCAACGTTGAAATCATTGCCTAATACTTCCAATACTAAACGGAAAGCCGCCATATGGGTGATAACCCCTGCTTTATCGTCTGCAGCACCGCGGCCATAGAGGCGAGCGCCTTTCTGAACTGCGGTAAACGGGTCAGTTTCCCACTGCGTGTTATCGCCAGGAGGCTGTACATCATGGTGAGCGTATAACAGGATTGTGGGATACCCTGAAACAGCTGGTTTAGTGGCAATTACCGCTGGCATACCTTGATGTGTCTCCCCCGTTTCATCGTGGTACGACGCAGAAAGGATTTTTACCTCTAGAAAACCTGCCCGTTTCGCAAGCTCGTACACAGCTTCAGCGCTTCGTTGGACCTGGGCTAGATCAAAAGCTTCCCACGCGATAGATGGGATAGAGACTAGATCCTTCAGCTCAGTAAGATATTCATCAAAATGGGCTTCAAGCGCCTCTATGAGCGCATCATGTTCTGGGAATTTATGAGGAAAATTGACCATGCGTCTAACAATACGCTTTATACAGGGGTGGCGCATACTTTTTATTTTTGGTCTTGGTATTCGGCGTAGGCAATTATTTTTGGTTATTCTAGTAGGGTGTTTGGTCGTAAAAAAGGTAAGGCTCCGCAGGAGGCTGCTGTCGAGCCTGAAGAAGAGAAACAGCATGAGGTTCCTGAGAACTCTAAGTTCACGCCGAAGAAAGGGCGTCCTACACCGTCTCGTAAAGAGCAAGTTGCGGCGCGAAGGAGGCCTATAGTCGGTGCTGATCGTGGCGCGGCGAAGACTGCTGATCGTGAGGCTGCTGCTGAGCTTAGGGCACGGCAACGGGAGGCTATGCGTACTGGCGATGAGAAGTATCTGCCGATAGTGGATAAGGGGCCTCAGCGGCGGTACATTCGCGACTATATTGATGCTCGCCGGAATTTGGGCGATATAATGCTTATTTTGCTCATTGTTTTTCTTGTTGCGTCGTGGGTTGTGAGCGGTTTTGGCGTAGCTGCTGCTCCTGTCTACTACGGGACTATGTATGGCATGTATGCTCTGATGCTGTTGTGGGTTATTGATTACTGGTTGATGTGGCGCAAGCTTAAACAGATGGTTATTGCTAAGTTTGGCGAGGTACAGCGTGGTAGTGGTATGTATGCGTTCAACCGTGTGATGATGATTCGTCGGATGCGGCGGCCTTATCCTCTTGTTAGGTATGGGGAGTATCCAAAGTAGATACTGTGTCTTTAATGATTTCTGGGGGTGGGAAACCGTGTTTGGTTTCTCACCCTTTTTGTGAGGTTTATTTTTGGCGCGAGCGACGGATTTTGTAGAGTCCTCGGTTGATGTGGGCGGCCCATAAGGGGCCTTCGTAGAGGAAGGCGGTATATCCTTGGACGAGGTCTGCGCCTGCGTCTAGTCGTTCTTGTACGTCTTGGGCGTTGGTTACTCCTCCGACGGAGATGAGGGCTAGTTTGTTGCCTATTTCTTTCTTGAGGAGGTGTAGGACTTCGAGTGATCGGGTTTTAAGTGGTTCTCCTGAGAGTCCTCCTGCGCCTATAGCGTTAATTTTTTCTTTGGTGGTGTGGAGTCCTAAGCCTTCGCGTGCGATTGTGGTGTTGGTTGCGATGATTCCGTCAAGCTTTAGTTCTTGGGCTAGGCGAGCGACAGCTGTTATGTCTTCGTCTACAAGGTCTGGAGCGATTTTAACGGTGAGAGGCACGTGGCGGTGGGGTGAGACTCGGTTTGCTTCTTCTCGTACGGCTTGCAGGAGTGGGCGGAGTGTTGCGATGGATTGCAGTGTACGTAGTCCTGGGGTGTTGGGGGAGCTTACATTGACGACGAGGTAGTCTGCTTGTGGGGCTAGGGTACGTGTTGATATTAGGTAGTCTTCTATGGCGTTTTCTAGTTCTACAATCTTTGTTTTTCCGATGTTGACGCCGATGATGGGGCGTTTCTCGGGACGGTATTCGGTTTCTAGATCAGCACGTGCTGATGCGACTCGGGGTCCTGCGGCTGCGGCACCGTCGTTGTTGAATCCCATACGATTAATGACTGCTTTATCTTCGATGAGGCGGAATAAACGTGGTTGTGGGTTACCAGGTTGTGCTTGTCCGGTGATGGTGCCGATTTCGATGTGTCCGAATCCTAGTCCTGCAAGGGCTGCGATACCTTTCCCGCCTTTGTCGAAGCCTGCGGCTAGTCCGAAGGGTGAAGGGAAGGTGAGTCCCATGGCTGTGGTGCGGAGGCTGGGATTGGGTTGAAGGTAGCTTTTGAGGATGCGAGTGATGCCTAGGTTTTTAAGGGTTTGTACTCCCCAGAAGCCGATGTGGTGTGCTTTTTCGGGATCTATGCCTGCAAAGAAGATTTTGAAGAAGGTTGGGTATAGTCGCATTGTTTGCTCCTTGTGGTGTGGTGTTAGTTTTTGGGGCTGGGGATTTTGTCGGTGGCGCCTCCGTAGCGGCGGTCGCGGCTGGCGTATTCTTCGACGGCTTTATAGAGGGTTAGGCGGTCTACATCTGGCCAGAGTACGTTCATGAAGACGAATTCGGCGTAGGCGCTTTGCCAGAGGAGGAAGTTGGATATTCGTTGTTCGCCTGATGATCGGAGAAAGAGGTCGACGTCTGGTAGGTCTGGTTCGTCGAGGTATTTTTGGAAGGTTTTTTCTGTGATAGAGGAGGGTTTGAGGATGCCTGCTTGTACGTCTTGTGCAATGGTTGCGGCTGCGTCTGCGATTTCTGCGCGTCCTCCATAGTTGACGCACATAGTGAGGGTGCAGGTGGTGTTATTGATAGTTTCGCGTTCGCATTGTTCGAGTTGTGAGATGACGTTTTTCCAGAGTTTGGGGCGGCGTCCTGCCCAGCGGATACGTACTCCCCAGGATTTGAGGGTTTCGAGTTGCCGGTTGAGGACTTCGGTGGAGAAACGCATGATGAAGGATACTTCGCTGGGTGAGCGTTTCCAGTTTTCTGTGGAGAAGGCATAGGCGCTGATATAGGGTATGCCCATTTCTATGGCTCCTGCAACGATGTCGAGGAGGGCTGCTTCGCCTGCTCGATGTCCTTCGTTGCGTGGGAGTCCGCGTTCGTTGGCCCAGCGTCCGTTGCCATCCATGACAACGGCAACGTGTTGAGGGATGAATTTTTTGGGTATGGGGGGTGGGGTTGTTCCGGAGGGGTGTGCCGGTGGTTTTTGTGGCATGGGATTCTTTCCGGGTTGATGGTGTGTTACTACAGTATTTTACCGTGTTTGATGGTGTTTTTAGGTTTCTAGTTCGAGGTAGGTGAGGGTCTTGAGGGGGGTTTCGAGGTAGTTTTGGGTGGTGTGTAGGGTGAGGTTGAGTATTTTGCGTGCCGCGAGAGTTGAGGCGTTGTCTATGGTGTCCCAGTTCCCTTTATAGAGGGCTTGTATATAGTTATATTCGGTGGGTGTTATGGGTGTTGTAGGGGTGTCATTTTGGTGGGCGCAAGTTTTGCAGAGGGTTCCTGTTATGCCATGTGTACCTGCTGGGTGGTACCCAGTGGTGATGGGTTGATTGCAGTGTGTGCAGGTGTCAGTGAAGATGAGCCAGCCTGCGAATTTCATGGCACGTAAGATATAGCTTGTGAGGATGCGCTGTGGTGTGTGTTTGTTGTGGGCTAGCGTGGCGATTGCTCCATGAGTGAGGTGGTAGTGTGGGTTGGTGTCGTGGGGGGTACTGTTGGTGTTGAGTGTCTCTGCGATTTCAGCGATGGTGTTTGCGGCGGTGTAGGCGTTGTAGTTACCCATGAGAGTCGCTGTATAGGCATGTATGGTTGCGGTTTGGGATATGATGTGGAGGTTTGTTTTGCCTCGGGTGAGGGATATGTCGGTGTGCATATAGGGCTCTAGCCGAGCACCGAATTTTGAGTTTGGTTTGCGGATTGATTTGGCAACGGCGTGGATGACTCCGTTGTTTTGGGTGAGCATGATGATGATGCGGTCTGCTTCGCCTAGGTTTTGGGTGCGGAGGATGAGGGCGTAGTCTCGGAGGTATTTTGGGGTGCTCATGGTTTTATGTTTGTGGTGTGTGAAGAGAAACCCCGCATTCTGGCGGGTGGCTAGGATGCGGGGCCTGAGGGTTTGGTTGTGTGGTTAGTTTTTTTCGTATTCGATATCGTCGTCTTCGTCGTCGGTGTCGGTGAGGAATTCGTCGAAGTTTTCGTCGTCATCTCCGTAGACGCTAAGAGGTGTTACTTCGTTATGTACTTCGAAGAGGGCATTTTCGTAGGCTTCAAAAGCGTTTGCAATTTCGACATAGGCTTCGTCGATTACGGGGTCGTGTTCGCGGGTGCGGTGGGCGACGGCGTCAAGGTGTGTTTCGAGGGCGTCGAGTAGACGAGTGAGTTCGGTGCGGGGGTCAGTGCTCATGTGTCTAGTCTACTATCTTTTATGGCTATTGTGGTTGGAGAGTGTCATATTGTGAAGGTATGACAAACGCGTACCCAGTGTGTTTGGGCACGCGTTTAGAAGGGTGTTTTAGGAATGTTCTTTAGAATCCTAGGGTTTCCAGGGATGCGCGGATTGCTTCTGCGGAGGCGCGTAGCTTATTGTGTTCTTCGTCGTTCATGGGAACGCTGAGGACTCGCTGTACGCCTTCGTAGTTTACGACGGAGGGTAGGGACAGTGCTACGTCTTTGAAGCCGTAGAGTTCGCCTGCTGCAATGGTGGAGATTGGCAGTACGGCGTTCTGATCTCGGAGGAAGCCTTCTGCAATTCGTGCCGCGGAAACACCGATGGCGTAGTTGGTGGATCCTTTACCTTCAATGACTTTATAGGCTGCGCACATCGCTTCGTGCGCTAGTTCTGCACGTACTTCTTCAGTAAATACTTTGGTGCCGTTGTATTCCCAGTCAATGAGGGGTACCATGCCGATGTTAGCTGCCGACCAGACAGGGAACTCCGAGTCCCCGTGTTCGCCAATGATATTTGCGTGAACGCTCTTGATGGAGACTCCGGCTTTGCTGGCGACGAGCCAGCGCAGTCGAGAAGAATCGAGTACGGTACCGGAGGATAGTACTCGGTGTGAGGGTAGCCCGGTGATCTTCTGGGCGACAACAGTGAGTACGTCGCAGGGGTTGGTAACCAGCATGTAAATTGCGTTGGGTGACATTTCCATGAGGTTTGGCAGTAATTTTTCGAGGATGCGTACGTTTGCTCCTGCGAGTTCGAGGCGGGGCTGCCCGGGCTCTTGGCGGGCACCTGCGGTAATGATGATCATGTCGCAGTCACGCAGGATTTCGAGGTCGTCTCCGCCGGTGAGCTGCGCTTCATGGGCGAACATAGAACCGTGGGCGATATCGAGGGCTTCAGCGTGTGCTCGTTTGCCGTCAATGTCGTAAAGGACGATTTCATTTGCAGAGCCACGTAGGGTTGCTGCGTATGCGGTTGCAGATCCGACACCGCCTGCGCCGATGATGCCGAGTTTAGTGGTAGATTTTACGTTTTTCATTGGGTCGCCGCCCTGTCTTGGGGTTGTTGATTTGTCTGATATGTGGGCAGAAGCACGGAGTGTCTTCTGAAGTTCCCATTATCTATTATGCCTTGCTCTTTGGGGTTTATGTTGGTTTAGTTGCTCTTTTCACGATTTTTTATGTGAGTTTTTACTAGAAGACCATATTTTTCTCCCAAGAAGTCATATAAGGGCTTTATGACTTTTTGATTAATATCACATAATTTAACCCTTATTTCTGGGGGGGGCAGGGAACCTCCCAAGCCCAAACATATCTAGAGGAACTCACAGCTAGAATACTATTGCGAAGAGTAGTTTTCGTACATTGTCTGGTAGTGGGCTACAAGTTTGGTAATTTTGGTGGGTTTATACGATATTTGGGCTGAAACTACACGTTTATGTCATATAAAGTATTTTTTCTATGTTTCCTAGTAAACATTGGCATGGAAGAGTAGCATTATAGATGTAGGCTATTGAGCCTGCGCTTAACTAACCTAGTGCTGTAACAGGTCGGTTTGCGTGATAACAACAGAGTATTCAGCATTAGGCGCATCATATAGAGCCTCAAAGGTAAAGGAGTCTATCCCATGAAGGCAGCTCGTTTTTACGACCGTAATGACATTCGCATTGAGGACATACCCACCCCCGAAGTACAACCCGGTGAAGTGTTGGTCAAAGTAGCATGGTGTGGTATCTGTGGCACTGATTTGCACGAGTATCTTGATGGACCTATTTTCTGCCCTAAACATGGGCATCCGCATCCAATCTCAGGAGAAGATTCTCCTGTAACCCTTGGTCACGAATTCTCAGGCATCGTAGAAGCTTTAGGCGAAGGCATTTCCGATCTTGAAGTCGGAGATCATGTTGTGGTTGAGCCATACATTATTGCAGACTCTGTAGATGTCGGCCCAGATTCGAAGACCTATCATCTTTCTAAGAACATGAACTTTATTGGTCTTGCTGGCCGTGGAGGCGGACTATCAGAGAAGGTATCTGTAAAACGCCGTTGGGTTCACAAGATCTCTAAAGACCTTCCGTTAGATGAAGCTGCACTGATTGAGCCTTTGAGTGTCGGTTATCATGCAGTTGAGCGCGCCGGAGAAATCAAAGACGGTGACTTTGCGCTAGTTACTGGTGCTGGCCCCATTGGCCTGCTTACCTCCGCCGTGCTTAAAGCTAAGGGGGCGAAGGTCATTATCTCTGAGCTGTCCTCGCTACGCCGTCAGAAAGCATTGGATTCCGGAGTTGCAGACTATGCCTTCTCCCCTGCTGAGGTTGATGTCCTAGCAGAAATTCATAAGCTGACCAATGATAAGGGTGTAGACGTAGCCTTTGAATGCACCTCTGTACAGCCTGCACTAGACCTCATTCTGGATGCACTCAAGCCTACCGGTAAAGCCGTGATCGTATCCATTTGGGGTAAACCAGCATCGTTGGATGTTCAGAAGGTCGTGCTTAAGGAGCTCGATATTCGAGGAACCATTGCATACGTGAACAGCCACCCGGAAACTATCAAACTTGTAGAGTCAGGCAAGATTAACCTCAAGCCGTTCATTACTGGCAGGATTCCTCTTGAAGATCTCATTGACAAGGGATTTGACACGTTGATTAACCACAACGAGACTGCCGTAAAGATCCTCGTCACTACCGATCCACAGCTTTTGCCCTAGGTAACTTTCTTGTAGCCTTACAGGCAAGTCGCGAGCGCCTTATATTCTGTCTGTCAGAGTATAGGGCGCTCTAATTATTATTGTGGAAAAGTGAAATAGAAAAGGGCCTCTGATGTTTATCAGAGGCCCTTTATAATGTGCGCGAGGGGGGACTTGAACCCCCACCCTCTAATACGAGGACTAGCACCTCAAGCTAGCGCGTCTGCCTATTCCGCCACCCGCGCAGGTTACCTTTGAGAGGGCTTTGCCTGCTCAAAGCAACAAGTAATACTATACGGTTGGCAAGTACAAGCAGGCAAATCTATATAACGTGTTATCCGTCACTTTTACACATTTAGTGCTCCCCATGTTCCTTTCTAGTAACATGCAGTACAGTGTTCGGGTCACGTCCATGAAGTACTGCATGTGAGAGTTTAGAATAGAAACTATGAATAACGAGAACCTCTCACGCGAAGAAGCTGCAGAACGGTCAGCGCTCATTACCGTAGACTCATATCATGTTCACCTTGATTTGACCCATGCCAAGGATGAAAATTTCGAGACATACCCTACAGTTACAACCGTTAAGTTTAAATCCCGTAAGCCTGGTGCCCAGACTTTCATTGATTATATTCGCCACTCTATCGATTCTGTTAGGCTTAATGGCGCGCAGCTTGACCTCAACAAGGTTGTTGATGGCTCACGCATCATGCTGCCCGAGCTTGCCGAGGAAAACGAACTTACTGTTCACGGGCGTTCATACTATTCAAGGTCGGGAGAAGGTCTGCACCGCTATATTGATCCTTCGGATGGGCGTGTATATCTTTACACCCAATATGAGCCCGCCGATTGCCGTCGTGTATTCCCCAACTTTGAGCAACCCGATCTGAAGGCTGTTTTTAATTTCCGAATCACAGCCCCACGAGATTGGGTTGTCAGCTCAAACGGGGTTCTAGAATCTGAGGTGTCCGACCCGACTGACTCAAATATCGTTAAGCGCGTTTTTGCTCCTACCGAGCGAATTTCTACCTACATTACCGCGGTGTTAGCAGGTGAATACTTCACAGTCACCGATACCTATAAACCCCAGAGTATTACTAACAGCGGCGATATTCCTTTAGTGGCGTACTGCCGCCATTCTCTAAAGCCCCATTTTGACTACGATAATATCTTCCGAGTCACTAAGAACGGCTTAGATTTCTTCCAGGATCTCTTTGACTATCCCTACCCTTACCCGAAGTACGAACAGGCGTTCGTACCCGAATATAACATCGGCGCGATGGAGAACCCCGGTCTCGTAACATTCACTGAGGATTTCATTTTTGTCTCTGGTGCTACCGAAGATGATCTTGAAGGTCGCGCAAACACTATCTGCCATGAGATGGCACATATGTGGTTTGGAGATCTTGTCACTATGAAATGGTGGGATGATCTCTGGCTTAAAGAGTCATTTGCTGATTTCATGGGTGCTCTAGGTGCTATTGAAGCTAATGGTTTTAACGATGCTTGGGTAACATTCGCAAATCACCGTAAATCTTGGGCATATCTGCAAGATCAGCTTCCTACGACACATCCCATTGTCGCGGATATACCTCATTTGGAAGCTGCAGCCCAAAATTTCGATGGCATAACTTACGCCAAGGGTGCCTCCACCTTGAAGCAGCTTGTTTCCTATGTAGGCTTTGATACCTTTATCGAAGCGGCACGCGTCTATTTCAAACGTTTTGCTTGGGGGAACACCTCGCTTCAAGACTTTCTTGATGTACTTAATGAGGTTTCAGGTCGCGATATGCAGACCTGGTCTCAAGCGTGGTTACAGACTCCTGGTCTATCTACCCTCGGTACTCGACGTGTTTACCGCGAAGATGGTAAGCTCCAGGATTTGTACCTCACTCAGCAGCTACCCGACACTCAGCCAGCCGGTATCGGTCGCCCGCATGTGGTAAAGCTTGAAACTTTTATCCTTCAAGAAGAAAAACTTGTCTCAACAGGCACTCTCTCCCTTGAATACCCTGCCGATCCTATCGCAGAATATCGTGTCTCTTTGCCCCAAGAGCACAAGAAGACTGTAGGTGAAGCTGACTTACTTATGCTCAATGCAGAAGACCACACCTACGCAAAGATCATGCTCACCGATGAGGATGGTCTTCAAGCGGCAATTGCAGGAGTATCCACTCTTGAATCATCTCTTTCTCGCGGTCTTATCTGGGGATCTCTCTGGGAAAGCGTGCGCGATGCCCGACTTCCCGTTGCCACTTTCGTAGACGCGGCAGTACGGAACGTATCCTGTGAGAGCAGTGCATCCCTTTTGGGAAGTATGGTGTCGAACAGCCAAAACGCTATTACTAATTTTGGTGCCCCCAAGTCTCGACAGCCTTTGTATGATGCTCTCTATGAGTCTTTCTCGAAAGCGCTCGCTGCCGCCAAACCTGGCTCCGATACGCAGCTCATATTGCTTCGGGGGCTTATCTCTATTTCTTCCTACTCAACTCAAGGTGAAGATCTCTGCCGCGATATCGCCCGAGGGGCTTTTGAAGATACTGTGGGAGATATTGCCGATGCGACTGGTATCCCCTACGATCAGAATCTTGGGTGGAGTGCTTTGGGTACCCTGGCGGGGCGTAACCTTGTTACTGTTGCTGATTTAGACCGAGCTGCACAGTATAATCCGTCATCAATCTCAAAGAATGGCTACGCATATGCGATAGCGGCTATTCCTGATGCCGACCACAAAGCAGCCGCTTATAAACGCATCATGGAAGATTCTTCATTATCCAACGACGCCTTGACCTCAACAGCAAATGGTTTCTTGCGAGGGGATGTTGGGCTGCGAACTCCTTACTATAAGCCTTTCTTCGATTCGCTCCTATCAATGTGGGACACCCGTTCCATTGGTATGGCCACTCGTATAGTTCGCGGTTTATACCCCCGTTCGCTCTACAATTACGGATCCGCTGAAGGAACCGGGGTTAGCGATAATCCTTCAGTTGCTCTAGCCCAAGAATGGTTACGCAAGAATCCATCAGCCCCCTCCGCACTACGTCGGCTCATTTTGGAGGCACAAGATAATGCGCATCGGAATATGATCGGTCAGCAATTCAATAGTTCTTTATCCGACTAGCACTTTCTAGGCATTACAGCCTGGTACAGTATCTCTTCTTCACGCCGCTGTACTGGGTTGTAGCCTATCTATAGGTTTCATTAACGTGAAGCAGATTTTGACCACATTCATCAATTCCTTAAACGTCACCCAAAAGTTACTTTACGTGTAGGGTACTAGTTATTCCCAAAAACGTGAGAGAATTAGAACATATTCATCACCACCTAAGGAGTTTGCTTTGGTCGATTATGCTCTCGGCGACCGTGGAACCCTCACAATTGTCACCGACAACTACTATGAGGCTGAGACTCTACAAGTCTTTCAAGAGCTCCATGTCAACCGTGAACAGTCCTGGCAAGGCAAGGCTCGCCTTGTTCCAGAACCTGATAACCCCTACGAGGCAAACAGCATTGCTGTATACGTTGGGGATCATAAAGTGGGACGTTTAAATCGTGACGATTCTGCAAACTATTGGAACGCGATTACCCGCGTTGTTGCTTCCGGTTTCTCTCCTACAGCACAGCTGCAACTCAATGCTATTGCTCTACGGGCTGATAGCGGACCGCACATTAAAAGTGTAGGAAAACTCTTTCTGTCGTCACCAACCTTGCTGTTTCCTCTCAACCATGCCTCAGCGCGAGCAGCTATTCTTCCTCAAGGTCCTTCAATCAAGGTGCTTGACGAGAATGGACATGCTGAATATCTTCACAGTATTTTGCCGCCAACAGGTGAAGGACGGGTAATTTTAAGACTTGAAGTACAACAGGTTAAAAACCCAGATGGGCACATGGTCAATTCGGTAGAAGTTTTCCATGAGGATACTCATGTAGGGCGTTTAAGCTCCCAAATATCAGAACAGTTTATTCCTGTCATTGAACATGCTGCGAAACATGACAAACTCACCAATGTCTGGGGCACGATACGTGGTAACAGGCTCGAGCTTTCATTAACTATTCAGGCGGTGCGGTCAGAGAATATCCCAGAACAGTGGTACAAAGATTTACCCAACGATGTACCTGAGCTCCTACCTGAGGCCAAGAAGTATGAGGTTCCTGATGCTTTTGTCCCAGCTGAAGCGGAAAACACTCAAGGGAAGCATATTCTTCCTCAGAAGATTCGCGGATTTATCACCTCTGTTGCAGGAAAAAACGGAGTCAGCGAGGCGATCACGGCACACGAAGTTATCCCAGAGAAAGCAGCTAAACCCGTATCTTTCGATGATCTTCCTGAAGAACACACGCGCCTGCTTACCCTCGTCAAAATTATAGGTATAACCCTTCTTATAGTTGGCTTAGCAATTGCAATTTGGCGTGTTCTTCTTGGAGTCCTCATAGCAATTATGGGCGGAGCTCTCTACTCGGTCGCTCTGTATTTTGGTCGTCGGTTACTCAGACTGGCTGCTGAAGAACATGCATCCCAGACTGTTACCGTAACTCCTATACCAGCTAGAACACACGTGCAACATTAATAGCGTTATACGGATAAAATTTGGGGTAGTCAGCACGTCAGATACTGTGCTGACTACCCCAAATTTTATCTGCAGGATCTATAGACCCGTATATAGACATACCTAGTCAGACCCATAAGTATTCATAAAATCCTGCATACGATCAGCTTTCAAAGCCTCCGTCAACGAATCAACAGCAGGCTGATTAATAATAATGATTGATTGACCATCATAAGACCAGCCAGGGCCTGCGTTAGGAAGCGTCGTCATATGTAAAGCAGCCGAACCACCATTAATGACAGGTGCCGCAATCCGAAGAATCTCACCAGAGCCTAAACCACTATCAACCTTGACGTAGCCGCTAAAGGCATCCACCATATTCTTAAAATTAGTGATGTTACCCAAAAACCCCTGTTTTTGGATGGTCGTATAGAGTCCACGTAAATATGCACGTTGATTACGTACACGCTGATAATCACCCGATGCAAAAGAATACCGCTCACGCACAAACGCTAAAGCAGTGCTGCCATCCATATGCATGGTACCCGGTGTAAAGTTCCAAACGCCTGTTTGGAAAGCAAAAGGAACTTGAACATCAACGCCACCTAGAGCGTTAGTAAGCCCTTTAAACCCATCAAAGTCTATTTCTGCTACATGGTCAATCTTGACACCAATTAGTTGTTCAATGGTCTCAATTTGTAAGCTAATGCCTCCATAGTTGAGAGCTGCATTCACCTTCGCATTTCCATATCCGGGGATGCTTACCCACGAATCACGCATGATAGAAACTAAATAAACACCTTCCCCGTTTTTAGGAATGTGCATCAGCATAATAGTATCTGCCCGAGCCCCACTAACTGTTGCAGCTTCTTGCCCTGAACGTTGATCGCTACCAAGAAGAAGAATATTAGTTCCTTCGCCTTTTACGACCTGACGCGTCTTACCACCCTCTAAGGAGTCAAGAATTCCGTTACCATTCTTGTCAAGGTCATTAGCAAGAGAATCTGCCGTTTTACCATCGGGACCCACAATATTTGGATCATTATTCGGGTCTCCTAGGTTTTTTCTTAAAGAGTCTAAGTCTCCTTGTGAATTCGTAATGGAATCAAATTTTTGAGTCTTGGAGTCCCAGGTATGCCCAATGCTCCACAGGTAAATCCCCACTCCGATGATAAGAGTAAGAATAAGGATAGCAAGAATAATTAGCACCCGTTTAAGAGTCTTTCGACGGGGTTTTTCAGCGAGCGCTTCGCTCATGGGTTTGTTTCCTTCGAGTGATGTGGTAACGGCATAACCCGCATAAGAATACCGCTACAAAGTGAGTTACCTTCACATTGTAACGGTAGAAAATAAAAACACACCCCGTATCAGATTTTTAATCTATATTACGGGGTGTGTTCTTTATTGCATTCTACGTTTTACGCTTTCTTACCAAAGTTTGCAAAACGTGCGTTGAAGCGTTCGACGCGACCTGCGGAGTCCATGATACGCTGCTTACCGGTGTAGAACGGATGCGACTCAGAGGAGATCTCGACCTCAACGATGGGGTATTCGTTACCGTCTTCCCACTTCTCGGTTTTATCCGAAGTCATCGTGGAACGAGTCAAGAAAACTTTACCGGATGCAAGGTCACGGAATAGTACCGGACGGTACTCCGGGTGGATATCTGCCTTCATGCTTAATTACCTTCTTCTGTCACTGGATTTTGCCAGTAACCCTAAATAGATGGAGTAGGTTTTACGATGCACGCAGAGCGCACCATAGACCGGCTTAAAATGCACAGCCAACCACTAAGGATACCACCTTTAAAGAGGTAACGCTAGGTTCTTAGAGGGCTTGTTGTTACGAACGCAGCCTCGTTTCCCAAAACGCAACAGCTGACGCAGCTGCCACGTTCAAAGAATCGACGCCGTGGGTCATGGGAATCATAACCGTGTGTTTTGTCTGCGCCAATGTATGCGGTGAGAGTCCGTGTCCTTCTGTTCCTAGGATTAAAGCTAACTTCTTATCCTGACGTGCTGAAAGTTGCCCCAAGGTAAGAGAGTCCTCATCTAGTGCAAGTGCGGCACTTTCAAATCCGTGCTCGTGTAGAATTTCCAGGTCTTTTGGCCAGCGGGTAATCCTGGCCCAAGGTACTTGAAATACAGTTCCCATAGAAACGCGGATAGAGCGCCTATACAGCGGGTCAGCGCATCGTGGAGTAATTAAAACTGCGTCTACGCCTAGCGCCGCTGCGGAACGAAATATAGCCCCAACATTCGTGTGGTCAACAATATCTTCTAAGATTGCGACGCGGTGAGCTCCGTAAATAATATCTTCTACGGTTTGAGGAGCAGGGCGCGCCATTGCTGCTAAAGCTCCGCGATGTAGATGAAAGCCAGTTATTCGTTCAAGTTCTTCTTCCGATCCTACAAAGGCAGGAATATTATTATACTTCGTCAGTATGTCGGAAAGATCATCTGCCCATTTCTCGCTCATAAGGAATGAGAGGGGACGGTGTCCTGCATGTAAAGCACGCCGTACCACTTTTGATGACTCCGCAATATAAATACCCCAGTCAGGTTCGAGGGCAGAACGTAATCTCACATCAGTTAGGTGGGTATAATAACGAAGTGTTTGTTCAGGCGCTTGAGCTAATGGCACCACAGACGATATTGCGTACACTCGTTCTGCCCGTGCTTGCAGTTCTTGGGGTGATAATTGTTTCTTCTTCATAAAGACACTACTGGGTCAAAACTTACTCCCACCACGTACGTATGTATGGTGGGAGCAAGATAAAGCTTAGCGTTTAAAAGCACTGTAGCGCCCTGTAGAAGTGGCTGTTAAAGCTAGATCCATCGCATATGTTAATGCAAGATTATTTTCTGTGATGATCTGAGCAATAGGTCCAGATGCTACCACACGACCGTCGCGGAGCATGAGAGCGTGTGTGAAGCCTGCAGGAATTTCTTCAAGATGGTGCGTGATGAGTACAGTAGCCGGTGCGTAAGGATCAACGGCGAGTGTTGTAAGCCTCTCTACCAAATCTTCGCGTCCAGCGATATCCATACCGGCCCCAGGTTCATCAAGTAATAGGAGTTCGGGGTCGGTCATGAGAGCGCGTGCGATAAGAGTACGTTTGCGCTCGCCATCGGAGAGTGAACCGAATTGACGCTCTGCCAAAGCATCTACGCCCCAGTCTTGAAGAAGCTCATGGGCGCGATCGCCGTCGAGGGCGTCGTATTCCTCTTTCCAACGTCCTGAAACAGCATACGCGGCCGTCATGACAGCATCAGAAACTTTCTCTCGGTCAGGGATCTGGGCGGCGGTTGCTCCCGAGGACAACCCGATGCGCGGGCGAAGCTCAAAGACATCAACGGAGCCGAGAGTCTCGTCTAAGATCTCTACTTGTCCGACTGTGGGGTGCAAACGCGCCGCTGCGACCGATAAAAGTGTTGATTTTCCGGCACCATTTGGACCCAAGACAACCCAACGTTCGCCTTCATCGACAATCCAGGAAACGTTATCGAGAATATTGCGACCGCCGCGCATGACGCTCACATTTTGAAGATTAAGTACAGTGCTCATGGTTATTCTCTTCTACGATATGATCTCTACCTATGTGGGAAGGAGCAAGCCCTTTAGGGTCCTGCTTCTTCGCTCTATACGTACTTCTAATCGATGAACCCGCGAGCTCCACCGACCAGCTCAACGTGTCCAGTCTGAACATCTGCGGTAACCATGGCTGCTACCTCATGGGCAAACTCGTTGACAGTGTAAAGCCTACCTGCTGTCTCTCGACGATATTCAAGAGCCCCAGGATGCAGGCGGTTAAGCAAAGTTGCAGTCACAGTTCCTTCAATCATGTCAGCTGATACGACGACAAGTGAAATTCCTTTCTCAGTGAGCGCAGGTATTTCGGCGATGAGCGCATCTTCTCCTGCTCGTTTGGACTCTGCAACCGACTGGTATTCTGCCAGGGTTTCAACTTCGCGGATAAAGTGTGCCTGGTGACTGGTGACAAAAACGATGCGTCCTCCGTTGGGCATTTTTTCAGCTGCAAGTCGTGCAAGGTTAAGCTGTGCATCTCGGTTGAGACGCATTGCGTAGTCTTCACCCATACCAGTTTCCATACCGCCCGATGCATTCAAGATGAGATAGTCCAAGGAGCCGTAGGTTTCGATAGCAACATTCACAAGGTTTGTGAGGTCTTCAGACTTAGTTACGTCTGCTTGTACGGCGGTCGCGTGTCCGCCAGCTTCTTCGATAGCTTTGACGACCTTATTGGCTCGAGGGGCTTTGGAGCGATAGTTAACTATGATGTTTGCCCCTTGAGCCGCTAGGATTTGGGCGGTATCTGCACCTACACCTCGTGAAGACCCTGTGATAATAACGGTTTTACCGGCGAGCTGTGACATACATTTTCCTTTGTTGGTTCTGTGCTTTCTGAAAGTAAGACGTTTATGGCATGTGATAGGAAGAACCTAGTGTCCCATACCTAGACCGCCGTCTACAGGGATAACGGCGCCTGAGATGTAATCTGCCTCTGGCGAAGCTAACCAGCGAATAACCCGTGCTACCTCAGCAGGGTCGGCAAAACGTCCTGCCGGGATAGTTTTCAGGTAATTCTCTTTGGTTTCCTCAGGCAGGCTATCGGTCATATCGGTGTTAATAAATCCCGGTGCTACAACATTTGCCGTAATATTTCGACCTCCGAGCTCACGGGTGATGGAACGAGCCATACCAACAAGAGCCGCTTTAGACGATGAGTAGTTAACCTGTCCTGGAGAACCATATAGCCCTACAACAGAGGAGACGAGGATAATACGGCCTCGTTTGAGTTTGATCATACCTTTGATCGCACGCTGTGCTACACGAAAAGAACCAGTGAGGTTGGTATCGATAACATCCATGAAATCCGTTTCCTTCATGCGCATAAGCAGCATGTCACGAGTAATACCTGCATTCGCCACAAGGATTTCTACAGGACCGTATTCCGCTTCAATAGTTTTAAAAGCTTCATTAATGCTGTCTGCGTCTCGGACGTCAGCTTTAACAGCAAAGAACTCTGTGGGCGCTTCCCCGCTACGGTAGGTCACACAAACATTGTGCCCTGATGCCTTAAACTCCTGCGCGATCTTGTAGCCGATACCACGATTACCACCGGTAACAAGAACGGTCTTGGGGGTGTTATCACTCATTATTTTCCCTATAAATTTGGGGTTACTGGTCATACCTATTCTAGCCCGTTATCTATATGATGTGGTGAGCATCTGTTCTTGCAACACTTAACACCATAAGGAATAGAAGGTTTAGACTAATCAGTACAGGTAATTACCACCATGTGAATCGAAGCTAAAACGTCTATCATAGAGAGTTCGTTACTGTAATTCTGAGGGAGGTGTGTCAATGACTGCTGAAAAGCACTGGACAGCCGAAGACCTCGCGGCTCATGGTTACTACTTATCTACAGTTGATGTCGTAGAACGATTCGAAGACTCTTTAGTGACATACGAAATCAGTAATGCTTCTGCTCCGTTATCGGAGCGTGTAGATAAACGTGCTCGAGACTACATCCTCAAAATGGCGATTCGTGTAGTTTGTATTGTAGGCGCTGTATTTACAGATGGTGCCCTGCGCTGGATATGCGTCGCAGGTGCAGTACTGTTGCCTTGGGCGGCTGTAGTACTTGCGAATGGTGAGTCAAAACAGGAATCGAGTGGATTTACTGCCTATTTGCCTGAGCATCATCGGCGAGCTTTAGAAATAGGAGCAGCGTCGAATGCATCTACTGCAGATAATAAGTCCGACGCCTCTGAGAACTCTCATTGCTACGCACAAGATGCGGATTCTTCGTCGCCTTATAATCGAACCGATGTCATAGATATTTCTGAAATATAGTTTCAACAGGCATAAATACCGTTACGCGCAATATAGTAGTAAAAAGATGGAGGTGTCAGTGGATCTTCTGGGCTCTTTAGCGGGGAGCTCCTCCCCTAGTTTAGATATTTGTTCACGTAAAGGCTGCCACAACGAGGCAACGTACCAGATTCTCTGGAATAACCCGAAGGTTCACACTCCTGAGCGCCGCAAGGTCTGGTTGGCTTGTCATGAGCACGTTCAATGGCTTGAGAATTATTTACGGGAGAGGGAGCTTTGGAAACAGACCCTACCGTTTCCCCAAAAGTCCTAGCCTCATAAACTCTATTTCAGCCATATTTAGATAGGGACCGCCATATCACTGTATTGTCCGAATCTTCTCCCCTACCATAAGTAATACAGGTACACCACCGTCTCTATATACACATCTATTTTT
>NZ_KV817408.1:554161-687331 GCF_001814655.1 Rothia sp. HMSC069C01
CGTCTCTATATACACATCTATTTTTATAGGCTCATATCAGCTTCGAAAGGCATGAGGAATTCGCTATGGGTGCATACCGTTTTCTCTTCACAGGTAAGTGGATAGGCTCTTTCGTGTTGTGCATTATTTTCTCGATAATCTGTGTTTATTTAGCTGGTTGGCAGATGAGCCGAAAAGAGGCTTTAGATTGGCGCAACTCACTAATCGTGCAGAATTATCACGCAACTCCCTATAGCTTCCAAGACCATCCTACAATTTTTCGAGACTTTGATTCGGGGGCACAGTGGCGCCCTGTATCCCTTCGTGGTCGATATATCACCGATCAACAGCTACTGGTACGCAACCGTCCTTATCAGGGACAAAATGGATTCGAAGTATTGGTCCCTTTTCGTGCAGATACTGGTGAAATAGTCATTATCAATAGGGGTTGGATGTCGGCGAGTTCTTCAGATGCTTCACGCACCAGCACCGAAGTCCCTGCGCCACCAGCAAATGATGTTATTGTTGTGGCGCGAGTCCACCAAGGAGAGAGCGCTACAGGTAAGGATGCTCCCGAAGGCCAAGTCGCGTCTATCAACCTTCAGGAAATCGGCGAACGTACGCATTTACCTGTTGCCGCTGGGGCTTACGGTCTGCTGGACTCTGAAGAACCTACGCCTGTGCAACGGCCTGTACAGAAATCCGAACCTGAACTCGATAATGGACCTAATCTGTCCTATTCTATGCAATGGTATGCTTTTGCAGTTCTTATTTATGCTGTTTATGCTTGGAGTGCACGGCAAAAAGTTCGCAATGATGAATTAGATGCTCAGGTAGCCCAGGAGCTAGAACGCTATTATAGGCAGTTCTATGCCGAGGATGGCAGTTATATTGGGCATGAGGATGAAACCGTTGTGCTTCGCAAGATGGATATGATCGACGATATGCCTTCGCATATGAAATCTATTGTACGCCCCCGCCCTGCCAAGAAACACTCGCGTCTGACCGATGAAGAGGAAGAAGACGCTTTCCTGGACAGGTTAGAACGGCCGTAACTGCCAGGCTTTCCTGCAGGGATATGGAAGTAACCTACCATAAAAATCGAAACCTTTTTCGAATTTTCCCTGTATACTGGATCTAAGATCTCATATATAGTTTCGAAATAATACGAGGGGTTTCGTCACACATGATGGGTTATTCTCATACCGTCAGCGCTGCCGCTGGCTGGTTGGTTCTCTCAGAACTTAGTGTAATCCAAATCCCTAATACTCCTACCCTCATTGTTACAACCCTTGCCTGTGCTGGCGCAGGAGTATTACCAGATATCGATCACCATAATGGTTCTATCGCTCGTTCTATACCTCCTGTATCAGGTTGGATCGCCCGGATTGTAGGCCTTATCAGTGGAGGGCACCGAAAGGGAACGCACTCAATTTTAGGGATCATCGCGTTCTGGGCTATCGCATACTTTGGCAGTACACTCACTTACCAAGGTATTCCGTGGTTGTCCCTTGCTCTAGCCGCATTCTCAGGAGGTCTGGCTTTGCGTATTTTAGGAGCTCCAGGAGGTTGGATTGGGGCTTGCGCCCTAGGCTATGCTGCGTATACCACTCATTCTTTAGAGCTTCTTCCCTGGGCCATTTCAGTGGGCGCAACCTTACATGTTATAGGTGACGCACTGACCACCCGAGGTATTCTCCCGCTATACCCTATTACGATTAAACCACTTGTTGCCTCTTCCCTCTGGAAGAAAAGCGGCTACATGGCACTCCCACTTTTAGGTGATGCAGGAAGCATCCGGGAAAAGATCCTTATTCTCTGCCTAACCTGTTATATCGTTTGGTACACGGCAGCTCTTTTAGGTTTCTGCCCTTACCCACTCCACAACTTTAGTATTTCTTGAGCATCATACAAAGAATCTCCCGCTCCTAACCATATGGTTAGGAGCGGGAGATAAAACCTTTTTACCTCGATCTTACCAAGACTTAAGCATCCTGGATGGGCCAGAAGACGTCAACCTCGACGTTCTCTTCACCGGAGGTGGGGTACTTTTCGTACTCAGTGTTATGCATAGGCTGTTCTCCTTTTACGAACAGATAGAATCTCTCTACCTGCGCTAATCCGACTCGTCAGAGTCGAAAATCTGTGCTTTTGCATCCTCGCATTTGCGGGAACAACTCAAGTCTAACCCGCTCATGTATTGGTTTTCCAGCCAAAAACGCACAATGTAGGCAGGTACACACTATATTTTTATAAAACCCACACAATATAGCATTAAATCAAGTGAAGAGGGTGTCTTCTAGCCAGAAAATCCCACATAGCCAACATAATATGCGAAATCTCTAAGGATATATTCAAAGTTTCATAGCATTTTCAATTATGAGCCAGTTTACATACACACCTATACCCACAAAGATTAGGAGCATTCCCACGCGTTACATCACATACAGATGCCTAGGTAAACACCTTTTCCTTGTCCTAAGAGCAGATTGCGTCTAGGCAAGTGAGATAAGATCCTGATACTCCTTCGACCAGAGGTCTTCAACTGCGTCCGGAAGCAAAAGAACACGTTCGGGGTTTAGAGCCTCCACAGCTCCTTCGTCATGGGATACCATAACGATAGCGCCTTTATAGGCCTTGAGCGCGTTCAGAATCTCTTTACGAGATGCAGGATCAAGGTTGTTAGTCGGTTCATCCAAGAGAAGTATATTGGCGCTCGAAGCGACTAAAGTTGCTAATGAAAGACGAGTTTTCTCTCCTCCGGAAAGTACACCTGCTGGTTTCTCTACATCGTCACCAGAGAAAAGGAATGATCCGAGGATAGTGCGTACCCGCGTATCGTCAAGATCCGGCGCAGCGGATTTCATATTTTCTAAAACAGTTCGCTCACCATCGAGAATCTCATGTTCCTGCGCGAAATACCCGATCTTAGCTCCATGCCCATAGACAACTCCGCCGGTGTCGGGAGCAGTGTTGCCAGCCAACATACGTAGCAAAGTAGTTTTACCAGCCCCATTTAGCCCCAAGACGACAACACGAGAACCGCGGTCAATAGCCAGATCAACATCGGTAAAAATTTCAAGTGAGCCGTAAGATTTTGAAAGACTTTGTGCAGACAGCGGGGTCTTACCGCACGGGGCAGGTTCAGGAAAACGGATAGCAGCAACTTTATCTGTTTGGCGTTCGTCTTCCAGACCCCGCATCATACGTTCAGCACGCTTTATCATCTGCTGAGCCGCCACGGCTTTAGTTGCCTTTGCCCGCATTTTATTAGCCTGTTCCATGAGTGCTTGAGCTTTTTTCTGAGCATTAGCGCGCTCACGCTTACGACGATGTTCATCTTGCTCACGCTGGCTCAGATAGTTCTTCCACCCCATGTTGTACTGGTCAATCACGCAACGATTTGCATCAAGATAAAATACACGGTTAACTACCAACTCCATAAGCTCAACATCGTGGCTAATAACCAGCAAACCACCCGAAAAATTTTTCAGGAACTCACGCAACCATAAAATGGAGTCCGCATCCAAATGGTTTGTTGGTTCATCAAGTAGCATCGTATCGGCAGCTGAAAACAAGATACGTGCTAACTCCACACGACGACGCTGCCCACCAGATAGAGTCTCAAGAGGTTGCGCGAGTACTCGTTCAGGCAGATCCAAGTTGGAGGTTATAACTGCGGCTTCAGATTCTGCGGCATAGCCGCCGCCAGCAATAAACTCAGCCTCAAGACGATCATAGCGCCGCATACCCTTTGTACGTATGCTCTCATCTTCACTCGCCATATCTTCTTGAGCTTGGCGCATTTTCCTGGCTACTCCGTCAAGTCCGCGGGCTGAAAGAATACGGTCACGCGCCAGTTGAGTCATATCATCGACTTTGGGGTCTTGAGGAAGGTATCCGATAGAGCCGGACCGGGTGACTGTACCTTCTGCTGGTAGAGCTAATCCCGCCAAGACTTTTGTCATAGTGGTTTTCCCGGCCCCATTACGCCCCACTAAACCGATCTTGTCCCCCTTATCTACCCGAAAGGTTACATCTTCCATTAACAGACGGGCACCCGCGCGGAGCTCTAAATTCTGTACTGAAATCACAACATGTCCCTTCCGAGGATTAACAAAACAGTTAGTGAATGAGGAGTTTAACAACCCATCTATTCTACGTGAGTTACGCTAGAAGACGCTGACACCCGATAGTCTCCGTAAAACGTCATATATATTACATAATGCGTTTTCTATGGTAGGAAGGTATATAAGAATATATAAGACCCCAGCGGCGTCGAGGGCGGTACTACCCTCGATTTTGACACCGAACGTCATAATCAGCCACACACGACTTCATATTTTTAAGGATCAACTCTCGTGCCTAACTCTTATGCCCCAGATCAATCACCAGGGCGCAATATAGCTCTTATAGCAGTCTTCGCAGCATTTATCGCGGTTCTTAGTCCTTTGGCACTACCAATCCCAGGTGTCCCGATTCCTTTAGCTCTTGGCCCTTTCGCTATCTACACCACCGCTCTAGTACTCGGTGGTTTTCGAGCTTTTATAGCAACTCTCCTCTACGTACTGTTAGGGTGCCTAGGGCTACCAATCTTTGCTAAAGGTGCTTCAGGGTTTGGTACGCTTGCGACGCCAACCGGTGGCTATCTTCTGGCGTATCCTCTGGGCGCGTTATTGGCTGGGACGCTAGCTTATACAGTAATCCGCAGAAAGCTCAACCCCTGGCTTACCGCTATCCTGTGCATCTTCTGCGCTATGGTAGGCTTCGTTGTAATTTCTGCAGGAGGTATCTTAGGGCTTATGACCAACGGACATATGGAATTTACCCATGCGTTCGTTATCGCGGCTTCATTTGCTCTTCCAGACCTTCTTAAATCTATCGTTGCGTCTATCGTATCGTCTGCTGTGCATCGGGCATTTCCTGGGTTAGTGCGCTCAAAATCTCGCAGGTAATTGAGGATGTTTTTTTCCAAGAAAAGTAGCGCCAAAATTGAGCACGAAGCACCAACGATGCCGCCCGCTCCCCCGTCCCTTGAACTTGATGCAGTTACCGTGTCAGCTGAAGACGCTCACGGACAAACTCGAAATATTATCGACCATGTATCAGTCTCTTTAACCGCACCTAAAACTGCGATTATTGGGCTTAACGGCATGGGAAAGTCAACCTTTTTAGGGCTTTTTAACGGTATTACTCGGCCCTCCCAGGGAATCATAAAGGTATGTGGAGTAGATATCTCCGAACGTCCCCAGATAACTCGTCAGTCTATAGGTATGCTCTTCGCTAACCCAGATGCGCAGCTTATCATGCCTACAGTCCTCGAAGATCTAGAGCTTAGCCTCCGTCGGCATAGCTCTCTCAACCGAACTCAACGCCTAGAGCAAGCACATAAGCTTCTTGCTCAACAAGGTCTCGACGACAAAGCTGATCAGAGTATTTTTTCTCTCTCCAGCGGAGAGAAACAACTTGTAGCCCTCACCGGAATTTTAGCGGTAGAACCACAAATCCTCTTACTTGATGAGCCTACGACTCTTCTTGATCTACGTAATCGAACACGGCTGATAAACCTTCTGAATAGTCTCGATCAGATGCTTATTATCAGTACCCACGACCTCGACTTGGCGGAGACATGCGATGAAGCAATCATTATCCATAATGGAGAGCTTATATACCATGGCAAAGCGCACGAGACGGTTCAACGATACCATCTATATTGTGAACAAGGTTTTCCCAACGAAAACCCCTCTGTATGATATACAACTCGGGTAGTCCAGGAAGGATATAGCTGCGTGAATCGAACCGCTCATAGGTTGCATCATACGACGTTCCTCGGCAGTTTACTTATTGGAAGCTACGCTCCGGGAAATTCGATGCTGCATCGCACACCGCTTTGGGGCAAAAGCAGCCTCTGCGCTTGTTTACTTCTCGCGCTCGCGGTGACCGGTTGGGAAGTAGCACTATACGTTCTGTTCTTTTGTTTTATCTTGTCCTGGTCAGCTGGGATGCGCATCCGCACGCTCTTAGAAATTGTCTATACGCTGCGATGGCTCATAATTCTTTTAGGACTTTATTATCTCTTTTGGGGCACGTGGCAAAATGCGGTAGACGTCATGTGCACCATGCTAGGCGCCGTCCTAATCTCACGGCTTCTTCTCACGACTACTCCGCTACCTCTTTTACTTGATGGAATCATCTGGTTACTCACACCGCTTAAACTTCTAGGCTTATCTCCCAAACGTATAGGACTGATGCTCGCTCTGGTTATAAGATCTATTCCCGCCATTATGGATAATTGGGCAGCTTTACAACAAGCTGCTCACGCACGCGGTTTGCCCAAACGTTCCACTTGGCGACTGCTTGTACCTCTTGTGGTACAAGCAGTAGGATACGCTCAAATAACCGGGGACGTTTTAACCGCACGAGGCGTAGAACTCTAAAAGGAATTTTCTTTTACGGCACCAGCAACATCATTCCCGGCTAAGCAAAACTATTCCCACCATACGAACCACGAAGGTTTGTTATAAAGCCCTTTCACGACACATGAGAGATCCTCATAACTCGTGGGCTTTAGCGCTCGACTTATTATCCCCTGCTCTAAAGCAAGCACCTCGGCGTCGCGCAATGTTGTGATTGGCTCTGCAGTGTAAAACTCAAGATAGGTTGCTGCAATAACAGCCGGAATAGCATTATCCCGCTCATACCAATACTGCGCGAGTGCTAGCATGTCTTCCGCACTTGGGACGTCTTCCCACCCGCCAAACGGCAGATACGCAAAGACGTCTGATGGGGACGTTGTAGGGATTTCAAGCAAGATAATTTCAGCTGAATTATCTAGAATCTCATCTTCGTTCATCAGGCTTGATACGAATGTCAGAGGGGCAGGCGCACGTAGAGCAGGTGCAATGCCGCGAGGAACCGTTACCTGTGACGTTAAGAATCCTTCATAATAGTTCTCGAATAAAGTCGAGTCAGCCCGAGCTAATATTTTACGCACAAGAATTTCTAATGAATCCTTATCAAGGCGTTTTTGGTGTTCTGTCAATATATCTTGGGCATAGGATTTAACGTACTCAGCGCTAATATCCACTGGTGGGTTTTTCGTGCGTGCCGATATATTGTTCTGGATAGTAGACAGAAGAAGATCGTCAAGTACGACCAGAACCGGGGTGAACCCGTAGGTTCGCCCATCCGCCAAACGGTTAAGATACAAATGGTGAATATAACTGCTGGGAGCGCCAGGGGCTATCCGCAGATGCGGATAAGGATATAAAGAGGTGAACTTCTTATAGAGTTCCGCCATGGTGTCTCCGATGCTTGATTCTCACCAGTTTACCTGAGTTTTCGGTTAGTTTCTGCCTCATACAACAGATTTCTACGCTAGATTTGGGGCGAGTCTAAAGCATCTTAAGCAATTCACATGATATACCCTCAAAGTATTTCAAACCTATCTGTTATTTGACATTCATATACTATGATTTTTATCTCTTTTAAAACAGAATAAGTTTCATAAATCGAATATAAGCATGCTGCACATCACATATGTTAGGGTATCTCTATGTTTATACTAGGAAATCTTCCCGCAGAACAAGCACAAGACTTTCTCTCTCGTTCTTGGGTCCCTCAGAATTTCCATATGTACTACTCTGCCAAAGAGATTTCACGGCAGTGTACAGAAGACTTCACGGCAGACATTACGGAACGTGCTTCCTCAGAGTTTGGTGCGGGGTATCGAGATCATATAAGTCCTCTTCTACAGGACCAATTCAACTACATGCCTACGCAAGACACACGAGACTGGGCCAATAGATTCTTTTCGATAACGGATTCACATGCCACATACCAAGCGCTTACAGGAGTTCGATACCGTGGGCAAAATCTGAATCGACCTTTTATAGATGTAATAGCTACGAATATTCCTTGTACTACAGTCTATATCGCAGCTCTAAGCCAATCTTTGCTTCGCCACTATGAAAGCTTCCGTCCTATATGCACACGTTTCTTTGTGCCAGGTAAGGTAGATCAGCTTATACATGACGTTGGTTCAGTCCCTGGTTCTCGTGCAACAACTATTGACATGCACATTGTCGCTGGGACTCTAGGTGAGTTAGACAAACGCCCATGGCCGAAGAATTATGATCGAGTAGAGCTCATCCCGCTTTCTCCTGCTGATGCTTCTGCTGCCAGTCACGAAGCGCAGCGCATATATGAATCTATTGCAGTTAAGAACTCTAATTTTTTTGAGTGGGCCACTCCTCAGGGAGAAGAATCATTTGAAAATGCTATACGTCAAGGAACAGGCTGGCATATTACAGTAGATAATTCCTCAGCAGGATTTTTGACTCTAGATCGCAGAGGTGAACAAGGACTTAGAGGGTTTAGCGTCGAAGAGTTATGTCTAGATGCGCCTTTTCGCAGACAAGGTCTAGGGAACGCAGTTCTACGTCACGGTATTAAAAACCTCCTCAAATTACCTCAAGTAAATCCTCAAGACATGCTATGGGGAACAATCCATGCCGACAACGTTCCTTCCCTGCGCAATGCTCAAGGGATAGGACGCGCAATAATAGGAAGTTATATATGGGTTGGAGACCAGTCTTTTGAGGTTGAAAACTCTCGCCCTATACGCTCCTCTAGCTAGACGCAAAGAAGCGATATATGACGAGCAGCAGCGCATCACAATGACATACGCGGGAGTACATTAGAAATATCACGTTATTGAAGGAAACAACGATGAATTCACATTTTAAAGAAATGATCCGTCTCGCGGATAGTATTGCTGACAACGCCCACCTTGGGCAAGTCGATAAAAACGGTTGGCCTTATATATCTCATCCGCGACGGGTTGCTTTTAAAGTGCGCGAAATTGCCCCTGAAGAGCTTCGCGCAGAAGCACAGATCGTGGCGTTATTGCACGATACCGTAGAGGATACAGAAGTCACTCTTCCCTATCTTGCTTGGTACTTTTCAGCCCGCATTGTTGATGCCGTTGATGCGCTCACCAAACGTCCGCATGAACCCCTGGAGTCATCTATGGCGAGAGTTCGCGCCAATGAAATTGCGCTGTGGGTCAAACGTGCTGACATTGCCGATAACACCGACCCGGAACGTATTTCCCGCCTTGATGAAGATACTCGCAAACGTCTGACGAAGAAATACAATAAATCGCTCAGGCTCTTAGGCATTACCAAAGAGTAGCTGCGCAAGAATCAAGCATGGCCTATCTCGTTTGTGAACGACTGGTATTATATCAGGTGGAATTATAGGTAGAGGGTGGGTGCCTGGAATATTCCAGGCACCCACCCTCTACAGCATGAACAAACGTATGGCAATGCTAAATGTTGAAGCCGAGAGCGCGCATCATATCGCGACCGTCCTCAGTAATGCGTTCGGGTCCCCACGGGGGCATCCATACCCAATTCACGCGCCATTCAGCAACGACACTATCGAGATTTGCTTCCACCTGTTCCTCAATAACGTCCTGTAACGGACATGCAGCTGTGGTAAGCGTTAGATCCAGGATCAGGACTCCATTATCATCCCAGCGCATGCCATAAAGCAGACCCAAATCAACGATATTTACCCCAAGTTCAGGGTCAATGACTTCCTTGAGGACTTCCTCAATTTCCTCTTGCGAGGGACGAGCTTGCACTGTCTCAGTCATGATGCACCTCTTACAAGTAGTTCGCGTACTGAGTAAGATTATTTCTTCCCAGTGTATGCTACATAGCCTTCTTCTTCTAGACGATCTGCAAGTTCAGGACCGCCCTGATCGACCATTTTGCCGTCTACAAAAACATGCACAAACTCGGGCTTAATATAACGCAGGATACGGGTATAGTGCGTAATCAGCATAACACCCATATTATTTTCCTCGTGAGCACGGTTCACGCCGGAAGACACGACTTTAAGAGCATCAACGTCAAGGCCGGAGTCGGTTTCATCAAGAATACCGAACTTGGGCTTCAAAAGCTCCAGCTGCAGAATCTCATGACGTTTCTTCTCACCGCCGGAGAAACCTTCATTGACGTTACGAGCAACGAACGCAGGATCAATGTCCAGATGGTTCATAGCTTCTTTAACGTCTTTGGTCCAGGTTCGTAAGTTAGGTGCCTTACCGTCCACAGCAGTTTTAGCAGCACGCAGGAAGTTAGACATCGTGACACCGGGGATCTCGACTGGGTACTGCATGGCGAGGAACAATCCAGCACGAGCACGCTCATCCACACTCATCTCGGTAATATCGTCACCGTCAAGCAGTATCTGCCCGGAATCAATGTGGTATTTGGGGTGACCGGCAATAGTTGAGGCAAGAGTAGATTTACCGGAACCATTTGGACCCATAATAGCGTGGATTTCGCCCGAGTTAATGGTTAAGTTCACGCCTTTGAGAATAGGCTTAGTTTTTTCATCATCAAGAATGACCGAGACGTGCAAATCCTTGATTTCAAGGGTAGACATTGTTTCTCCTAATAAGGCTTAGTTGTTGCTGAGAGCAAGTTCTGCTTCAAGGGCATCAGTAAGTTCTGTTTCAAGCTCTGGTACGCGAATCTGCTGGATAATTTCGTTTAAGAATCCGCGGACCACTAGACGACGCGCCTCAGCTTCCGGAATACCACGAGCCCGCAGGTACCATAGATGCTCATCATCTAGCTGACCGGTTGTTGATGCGTGGCCGGCACCTTCGATACGTCCAGTCTCGATCTCCAAGTTCGGTACGGAATCAGCGCGCGGACCAATCTCCAAGAGGAGGTTACGGTTCAGCTCATAGGTGTCCGTGCCTTCCGCCTCTTTACCAATGAGGACGTCACCAACCCATACGGAGTGCGCTGCTTTGCCCTGCAATGCACCTTTATAAGTCACTCGCGACTTGCAGTTGGGCACAGAATGATCCACAAACAAACGTGACTCGATGTGCTGGCCAGCATCCACAAAATAAAGACCGTACATCTCTGTCTCAGCGCCCGGTTTCGTGAATTTCGTTGAAGGGGTAACACGCACCATATCACCGCCCAATGAAACACACACATGTTTGAAACGAGCATCGCGCCCTAGCTTGGCATACTGCGCAGAGGCATGGATCGCATCGTCATTCCATTGTTGAAGAGTAATAACGCTCAACTGTGCAGAATCTTGTACCAGGAATTCTATGTTCTGCGCCAAAACAGCCGATCCGGTATGCCGAATTACAACAACCGCTTTTGAGAATGGTTTAGCCTCGATCAGTATATGTTGAGCAGCAGCATCATGATGCTGTCCGTCGATATCTATCTCAATATGCTCAGTTAGCTCAGTTTCGGTGGGAATAGTCACCACGGTAGCCGTCTTAAAATGAGTCCATGCATTTGCAGCTACACGGTCTTCAGGAACACCTGCTGTACCAATGCGCTCATCTTCACGGGATACTTCTTCAAGGATAACTTCAGAAGGTGCTTGGATCTTCGGAGCTGGGGCTTGTGCCTGCAGAATGTCAAGGTGAAGACCGCCCAAACGTTTCAGCGGGGTAAAACGCCAATCTTCCTCGCGTCCAGTAAGTGGCTCAAAGTCTTCAACGTTATATGAGGTTTTCCGTTCTGCGCGGGAAGCGTCAAGAACCTTCTGCACGTTATTAGGGTTTGAGCCTTGATGGTGTTCCTCGGTAGCGCGCAGAATAGTATCATCATGGACATGTTCAGAGGCGAGCTTCTCACCTTCCTGGTCCATACCGGGAATAATTGGGCTGTGATATCCCAAGGTCTCTTCGTTAGTCGACATTAGCCCACAGATCCTTCCATCTGAAGTTCGATGAGGCGGTTAAGTTCAAGTGCGTATTCCATGGGCAGCTCACGAGCAATCGGTTCAACGAAGCCTCGCACAATCATAGCCATTGCTTCATCCTCGGCCAGCCCACGCTGCATGAGGTAAAAGAGCTGTTCTTCAGAGACGCGTGAAACCGTAGCTTCGTGCCCCATCGTAACGTCATCTTCACGAACATCGACATATGGGTAGGTATCTGAACGCGATACAGTATCAACCAAGAGAGCGTCACAAACCACGGATGATTTCGAGTGCTTCGCACCTTCACGTACCTGAACCAGACCACGGTATGCGCTACGTCCGCCGTTACGAGCCACGGACTTCGAAACAATCGTTGAAGAAGTATTCGGGGCAATATGCACCATCTTGGAACCAGTATCCTGATGCTGCCCTTCACCAGCAAACGCGATTGACAGAGTCTCACCTTTGGCGTGTTCACCGACCATATATACTGCAGGATACTTCTGAGTAACCTTAGAGCCGATGTTACCATCAACCCATTCCATGGTGGCGCCCTCATGTGCGACTGCTCGTTTAGTCACCAGGTTGTACACATTGTTCGACCAGTTCTGAATGGTAGTGTAGCGAACACGGGCGTTCTTCTTAACAACGATCTCGACAACTGCTGAGTGCAGCGAGTCAGAGCGGTATACAGGCGCGGTGCAGCCCTCAATATAGTGAACATATGAACCTTCATCTGCAATGATCAAGGTACGCTCAAACTGGCCCATATTCTCAGTGTTGATGCGGAAATACGCCTGCAGAGGAATCTCAACATGCACCCCCGGCGGAACGTAAACAAATGATCCGCCAGACCACACCGCAGTATTAAGAGCGGAGAACTTGTTATCGCCGATAGGGATAATAGAGGCGAAGTACTCCTTAAATATTTCAGGATAATCGCGCAAACCAGTATCAGTATCGACAAAGATAACACCCTGAGATTCCAAGTCTTCACGGATCTGGTGGTACACGACTTCAGACTCATACTGAGCGGCGACGCCAGCGACCAATGAGTTACGTTCCGCTTCCGGAATACCCAAACGTTCATATGTTACGCGAATATCTTCAGGAAGCTCTTCCCAAGACTCAGCCTGACCTTCGGTAGAACGCACGAAGTATTTGATGTTATCGAAATCGATGTCAGAAAGATCTGCCCCCCAGGTTGGCATCGGCTTACGCTCGAAAAACTTCAATGCCTTCAGACGCATATCCAGCATCCACTGGGGTTCATTCTTCTTCGCAGAGATGTCACGCACTACGGCTTCGTCCAGACCACGCTTAGCGGACTGGCCCGCCTCGTCAGAGTCTGCCCAACCATACTCGTAATTGCCAATGCCCTCGAGTTCAGGGTTCAACTCCAGAATCTCTGAAATGACAGTGTCGTTGGCACTCTGCTCAACTTGCTCAGTCATTACGGCCTTTCTTAGATGGATTGAAATTTATCCGGCTCCGCAGATGCGGGCTCGGTAGTCTTTGGAATAACACACTCTAGGTTGGGGTAATTTCTACCGTGCCGAACTACCCCGCATGCTTTCTGATGTTTCCGGTTTTTCAGAATTCACACGTTCTGTTAAGTGATTGAGCGGAACGTGAGTTGTGCATACGTGAGCCCCTCCAGCCATCGTTGATAGCCTACGTACGTCAACGCCCAGAAGATCAGAAATAATCCCAGTCTCTTGTTCGCAGAAAACCTGAAAATCTTCAGCCAGATCACGTATTGGGCAGTGACCTTGGCAGAGCTGTATGCTAGCTAGCAATTTCCCCGGCGCAAGCCGACCGGCAGGTGGTTCTGTAATCTGCGCTGTTGTCACAAACCCATCACGGCTCATGGCTTCAGCGAGAGCTTGGGCTCGCGCCGCAACATCCTCCCCTGCCGCTTCCACAACAGGGCGGTATCGCGCCTCCATTTCGGCAGCCCGTGTGGATGCGAAAGTTTCAAGTGCGCTCTCCCCAACGGTGTCACGCAACATTTCAAGAGCGTTGCGCGCAATCATCAAATAGTCATTTCCTAGACGTTCGTGACCTTGAGGTGCGATGACGTACCGTCGAGCTGGGCGCCCCGCACCTGCCCCATATTGTTTGAGAGAAGCAACTTCAATCATGTTTGCTTGTTCAAGCGCATCAAGGTGCCGACGCACAGCGGCGGGGGTCAAGCTTAAAAGTTCTCCCAAGCTTGCCGCAGACACGGGACCATGGTTCAGGACACCACGAAGAACCCGGTCACGGGTGCGTTCTTCAACTTCCGCTTTACGTGCGCCAGAGCTTGACTTCTTATGCGAGGAAGGCTGCTGTTGAAGCCCTCGATGAGATGTCTTGTTCACGGAATACACAACTAAAGTATGTCCTAATTACTTCAATCTTGGCTAGTAAGGTCTTCCTACTTGCACACACCACACCATTTAGTCTCTTGCTTAGCTGCGGCAAGCCATAAGAACCGGTGAAAGATAATACCGCCTTTAGGCCTCTAGGTATTTTTGCTCTTCGGGCATTTCCATGAGGGTGCTAAGCGGTTCATATCCTCACTGTGACGTGATCTAACTCTCGTCATAAAGATGCTATCGCTAGAGGGAAACATAGAGATTACTCTCTGAGGGCTTAAGATAGAGAGGTGGCAGAAACTGAAGCTTATCAACACCAAGCAGCTACCGCATTAGACATTTCAGCAGCTCGCGGTACTAGCAGCGATCCTGCACTCAAGATTTCTCATCTCGTCAAAGAGTTTAAGCCCTCTCGTTCTTTCCGCGAGAAACACCCTGAACGTCTTACCGCTCAGGGTATGCATCGCGCAGTTGCTGACATAAGTCTTCAAGTCTATCCCGGCGAGGTTGTTGTACTCTTGGGTGCTAACGGTGCAGGTAAGACTACAACTCTTGCATGTGCCCAGGGGCTTACTGAACCTACGTCCGGCACTATTCAGCTTCTTTCAGAAGACCCTCTTCTGGCATCCCCAGAGATGCGGGCCTCCGTCGGTATCATGCTTCAGGATGGGGGGCTTCCTAACGCCGTACGTCCCGTACCACTTCTTGAACATGTTGCTCAGATGTACGCCAATCCTTATCCTGTCGGTGAACTTGTTGATCGTTTAGGAATAGATGCTTTTAACGGCACCAATATTCGGCGCCTTTCTGGGGGACAAAAACAACGTGTCTCATTAGCAGCAGCCCTTCTTGGGCGTCCTTCGGTACTCTTTTTAGACGAACCATCAGCAGGACTTGACCCGCAGTCTCGCAATGTCGTCTTTGACATTATTCGTGAGCAGCGTGAGGCTGGAGTCGCCATTATCTTAACAACCCATCTCATTGATGATGCGCAAAAGCTCGCAGATTATGTCTATATTATTGATAATGGTCAAACGGTGCGTGAAGGCACGGTCCCTGAACTTGTATCAGGAGACGGGGTTGTACGTCTTCATTTCACGTTAGAAGCACCTTCACCTACGCGTGACGACTTATTGCCTGTACATCTTCGTACGGATGTAGAGCTTATCGAGCATATGCCATACTCACTAGGCGACTTAGGCGAATATGAGCTCCGTGGTCCCCTTACACCCGAGCATCTTTCCGCTTTCACGACAGCCCTAGCACATCACTACCTTATGCCTAACTCTCTCACGATGGAACCGAAGACTTTGGAAGACGTATTCTTGGATATTTCGGGACGTGATATTCGATGAACCCCACAAATGCAGAGCTGCCCACTGCCCCCGATAGTCAGCAGATGACAGAAGGTAACGAGTATCCGTATCCGCGCGCTGCTTCTAGTTTTCAGCGTATTCTAGCTCAAGGTAAATATGAGACCCTTGCCATGCTTAAAAATGGCGAACAGCTAATGCTCAATATTGCCTTCCCCGTGCTGGCGCTTTTTGGACTTCGCTATACAAGCTTTCTGGATTCTTACGCTGATGCGTTGAATACGACCCGCATCAATGTTGCAGTGCCGGGGGTACTGGCTCTCTGTGTTGTCTCAACTGCACTTTCTGGTCAAGGGATTGCCACTGGTTTTGACCGCCGGTACGGTGTTCTTCGTTTTCTGTCTACCACTCCTCTAGGACGCAATGGGCTTATTATTGGCAAGGTGCTGGCAGTTATCACCGTTATCGCCATACAGTTTATTATGGTCACTATTGTTGGGTTCGGTCTTGGATGGCGTCCGGATATTTTTGCGATGTATCGCTCTTTTAGTACTTTATTGCTCGGGGCAGCCGCGTTTACAGCCCTAGGCTTACTCGTTGCTGGGACGGTGAGGGCTGAGGCAACTTTGGCTATCGTGAATATCGCCTGGGTTGTTCTGGCCAGCGCTGGTGGGATCCTTATTCCAATGGATAATTTCCCTGAGCTGTACCGCATTATCATTCTGTGCCTGCCTTCAGGCGCTTTAGGTGAAGCGATTCGCGGTGATTATCTACAGGATATATTCTTACCTCTTCCCCATGCTGTGCTACTTGTCTGGACACTAGTGATTGGTTTTATTGCTTCACGCAAATTTAAATGGTCCGATTAGCGCTCATAGGTTCAGGGTTCTGCGACAAACCCTAGAATCATCGAGTATTATTGGTGGCTACCTATGGTGCACCCCCGGTTTAAAAGGCTTTTCTCATGCTAGTTACCCTCAAAAATAAGCTATCCCCCATCCAGTACACTCCCTGGGTTTTATACACAGCGGTGGGTACGGCTCTGAGCAATCTCTTACTCATCGTAACCGGTGCCGTTGTGCGCCTTACAGGATCAGGCCTAGGATGCGATACCTGGCCGCGGTGTACTGCAGAACAGTGGACAACTACCCCTGCCGACGGTATCCATGGGCTCGTTGAATTCGGTAACCGTATGCTCACTTTTGTGCTCATGGTAATCACTATCCTTGCGTTCTTAGCGATTCTCCGCATTGCGCTGCCTGATGTGTACCACGTCAAAGCAATCTTTCCAAAGCTTTTTACGGGATTACGAGCGCACGAATCAAAGTACAGTGATCTGTTCAATCTGACTTTACTGCTCCTGTGGGGTATTCCGCTACAGGCCGTTATTGGTGGCATTACTGTATGGCAGCGGCTCAATCCCTGGATGGTAACAGCCCATTACCTCGCCTCTGCCATCATGATTGGACTAGCGGCAATCTTGGTAAACCGTGTGCGTCGCTATTTTAGGGCAGGTGTCTCTGAGCGCGAAGATATTACTAGGGAATTTCCTCCACAAAAAAGTGGTGTTATCCGCCTACTTGGTTGGACTGGTTTGGCGTTAGTTTCGTTCTTACTTTTCATGGGTACCGTAGTCACTGGGACTGGTCCGCATGCGGGTGATCCACGCACGCATCGCCACGAGTTCGACGCTATCGCAGTATCCCGTGCTCATGCATGGGCGGTGTGGGCATTTCTTCTTTTGCTGATCATCATGTTTGTTTTAGTGCGGAAGTACGCCATGCCACGGGCTTTCCTATCATCTTTACTTGTACTGGCAGCAATCATGGTCTATCAGGGCGCGATTGGCTATATCCAGTACAACACGGGGCTTCCCCCTCTACTCGTTGAGGCACATATGCTGGGGTCGGGCATGTTTACCTGGGCATCACTATCGCTGATCGAAAGGCAGCTGACCCTATCTTCTCAGAAGGCCCGTGCCCTAGCTCAACAGCGGCTAGCAACTTCGTAGAGCTGAGTTATTCACACGGTAAGCGCACAATGTCATATATGGGTTTATTGCTGGCATGCCTTGGTAGCTATTTAAGGTTAGGCGTACACTATTAAGGAGCATTCCTGCGCCTGCACGTCTTTGAGCCGAAGGTATGCCTATCTGTGAGTACCTCCTACCCCACAGATTGATACGCGCAGATTAGGCACACGCACACACGTCAAGGAGCCCATCATGAAGGGTTACACAATTCAGGAGGTTCCGTCCTCCACGCATGCGGCGTCAGAGGTGACTGTACCTACTCCGCGGGCAACAAGGGACATGGCCTTGGGACGCAAAATAAAAGCGTATATTCACCTGACAAAGCCCCAAATTATTGAGCTTCTTCTAGTAACGACCGCCCCTACAATGATGTTTGCGGCACACGGCATGCCCAGTTTCTGGTTAGTCATAAATACGCTTCTTGGCGGAGCCATGGCGGCTGGCGCTTCCTGCGCTTTCAACTGTTATATCGATCGTGATATTGACCGAAAAATGAAGCGAACCAAAAAACGCCCCCTAGTTACCGGAGAGCTAACAGACCGAGAAGCACTCATCTTCGCATGGGTACTTGCTGTTATCTCCGTCGTATATTTGTGGACTATGGTAAATCCCCTCTCTGGGCTTTTAGGGCTTGCCGCTATTTTGCTCTATGTAGTCTTCTACTCCATGTATTTAAAGAAGCGCACTACTCAGAATATTGTGTGGGGTGGGATTGCCGGGTGTATGCCTGTCCTAATTGCATGGGCAGCTGTTCGCAATACCATTGAATGGCCAGCTTTAGTTCTCTTCACAGTAATTTTTCTCTGGACTCCTCCGCATTATTGGCCACTCTCTATGAAATACGCGGAGGATTATAAAGCAGCCGGTGTCCCTATGCTGGGTGCTATCGCCCCCGCTCAAGCGGTTTCCGTGCAAGTCGTACTCTACGGCTGGGCTATGGTTATCTGTTCGCTTCTACTGATCCCTATTGGAGGCGCAGGCTGGGTATACGGCGTTAGCGCGGCTACCGCTGGTGCATGGTTCCTCTACCACTGCCACAAGCTCCACTATTTAGCTCTCCAGCAGGTAGCGACAAGCCGTACCGCTATGGTGGTATTTTTCGGGTCTATCACATACTTAACGATTCTTTTCATTGCATTGGCAATCGATCCTTTTGTTGGACAGCCAATATTAGAATCTTTTATTTTCTAAGAGCATCCGTATCTTGAGGCGAGTAAAGCAGCTATCTCAAGATACGGGTGGTCTATTTTGAAGCTTATCTACGTGGAGCTTAGGCTACAGCATCCTAGGTATGTAAGTTCAGCGTGAGGCATAAGTTGCCAAAACATCGTACGAACATACTATAAACACTAGGATGGTGAACTATTCTTAAGAAGGTAGAATTTCACGATAGATTTATAGATGCTATGTACATGATTACTTGTTGAGAGTGCTCATGGAATACGCACCCTATCTTTTGAGTTATATCTGCTGTAGTCAGCGTTCACAGACTACTATTGTTTGTGTACTTCATGCATGACGTACCACCAAGCGAAGGGACAATACGTGACTAACCCTAACGAAAAGTTCGAATGGACTGAGGTAGACCAGCGTGCGGTTGATACTGCTCGCTTATTGGCAGCCGATGCGGTTGAGAAAGTAGGGTCAGGTCACCCCGGCACCGCCATGAGCCTTGCTCCTGTTGCCTATCTGCTCTTCCAAAAGGTCATGAACCAAGACCCCAACGATGACCGTTGGGAAGGTCGCGATCGTTTCATCCTATCCCCCGGTCACACATCGCTGACTCTCTACACCCAATTATTTATGGGTGGGTATGGTCTTGAGATGGAGGATCTAGAATCTCTTCGCACATGGGATGCGCTCACTCCTGGACATCCCGAATATAAGCACACTAAGGGTGTAGAAATTACGACTGGTCCATTGGGTCAGGGTCTCGCTTCTGCCGTTGGTTTTGCATATGCTCAACGTTATATGCGTGGTCTTTTCGACCCCGAAGCACCGGCTGGCGCTTCTCCCTTTGACCATTATGTGTACTGTATCACCTCCGAAGGTGATGTTCAGGAAGGCGTAACGGCAGAAGCCAGTGCGCTTGCTGGGCACCAAGAATTGGGCAATCTCATCGTACTCTGGGATCGCAATCACATTTCTATTGAAGAAGACACTGACGTTGCATTCACCGAAGACGTGCCAGCCCGTTACCGGGCCTACGGCTGGGATGTGCAGCGCGTGGACTGGACCAAGACCGGAAACTACGTTGAAGATGTGCAGGAACTCTACAACGCTATTGAGCGCGCGAAAACGGTCACGGATAAGCCTTCATTCATTGAGGTGCGTACTATCATTGGTTACCCAGCACCCAACAAGCAAAATACTGGGTCCGTTCACGGCTCAAAGCTGGGGGTCGAAGAAATCGTTGAAACCAAGAAAGTTCTAGGATTTGACCCCGAAAAGAGCTTCTTCATTGAGGATGAGGTTCTGGCGCATACTCGTGAACTTCGTGAACGCGGTGCTGCTGCGCATAAGGTCTGGAATGAAAAATTTGAGGCATGGGCTCAGGCTAACCCCGAGCGGGCAAAGCTGTACAACCGCCTGGTGTCAGGCGAAATGCCAGTTGATTATAAGGCTGCTTTCCCCGTCTTTGAGCCGGGTACTTCACTAGCAACCCGCGCAGCATCCGGCAAAGTCATTAATGCAATTGCTGATACTTTCCCTGAGCTTTGGGGTGGATCTGCCGATCTAGCAGGTTCTAACCTCACCACCATCAACAACGCCGAATCATTCAACCCGGTTTCGCACAGTACGGAGGATTGGACCGGCAACCCCTACGGTCGTGTGTTGCACTTCGGTATTCGCGAGCAGGGGGCGGCCGCAATTGTGAACGGTATCGTACTATCTTCGCCAACCCGTGCTTTCTCTGGGACATTCTTCGTATTCTCGGATTACCAGCGTCCTGCAGTCCGTCTTTCAGCTCTCATGGGTGTACCTGCGCTGTATATCTGGACTCACGACTCCATTGGTGTTGGCGAAGACGGGCCCACCCACCAGCCGATCGAACATCTCAGCTCACTGCGCGCAATTCCTGGATTCGACGTTGTACGCCCTGCGGATGCGAACGAAACTGCGGTTGCTTGGCGTACTATTCTTGAGAAGAAAGACCGCCCTGCCGGCCTAGTACTTTCTCGCCAGAACCTACCAATTTGGGCTCGTGAGGATATTCATTCAGACACTGAAGGCGAAAAATTTGCTTCCGCAGAAGGAACTGCCCGCGGAGGTTATGTTATGGCTGACACCGAGGGAACTCCAGATGTCATCCTAATCGCAACTGGGTCCGAAGTTGAAATTGCCCTCGAAGCTCGCCACAAGCTCTCAGAAAAAGGCATTGCAGCCCGAGTTGTTTCAATGCCTTCCCGCGAATGGTTCAACGAGCAGTCAGACGAATACCGAGAATCAGTTCTGCCTTCCTCGGTTGCAGCACGCGTCTCAGTTGAAGCCGGTTTGGGCATGAGCTGGTACGATTTGCTCGGTTCTGCAGGACGTGCTGTCTCAATTGAGCACTTTGGGGCTTCCGCCGATGCTAAGACTTTGTACCGTGAGTTTGGTATTACCCCTGAAGCCGTAGTGACTGCTGCTGAAGAATCTATCGCTTCGGTCAAATAGTCAGTCGGCAAGTTAAAGTTTTTCGGTGATTCCTGGTGCTACTTGCATCTTGCATAGCTCATTAATGCTCACCCGTCCATATTAACTAAGTTAGATTGAAGGTTTTATTTCATGAGTGGTTCAACTCGAAAGCTCTCTGACGCTGGTGTCTCCATTTGGCTTGATGATCTTTCCCGCGACCGTCTTACCAGTGGCAGTCTTGCAGAGCTCATCAGCGCTAAGAACGTCGTGGGTGTCACTACCAACCCCACTATCTTTGCCGGGGCGCTTTCAAAAGGTGCTGCTTACGCTGAGCAGATGCGTCAGCTTGCCGCATCCGGTGCAGACGTTGAAGAAGCTGTCTTCGCAGCGACTACTGACGACGTACGTGCTGCTTGTGTCGTATTCGAACCCATATATTCTGCTTCTAAAGGTTACGACGGCAGGGTTTCTATTGAGGTTGATCCTCGCCTTGCCCGCGATGCCGAGGGAACCCAGAAAATGGCACGAGAACTCTACGAGCGTGTAGGCCGTGAGAATGTCATGATCAAGATTCCCGCAACCGTCGAAGGTTTGGAGCCTATTGCCAAGACTCTTGCAGCCGGAATCAGCGTTAATGTGACTCTCATTTTCTCACTAACACGTTATCGTGAAGTCATTAACGCTTACATGCTCGGCCTTGAAGAAGCACTCAAAAATGGTAAGGATCTCTCTAAGATCCATTCGGTCGCATCATTCTTCGTATCCCGCGTAGATAGCGAGGTAGATACCCGTCTGGATGAAATCGGTACTGAAGAGGCCTTAGCGCTTAAGGGTAAGGCCGGTCTGGCAAATGCTCGTCTGGCATATGAAGTTTTTGAAGAGATGTTCTCTTCTGAACGCTGGGCACGTTTGGCGTCTCATGGTGCCAACGTTCAGCGCCCACTCTGGGCATCTACTGGAGTCAAAGATCCGGCGCTTCCAGATACTCTCTACGTTATCGGTCTGGTCGCTAAACACACTGTCAATACCATGCCTGAAGCAACTCTGAACGCTGTTGCTGACCATGGTGAAATCACGGGAGACACTGTAACCGGTGAGTATACGAGCTCCAACAAGATTCTGGACGATATCGAGCGTCTGGGTATCTCATATGTAGAGGTTGTGGATAAGCTCGAAACCGAGGGTCTTGCAAAGTTTGACGTTTCGTGGGAAGAGCTTCTGGAGACCGTACGGAAAGCACTTAGTGAGTCACGTTAGTGACTAGTGAATAATTTTTTCGTTATACCCGTTCTCTAAAGTTCATAAGGTGAGCGCTGTCGCTATAAATAGCACAGAATTAGCTTCGGCGCTCGCTGTCAGATATCTCTCGTTTGCCATTGAAACGGTAAGATGCAGGGATACGTGCCCCAGAGGTACATAAAGTATCGCAGGGTGAATGTGCACATTATCAGCAATCAAAGGAATCTATCTTGCATACCGATCATGAGTCGAATCCGCTACGAGATTCGCGCGATCGACGTCTCACTCGTATTGCGGGTCCTTCCGCACTTGTGTTCTTCGGCGTCACGGGCGATCTTGCCCGCAAGAAACTGCTCCCTGCGGTCTATGACCTAATGAATCGTGGTTTGTTGCCCCCAAGTTTTGGTCTTGTTGGGTATGGGCGCCGCGAGTGGGATAACGATGATTTTCGTAACTATGTGCGTAAGTCTGTGGAAGAAAATGCGCGTACCCCATTCCGTGAGGATGTCTGGAACCAATTTCAGAAGGGTATGCGGTTTGTTCGCGGTAATTTTGATGATGATGCCGCATTTGAACGTCTCAAAAATACTCTTGCTGAGCTCGATGAACTTGGCGCCCAGGGGAACCATGCGTTCTACCTCTCTATTCCGCCGAAGGCTTTCGAACAGGTGCTGTCGAAGCTTGCCGAGCACGGTTTAGCCTCACGCGATAACGCGAACAATAATCCCAGGAACGGATGGCGTCGTGTCGTTATTGAGAAGCCGTTTGGTCACAACTTAGAGTCAGCGCGTGAACTTAATGGAATTGTGGAACGTGTATTCCCCCCGGATTCAGTGTTCCGTATTGACCACTACTTAGGTAAAGAGACCGTTCAGAATATTCTGGCGATGCGTTTCTCTAATCAAATGTTCGAGCCGATCTGGAATGCCAACTATGTAGATCACGTGCAGATTACTATGGCAGAGGATATCGGTATTGGTTCACGTGCGGGTTATTATGATGGCGTGGGTGCTGCACGCGATGTGATTCAAAATCATCTGCTTCAGCTGTTGGCTCTAACTGCCATGGAGGAGCCCCTTAGCCTTGATTCTAAGCATCTTCGCATTGAAAAGGCTAAAGTACTGGAAGCAGTACGTATTGATGATCTAGAAAATTCTTTTGCACTCGGTCAGTATGCCCCCGGTTATCAGGGCGGCGAACATGTCAATGGTTTCTTTGATGAGAAAGATATTCCTGCGGACTCACGCACAGAAACTTTTGCTGCGCTCAAAGTCAATATTGACAACCGCCGCTGGGCAGGAACTCCGTTCTATCTGCGTGCGGGTAAACGGCTGGGCCGCCGAGTAACTGAGATTGCACTTCTCTTCAAGAAATCTTCTGACCGTCTCTTTGGTAAGGAGACTGAGGTTCCTGCGGGTCAGAATGCCATTGTGATCCGTGTGCAGCCCGATGAGGGTATGACTATTCGTCTGGCGGCTAAGGTTCCTGGCACTCAGATGGAAATCCGTGATGTGAATATGGATTTCGGGTATGGTCATGCGTTCACTGAGGAATCTCCTGAAGCCTATGAACGTCTAATTCTGGATGTGCTCTTAGGTGAGCCGCCGCTGTTCCCGCGCCACGAGGAGGTTGAACTTTCGTGGAAGATCTTGGATCCATTTGAGGAATATTGGGAAGAGAACAAAATTAAACCCGAGCCCTACGAGTCCGGTTCGTGGGGTCCACGCTCGGCACATAAGATGCTAGAGCGTGATAACCGTTCCTGGAGGCGCCCGTGATTTCGCATCTGCAACACACGAATGTTTCTACCATTTCAAAGGAGCTTTCTAATCTTCTGGCATCTAATGGTAGTCTTAGCAGCAGCCGCGTACTTACGCTGGTAGTGCTTGCAGAGAAAGGTCATTCCCGAGAGTCTATTAATGCGGCTATTCGTGCTTCGCATGAGCACCCAAGTCGTATCATTGTGCATATTGCGCATAATAGTGATGCGCCCGATCAGCTGGATGCTGAGATTCATGTGGGCGGTGAAGCTGGCGCTTCTGAACTTATTATTCTGCGCGGCTGGGGCACCGCCTCAAGGCCGACAGAATCGTTGATTTCTGGTCTGCTTTTGCCGGATTCTCCTATTGTTGTGTGGTGGCCGCATTCCGTTCCTGAGAATCCGGGTGAGGATTCAATTGGTAGGATTGCACAGCGCCGCATCACAGATTCGGCACGCGCATATGATCCGATGGCTGTTCTTACGCATCTTTCTGAGGTTTATCAGGCCGGGGATAGCGATCTTGCCTGGACACGTTTGACGCTGTGGCGTACCCAACTGGCAGCTCTTTTGGAGCAGATGCCTGACTCCCCTGTTAAGCGTGTAGTGGTTTGGGGGTCTGAGAAGTCTCCTTCGGTTGTGCTCCTTGGCGCTTGGCTTGGCTGGAAACTCGAGGCTGAGGTTCATCTTGCAACTATCGGCGCAGCAGAACGGGGTCTTTACCGTGTAGCTATTGAGCGTGAAGATGGACAAACGATAATGTTCCGTCCTGGCAAAAACATCGCTATTATTGAGACTCCGTATACACCTGATCAGCAGATTCCACTACCAGTTCGTACTCTAGCGGATTGTATTTCTGAGGAGTTACGCCGACTTGACCCTGACACTATGTATGGGGAAGTTTTAAAGTCGGCATTCCCTACTCTGGAATTGCATCCTGCTCAGTGCGATGCTGAACCTTTCCTTAATACTTCTGAATTCCCCGAGGTTTTTGATGCCTAAGATCAACAATATTGGTGAGAGTACTCCAACTTTAATAGCGCATCCTTCTCGGGAGGCGCTTGCCTCTGATGCCACTACGCGTATCTTAGATGTTATTGAGCATGTCCTCACCGAACGTACTGTGGCTCATGTCTCTCTTACAGGTGGCACGATGGGCATTGCTACTCTTCGTGCATGGGCTCAATTTCCACGTGTTAAGGATATTGACTGGTCGCGCGTTCATTTCTGGTTCTCGGATGAACGCTTTGTTCCTGAGCATGATCCGGATCGGAACGATGGACAAGCAATCGAGGCGCTTCTCGCAGATTTAGTAGATCTTGGTTTTCCGGTTGAAAACGCGCATCGTATGGGTCCTTCCGATGTCATGATTGATGTTGAAGCTGCTGCCGAGCACTATGCCTACGAAATGCGCAATTTTGCGGGTTCTGCAGAACCCGTGCGTGTTGAGATGCCTGAGGGGGCATCCGAGCTTCCATTAGCGGGAGGGCACGGGGGATCTGCTTCTCAGCAATCTGGAGGCGGCTGCGGATGCGGTGGTTGTGGATGCGGCGGCGGCTCGGATATATGGCCTGTCCCCATTTTTGATGTTACGCTCCTAGGGATGGGGCCTGATGGTCACATCGCTTCGCTGTTTCCCAACCGGCAGCAAGTCCTTCTGGGCACAGGTTTACCAGAGGATCCTGTGGACGGCGCTAAAGCTGTGACGGTAATGGTCAAGGATTCCCCTAAGCCACCTAGCGAACGTGTATCTGTCACGCTGCCGGTTATCAATAATTCGCGCCATATATTCTTTTTGATTACCGGCGGTGATAAACAGGATGCGACAACCCGTCTTCTCAAGGGTGCACAGGTTCCTGCTGAGGACATTACTGCCGATATGCTCCTAGAAACTCCAGCTATCGGGGCTCGTGGGCAGAAACAGACCCTGATTTTTGCGACGGAAGAATCGCTAACTTAGGATCCACAAATTTTTCTAGTGGGGGTTACGGTCTTAGGATTATGACTCCCACTTTTATTTCGCGTCCCTAGTCTCATTCACCCTATTGAAAGTATTGAGGTTACTTGCTTCTTGCCGCGCCTTCTCCGCAAGCTCAGTCGGATGCGGTTCTAACCTTTCGAGCGCCCGCAGATTCTTCGCGAGCACAGTTGAACCCTTCATTTTGGGCCGCAAAACCTCAGGAATCTTGATACTCGCCCCGTACTCCCCTGCTAATTGCGCTAAAAGCTGCACCAGGGCACTGCCCCGATTTATCTCACCTACCATAGGCAGCATGTTCTCTAGCACCTGCACAATTCGCCACCCCGCCAGCGGGCTAATGGATGCAGCGTCCTGTAAACAGCTGGCTGCCCGTATCGGTTTAACCCATCCCCCTCGGAGCAGGTAGGCCAGTTCATTCGCAAGTAAAGAAGTGTCAAGCATTCCGCGACCCGCAAGAGCGGCAATAGATTCGGCGGTGAGAGCCCTGTGCTCAGCTGCTGCTGCACCAGTTAGCCAGCCCAACACGGAATAGGCGGGGTCTTGCAGAACCTGATGTGTGTGGGTGATGGTATCCAGTAGGGCGTCAAGCCCCTTGACGTGTTTCTGGAATCCTGTTGTAGTGACGAACGGCATGCTCTGCGCTGCCAATGTATTGGGGTTATTCTGCAGAAGCCACGCATACCATTGCATAAGGGTACAGTGAAAATCGTCGATTGCCTGAACAGCACGGTGCATAAACTCTTCCGGAATGCCTGCCGTGTTCAGAGCCGCCTGTGCGAAAGGCATCTGTGCGGTCGGTAGTTCGTGATCTTCAATAAGCCACATCATCAGGCTGCCGTTAGGAGCCTCAGCATAGGCTTGGTCGTACATATTGTGAGGACGCGGGCGGTAAGTGAGAGGTTCAACATGGCGTGTCCAGGTGCTCTCTTCTGCGTGAGGTATAGGCGCAAATACAAGGTTTTCTGGATGTTCTAAACAGTTAATCTGCTCTTGACAGAGCCCCGCCGGTCCACGATAATTTGTGGTCGTTTTCTCTATACGGGGTTTTTGACGCCCCGGAGATCCAGTGTGTTCAACCTGGTAGGGCTGGATGGTTTCGCCAGTCTGGGGGTCGGTATGGAATTCATGCCGGTACCCGGTAAAACCTTGCGGCAGTTTTTTAAAAAGTTTTCGGTGCGGGGCAATCACCCGGTACATCAGATAGTTGCCTAACGCATGAGTACCCGAGCGGATACCGGAATTCACGCATCGTTCAGCTAGAAAGTCCTGCTGGGCCGTATCAAGAGTAATGCGAGGATTATGCGCTAAATAATCAATGAGTTGCGGGAGCTGCGAACCGTCACCTGTGCCTTGGAGACAGGGAATAAGACCATCCATAAACTCAGCATCACTCTTATAAATATGCACCTGTGGGGTTGAAACGTGCTGCTCTAAAAGTTGCGGCAGATTCTCGGGAATCATGACGCTGCCCATTACTTGCTCCGCGTGAGACGGTGCGCTAGTTTTATCCGCCGCGGCTTCAGCAGGAGACATGAGTGTTTGCGCAGCGGGCTGCAGATCAGGCGGAAGAGATTCTGCGGTTTCCCTCATCAAGCCGTCCACATCTTGAGTATACTCGGGGTGCGTTCTAGCAATAGCGCCAAGGAGTGCGATCTGCGCCCGGAGTATTTTCTTCTCGGTGCGAAGCATCACGGTGCGAGAGACATTAAGTAAGTCATGAATCTGGGGTTCGGTCAGCTTTTCGACGCATGACATCAACATTTCTTGAGCCAATCCCACGGAGGTTGAGGGAACGGTAGTGAGCACTGAGGTGAGCAGATTGGTGTTACCAAGGTTCTCGTCTGGGGTGGGGTTCATCCCCCGATAGATGTGGTGAAAGATACTGGTGTTCTTGGCAGAAAAGTCGCGGAGCATCGCCTTCAGACATTCAGTAAGCAGGCGGTCACGGAATCCGTCAAAATTCTCCTGCAGCATGTGGAAGAGAGCGAGCGTGTCCGCGTTTTCACGCCCTGACCACTCTTTCCGCAGAAGCCCTTCATCTGTGAAACACGCCCACATTTCGTGTTCTAGCGTCTGAGGGTTGTTCTTGAAGAAAGAGATAACCTCTTCCCGGTTCTCGGATGAGCCAATGTACATGTCAGGAACGGCCGTCACGAACCCCCAGAGGTAGGAGCGCGTGGTATTGGTAAGTCCGCGTTCGTGAAGAAGCTGATGTATCTGCACCCAGAGCGTGGGCAAGTCGTAACCAAACCTGCCATAGCCACGCTCGTTAACGAACCCGGTTATCCAGGTGTTATCACGTTCGCTGAGTCCAAGCATCATGGCTTCTGTGCGTTGGCTAAGGTATTGTTCCGATTCAGCGGTTGAAAACTTCCAGTTCGCCTCACCGGGTAATCCCCGGCCGATGAGGTTTAAGAGCTCAACACCCACATGTTTGAAGGTTCCACCCAGTGCGGCCGCCGTGTAGACGCACACAAGCCGCTGCTCGGTCGTTCCTTCACGGCTGTAGCGGTCTATGAGCTTTTTAATGGAAAGTGTGCGTGCAAGGCTCTTGCGCTCATCCTCGGTGGCACCGGTGAGAACTTCATGGTATTGCCAGAAGGTGGCATCGTCACGTTTCAGCAACTCCCGCAGGCGGGCGCGACGTTCCGTAAGACTAGGTTGCGGTATTTTTGGTGTCATAACGGGCTCTCAGTTTCTGCGTTTAGGGTTGTGCGCAGCGGTGTTGGTCCAGCAGTTCTTGGGCTTGGTCTCGGGCCTGCTCCGCAAGCTCGGTCGGATGAGGCTGCAGCTTTTCAAGCGCACGCAGACTTTTCGCCAGCACGGTCGATCCTTTCATTTTGGGCCGCAAAACCTCAGGAATCTCGATACTGACACCGTACTCCCCCGCTAATTGCGCTAAAAGCTGCACCAGCGTACCGCCTCTGTTCACCTCGCCCACGGCAGGCAGTATGCCTTCTAGTACCTGCATAATCCGCCAGCCCGCCAAGGGGCTAATCGACGCAGCATCCCTAAATGTCTGCTCAATTCGTTGAGCCATCACATGGTGCTGACCCAACAGCCAACACAGTTCTTCGGCGAATAAAGCGGTATCGACCATGCCCCGATCTGCCAGGGAGGCGAGCGCCTCCGCAGCATTGGCACGCACCTCGGTAGTTTTAGCGCTGGCACCAAGCCCGAGTGAGCTGTAGGAGGCAGCGCCCAGTACTCGGTGCATATCGCCTAGGATGCGCATGATGATATCGGCGCCATAAGCATTATGGGCATGTATAGCTGCCACAAGAATAGGCATGGTCTGTGCGCTGAAAATATCTGGGTTGTTCTGCATCAGCCAGCCGTACCACCCCATGACCGTGCGGTACGAAGGATAGTATTTTGATTCCACCATACGGTGCACGTACTCGATTTGCGTGCTATTGGTGTTAAACGCAGCAGCTTCAATGGAGAGCGCGGCAGCATCGGGTGTATCTGTTCCAACCCACAGCGGGAATTGCAGAGGGAAGCTGTACTCCCGAGCAAGATATAGCGATTCCCAATACTGGGTGAGGACTGTACCCGTAGTGCGTTCAAGGGCTACTCGCTGGGGCGCAAAAGGCGCGGCCACTATGTTGGTTTCTGCGTCTTGATCCGCAAAAATCAGGGCGAACAACTGCTCCATCAGCAGCATGTGAGGTCCGCGCTCATTGAGATGAAGTTCTGTCCCTGTAGCTTTTACGTTAAAGGGACGAGGGTGATACTTCTTAGCCGTCTGTTCATCTACTATCACCGGGTCCCCGTGCTCATCGCTTAGGTAGAGACGTTCTTTATACCAGGTTGGGATGATCGGTATCTTAGCAATATCAGCGTGTTGTATCTGCCCGCTTTTGATGAGTGCCGCAATGGCAAGGTACGGGATATTGGGGCTGGAGAGGGTATAAATACCGAATGATTCTTCTATGAGAAGTTCACGAGCTTCCCAGAGAAGCTTCTGCTCTGCATCGTTTATTTCCAGACTCTCGGCATGTTCCAAGTACTCCAGGATACGCGGAATATCGGTGCCATCGCCTCCTTGGAAGGTTGCTGCCAGGCATTCCATTAGTTCCCGATCCGTAGTAATAGGCGGTCGAGGCGTCAAGCACCCCTGCGGTTCACGATCCTTCGGGGTGATATCCGGTACCGTGATGCTCCCCGCTGCGTTCTGAGGTATGGGTGGCTCCTGCACCGAATCGTTGATGAGCTTCTGGGCCTTGTCTTGAAGATCCAAGGGCATAGACTTGAAAGCATCCTGTACTGTCTGGCTTACTTGTTCAGTACATTCGGGGTGGACTTTAAGCAGTAGAGAAAGAAGCCGTATCTGAGCATGCAGAATTTTCTTTTCGGTGCGCGTCAGCACTGTTGCTGAAACCTCAATGAGCTCACGTGCTTGCGCGTCGGAAAGCTCGTAGACTGCCTGCTCCAGCAGATCTTGCGCCATGGCGATAGCTGGGCTATACGCCGTCCCCAGCACCGAAAGGTAGAGCGCAAAACGCTCCTTAATTTCTTGAGGTGTTGGCTGCAGAGCAGCATGGGACCGATAAAAATGCCGCACATGGTGGGCCGAGTAGTCGCGCAGGAGACCTTTGAGCGTTTCATCCAAGAACCTGGGACGAATATCTGGAAAAGTTTCGCACATGACCTGAGCAAGAGCCGAAAATGACGACGAACTTCGATATTCAGGCTGCAAGGTGGGATCCCACCTAGACTGTGCGAGTACCCCTTCAGCTGTGAAAGCATCCCAAAATTCTCGTTCCAGCAGCACAGGATCGTGACGGAAGAACTGCTCTATATTCTGATACTCTTCCGCAGACTTTTCTCTCACGTGTGGGACGGCATTCATCACCATGCAAAGATACCCTGGCGATAAGCTCGTCAGCGAATGTTCACGCATAAGTTTATTGAGGTGTGTCCAGGAACGTATGGACCAATCGTCTGAACATTCTTCAACAAAATGCAGAACCCGCTCATCGGATCGTTCTATTACCCCTTGAGTTAAGAATTCCCAGAGCTGCTCAGTAGCAGGCATAGGCGGCTCAGGAATAATATTAAAATTCTCATCTCGAAGAGGATGAAAAAGTTCACTTATGATCCTTACCGCACGCGGAGTCGAAGAGGTTAAAGCCCCTACTGCATATGCGGCCAAAGCTGCTTTCTCCCCTCGGGCTTTCGCAAGTTTCGTGGGCGATAACGTCCTGGCCAACGACGCGCGTTCTTCCTCTGCCGCCCCGCTAATCACCGCGTGATAATCCTCAACGGTTGCGTCGTCACGTTTCATGAGCTCCCGAAGGTGTGCACGACGCTCTCCAAGGCTCGTGTGCTGCGAATAGTTCTTCTCATCCATCATTACCTGTTTGTATATTTGGGTGTGTACGGAAAATATGCTTCTTTACGGATGCAACCCGGTATCGGGCTAATATAGCCTGCCACGACGTTTAATACTTACCGCCAGTACATGTTTGCAGGGTCCTCGGGTGCCCCGGTATTTCACCCACCACGGGCAGGTACACCGGTATTCTTCGATTTTCTCGGCAGGGGTTACCGTGTAGAACGTATCCCGCGACTGTACACGGTAAGTACCGCTTTCATCATCCCGCACCGCGCTGGAGTCCACCAGTTTCTGCGCGCCCACCAGCCGCGGATGCATAGCCTGCAGAGCATCCGCCTGCACGGGCAGCGGCCGGTGGAAGTACTCCCCCGCCTGCACATCAAAACCGACCTGCCCGGAGGATGCCAGTAATGCGAGGGCGTCGCGTACTTGAGTATCGTTCAGCCCGCTGCGTGCAGACATGACGGGCACCTCAATACGCGGCTCAAAGGACAGAAGCACACTGAGCATATCTGCATTTTCAGCAACTGACGGATTGGAGAGCGCCTGCAACACAGAACCTTCTCCTGAGAATCCGCGTGATTTTTCGGGGCTCAGCCCAATGCTCAGGCGCGCGCCTGGCAAGTGGGCCACCCACACGCTTGACACCGGGGTGTTACCTGAGGTGACCGGTTCGCTGTATGCTTCTAGGCGGGTCATGAATCGGATGAGCGGCTCAAGCGCCCGCAGCCGCTCCGGTCCGGCCACACACACCGACCCAACGGTGGCTCGGGTAGCCAGCCTCAGTGAACGCACCGCACGGGTTGCCCACATGACGCTTTTCGTGGCGGATCGGCGCGGCAGCCCCTGGATGAACATGCGAGCTGCTGCCGCGTCCAGAGAATGAGTGGGCTTCATCAGGGATGAGAGCATCTGTGTTTCGGCGAACCCTTTGAGCCAGCGTACTGGCAGGGGCACTTTATCTTCCTTCACTTCACCGTCTAGGGTGGTGGTCAGCAACCCTTCATTCCCCACATCCATGTGGAGAGGTTCGCCAGCCCGGAGAGAAGCTAAAGCAGTGCGAAGCGGCGGATTCACGTCCACATTTGTCACGCCCACAGCACTGTGGGTAGCATCTAGGGCGGAGGAGTCTACGTCAAGTCGGGCGTAGACACCGCAGCAGGCGCTAAAGGATTCAAACCGGAGTCCCTCGCTGGTGCTGGTCACTACCGGGTCGGCAGCCCGCAAAATGGCGGCGACCATGCCGGGTGGGGTGTAGTAGCGGGTGCGGGCCACGCGCGCAACCACCAATAGCGACGCCGCGATTACATCAGGGTGCTCCATGAATCCTGAGAAGAAGTAAGGGTGTGCCGCCGCGCCTTCCGGTGTGCTGCCACCGCTAGTTGCTAAAGCAAGTCCAAGACTGCCGTCTTGTTCATGCAGTAAAGAAGGGTTTAGATATGTATAGGTTAGAGTCTGTGCCATGGCGATCCCTTCAGTGGTTGGATATGCTAGGTTTTCGCCTTATCACTACTATGCCTGAACCCCGAAAGTTTTGGCATCTTTTCCGTCATCCTAGGGAAAATATTATCTACTTGTCTCTATATCAGATACTCGTCATGACTTGATCCTCCGTCATCTTATGCACCGACAATCTCCATAATTACTACAGTAGGACATATAAGAAGCCCCGGCAGATGTACCTGCCGGGGCTTCTTGAAATATATAAAGTCTATATGACGAACTGTCCGTTAAAACGTAGTGCTAGGCCGTAAAGCACCACGGCAATAACCCAAATAACGGTAACTGTAATGGTCAGACGGATTAGGTTCTTAGAAGCCATACCTGAAGAATTCAGTGAGCTGGTCATACCGCCACCAAACATATCGGACAAGCCACCACCCTGACCGCGGTTCAAGAGCACCAGAAGCACGGTGATAATGCTGGTAATCACGATGACTACCAAAAGCACATTCATAATGATGTCCACAGCGGGCCTTCCTAATAGGTCGATAATAAAGCCTGTCCCATGGCAGACTTTAATAACTATACGGTATAGAGACTCTGTGGTCATTCTCTAACACGTAATAACGCGTAGAGCGAAGGGCTAAATTACTGCCTAAACTGAGTGACACGCCGCTGATATTCGCTGGGGGTAAGCTGAAATGCATCTGGACGGTCTCGCAGTGCTCGCCCCGCATCAAGTGGATTTCCCTCAGTATCGTAAGCGTAAACATAACCGCCCTGAACAAGATAGTACGTAAATTGTTGGGCTACACCCCAGTAGTTGCCGCCTTCGGCATAGAATCCCAAGTCTACCCAATCGCGTAGTTTTACCTGAACGGGCACTTCTGGGGAACTTGTACGATGGTACAGCCAGTCCAGGAAGCTATCACGTTTATTTTCAAAATACACGATCTGCGGAGTCTCCGCGGTAGGTGCAGAGACTCGTCGGCCTCGAATAATGAGGACCACTATGACCGCCAAAAGACCTGCAACAACAAGGGATACAATTGCAAACATAGTTAAAGTCTAACGGGTCGATTTTCCGGGATGCAGGAACTTAGCTTATAGGGTAGCTACAGTTTGCTACTCCATAAATAAAAGACCTTCCCAAGAGTGATAACCGACACCTGGGAAGGTCTTTTATTTTACAAGGCTAAAGATTTATACCTTTTTTCCGGCTGCCTTTGCCTCAGACTTTTCTAATACCTGAGCATCTTCAGAATCTTTATCCTCGTAAGGTTCATATGACTTGAAGGGCTGTCCCTTTTCGGGGTACCGTTTAGGCGAGATCGACAGACCCATCTGAACCTTCTCGTGATATACCTCAACTATCAATGCAACCACAATAAGCGCAATAACAACTGCGAATGGCAATGCAATAATAATCAAGGTACTTTGCAAGGCCTTCAGACCACCGGCGAAGAGCAGTGCCATAGCGATACCAGCAACAATAGCACCCCACACAACCTTTTTACCGTTTGTAGGTATAAGCTTCCCATCTTCAGAGAGCATCGACAACACATAAGTTGCTGAGTCTGCCGAGGTAATGAAGAAGGTAAAGATCAGAACAATTGCGATGATCGACATAAGTATGCCCAATGGGTAATGACTAAACGTACCAAAGAGCGTCTCTTCAACTTTCAGACTCGTCAGATCTGCTGTTCCATTTTGCTGTACCGTATTCGCCATAGTACCGAATGCGGAGAACCAGATAAAGCTCAAGACGGTAGGTATCAGAAGTACTACAGTAATAAACTCACGGATTGAACGGCCTTTGGAGATACGAGCAATAAAGATGCCAACGAAGGGAGACCAGGAAATCCACCATGCCCAGTAGAAGATGGTCCAGGTATCAATCCAAGAACGTTCACCACTATTGAATGCAGCAGTTCGGAAGCTCATTCCAAAGAATTCATGTAGGTATAGACCGATAGATTCCGTCATGTTATCAAAGATTTTGACGGTGGGTCCTACCACAATAGAGATTGCCAGCAACGCAATAGCCAAAACCATATTCACGTTTGAGAGAATTTTGATACCTTTACCCAAACCGGAAAGAGCTGAAAGCACAAAAAGTCCGGTGGTCACAACAATAATAATGACCTGCACCCACATTTCATTGGGAATAGCGTTATGAGTTAAATAGCTCAACCCACCATTGATTTGGATAGCACCGAAGCCAAGTGTAGTCGCCACACCAATAACCGTAGCTACCACAGTAATAATGTCGATAATATAGCCAAGCCAACCATCAGTTTTTTTACCAAAAAGGGGCTTAAGAGTTACCGAGAGAAGATACTTTTCTTCTTTACGGAATCCAAAATATGCCAGAGCCATAGCGACAATACCGTACACAGCCCAGGCGTGAATACCCCAATGGAAGAAGGTAAATTGAAAAGAGTCCGCCATTGCTTGCTGTGACCCGGGTTCAGCATGCGGGGTTTTGCTAGCAAAGTGCGAAAGCGGTTCAGCTGAACCATAGAAGACCAGACCAATACCCATACCCGCCGAGAAAAGCATAGCAATCCATGATCCGGTTGAATACTCAGGTTTTGAGTCCGGCTCCCCCAGTTTAATCTGTCCCATAGGACTTAAAACAAAGAAGCCGCAGACAAATACAATAAGAGTTACAAGCAAGAGGTAGAACCAACCGAAGTCAGTCCCGATCAGTGACCTCCAATTTTCGGCAATTTCCCCGTAACCCGGAACAAAGCCCAGAGCCACTAATATTAATGAAATAATTAATGAACCAATAAAAACAGACGTATACTTGCGTGATTTCATATCTCACCCTCCTAAAACGCTTAGGCACAAGTGTAACAAATCTCAAAGATTTTACAAAACCACACATTTTAAAGACATAAAAATAATTTAAATCATATTTAATTAAATTAAATTTAAATAAAACACAGCTAACTGCATCAAAATAACTCAAAACCCTTAATCATTTTGTTATATTTTAGATATTATTATAATAATATTAGCCGTAGATCTATACCGAAAATCGCTAACTTTCCACATTTTTACAGAAAAAATTTTAGGTACCGCCTATTGTGCTCCAAAGCTACATTCTCTTACCCTGAGGCAACTTTACGAACATCTGGTAGCATCATCAGAACCTCCATCGTTAGATTTTCTCCCGGAGTAGGGTCAATAACCTCGCGCCAGAATCTTAAATGCTCCTTATCCACCCAGTGCTCTGATTCTTCTACAGGTTGTGCTCCCTGCCCCTGTACGCTGTACCAGTACAAGTACATATGCCCATCACGAACCTCCGAAAAGATCGTTTCGACATACATTTTCTCGGGCGCTAAAGTCTGCTCAACGGCATCCATATTCTGGCGAAGAAAATGCATCCATTCTACAGCTCGCTCTTCTTGACCTTTTCGCACCCGAAATCTGGTGAGCTCAACCTGCATCAATATCAGCCTCTCTAAATATGGAATGAGAATATTTCTGTTCATGTTCGTAACATTACACAAAATGGTAGGCGCCTAGCGCACGAATACACGTATGCTAGACGCCTTTAAGTACGAATTGCTGCTTAGCTATGCATCAAAACGCGCAATTGCTGCAAACTCTTCAGCTTGAAGGGATGCGCCACCTACCAGCACACCATCCACGTCTTCCTTCCCCATAATAGAGGGCGCCGAAGAAGACTTAACCGATCCACCGTAGAGAATACGAACCTTCTGAGCAACGTCTGCGGAGTAGAGCTTTTCAAATTCAGCACGTATAGCCGCAGACATTTCCTGCGCATCATCGGCAGTTGCGACCTTACCAGTGCCAATTGCCCATACAGGTTCATACGCAACCACGAGAGTTTCTGCTTGATTGGCACTCAAGCCTGCAATAGAACCGCGAAGTTGCTCAAGGGTAAAGTCCACATGAGTGCCAGCCTCACGAACTTCCAGGGCTTCACCAACGCACAGTACCGGAGTCAAATCATAGGTGTAAGCAGCCTGTACCTTAGCAGCGCATAGTTCATCACTTTCGTGATGGTAAGTGCGACGCTCAGAGTGTCCTACGAGAACGTATTTCGCACCAAGTTTCTTCAAAAAAGCACCAGAGATCTCTCCGGTGTATGCACCGGATTCATGTATAGAAAGATCCTGACCACCATATTCAATACTCAGTTTGTCACCTTCAACGAGGGTCTGTACAGAGCGAATATCGGTAAAGGGAGGGAATACCGCTACTTCAGTCTTTGTAAAATCAAAATTCGAATCATCAAGAGTCCATGCTAGCTTCTGAACCAACGTAACGGCTTCAGCATGGTTAAGATTCATCTTCCAGTTACCGGCGATCAGCGGTTTGCGCGACATATTTTCGCTCCAATCCCCCAAAAAATCAGGGTATAGATTCGGAAATTTCTATCTTCTATTTTAATGGTTTGATCACTCAAAAAACACTAAATGCTCTAGGTTTTATCTGGATTTTTAGGCTAGTCAGGCCTACTCCGAAAAGCTACAGATCAAGTTTCCAGGCGTTTGCCATTTGTTCTGTCTCCTGTATGAAGAATTCCCGAGTATTTTCCGACATGTTCTGCAGTATTAGAGCATCAAGTTCTTCCTCGTCGTAATCTTGAAACATCTCACGGTAATCAGTGTACGCATAACGATGCGCCATCACGATCGCCTCATGAGCGCTGTGGGCGAGGCTCCAGGCCTGTAGGGTATTTCCATTCTCAGCCAATGCTTCCTCATAACATATACGCGCATGGGTATACATCGCATAGGTCGCTACCATAAGCGGAGCAAAATTTCCTAGAGCATAGATATCCCACTGAGTCAGCAGCATTGTGAGGTAGCGCCGGTACGGTTCAAGCAAACAGCCCAAAATCTCTGTAAAGGTCTGTTCAGGAACATCCGATTGCACAAGAACCAGAAGTGTAGAGCACAGTATCAGCGTCGTCAGCAAGAGAGTAATCTTCCAATGCTCTTATCGATATAGACTCTAATCTCGCGAGATATTCGAGTATATGAACGTACTGTTCATCGTCAGAAGTCTCCCGCAAAATTCTCACCACTTGACGAAATGCAGTAACAAAATCAACATGCAGCAGTTGGCTCTCCCGCGCACAGTCTGCATAGTTTTCAAGGGCAAGTACAAGATCTGAAGCACCCGATTCATAAGCGAGTGCAAGGTCATAGAGGCTTGTTTCACGCTGTGACTCGGCTTTTTGTACAAGATGCTGAGTGCGTACTATTGCTTCTTGGGCAAGACGCTGTCCTGTCTTCAGAATGCTCTGGCGTTCTTCTACAGAAATAAGAAATGCGTCTGATGGAGCCATGACTACCGGGGAATCTATAACTGTTGGCATAATCTCTGGAATAATCTGCGCCGTATCTTGCACACGTTCAAATAAAATACGTATCATCTCGTGTTGTTGCCCCGAGATATTAGTAGTATTCCAGATATTATTCTGCAGACACCGGTAAGCAACTTTCACAGTATCGCATGCTGCGTGATACCCCGGAAAATAATATTCAGCAAGTTCTGGGTTCTGTGGGTCTATCTCCCATGCAGCGTTATAAGTGTAGTAGCTCAGGAGCGCTTGAGTGGTTTTCTGATGAAGCTCCGTCACGGTTTTCTCTAGATAACTAGGGAGCTCGTCCAGGTGATCTTCAAGGTCAGTTACTAGCGTCTGAATAATATCCCTAGATTTTTGTGCTTGCAGCATGGTGATAGTCAGTTTGTGATCCCGATCAGCTGCCGAGTTTTCCCAAAAATCTGACAAATTATCGGCAGAGGCACCATACAAATAATCCCGATGTTCTGAAGCTGATGCGACTTTAGCTTCGTCTGCCTTCCGAGGTTCCTTTAGACTTTGAGCAGATACCTGTCTTTCTTGCTGCACTTCACGTTCATAGTCTGTGACTGTTGTAGCTTCGCGGGAACCAAAGTATTTAGAGAAAAATCCCATGGAATGTATCCTTGCGATGTGGGTTATGGCTGTCTATGAGCATATAGGAACGCACCCGGCACGTCCTTGAGGTTGAGAGCCGGGTGCGTTTTCCTAGCGGCAGCGCGATAAGAGTTATGCGCCTAGAGCGTCCAAACCGGGCAGGGTCTTACCCTCAATGTATTCGAGCGATGCACCGCCACCCGTAGAGATGTGTCCGAACTGTTCGTCAGCAAAGCCAAGGTTGCGCACAGCCGATGCAGAGTCGCCACCACCGATGATGGAGAATGCATCAGACTCAACAATTGCTTCTGCAACGGCCTTCGTACCACCAGCAAAGGGAGCAATTTCAAAGACGCCCACCGGACCATTCCAGAAAATAGTCTTCGCATTCTTAATCTTCTCTGCGAAGAGTTCACGAGTTTTCGGTCCAATATCTAGACCTTCTGCTTCGGCGCCGAGTTTACCGCCGGTGAGATCCTCGACGGGGCGAATCTCAGTGTTAGCCTCTGCCGAGAAGTCATCAGCCCAGACAACATCAACAGCGGTCACGATTTCAGTTCCCTTCTTGGGAGCTTCTTCTAGGTAACGCTTTACAGTCTCAACTTGGTCTTTTTCAAGCAGGGAATTACCGACCTCGTAACCCTGCGCATAGGCGAACGTATATCCCATGCCGCCACCAATAAGAATGGAATCTGCCTTGCCAATCAAGTTGTCGATCACGGCAAGTTTATCAGAGACCTTCGCACCGCCCATGACGACGACGAAGGGACGCTCGGGATTATTAAGAGCCTTTGAGAGAACATCAACTTCCTTCTTAACAAGGTCGCCAAGGTACGCGGGCAGACGCTTCGCTACATCGTAAACTGACGCATGCTTGCGGTGAACAGCGCCGAATGCGTCATCCACATATGCGCCATTTTTACCGGTGAGAGCAACGAGCTCATCTGCAAATGCACCACGCTCTGCATCGTCCTTAGAAGTCTCCCGAGCATCGTAACGCACGTTCTCAAGAACAAGGACTTCACCGTCTTTGAGGTCCGCGGCCTTCGCCTTTGCGTCCTCACCCACAAGATCTGCCGCTACCTTTACAGGTACGGATGCAAGCTCGGCAAGGCGCGCAGCCGCAGGGGCAATCGAATACTGGGGATCTACCTGACCCTTGGGACGCCCAAGATGCGCAGTTACAATAACGCGAGCACCAGCTTTAGCCAATTTTTCAATAACAGGAAGGGATGCGCGCACACGACCGTCATCGGTTACCACGCCGTCTTTTAGGGGAACGTTAAGATCGGAACGAACCAGCACGTAACGCCCCGTTACGCCTTCATCAAGCAGCTCTGCAAGTGCCTTAGCCATGGGAAATTCCTCCTACATTAGTGGGGATGTGTGTATTTTCAATAATACAAAATTCTGGTGGTCACACAGCCGTAAGTCTGCTGAAATGACCAAGTTTTAGCCTGGTGCGGCGCGGATGGTGGTTTAAGCAAGTTCTACCGATATTCCATACATACACGCCTCATTTTTACTTCGTGGTACAAGAAAACCCCAACTCTACGGTAAAAACATGCTGTAGAATTGGGGTTCTCCTCGTCAGCTCGTAAAGTAGCTATCCTTGCGCAGATAGGCTTAGAGAGAAGCCACAACCTTGTTGGTGAACATTACCAAGCGGGATACATAACCATACTCGTTGTCGTACCAAGCGATAACCTTCACCTGGTCGCCAATAACCTTGGTCAGCGGCGCATCAAAGATAGTGGAGATTCCTTCGCCCTCAATGTCCTTCGAAACGATGGGATCCTCGCTGTACTTGATGATGCCCTTCATCGGACCCTCAGCTGCTGCCTTCAGAGCCGCATTAACTTCTTCCTTAGTAACCTCGCGGGATGCGGTGAAGGTAAGGTCGGTAATGGAGCCGGTAATGGTAGGAACGCGAACTGCGAAACCGTCCAGTTTACCCTTGAGCTCGGGAAGCACGAGGCCAACTGCTGCTGCTGCACCGGTGGAGGTGGGAACCATGTTGACAGCTGCTGCACGTGCACGACGCAGGTCGGAGTGAGGGGCATCCTGCAGACGCTGGTCAGCAGTGTATGCGTGGATAGTGGTCATCAGGCCCTTTTCAATGCCAAAGGAATCGTTGAGAACCTTTGCCAAAGGAGCCAGGCAGTTGGTGGTGCAGGATGCGTTGGAGACAATGTGGTGGTTCTGCGGATCGTACTGGTCGTCATTCACGCCCATCACGAAGGTACCGTCAATGTTCTTGCCGGGTGCAGAAATAATAACCTTCTTAGCGCCGGCATCAATGTGCGCCTGTGCTTTTGAACCTTCGGTGAAGAAACCGGTAGACTCAAGCACAACATCTACGCCGAGGTCCTTCCAAGGAAGATCTGCGGGATTGCGCTCAGCAAGGATCTTAATTTCCTTGCCGTCGACAACCAGTACATCATCCTTGACCTCTACGTCGACCCCCAGGCGACCCATAATGGAGTCATACTTAAGTAAGTTGGCAAGAGTCTTCGGGTCGGTAAGATCGTTGATTGCTACGATCTCAAAGCCCTCAGCCTCAGCGCGCGCGGCGCGGAAGAAAGTGCGGCCGATGCGACCAAAACCGTTGATAGCTACGCGTACAGTCACTGGAGTATCTCCTTGTCAGTGCATTGAGTTTGACGGACTAGAGCCATTGTTCATGGGTCTCATGCAAGAGTCTCTAGAGTCTTTCGTCTCACGCTGGTTGCGTGTCCGCCGGTGTTGTTATAATCGTACCTTAGTTTATGTGCGTTTGGGTGTGTTTTTATCAGGTATTTTTGTGATTTACATTACGAAATTGACCAAAAACTCTTTGTTTTCTGTTGTTTTACGTTGAATTCAGCGGCTCTTTATGTTGGGATATGGTTGTAGCTACTCAAACGCAACTGATGTCAAACTAAGAAAAAATATACATAAAGACTTTATAGTTAGATCCTTCTCTTCTATGAAAGAGCGCACGACCCCACGCGCCACCGCATCACAGTAGTATTAGCTTGCCTATAAAAATTTTTTGCGCAACAGAAGGGCGGGTTATCTGTAGAGAGTTCAGATAACCCGCCCTTGACACGACAATTACTTATGAAGACTTCGGGAGTTCAGTTCCAGGAATCCCCAGTTCTTTTGCACGTTTATCGGCCATGACTAGCAAACGACGAATACGTCCAGCGATCGCATCCTTCGTCAGAGGAGGATCTGCCATACGTCCCAGCTCGTCCAAAGAGGCTTGCTTATTCATGGCACGCAGCTCGCCCGCATAACGCAGATGATCTGGAACATCGTCTCCTAGGATCTCCAAAGCACGTTCTACACGGGCACCCGCAGCCACAGCTGCCTGAGCAGAACGACGCAGATTTGCATCATCAAAGTTTGCCAGACGGTTCGCGGTCGCCCGAACTTCCTTACGGGTACGCTGCTCGCGCCACGCTTTAAGGGCGTCCTGAGCCCCCATACGCTCCAAAAGCCGGGCTATAGTCTCGCCATCGCGAACCACAACACGATCCACTCCACGAACCTCACGCGCTTTAGCAATAATTTCCAAACGCCGGGCCGCTCCCACAAGAGCAAGCGCTGCTTCCGGCCCCGGGCATGTAAATTCGATTGCTGATGAGCGACCAGGTTCTGTGAGCGATCCATGTGCCAAGAAAGCACCACGCATGACCGCTTCGGCGTCCTGAATGGAGCCATTGACAACAGCAGGCGGCAGCCCCCGCACCGGGCGGCCGCGCAAATCTAAAAGACCGGTTTGTCGAGCAAGGGCTTCTCCCCCGGCGTCAACACGCACTATATAACGCCCGCCGCGGCGTAAACCGCCACCGCTGACGCTCGTTATCTCAGCCTCATGCCCGTATATTTCAGCAATGGTTTGCTGCATGCGTAACGCGGTCTGTTCGGAATCAACTTCTGACTCAACAACAATCCGCCCAGAAACGATGTGCAAACCACCAGTAAAGCGCAGAATAGTCGAAATTTCCGCCTTACGTACTGATGCTTTGCTCGTTTCGTATCTGGCCAGCTCATCCTTAACGAGCGCGGTAAGAGCCATTGTTGTTCCTTCCCACCGTGAGGTTCGTATGATGTGATGTGCTGATAATGCACTCAGCTATGCTACACGCTCTACTTAGAGAAACGGTTTATCTTGAGGTGGCATAAATAGAAAATAAATTCCACGCTCCTTACCTCTAAAACTTGAACGAAAATAGTTCGTGATAAGCCGCTGCAAGTTTCAGAGGATTATGTACATTGTTTTCAGCTGATGCTCGTACGGGTGCCCACATCACACGCGCTCCCATAGATTCTGATTCTCGTTCCAGTTCGCTACGTACAGACTTGGGTGTTTCGTCATCAGCAATGACCGCGTCCAATCGAAGACTCGGGGCGTATCGTTTCAAGAGTGCTAAATGTGCGGCTGGGGTGAATCCAGCGGTTTCTTCGTCATCCGAAAGATTCATAACCACACAGCGCATAGCTTCTGTACGGCAGATAGCATCGCGCTGTGCTTCTAACAGCAAGTGCGGCAAAACGGAGGTGCGCCACGACCCTGGGCCTAATATTACCCAATCGGATTCCTCAATAGCGGTTAGCGCTTCCGGACATGGGCGCGCGTCTTTGGGAGTAAGCCCAATATCGTGCACTTGCTTTTCTTTTGAGAGGTTAACCTGCCCGCTAATACGCACCCGTTCGATGCCACCGCCAGCATGTTCCCGTAGCACCGTACCATAAATCACCATAGGATCCAATGCCATAGGAAGCACCCGACCACGGGCGTTGAGCAGAGCTCCCGCCCAGTCAAGCCCGGCAACAGGGTCTTCGAGAAGCTGCCAGAGCGTCGTAATAAGCAGGTTTCCAAGGGCATGATATTCAAGAGGAAACTCATCATTATACCCCTCGGGCGCGCTAAAACGATGCTGCATAACGTCTCGCCACGTTCGCCCCCAATCGGTATCATCGCAAAGGGCCGAGAGAGCCATACGTAAATCTCCCGGAGGAAGTACGCCCATCTCTTTACGCAGGCGACCCGATGAGCCTCCGTCATCGGCAACTGTTACTACAGCCGTTAGATCTGTTGTGACATGCCGAAGCGCGGACAGCGAACCGTAAAGTCCATGCCCACCCCCCAAAGCTGTTACTTTGGTAACGCGGTGAGTACTTTTAAGAAGCCGTAAAGCCTGAGTTGGTAACGCGGGTAGTTTCGGGATTCCCTGGGTGTCAGAGCCGACAGGCAGGTCAGGTGAATAACCGATGCGTACCATTACTCACGCCCCTTATCACGATGTAATACGTGTACGTTAACTTCAGGGAACGCGCTCAAGCGCCGAGCGATTTCTTCCGTGACAGCAACCGAGCGGTGTTTCCCGCCGGTGCATCCTATAGCGATGGTAGCGTAGTATTTTCCTTCGCGACGGTACCCTTCCAGAACCGGACGCAGAGCTTCCAAGTAGTTGCTGATAAATTCCTCAGTCCCAGAGTTACTGAGCACGTAGTCACGTACTGGGGCATCCTGTCCGGTGAGCGGACGCAATTCAGGAATCCAGTGCGGGTTTGGAATAAAGCGCATATCTGCCATGAAATTTGCGTCTGTGGGTGATCCATGTTTGAACCCAAAGCTCATGACAGTAAGGTTAAGTTTTTTATCCGGTCCGTCAGCAAACATCTCGCGTACTGTACGTGCAAGCTCGTGCACGTTCATGCCCGTGGTATCAATCGTGCGGTCAGAGGCGAGTCGAAGCCCCTCGAAGAGGGAACGTTCGGCACGTATACCGTCAAGTACGCGACCTTCTCCTTGAAGCGGATGGGGGCGACGCTGTGCCTCATAGCGAGCCACGATAGTTTCATCTTTGGCGTCTAGAAAGAGCATCGAGAAATCAACGTCAGATTTGCGAAGAGTTTCAATAGCCGCTGGTAAGTCGTCGAAAACCGCGCGGGCTCGTACGTCAATCCCCAGTGCAACCTTCGGAACTTTGGCGCCGTCCTGCGTAACGAGTTCCGCGATCGATTCCAGCATTTGTGGCGGAATATTATCAATCACATACCAGCCCTCATCCTCAAGGACATTAGCAACAGTGCTACGACCTGCGCCTGAAATACCGGTAATTACCAATATCTGGGGTTTTTGCGATTTATTTAGCAATTCGTCACTCATTATGCAGTTTCTCCTTTGATACGAATTGTCTTTAGTTCTCCATCATACTAGACAACCCCTTATGGCGGACGGCTATCTGTGCATAAATACCCGGGGTGCTGCCTCAGGCAGTTTCCTTTTGGTTGAGGTGGTCATGCACTTTTTGCGCGAGCGCAGGTCCTACCCCTGAAACCTGTTGGAGTTCTTTAATCGAGGCGTTCCGTACTTTAGCAACCGACCCAAAATGTTTAATAAGCGCCGCACGCTTGACACTGCCTAGTCCGGGCACAGAGTCCAAAGCAGAAGCCACCATAGCTTTACCTCGTTTTGCGCGGTGGAAGGTAATAGCAAAACGGTGTGCCTCATCGCGAATACGCTGCACAAGGTATAGCGCTTCAGAGGTGCGGGGCAGAATCACTGGGAAATCATCGTCAGGTAACCACAGCTCTTCGAGACGCTTTGCGATACCTACCACGTAGATATCCTCAATGCCGAGGTTACTCAGGGCGGACTGGGCGGCTGCAACTTGAGGTGGACCGCCATCAACTAAGACCAGATTAGGCGGATACGCGAATTTAGCTGGTTCTTGTGCCGAGCTATCCGCCGCAACTTCTCCCGAGGACAAAGGTGCTTCCGCACGTTGCTGCTGCTCGGCGAGATAGCGTTTAAATCGCCTGGTGATGACGTCATACATACTGGCGGTGTCGTCACGAGCAGCATCCCCTGTGATCGAGAATTTACGGTAGGCACTTTTGCTGGGCATGCCGTCTTCAAAGACCACCATAGAGGCTACCACGTTAGTACCTTGCACATGGGAAATGTCGTAGCATTCTATGCGCATGAGCGGGTCCGGTAGTTCTAAGACTTCTTGGAGCTCCACGAGCGACGCTGAACGGGTGGTAATATCCCCAGCACGACGGCTCTTGTGCAGGGTCAGGGAATGTTGGGCGTTCTCGGCGACCGTTTTCATCAGTGCCGCTTTATCGCCGCGCTGCGGTACTGCAATATCGACTTTGGCACCACGCACACCTGATAGCCATTCCTGAAGCTGCTGGGTATTCTCCGGCATAGTAGGAACTAAAATCTGTCGGGGGATCTCATGTTGTGTAGCGTCTAACCCGGAATCTTCGTCGAAAGCTGCAGCGCTAGCAATATTTGCTGCCATTTCACCATAAACCTGAACGAGAAGCTGCTCTATCAGCTCGGTTTCACCACCATCGTTAACCTTCTCAACGATCCAGCCACGTTGGCCTCGAATACGCCCACCGCGCACGAAGAACACCTGCACTGATGCCTCTAACTCGTCCTGAGCAAAGGCGAAAAGATCAGCATCAACAGAGTCCGATAAAACCACGGCGTTACGTTCAAATGCCTTTGTTAACGCGGTAATATCGTCACGTAATACAGCTGCACGTTCGAAGTCCATATCGGCTGCAGCTTTTTTCATACGTCGGGTAAGCTGGGTAATAAATTTTTCGGCACCCCCTGCCATGAAACGGCACAACCCATCCGCTAGTTCACGGTGTTCTTCGGTGCTCACACGCCCTACACACGGTGCTGCGCATTTATCGATATACCCTAAAAGACACGGGCGTCCCGAAGCCTCGGCACGTTTAAAGACTCCCTCCGAGCAGGTACGCACCGGGAATACGCGCAGAAGCGCATCTAAAGTTTCACGAATAGCCCACACTTGTGAGTAAGGACCAAAGTACCGCACACCTTTTTTACGATCACCGCGCATGATCTGCGCTCGCGGGAATTTATCACGCATTGTGACTGCAAGGTAGGGATAAGATTTATCGTCGCGGAACGCTATGTTAAAGCGGGGTTTGTATTCTTTGATCCAGGTGTATTCAAGCTGTAGAGATTCCAGCTCGCTGCCAACCACCGTCCATTCCACGCTGGCGGCAGTATGCACCATAGCGTAGGTTTTCGGGCTCAGCCGTTCTGGGGCTACGAAATAGCTGCTCAGTCGGTTGCGCAGGTTTTTTGCTTTACCCACGTATATAACTCTGCCGTGGGAATCACGAAAACGGTATACACCGGGGTGCGTTGGGATATCGCCGGAGGCTGGGCGATAGCTCTGGGGATCTGCCACGAACGCTCCTCACGGTGTAGTACTGAAAAATAACCACGCATCCATAATCAGGATGCGCGGTTAAGTGTACTCGTTTTTAGACTGGCAAGCGCTACCCTGCGTCACGCTCGGCGGAGGGCGAAACGTTGTATTCGTCCTTCCGGGCTTGGCCCGAGAGCTGAGCGATAGCATCCATGATGTGGTCGGTGGTCTGACGGCGCTGTTTACCGGTCATTTTCTCGCCGGTCTTCTCAAAATGCATGGGTTCCCCCACGCGGATGGTAAACCGGTGAGGGTAAATCATATTTGAGCCGGGCTTCTGCAGACGTTCGGTTCCGATAAGACCCACAGGAACTACTGGTGCTCCAGTCATATGGGCTAGCCAGGCTACACCAATTTTGCCGCGGTATAAAAACCCGTCACGAGATCGTGTACCTTCAGGGTAGATACCGAAGACTTTACCCTCTTCAAGTTTTTCAAGAGCTAGATCGAGTGCTTTAAGGGATTCCGAACGGTCGGAGCGGTTCACGGGGATAATGTCTACGGCTTCAAAAAAGGCCTTCATGGCCTTGCCTCGAATACCCGGTGTATTTACGTACTCCGCCTTCGCGAGGAATGCTACTCGGCGGGGCATCATAGCAGAGATAATAATGGAGTCGAGGAAGGATAAATGGTTAGATGCCACAATTACGGGCCCCTTCTTTGGGAAATGCTCAAGCCCGGTCACCCGTGCCCTGAATACAGTGCGCAGTAGCCCCGTTACTACTTTTTGCCCTGCCTTGTACGCCAGCATGTCCGAACTCCTTATGGTTCTGGTGGTTTTCTCCGTTCTTTATTATTCCATACAGATTTTATAGGCTTGACGCTTGTAGTAACTTTTTCGGGATCAGCAAAGATATTATGAAAACCTATGGAGTGTTTTCTTTACTTTCTTATTATTTCAAGCAGATGCATATTCTTAAGGAACCCCACCAGGATTAGAGTACAAAAATCTAGCTTAATTCTTAGGTAAGCCTCACCTAAAAATAAAAATGAGGTACTAAATTATATCAAACAATACACAACATGAGAACTATTCTTACTTCACCTGTGTAATTTCTTTCATAATAATGACACCGTGTCTGTAAACTTTCTAAATTCGTATTCGTAATGCAAGAATAAAACTAAGTGCCCCTGTGGGTTTCCTAATTATGGGGATGCTTGCCGCGAGCACTAACAAAAATCAATCCACGCACACTGGAGACACATCAAAATGGCTAAGAAAACCGTAACGCGCGGGGAGATCGCCAAGATCACCCGCCGCACGGATGCAGTCGGTGCCTACGCTGGAAAAGGCTGGGTACAGGCTGTAGCGTTTGTGATGCTCTTGGGCTTTACCATCATGGCCGTCTTGGCGATGCGCACCTACGCGCTCTCTATGCCGCTCCCAGATAAGATCGTCGGCAATGACGGTAAAGTTATCGCAACTGCTGAGCAGATTCAGCATGGTCAGGAGCTCTATCAGAGCCGCGGTTTGCAGCAGTACGGCTCCGTTCTGGGTCACGGTGCGTACATCGGTCCGGACTTCACCGCAGAATACCTGCGCAAGACCACCGATGCCGCCGTTGATAAATACCGCTCAGAAGGCAAGCAAGAACCGCGCGAAATCGTTAAAAACGAGTGGCGTCACGAGAATAAATACGACGAATCCAGCAAAACCCTTACCTGGACCGAAGGACAGACCAAGGGTTTCAGCTTGATGACAGACCACTACAAGGACACCCTTACCCGTGGTGATACTTCCTTAGGTCTTTTCCCTAACGCTATTAAGAGCGACGAAGAACTGCACGATTTGACAGCATTCTTTGGGTGGACGGCGTGGGCGTCGGCCGCCGAGCGTCCTAACCAGGATTACACCTACACCAATAACTGGCCCGCAGAACCAAACGTTGATAATAAACCTACTGCAGACCTCATGGTTTGGTCGGCTCTATCGCTCATCGCCCTCATTGGCGGTACCGGCTTGTTGTTTGCCATATATGGTCGTTGGTCGCGCACCATCGGTTGGCACGGCGAAGAAGCCCCAGTCCTTGATTTCCGGCAGCCGGATGAAGTTAAGCTCACCCCCTCCCAGAAGGCAGCTGGACTCTTCTTCATCACGATTATTGTTCTATTCCTCCTGCAAGCCTTGGTGGGCGCTCTCACCGAGCACTATCGCGTTGAAATAGACGGGTTCTTCGGTATCAATATGGGTGAGCTACTGCCCTACACCGTGTCTCGAACGTGGCACGTACAGCTCTCCCTCTTCTGGACGGCTGCGGCGTTCCTAGCTGGTGGTATCTTCATTGCCCCGCTTATTACCCGCAAAGAGCCGAAGAAGCAAGGTCTGCTCACCGTCATCCTCTTCGTGGCCGTGGTTATTGTGGTGCTCGGTTCGCTCCTCAACGAATGGTTCTCGCAAAAGGGTTGGATACCCGAGAACACTATCTTTGCGCAGCAGTGGGAGTACCTTGATCTACCGCGTTTCTTCCAGATTCTGCTCACCGCTGGTATGTTCATCTGGATTGTGATTGTTTGGCGTACCCTTAGCTCACGCCTCAAGAGCGGGAAGAAAACCTCCATGCCTTGGTTGTTCCTCTTCTCAGGTCTAGCAATTCCGATGTTCTACGCCGTGGGTATGCTCGCTGGTCAGCGCACCCATTTCTCAGTCGCCGAGTTCTGGCGCTTCTGGGTGGTGCACCTGTGGGTTGAAGACTTCCTCGAACTCTTCACCACTGTGATGGTTGCTTACGTCTTCGTACTCTTGGGTGTGGTGCGCGAGCGCATCGCTATCTCCATCATCATGATGGATGCAGTGCTCTACTCCGCCGGTGGTGTGGTTGGTACTATGCACCACACCTACTTCGCTGGTACTCCTTCGGAACAGATGGCATTCGGTGCGTTCTTCTCGGCAGCAGAGGTTATTCCGTTGACCTTCCTGACTGTTGAGGCGTGGGGCTTCATGCAGTTGGGGGCTCGCCAGTACTCCAACCGCACCAAGCCGTTCCCGCATCGTTGGGCTGTGATGTTCCTTATTGCTGTAGGCTTCTGGAACTTCTTGGGCGCAGGTGTCTTCGGCTTCCTGATCAACCTGCCGGTTGTTTCGTACTACGAAATCGGCACCGCACTCACCGCAAACCACGCGCACGGCTCTATGATGGGCGTGTACGGTATGTTGGCGCTGGCCTTCGCGGTGTTCGCGTTGCGTTACCTGATTCCTGAGAATAAATGGCCTGAGAAGGGGCTGAAGTTCTCATTCTGGGCCTTGAACATCGGCCTGATCTGGATGGTCTTCATTTCGCTTCTGCCGCTGGGTGTCGCTCAGTTGTATAAGTCCGTGGGTGAAGGCTACTACGAGGCCCGTTCCTTCGCGTTTATTCACGATGGTTCAACTGTGATTATGGACTGGATACGCTTACCAGGCGACGTGATCTTCTTGGCTGGTATCATGCCACTGATCAAACTCGCATGGTTAGGTATAACTTCGTACTTCTCACAGAAGAACAAAGAAACTGTTCTGGAGCTCCCCGAGCCGCCGCTATACGAGTTGGTGGATGACGAGCGCATTGCCGAGTTTGCGGGTGCTAAGGCTGCTGACGAGCTTCCCGAACAGACCAGTCCGTACCGTAGCGATCGTCGAGGCTGACTATCATGCCTGAGCAAATTGCCGGAGTATCCCTGATGGTGTGGCTATCCAGCGTTTATGCGCTGGGGCTAGTCGCCGTCGGGTGGGGCTTCGATATTCTTGCTAAGCGCACAAGCCAACGTTTCGTGGCATCCCGGACTTTCGGGTTCACCTACCACGAGAGTAACGATGCGTGGCTCTGCCCCGAGGATCAGTGGCTATGGCCGGTAGCGTTTGATACGGATAATCGTGTGATGCGCTACCGCGCCAAGCCGAGCGTGTGCAATACCTGTCCTATTAAGGACACTTGCACCGTCTCGTCTAATGGGCGTGAACTTACGCGTGAAGTTGATGAGTGGCCTTACTCGGAGTCGGGTAAGTTCCATCGCGGTCTTGCCGTGACGGTTGCGCTTTTCGGTCCTATTATCGTGGGTGCTACGGCTCTGGCCTGGCATGCTCCCTTGGAGCTGCTGGTGGAAGCCGCCGTTATTGTGGCTTGCTTGTCACTCACCTATCCCCTAGCCATCAAGCTCATCAAATCGCCTGAGAACTTTGTGGCAGATCCTAAACATATTCCTGGGTCTACTGCGGATGAATCGGTGGCGGTTAAGATGGATAGGTTTGCCGCTAAGTGGGGCGGTATTGGCAATGAGCGTAAGCGCCGCACCGACGATGCTCGTAAGCAGATAATCTCTGCTGCAACTTTGCCTGTGCGTTCTTCGCAGATTGATCCTGATCGTCCGGCGTGGAGCGGCGAGGGGACTTCTACCCCACGTCTGCATAAAACTACCACAGAGGTTATTCAGGAGCAGAATCTCGAAGAAGTCTCTCGTTAGTGTGAGGATGCGCGCCCCGGTTTCTAAGGTACCGTTGTTGATGAATCGGTAACCTAGAGATCGGGGTGCGTATTGTCACCGCATCTAGATTTTTTCTCAGCACGCATCTACACAGGTCATTCCTACTGACCGTTACCAACATATTTTTAGAGGACATGATGGATTCTCTTACCGTTCTTTCGATTGTTATTCCGATTCTTGTAATCGTCGCTTTTCTGATTATTCGTACCCTTCGGGTCATCCCTGAATATCAGCGCGGTATTTCTTTCCGCTTCGGTCATCTGCGTTCCGAGCTGAAACCTGGTATTAACCTGGTGGTTCCGCTCATCGATTCTCTGCAGCGCGTGGACATGCGTGTGATTACGCTGACCATTCCCCCGCAGGAAGTTATCACAAAAGATAACGTTCCTGCGCGCGTGAACGCGGTAGTACTTTTCCGTGTGATTAGTGCAAAAGACGCCGTACTTGAGGTCGAAAACTACCCGATCGCTACTTCTCAGATCGCTCAGACTACACTACGTTCACTGCTGGGGCGTGTGGATCTTGATACTTTGCTGGCGCATCGTGATGATTTGAATGCGGATTTGCAGAGCATTATTGATTCACGCACCCGCCCGTGGGGTATTAAAGTCGAGCTGGTTGAGATCAAGGATATTGAGATTCCTGAGGCCATGCAGCGCGCAATGGCTCGTGAGGCCGAGGCTGAACGTGAACGCCGCGCCAAGATCATTTCGGCACGTGGTGAGCTTGAGGCTTCATCTCAGCTTAAGGAGGCTTCTGATATTCTCAGTGATTCACCGGCTTCGTTACAGTTGCGGTATTTGCAGACTCTCTTGGAGTTGGGCGCTGATCAGAATTCGACGGTTGTTTTCCCGCTTCCGCTGGATATTGTGGGACCGCTTATGGGGGCTTTGAAGGGTGCTTCTCACGAGGAAAAGTAACAGCAGCCTTCGATAAATATCACAGAAATATCCGGAACAGTTCTTTCCCACAGACTCGGAAAATATAGCTTGTTCCGGATATTTCTTTAACCTATTCACCTCAGGGCGTAGAAATCGTGAAAATAAGCAAGGAACCTAGCAGCTCTACTTGAGGCTCGATATATTGGATTCCTAACTTTCCTGTTTATCGCACACAGATTGGATTTATCATGTCAAAGATTCTTGTTATTTCAGGTCACCCGAACCTGCCAGATTCCACCGCAAATAAGACGGTTCTTGATGCCGTAAAAAACCATTTTGGCGATGCGATAAACATGCGTGAACTCGACAAACTGTACGTGAATGGTAAATTCGATGTTCCAGCCGAGCAGAAGGCACTCGCGGAAGCAGATATCGTGGTGCTTCAGTTCCCTGTGTACTGGTATTCGATGCCGGGATTGCTGAAACAATGGATTGATGACGTTTTCGAGTATGGCTTCGCATACGGTTCGCAAGGCACGGCGCTGCGCGGTAAGAAGCTCTTGATTTCTGCAACTGCGGGAGCTCCCGAGAATATGTACCGTGATGCTTTGCCGTATGAGCTCACAACTACATACGCCGACTTTGGGAATACTGCCGCTTTCACGAGTATGGAGTTGGAAGAACCTATTTTCAGCTACGGCACATCAAGCGATCCGGGGAATGCCGCAGCGGTACGGGCTATTGGTGAGAATCATGGCACCAAGCTCATCGCCAGGTTAGAATCCTTGCGGGCTTAGTATATTGCGGTTGCTATTTTCTTTTTCGGCGCCATCGCATTAGGTATTTGTCATGCATTTTATGGGTAATGTTGTGCATCGTACACCTTCTGGAAAACTAAAAGCTTGTTAGCAGTATGTATTAGATTCGACATAATGTTCACAGGCAGACATAGGGAATAGCGTGCTAATATACGAAGGTGGCAAACTTGAGCTTATACTTGAATCAGCACTCACAAGCTCATGATTCTGATGTTTAATAGATTGGATGACTATGTCTAATATCCTGATTATTTCGGGGCACCCTGACCTTACGACTTCTAACGCTAACAAGGCTATTCTTGATGCCGTGCGGGCACGGTTCGGCGATAACGTCAAGATTCGTGAGCTCGACAAGCTGCGTGTAAACGGTAAGTTTGACGTACCTGCTGAGCAGAAGGCACTTGTGGAAGCAGACGTCATCGTTCTGCAGTTCCCGGTAATGTGGTATTCAATTTCTTCTCTGTTGAAGCAGTGGATTGACGACGTTTTCGAGTACGGCTTCGCGTATGGAGAAAACGGCACCGCTTTGCAGGGTAAGAAGCTTCTGATCTCTGCAACCGCTGGCGCTATTGAAGATGTCTACCGCACTATGCTGCCACGCGACGTATCTGCCACGTTGACCGAGTTTGAGAACACCGCAGCGTTCACCGGTATGCCTCTTGAAGAACCACTGTACAGCTACGGCACAACCGGCGACCCCGATAACCCCGCTGTTGCTCGCGCCATCGGTGAGGATCACGGCAAGCGCCTGATTGAGCGTCTGGAGACTCTGGGGGCATAGTCCCTTCTACGTGCTAAAAAGGCTCTTTATCCAAATCAAGCGGTGAAAAATACGCTTTATTTGGATAAAGAGCCTTTTTTACTTTTTCGCGTGGGGGCCGGACGGTGTGATTTTACCGCAACGCTCTATGAGCCTGGTCGAAAAAGTCACGTTCATATAGGCATGCGCTCATATATGCCTGCGCGGCGGCAACACGCTGACTGGGGGAAGCCTGCTCAAATGCTTCCTCAACAACCGCCACGCACCGGCGCACATCCGTAGCAAACTCTTCGCCGCCATACACCGAAATCCAAGCATTATACGGATGTTCCTCGTGGGTTTTCTCCAAGAGCCGGTAACCGATCTCAAGGTACAGCCAGTAGCATGGAAGCGCCGCAGCTGCGCCCACCACATAATCCTCGCCAGCAGCAGTAGCACGTAAAAAGTTCGTGTACCCCATTGTCACTGCCGAAGGTGCACCACGCCGAATACCACTCTGCTCCGCAGGAATAGCGGGATGCGCCGCCAACCATTCATCGTGCAAAAGCGATTCCTCAACAATTGCCGCCTGGGCACCCGCAGCCCAATGCACCTGACCTTGCGATGAGGTGGCACGTGCCGAAAGAGTAGCTAAGGTGCGAGAATACTGAGCAAGGTACTGTGCATCTTGGTCTAAATAGAAGCCGAATAAATCCTCGTCAAGCGTGCCGTCGCCCAGCCCACGAATAAAAGGCAAATCGAGAATGTCACGCCAAATATCACCGGTAGCTTGCCACAGGACGGCGGTCCACGGACCCGCCGGAGTTACCTTCGGGTCTGGGGATTTCCGCTGCGCGGGTTTCACCAAGTTCTTGGGGTTCTCACCTGTAAGCTCTTCAGCAACATACAAGTGTTCCCACGGTTTCGTATCGGCTGCATGTTCCAAACGGCGAGCGCGTGCCTGATGATCAACCGGCCCGTGACCCTGCCCGCTGCCCACGTGCAGTTCCTCACCAGCGATAATAGCTTCGTTGAGCCACCGGGTGCTCCATGCCAGCGCGTTCGTGAGCACTTGTGCGTTCAGCTCTTTATTGCCGTTCATACGGGCAAGTCCAAGGCGGGTAGCAAGACTTGATGAGAGCGAGCACCCGGTACCGTGGGTATTCTTCGTTTGGACGCGAGCAGTAGCCACATGTGTATGAGTTCCATCAGGAAAAACAGCCGAGTTTCCGGCGTCCTCCCCCGTCAGGTGACCGCCCTTAACAATCACGATCGTGCCAGTGCTCCCCGCGAGCTGAGCCGCCTGGTGATGCGCCTCCTTCAAAGTCTGGGCAGGGTTGCTCTCACAGAGCACCGCGAGTTCGGCGATATTCGGAGTGATAACATCTGCCTGCGCCACCAATTCGCGCAGTGCCTGCTCGGCGTCTTGACTAATCAGGCGATCGCCACTGGAGGCAACCATCACCGGATCAAGTACCACCACTGGTACCGGATGTTCTGCAAGCCAGGTCTTGACGGTAGTGATAGTTTCAACATCGCCGAGCATACCGATTTTAACGGCATCCACAGTCACATCGTCGAAAACTGCCGCAAGCTGTTCTTGTAAAAACTCGGTGGGTGGAGCAAAAATGCTGCGAACCCCTTGTGTATTCTGTGCGACAAGCGCGGTTGTGGCGCACATACCGTAACCACCGCTTGCGGCAATAGACTTGAGATCAGCTTGGATTCCAGCACCGCCTGTAGGGTCGGTTCCGGCAATGGAAAGCACACGAGGCGTAGATGTGTTTAATAGCGTCATAGCTATAAGTCTCCTTGGGATGGGCGTGGCATCGCTGCAAACGCACCACGCTATCTAGATAATGATGAATCGGATGTTTCAGAAAGAAGGTTAAGGCTGCTCTGCCACAGTTCGATATCCCTTCGCTAGTTCTAACTAGAGCAGGTTCAATGGGTATATCTCAGCTCCAGACAACAGCGCCGTGCTGTGTATCCGTTACAAAATGGAGCACCCCATATCGCGTTTTCACTGTAGCATATACCGTTGGGCTCAATAGGTTCACGGACTTTATATGTCATTGCCGTGCACATATCTCTAAGTTTTGGTAATTTTCAAACTCTTATAAAGTAATATTTCTTATTCTTGACATGTAACAGTACTGTTGAAAAGGGTCGCGCTCCCCTGCGGCCTGCTGTATATTCACCCAACCACGAAAGTTCACTGATGAGCATTCCTGCCCTTAGGCACAACAGCGTGCCTCAAAAAGTCCTCAACCGTCGTGCCCTGATAGCCTTCGCATCGGGGATCTGCGTTACTGAGTTCCTGACCGCTTGCGGAGAGCAAACACATGATACGGCACCTGCTCGTGCCGAAACATCCGACACCACAGACGGTAGCTCCAGCCCACATGGTACCGAATCTGCCTCACCTGAGGCCCAGGCGCATCCGACCTTCACTAAGGGTTATTCTGGTGGCTCTGAAGCGCCCAAAGGTGAGTACCGTCCCGCAGACGAAAAAGGACCCGCGCAGAACGTCCCCAAGCCCAAAAAGCCCGAAGATATTGGGATTGAGACACCGGAGGCGCTTTTTCACTTTATTCAGTATTGGAACGACCTGCGGAATTACGCTATACAGACTGGAGACGTACAACCATATGCTGACTATACGTCTGAAGGTTATAAAGAAGAGGAAGAGATTGCCAACTATATCTATAGGCTCTACCAAAAGGGAGGATGGGCAGTTGGTGGTACTAGAAAACTCACCTTTGACCCGTCCACTCTGATATCGCCAAGCGATCACGTTTACCTCATCATCGGAAATATTATCGCTAACGACGTCGTCTACTTAGATAACGAAGACTATAAGACCCATACCTATCCCTTGTCCGAACAAAATAAGAACACTATCGAATTCGGTATCGTTTTCAAATCAACTGGTCACTGGGCATTTGCTGGGATGGAAAAAGTTGAGCTCAAATAAGAAACGCGTTTTTTGCGCTATAACAGTAATTTTCTTCTGTACAGTGTCATACTCTTCTTCTGCTGCAAACGATTATTCAGGCAATATCCACGGAGGTAAACTCACGGTTAAGGGAACCTCGTCTTCCAGCAATTCACAACAGCCTAACGAACCTCATACGGTACCTCAACAAAGTAATGGATATCGAGATACTGACGCGAAGCAAGGTATCGCCGATACAGGCTCTAACGCTCCCGCAACCGTGAGTAGTGTAGGAAATACCTTCGATGTCTACAATGGCAATGCTTCAAAAGATGCGCCCTGTCTCTACCAAGGGAAACCCGGTAAAGTAGCCCGTGTTCCCCTACCCATTGACGATTCAGGCAACTATAAACAATACGGTGTCGTTCAGTCAGGAAACGGCGGTATAACGTGCGTTCCCAACGATCCTGCAGACCAAAACACACCTGAAAACGAACCTACTGCCGATAACGCCCAAGTTCGCACCCAAAAGATAGAGCACCAGGTTCGGGAGCAACTCGCCGAACTTACCACCACAAAACCCGCACTACATTTCGACGGGCATGAGCCCCACGTCAATACCGGGATCAACACAAACTTCTATGTGACCGGTGTTAAAACCGAAGCACGTGATACTACTATCCTCGATGAAGAAGTCACGATAGAAGCTGTTCCCGTTGCCTATACCTATGAGTACGGTGCCGGCGACCCTGTGTACACAACGCGGGATTCAGGAACCGCGCAAGGCTCTGTCTGGGACAAGAGCAAACGTAACTTTAAACCCACCGACACCAGCTATGCTTTCAAAGAATCCGGCAACTATCATGCTTACGTTACTGCCACCTATCAGGGTCGGTACCGTCTCAAAGGTGGAGATTGGAATATTGTTGGCTCGCTTACGGTTCGCAGTGATCCCACTCTAGTACGCGTGTGGGATACCGAGGTGCATTCTGTAGGTAAAACCTGCCACGAAGACCCTGGTGCTCGAGGATGCCCAGCACATCCGGATGAGCCCGATCGTAATAACCCGAATCCAAAGTTAACGCAGCCTGATCCGGTGACAGGGCAGCATTGGCATCGCGATGACTCGGGAGCAGGCGATACCGAATGGCGGCTCCATAAGAAAAAATAAATCCCAACTAACTCTATAACCTGTCCGAGCGTCGTACACTTTTCTTCTCTATCGTGCCGTTGTGCCCATCTACGAGAGGGGCAGAGAGTGTACGGCTTTTGACTATCATCTTCTAGGTCAGAGCGAAAATCTCAGCGGGCGTGCCCTCAGCAGTAATCATGCCTTCCTGAAGCAAAACGGCGCGGTCTGCCAGAGAGGCGATACGCGCATCGTGCGAAATAATCAACACAGCACGATTCGCGAGCACGGCCTGTAATGATTCGGTCGCGTTCACAAGCTCAAGCTGGGTGGTCGATTCATCAAGAATCACCGCGTGAGGGTTTGCCGCGACGATGCGCGCTAAAGCAAGCTGCTGAATCTGGTCACGGGTGAGTTCGTGCTCTCCCGTACCGATGCGCGTCTTCAACCCTTGGGGAAGCTCACGCCACCAACGAGCGCTAACAGCATCCAGAGCTTCACCGATCTGTTTCTCGGTGGCTTCTGGTACTACAGCGGTGAAATTATCAATAACGGTACCAAAGAAAATATGCGCTTCTTGGGTACAAACCAGTAGTCGCGGCCTACCATCTTCGTACTTGTCGGTTGGAAATTCCCCATTGCCAACTGGTTTTCCCAGCACACGGATTGTACCGTCAAGCGCGCTCAAGGAACCACCAATGAGCCTTGCAAACGTGGTTTTTCCTGAGCCAGAACGCCCAACTAACGCTAAGCACTCCCCAGGCGCAATCTTTAGATTAATATCAGTCAGTACAAGCGCATCTGAAGAATAACCGTACGACACATGGGAGCATTCGATTACATGTGTGGTATTCCCCAAAGTTTCATGATGTTGTGCTCTACGAATATCTTTGCGCCGAGCACGCTGCGCTTGCGCCAGATTAATAATCCCGAACACGCGCCCCATATTAACCAGCATTATGCGTATATTGCCCACGTGATGCCCCAAAATATCCGCCATAGTTCTCAGGCCGAAAACCATAATGGATGCAGTCGCCAAGGCACCCCAGGTTGCCCACCCTTGCATGACGCAGAAGGACCCCCAGAGCAAGCAGATAACGGTAGGGAACCACGCATTCAGAGCATCAAGCGTGTAATAATTCTGGCGTATACGCACCATCTTGAGTGTAGCCCGATAACGCCGATCGTTATCAGCCTCAAATGTTTCGTTGCGGGCATCATGCACCCCAAGTTCACGAATGGTGGATGCGCCCCGGACGTTCTCGGTCAGCACGCTATTAAGCTCGCTCGTAATCTCCTGCACGCTCTGATTTTCACGGGCAAGACGCGGCAGAAAATATCCCATCAGCAAGCCCAAGCCGATAATCATAGGCAGGAAGATAACGCTCAGAGGTATGCTGAGTGCGGCAAGTGAAACCATAGAAACTACGAAATACAGAATCACAAAAAGAATTTCGAGCAGGTCAAAGCTGACGGCGTTCGAGGCTGAAGACAGGTCATCAGTTACTCGTGTGAGCAGGTCGCCGCTGCCGGATTCCTCGACGGTTCGCGCATCAAGATTTAGAGTTGCATCGATGGTATCTATACTTGCTTGGCGTGTTACGAGGGCGCCAAGACGGGCGGCGCTGTACATAGCCAAAAGCATCACGATGGCTTGAGCAACAGTAGCGGCAAGAATGATCAATACAGGTTTCCACGGAAATTGCGCATACTTACCAGCCACAACGTCGTCAACAGTTGCACCAATCTGCAGAGGCACTACCGCGCCCATGACGCTGCTCAACACATAAACCATAAAAGTGAAGAATGCACGCCCTCTATAACGCACAATATAAGAACCCATTTTCTGCACAACCACACGGGGCGGTTCGGTTGGTAACTTAGACATGATTTACCCTCTGGGTTTCGATATTGTTATCTCGCGCAATACGCCGAGATACTTCTGCAGTTGTCGAAATAATGTAAATAGTCTCAAAGCCCGCAAGCAGCCCAGGATAGAGCTCTGGTGCTGCAGGCGTGCCCACGCATTCCTCAAGTCTGTCGTAAATATATTTCTGGCTTGGCTCATCCACAGAATTAAGGGGCTCAGTCAAAATGAGTATTTGGGTGTCCTGAGCGAGCGCACGTGCGAGAGCTAAACGTTGGCGTTGTCCGCCCGACAGGTTAGCCCCTTCGCTAGTGATCAGCGCTTCAAAATATTCATCTGGATTTCGCCCACCCAAACGGTAAGCAATTTCGCTAGAGTCTGTTATCTGAAGGAGAGCTTCATCTTTCGCTTGCGCAGCCACAGTATCTTCGGGCGGTACGGTGCCCAGACGTAGGTGATTCCGCAAAGTTCCGGCGAAAATCATAGGGTTAGGCTCACTTAGTAGAATTCGCTGTTTATCCGGCAGTTTTTCGGCAGCGAGCGCACGCACATGTTCGACAAGCGATTCTGCATACTCTTGAGCAGTCAGCTGCCAATGTCGAGGATTGATGTATACAATGCGCGCGTTGCGTGCCTTTGCGGGATCCTGTGGGATATCGACGACCGGAATATCGTGTTCTTTCTCATGGTTCATATATGCTTCAAGTTCGGTATCTGTTCGCGGTTCTTTGAGCACACCTTGACGTACCCCGGCGTATCCTTCAAGCCGAGCAACTTTAGCCAGCCCCACCTTAGCGTAACGCCATTCGGTGAGAAAGTTTTGTGAAATCCAGACGGGTCCACCCATCATGGCGATAATAGAAGCAACCGTTACTAGGGAAGCAGCTGGAACATCAGGTACCCAGCGTCCGTTCTCAACGTGTCCCGTCAGCGCGAAACCAATACCAAGCAGGGTGACTGTTCCACTGAGGAATACGCGGATAAGGAACATCCAGCGATGAGTTTTCTCATATTCCATGAGAGCGTCGAAAACGTCATCTGCTCCCTGGTGATAGCGCTCGCGCATTTGCTGTTCAGCGCCCAGTCCTGTGATGGTGCGTAGTCCTGTTGCTATATCTGAGGCACGCGAAGAATTTTCACCATCTTTTGCGCGGTAGACGCCCACTTTACTTTCCATGAAGGTGGAGTATTTCGCCAGAACCCATATCACTAAGGCTGTTCCGGTAAGAGTCACCGCCGCAGTGAGCGGACTAATGAGCCACAACTGTATAGCGCCTAAAGTTGCGATAATCATGGCGTTGGTGAAGAGAGGGATTGAGAAAAATACTGCGCTGATACGGCGCACGTCTTTGCTCATAACGGTAACCATCTCACCCGCATTGTTCTTATGCGCTGCGCGGTTGAGCAGGGCGTTAATATAGGTGCGCCAGTCGCGGTCTAGCTCGGCGCCAAATTTCATGGATGCGCCCCACCCAAAGTATTCGTTGAGCGCGATAAACCCGATGGAGACGACAACGACCCAAAACAGCAGCCAGGCATCAGCCGTGTGTCCTGCGATTTGGTGATTGATAAAAGTGCCCACGACAACGGGAATGCCGATAGCGCCTATACCCGCAGTAGTTTCGCCAAGCATGGGGATAACCCAACGGTACCAGGGATATGTATACCCGGGGGCACTCACACGTAAAGATACCCGATTTTTCAGGTCATCGTCAGAAATACCTACCTTGGGAGTTTGTGAGGACTGTGTAGGATTTTTCTGCTGGTTCTGTGTCGTCTTTGTACTAGTGGGAGCTTCTTCTGTACTTCTTTGGTGATGCTGCTCATCCACATTCGCCATATGTGCCTCGCTTATACCCTCTATTTCATTAAATATTGAGGCTAACACATTTACCTTATATATGTGACATGTTGCATTGCAGATTTTATAGTTTTCTGTTGTACCGCTTATTTTCACGAGGGCCTACAGAAACTAGCTACGATAGTTTTGTAAACAATCTAGATGAAACATACTCAGCAGAGGATGTCACGCAGTAATTTTTTGGTGCGAAGATTCAAGATGCTGATTCAATACGTTCATGTGCCGCAGTAGAGTACACTCTCTACTCCACGGTTCGATAGTTCTTGCGCGAGCGCCACATTTTTCTCCGGGGTGACATCGTGAATATCCGATGAGGTTTCAAGAAGTATTCCCTGATGCAGGGGGTTTCCTAAGTCGCTGATTAGTTCGCATGCTGCTGGTTCGCTGAAATAGGTTTTCCACCCTAGAGATGGTGTATACGCTTCTCTCTTCGGTACAGCACGTAACCAGGCGGGTGTTGTCCATGTCGCTAAGTGCGGTGACCAACAACGAATAATTGTTTCAAGCAGTTGGTGACCGGATTCAAGAGTGGGTTCTCCCTGTGAAGATTCTGGCACTTCGGGGTCTCGCCAAAATTTGATCAGGACAAAGTTTTTAAAATTCTTATTGTCGGTTTGTATTCCCACGCATCCTTGGACAATTATTGGGAGCGGCCCCAGATATTCAAGGTTAAAGTAGTACCCAAATGAGGCGTCTGCATCTGGAGTTTTCGCGCCCTCTAGCTGGCCCAGTAGCAGATCGGTCAATCCAGGAATAGCGTTTTCAACATTAGCCCCTAACCGCTGAGGAGCTTAGCGCATGATACGCCAGTGTCCGCCCGGGTACAGTGACTCAAGCGAGGTCATAAAATGGTGAAGTTCTGACACACAATCATCAAGAGTATTTTTCCTTGCGGTCGCCCAGTATCCCGCTATTTGTGTGTCCTTTAAGGATATTCTCATGCTATATTGCGTACTCCTTATCAGAAGGGAAACTAACCGCACTTCGCTATACGCAAGTCTAACAGTCAGAGGGGTTTCTGCTAGCGTAAAAAATGACCATAACCTAAGTTTCCTGTGGCGTGTATATCTTGCGCAACGCAATAGTCACCCAATATTGTGCGCATCGCTGATTTTGACGGATTCTGCTAATTCTCTGCCTCTAGACTCGGTAAAATTGAAGCACCATGAGCATTCTTGAATACCTTTCCCCCAAACTCGCGGAGAATCCCGGCGGTTACAACCGGCGCGACTATACTGGCAATCCGCTCACCCCGGATGAAATCTATGAGGCGTTCACCGGGTGGATCTCCAGCCGAGGCATGACGCTTTACCCGGCTCAAGATGAAGCTGTCTTGGAAATTGCGGCGGGGCATAATGTGGTGCTGGCTACCCCCACCGGTTCTGGTAAATCTACAGTGGCGGTGGCGGCGCATTTTACCGGTTTGGCAACTGGGCAGCGTTCCTACTACACCGCACCCATTAAAGCGCTTGTTTCTGAGAAGTTCTTTGATCTTATCGAGATTTTTGGTGCCGAAAATGTCGGTATGATTACCGGGGATTCGGCTATTAACGCGGATGCCCCCATTATCTGTTGTACCGCCGAAATTCTAGCGAATATTACTCTGCGCGAGGGTAAGACTGCGGATGTCTGCCAAGTTATTATGGATGAGTTCCATTTCTACTCCGATCCGCAACGCGGCTGGGCATGGCAGCTGCCGCTTTTAGAGCTTCCGCAGGCGCAATTCTTGCTCATGAGCGCGACCCTAGGCGACACCACGCGCTTCCAGGAAGAGATGACGACGCTCACCGGCCGCGAAAGCGTGCTGGTTGCCAGTAGTGAACGTCCAATTCCGCTTCATTTCTACTACTCAACCGACCCCATTCAGGAGGCGGTTCAGGAGCTTGTGCAGACTAAGCAAGCCCCCGTCTACATTGTTCATTTTTCGCAGAAGGCCGCCCTGGAACAGGCAAACGCGCTGCTGCCGGTAGCTATTGCTTCAAAGGAGGAGAAAGAGCGGATCGCGCAGCTTATTGCGAAGTTCAGGTTTGGTCCGGGTTTCGGCAAGGCGCTGAATAAACTGGTGCGGGCTGGTATTGGTATTCACCATGCGGGAATGCTCCCTAAGTATCGTCGCCTTGTGGAGAGGCTTGCGCAGGCTGGGTTATTAAAGGTGATTTGCGGTACCGATACTTTGGGCGTAGGCATTAACGTTCCTATTCGCACTGTACTTATTACGGCCTTGTCAAAGTTTGATGGGTCGAAGAATCGCCGCCTGCGCGCACGTGAATTTCACCAAATCGCGGGACGTGCCGGTCGAGCTGGTTTTGATACCGCCGGTACCGTAGTGGTGCAGGCGCCCGAACACGATATAGAAAATGCGCGCCTATTGGCCAAAGCACAGGCGAAGTTCGGTGACGATGCAAAGAAGATTAATCAGTCACTGTCGTCTAAACGCAAGAAAGCGCCGGAAGGTTTTGTGGGTTGGTCAGAGAAGACCTTCGATCAGCTGGTCGCGGCAGAGCCTGAGCCGCTAACTTCTTCGTTTGATATTACCCACTCAATGCTTTTGAACCTGATGCAGCGCCCTCAGAACCCGGTGGTCGCAGCCTATCGCATTCTTCAGGTGAATCATGAGCCTCCACAGCGTCGCCGGGAACTTTTGCGTAAAGCCGTTAGTATCTATAAGGAACTACTGACCGGCGGGGTTATTGAGCGCACAGATACCCCGAATGAGCATGGCTCATACCTGCGGTTTACCGAGGATTTACAGGATAACTTTGCTTTAAATCAGCCACTTTCGGCATTCGCGGTGGCAGCTATTGAACTTTTGGATCCTGATTCTCCCAACTATGCTTTAGATGTTCTTTCGCTGATTGAGGCAACTTTGGAACCGCCTCACCTGGTGTTATATGCACAGGAGCGTAAGGTTAAGAACGAGCTTTCAGCGCAGCTGAAGGCAGACGGTGTGGAGTATAACGAGCGTATGTATGAGCTCGATCAGGTAGCCTACCCTCAGCCTCTCACTGAGTTAATCGAGCAGGCATACACTACGTATCAGCAGTCGGCCCCCTGGGTGGCACGCTTTGAGCCGCATCCAAAATCTGTGGTGCGTGATATGTACGAGCGCGCTATGGGCTTCAACGACTTTGTGCAGTATTATGCGTTAGAACGTGGCGAGGGCGTGCTGTTACGTTACCTTTCGGATGCGTATAAGGCGCTGCGGCAAACGGTACCTGAGTCGGCCGTCAACGATGATCTTGCGGAGATTATCGAGTGGCTGGGTGAACTAGTGCGCCAAACCGACTCATCGCTGGTGGATGAGTGGGAGAAACTTGCCGCTGGCGAAGATGCTGCATCCTTGGCAGCTGACCGTGCCGCCGCCGAGATTAAGGATGATACTCCCCCGGCCGTCACGAAGAATGTACGTGCGTTCCGGGTGATGGTGCGCAATGCTCTCTTCCGCCGTGTTGAGCTTTTCGCCGATGAGCGAGAGAACATACTTGGGGAACTAGATGAGGCCTCAGGATGGGATGCTGACGCTTGGGCGGATGCGATGGATGACTATTTTGATGCCTACGACGATATCTATACGGATGCTGAGGCTCGCTCCCCTAAGCTCGTTCAAATTGACGATGATGTGCGGGAACATCCTGGCGTATGGAAAGTACAGCAGACCTTTGCTGATCCTGAGGACAACTTCGACTGGGGTATTCGGGCGGAGGTAACTCTTGCTGCCTCCGATGATGCTGGTTACCCAGTTCTGAAGATCCTAAGTGTGGGTGAATTCTAAAATATGTGCGATCAGCTGCGTACTTTCAATGCATTGCTTAAACATTTCATAATCCAATAAAACGATTCCAGTGCTAATAGAGTTCGCATAGCCTTAAAATATCGAGAGTAGGATTGCCCCCCCCCCGCGTCTATAAAATTATCCTCTTCCACATCATTTTGCGCCGTCATACATTGCAAATAGCTTGCGTAGTTTGATGCACTTATAGTCCACATACCGCGTTTATCGAACACGCTCATTTTCCAAATATGAAGAATAGTTTCTTTACTTAGAAAAATATGTCACAAATCACAAATTTCCGCCAAAGTGCCTAAATTTCTAGAATATTTAGTATCTTACATCACAAAAACTTCTATAAATCTTAAATTTTTTGTGATCTGAAACAAATTTTATGGAAGTGCACTACCAAAATCTCTCTGCATTTCCGACCACTACAATCTTCAACCACGTAAACTATAGATACAGTTACGATTCAAAACACACAGATAACAAGAATCTAACCTTAATATCAGCATATATTCTGCCAAGTATATACTTATACCTGAAATATATTGTTGATTACAGATTAAGGTTCGCCTATGTAATTCTTTGCGTCTGTTGTGCTCAGTAACGCATCCCGGAATTTGCTCTGATAGGCAAACAGGGAAAGACAGTATCACTACATCTCAGACATTTAGGATTATCATACGTGGCAAGCTCAATTTCTAGACGTCGTATTATTCAGGGCACCACATGGGCAACCCCCATTGTTATCGCCAGCTCCGCCGTTCCTGTATACGCATCATCCCGCGAAAAATGCGTTCCCGACATTTCTGTCCCGGTTAACCAGAACCTCACTAATGATGGGTCATCTACCCTAGAAGCTTTCACCATTCCTGCTGGTGTTGAAACCGTTACTTTCCGCATTACTGGCGGTGTGGGCGGCTCTTACCGCGGTCTTGCAATGCATGGTTCCGGCGGCCGAGGCGCACTCATTACTGGGACTCTTGCGGTCAAGGAGAATGACGTTCTCAAGTTTGTTCTTGCTGGGGGCGGCGCCTATAACCGCGATAAGCCAACGGAACCAGGTAAGGGCTGGGCTAACGGCGGTTCACACGGACCATCCTACAAAACGACCGACGCACGCACCGTTAAATTCTTTGAAGGCCCCAACACTGCCGAGGAATACTACGGCCCTACGGGCGGTGGCGCATCTGCGGTATTCCTCAATGACAAACTCATTGCCGTCGCCGGTGGAGGTGGCGGAGCGGGAACTAGGTTCTACTCCTACACCGTATGGAACGATATGCAGTCCGGCCCCCAGCCCAAAGAGTTTCTCCCTCTCGTTCTTGAAACAACCGAAGCTGCCCAAGGCGGCAGCGGCGGCGCTGGAAACGGCGCAAATGGCAGCTCATTCTCTGAGATCTACAAGTTCTTCCCCGGTCCTAGCATAAGAGCAAACGGTGGTTTTGCGGGAGAGAATGGTAAGGGTGGTGCTGGCGCAGCAACAGGTGGTCTGCGCAATATGGATTCCAATGCTTCCATTGTTTTTGCAACTAACGATGAAAACGACGTATTTTATGAGGATGTAGCTGGCAAATCGGGTGAAGACGCTACCCTTGACAGAAATAGCCTCGGCAATAACGGCGGCACAGGCGGTGGCAGCGTAGTTGGTCGAGCCTTTGTCGATAACCGTCAGTTTACCCACAAATATCTGCACCAGGGCGCGCTTGTGCATTCCTCAACCGGTGGCGGGGGTTACGGCGGGGGCGGTTCTGGCTCCGTAACAACCGCAGGTGCTTATGCTTCTGATCAGCGCTGGGTTAAATACGACCGAGGCGGCTGGGCTCCTGTTGGTGCTGCCGCTGTGTCTGGCGGCGCGGGTGCGGGTGGTTCATACCTAACCCATGATGATGCTCTCCTTGAAGGGCAGATCCTACCGGATCTGGTCACCCGTCCGGCTACTGCTTTGAGCCGTATTAACGCCGTGGCAGAACTTTCTTGGTGCCGCCTCCCCAACAACGATGACCCCAAGAAAGAAAACTCGGATAATAAAGACAATAAAGGTGAGTAAGTAAAGACAACGCCGAATAGCATATGATGATGCTCAAGCGTTACGGTGCTCTCTAGAGATAAGGCTTTGCATGTGTAGAATTTTGACCATGCAAAGCCTTATCTCATATACCTCAAATAAGTAAAACTTTACATCAATACTATTTCGAATCTGACTTCATGTATGTGTATCGCAAGCCATAAATTTTATCAAAAATAACTTTACCAATAAATCATTTCTAGATGCTCCCTACATCAAAATATCTTCTCATGCATTTCATTATGCTCCCTCATTCACTACATGACACATTTTTAATATTTTTACTCAATATCATTCCGTAAGAGGTTGAGAGATTTGTAAATATCACATCATTATTGACGTAAAATAGTGAATTTTATAATATTCTCAACCTTGGGAATACATTTCACAGAGAAAATACTCTATAATCCTTAAATAATCCATGCGCTTCAAATAATCGCACTATATCCATCCTCGAAAGGCGCCACTACACAAAATAATTTAGGGCTTTCTCATCTCCGCAGAGCAGTTTCATATCAGAGTTTTTAACAGCTCTGACTGATAAATCTGCAGAGATACCAAGGATAATGACACCTATCGCCTACTAATGACATTGGTGATAATGCCATCATTCGATAGTGCGTCAAAACTAGCGCTAAGGTTTTCATATCACTCACACATCAAACACTGGAAGGATACAATGAAGCATTCCATATCTCGCCGCAACGTTGTGAAAGGTGCTGCGTGGGCTACTCCTATGGTCGTAGCAAGCGCTTCTGTACCAGCTTTCGCATCATCACTATGCACCCCAGGTATTACCCTGGATGTACCCACTAACACTACGACAAACGGTGATTCTGTAACCCATACCTTCACCGCTGGCAATATTGAAGTCATGACCTTCACCCTTTTGGGTGGAGCTGGTGGTACTTATCAAGGCAATGCCCGCGATGGCCACGGTGGTTCTGGTGCTCTTGTTACCGGAACCCTTGATCTTAACCCAACCGATGAGGTAACCTTCATCATTGCTGGCGGCGGAGGCCCATATAATAATAGCCCGTCTACACCGGGTAAAGGCTGGGCTGACGGTGGCTCTCATAGTGAAGCGATCATGGATGAAAATGAGTACACGAAGCGGTACAAGGAGCATTCTAGCAAGAGCCTAATAAACGAGCTATATGGTCCTACTGGCGGCGGTGCATCAGCAATCCTCTTGAATGGTACTCCTATTGCTATTGCTGGCGGCGGCGGCGGTGCAGGGGCTCGCCAGATTTCGCGTACTTCTTGGAATAAGGAGTTTTACGGTCCGCAGCCTGAAAGCTTTAAAGGTCTCAAATTCAATACAGGCGATATGGCAAGCGGCGGTTCTGGCGGACGTGTGGGTGAACGCGGCGGCAGCTACCAAGAAACCTACTTGTTCTTCCCAGGACCTGCCCTCAACATGAACGGTGGTCTTGGCGGCGGTAATGGGCAGGGCGGAGCAGGTGCACCTGCAGGTTCTTTGTCTGATCCGAAGAGCAACAGCGCTATTTCCTTTGAGGGTTCACAAGAGCGCTACTTATTCAGCCAAAACGTTGCCGGTAACGCAGGTGCCGATGCTACCCTCACAAAAAATCCCCAAGGAAATAATGGAGGTCAAGGCGGTGCAGGCGTGGTTGGTATCGGTATGGCTATTACCTGGTACCGCACAAGTGATCTGAACCAGTGTTCCATTCTCCACGGCTCAACCGGCGGCGGTGGATACGGCGGCGGCGGTAGCGCGTCAGTGACTACTGCTGCCGGTTATGGCGCGGATCAATCCTACGCCTCTGTCACAGGTTGGGTTGATGGGAACTACATCGAGGGGGGATACTGGTCACCAGTTGGCTCAGCGGCGTTCTCCGGCGCAGGTGGCGGTGGAGGGTCCTACGTCGATACCTCTCGCGTATATGACTCCAATATAACTATTGGTAGCAACATTGGTAAGCCCGGTATGCGTGTGAATGGCGCGGCAACCGCTGTTGTATGCCGTAATTTCACAGCAGATAAGAAGACCAAGTAAATAAAGTACGGTGCGAAATACTTGTACGTATTTCGCACCGTACTTCTTATCCCTCTAATGCGTGTAACTAGGGAGTTACCCTATACGTATGATTGCTCTATCTCCCCTACTGCACTTCGCAAATCTTTATATCAATTTCTCAAGGAGTTAAACCCATGAAAGCAAAATCCTCCCCCTTCTTATCTCGTCGAACTCTTGTACAGGGGTCGGCGTGGGCTGTCCCCCTCGTGACAGCAAGCGCTACCATTCCCGCTTACGCATCATCGGTGGAATGTGAATATGGCGGCTACGAACAGGCCTTTGCAAATACCTCAGCCGACGGTACGTCGCGTACATATACTGTAACGGTAGATAAGAAAACTAAGGCCTTCAAATTTTCTATTACCGGTGGCTCTGGAGGCTCGTACCAGGGGTCTGCCCAAGGTGGCATCGGGGGTGCGGGAGCCACAGTCTCTGGTGCTGTCAATGTCAACGAAGGTGACGTTATCACCTTCATTGTGGCCGGTGGAGGCGGCCCTTATGGTTCTACTGCTTCTACGCCGGGACGCGGTTGGGCAGACGGTGGTTCCCATGTTGGTGCATATATTGGCACTAATAGTCAGGTACAAAGGTTTCAGGAGCATCCAGGCGGATTGATGGAGTTCTATGCTCCTACGGGCGGAGGCGCATCTGCGGTTCTTCTCAACGGTACTGTTATCGCTATCGCTGGCGGTGGCGGTGCAGGAGGCGGTCGCCAGACGCTTTATACGGACTGGCGAGAAGATAGCCTTGGACCTCGCCCAGCAGATTTTAAATCCCTTTATTTCACTCCGGGTACCGTCGCTAATGGTGGTACGGGAGGCTCTGGTGACACGAACGGCGGTAGTTATGAAGAAATATACCACTATTTTCCAGGTCTCGGACTCAAAATGAATGGTGGACTTGGTGGCCGTGACGGGCGCGGAGGTGCTGGCGGCGCTGTTGGCGGTACCGTTAATACACGGAATATCACTTCGGTTTCCTATGAGAATAATGCCGAGCATTCCACAATAAACCAGTACCTTGCGGGTAGCATGGGAGATGATGCACGTCTAACGGGTAATGGTTCCAACGGTGGTACTGGGGGTTCCGGTGTCGTCGGTATCGGCATGGTGAACACGACGAATTCATCCGATGAAGAAGTTAACCAATGTTCTATTCTCCACGGCGCAACCGGTGGTGGGGGTTATGGAGGCGGTGGTTCAGGATCGGTAACTACATCGGGCGGCTACATCACCGATCAGAGCTGGACTCGTGAAACATATGGACCGTGGACTACCCGTACATGGTCTCCTGTGGGTGCCTCTGCTTTTTCGGGCGGCGGCGGCGCAGGCGGTTCATATGTAGATAGCTCGCAAGTCTATAACTCTAATATTTCTTCAGGCACGACCCCGGGTTCCCCAGGTCGTCGTGTTAATGGAACCGCTGAGTCTTCGCTGTGCAAGCTTTCCTAACACATTGAGTACGCACATGTAAGCGAATCTGACTTCTTGCACTACCATAAAACTATCGCGCTCTGCCTTAAGAGGTAGGGCGCGATAGACTATACACATGATGAGTTTATAGGTATGAAAGAAGGTTCACCGTTGACCATTTCTGCACTTCCTCAAGTTGAATACCGCCAAGGCACTGTCGTCAAACATGATGGATACGAAATTATCGACCATTGGTTTCAGGTTCCGCTCACTCACGGCCTGATTTTTTCCAAAGGGCGTGATGCCGCGCTATCTTCACATTTTGCAGATCAAAGCATCAAAATTTTTGCTCGTGAAGTCATCAATACAAGCGAGACTCTGACTCTTCCCGTCGAGAAGCGTCCCTATATCGTCTATCTACAGGGCGGTCCTGGGTTTGGTTCCCCTAAGACCGGTTCCATCGGTGGGTGGATAGCCGAGCTGGCTAAAACTCACCGCGTTATCCTGCTGGATCAGCGTGGTACCGGTATGTCTTCTCCCCTATCCGCACGCAACATTACAGCGGTGGGTGACCCCCAGATTCAGGCCGAATATGTTGAGCTTTTCCGAGCAGACTCTATCATCGCAGATGCGGAAGCTATACGCGAGGTCTTGCTCGCCAGCCGTAAGGACAAGCAGTGGTCAACCATCGGTCAGTCCTTCGGCGGATTCTTGACTCTGTCTTACCTGTCCTTCGCCCCACAATCACTGCGTGATTCGAGGATTACTGCGGGTTTGGCACCAATTCGCACCACAGTAGACAACGTGTACCAGCATACCTTCGATCGTATGGCTGAGCGCAACAAGGAATACTATGAGTGGTTTCCCGAGGATGCAGCTCTCGCTACTCGCATCGCAGAACATCTGCGCACCCACGAAGAGTACCTTCCCACGGGTGAGCGTCTGACCGATCACCGTTTTCAGATGGCTGGCCACTATTTAGGTGGGCGCTGGCGCGAGCGCGGTCTGCACTACTTCTTAGAAACTGCTTTCGCTGAAGGAGATGATCGCCTCTCAGATCAGTTCCTCTCATCCATGAGCAGCGAAGTTTCTTTCCTGGCAAATCCTCTCTATGCCCTTATGCATGAGACGATCTATGCAGATGGTCCCGCTGACGGTACCTTGCCGGGCATTGCGGGTTATGAGCTCTCACCTTCGCCTGCCCCCACTAATTGGGCAGCGGCACGGGTAGCGGCACAGCGCCCCGAGTTTTCGCCTGAAGCCGATACTCTCTTCTTCACGGGCGAGCACATTTTCCCGTGGTACTACGAAGAAGATCCTGCCCTGCGCCCTCTGGCAGATGTTGCGCAAATTCTTGCGGAGAAGAAAGATTGGGGTCGACTCTACGATCATGAGCAGTTGCATCGGAATGAGGTTCCGGTAGTTGCCGCAGCTTACAACCCAGATATTTATGTGGATTTTGAGAACTCAATGGAGACAGCCCGCTGGGTTGGTAATACTCAGGTATGGACCTCAAAAACTCATCATCATGATGGTTTTGGTTCCGATCCACTCACTATTTTGGGCCATTTGAAGAATATGCTAGCCGAGGTCCATAATCAGTAAATTCTTTATGAATACTAAAATCCGGTACAGCTTCTTACGAAGCTGTACCGGATTTTAGTATTTCCAACCCTATATTTTAGTGAGCAACGGTAAAGCGAACACCGGGATGTTTCGGGGTTTCCGCTTCGTCAAGCAGAGCAACAGCAAAATCCTCAGCACTAATCTCAGTACCAGCAGGAGTGTCAAGCGATACATTGTATTTTCCGGTGCGCTCACCGGGACGGATCAGAGGTGCGGGGGAAAGCAACGTCCAAGCTAGCCCGTCGGATGCTTGGTATTCTTCAAGGATCTGACAGAAAGCTTTGGCTTCATTTTTGTACGCCTCGGGGAACCCGGCGGTATCAACGAGACGCACACCATTTTCGTCCATGAGGGAACCAGCACCACCTACAATCAGTAGACGGCCAGCAGGCTTGGCTGCAATTAGCGCCTTATGGGCGTTGATAACCGGATCTGCAGAAGTACCGCGACCGGCAGAAACAGCAATAATGGTAACGTCGTGACCGTTAACGATTGAGACAAGTTCGTCGGTGTTAGCTAGATCAACAGTTTTGCTTTCTGCACCGGGTACCGCGTTACCAGAACGGCTGTATGCATCGACCTGATGCCCGCGCGCAACTGCCTCTGCCACAGTGCGCTCCCCGACCATACCGGTTGCCCCAATAACCGCGATGTTCATCTGTATATCCTTTCCTGTTTCCAAGCACACCAATAGCTCGGATTTTTGTCTTGTACTCCCCCAGCTTGCCGGGCTTCCGAGACAATAGTATCCTTTAGTAACCAGATACCTCAAGGTAATTATAGAAACTTTCTCAATTTTTGGACTGGAAAGTAGTTATGGCTGAAACTCTGACATCACATAATGGAGCCCCCGCCAATATTCTGGCTAGCGCGTGTCCTTCACGTACTGTATTGCGACATCTTACGGACCGCTGGACTCCTATGATTGTTGCTGTTCTTGCCGATCAGCCAAGTGCTCGTTTTGGGGAGATTAAGGATCATATCGAAGGGTTATCCCCCAAAGTTCTTACCCAGACTTTGCGCTCCATGGAGCGCGATGGCCTGCTCACCCGCGCGGTCACGGCTTCTATGCCACCACGTGTAGATTATTCATTAACTCCGCTTGGTAATACACTCATTGCCCCGATGAATGCTTTACGCCAGTGGGCAGAAACTAATATGGATGCAGTTCTCGCCGCCCGCGAACGTTACGATCGGAACGTTGTTGCCTCATAGTTTTCCCTAGGCAGGAAGCATCTACCCCGCAAATTCAAAGCAGGGTGAGGTAATTCCGATTGCTCGGGCTACGACTTTATTGCGCCGTTTTTCTTCTGCGGCAACAGTAATAACAGTTTCGAGACGGTAAAGCCCTTCCTGAGCAGTTACATAAACCTCATGCGCAGACACCTGCCCGCCAAGAGGAACAGAGGTTGATTTGTTAGTGTTCTGTCTCGGCTTTGTCGTATAGGTATGCCCACTGTTACGCACCTGGCCCCCTTCAGGGTCATAGAGGTAAACATCCAACTTGACGTCACCTTTGCCTTTGCGCCTACCATGGTCTGCGTCATGTGCCGCTACAGAGTATTTAAAAGAATACCGACATCCTGGTCGTAGCTGAGCTTCTGAATCGTAGCCAGCACGGTACGCAGTGCGCAAAACAATACTCGCTTTTTCATTGCCTGCTGCGGTGCTTTCCGACATCCAGTATTCCTGCCCACCAATAATTTTTATCCCATTCGAGGCAGGCGATATCAGTTCCCCGGATGTAGGATTGGAGATAGACCACCGCTCCAGCTGGGCAAAACTGGGTCCAGGTTACATCTTCACAGCCGGAAGCTGCAAAAGCTGGTACTGTCACTGCTGACAGCACTGCAGGTACCGCCCAGGCTATACCTTTAGTAACAGTGCGGCGATTTGCCCTGTAAGCGCAGCTCTGCGACGCACCGGTTCGCACAGGTATTGTTCCTTCTTTCAAGTTTTGATGACCACCTAAACCCTTATGGAACAAGAACAAATCCAGAGTGTAGGTATACGTGTAAATCTATGCATATGCGCTACGACATTATTATCTTTCTGTGCATGTACAAGGTTATGCAAAATAATCTACTTTACATTGGCTCAAAAATTGGCACAGTAAAGCCAAGACCACGATTCTGGACTCGACGAGACTCCAGGCCCTCGGCAGGAACGTCAAAGACAGCCTCAAACCTATAGACTCCAGGAATTGCTTTGAGAGTCCATTCTTGTGCCTGTATATCTTCACCTAAGGGAACTGGAATAAACCCCCCAGGTTGTCCAGCGGGGTCAGTGGTATATCGAAGAGTTTTTCCGTTAATAAGTTTTCCTCGAGGATCTCTCAGGGTAATAGTTACTTTAGGATTACCACGGTATTCTCCGGAAGCTGCTCGTGTTTCTATAGCCGTCATATAGATACGTACACGATACATACCACATTCAGTATTTAAAATACTGCTGTCATCAGTTCCTGATTCAAACCCCGCAGTAATCCTAATAGTAGCGGGTTCTTCGCCTAAAGCAGTTGTATTTGAAATCCAATATTCTTTTCCATGAAACGTGCTCGGACGATTAGATCCAGCGGACTTGAGTTTTCCTCTATCTGGATTCTTAATGGCCCACGAACCCGCCTGGCGAAATCCAGGGGCGCTCTTAGGATCACATCGGGATGCAGCGACTGCTGGAACCGCTGTAGAAGCGACCACTATCGGGGTAGCCCATGCGACGCCCTTAGCCACAGCACGTCGATTAATAGATATTGACTTATTTCTGGGCAAAAGCTTCTCCTTGAATGCCTACGCATATCTTGTGAGTGAGTGTAATTGCTTCTCTGCTGATAAGTAATTATAACGCGCAAATTCCTATACATCTGTGAAGCGAAAATGACGCATATCTTCATCGAAGCAATATTCTAAATTTTAGGGCAAAACACAATATCTCAACAAGTATAAGGTTGAACCTTTATATTTTCATTCTTAATAAGACATTAAGCATGCCCAGCTTCTCGCATCTGCCGAAATTCTTTTTTGAGATCGGTAAGTTCATCACGTAAACGTGCCGCTAACTCAAACTGCAGGTTTTCTGCAGCCAGACGCATCTGCTCACTCAATTGTTCGATAAGTTCCAACAGATCCTCAGCAGGCTCAGCTGCGAGACCATCGGCGCGAACACGGTCTTGAGCTTTGGCAAGAAGAGCATCCGACTCTGGAGTACTTGCTACGATCTTCGAAGAAGTACTTGACCCTGTCTTCGCTCCGGCTTCAACTGTTCGAGAACCTTTCTTACCGCTCTTGCGTAATTGCAAAAGCTCATGGGTGTCTTCCTCTTCGCGAGCGAGAACATCTGTAATATCCGCAATTTTCTTCCTCAGAGGCTGCGGATCTATGCCATGCTCCCGGTTATACGCCTGCTGAATCTCTCGACGACGGTTCGTCTCGTCAATAGCAGTACGCATTGAATCGGTAACAGTATCTGCATACATATGTACCTGCCCCGAGACGTTACGCGCTGCACGACCAATCGTCTGGATGAGCGAGGTCGTCGAACGTAAGAATCCTTCTTTATCAGCGTCCAAAATGGCCACCAGTGAAACCTCAGGAAGGTCCAGTCCCTCACGAAGCAGATTAATACCTACCAGAACATCAAAAGTGCCCAAGCGAAGCTCACGTAACAGCTCTACGCGTTTGAGAGTATCTACATCGGAGTGCAAATATTGTACACGTACTCCATGCTGCACCAAATACTCGGTCAAGTCTTCTGCCATACGTTTGGTTAGAGTCGTCACCAAAACACGCTCGTCGCGTTCAGTACGCTCTTGAATTTGTTCAAGAAGGTCATCAATCTGCCCCTTCGTGGGCTTTACAATAATCTCTGGGTCCACCAGTCCTGTTGGACGAATAATCTGTTCAACATAACCATCAGCCTGTGAAAGCTCATACTTGCCGGGAGTAGCCGAAAGATAAATAGTTTGCCCTATGCGCTCTAAGAATTCATCCCATTTTAGAGGACGGTTGTCCATGGCAGAAGGCAGACGGAACCCATGTTCCACGAGCGTACGTTTACGAGACATATCGCCCTCGTACATGGCACCGATTTGAGGTACCGTCACATGTGACTCGTCGATAATAAGCAGGAAATCATCGGGGAAATAGTCTAACAGACAATGCGGAGCTGAACCTGCTGAACGACCGTCGATATGGCGTGAATAGTTCTCAATACCACTGGTGAACCCCATCTGTTCCATCATCTCAAGGTCATAGGTGGTACGCATACGTAGCCGCTGTGCCTCCAGAAGCTTCCCCTGAGATTCTAGCGTTTGTAGACGTTCCTGGAGCTCGTCTTCGATGGAGGCAATAGCGCGAGCCATACGCTCAGGACCAGCAACATAGTGGCTCGCCGGGAAGACATACATCTCGTCTTCTTCTCGAATAACCTCACCCGTGAGCGGGTGCAGAGTATAGATAGCCTCAATTTCATCGCCGAAAAATTCAATACGAATAGCATGCTCTTCGTACATAGGGATGATTTCGACAGTATCGCCCCTCACCCGAAAGGTTCCACGGTGAAAATCCATGTCATTACGGGCGTACTGCATATTCACGAATTGGCGCAGCAGATCATCACGATCTATCTCATCCCCGCGCTTAAGAGTGACCATCTGCTCCACATATTCTTCGGGCGTACCCAAACCGTAAATACACGAAACAGTCGAGACCACAACAACATCGCGACGAGTCAAAAGGGAATTCGTAGCAGAGTGCCGCAGGCGTTCTACTTCTTCATTGATTGAGGAGTCTTTCTCAATAAAAGTATCCGTCTGCGGAACATAGGCCTCAGGCTGATAATAGTCATAGTATGAGACGAAATACTCGACCGCGTTATTGGGCAAGAGCTCACGCAGTTCATTGGCTAACTGGGCAGCAAGAGTCTTATTCTGCACCATAACAAGCGTAGGGCGCTGCACAGATTCGACCAGCCATGCCGCCGTAGCAGATTTACCGGTGCCGGTGGCACCCATCAGAACGATGTCTTTTTCACCGTTCTCCACGCGCTCAGTAAGCTCAGCAATAGCCTTAGGCTGATCACCAGCTGGCTGATATGGACTGACAACTTCAAAAGGGGCTACGACTCGTTTAATCTCCGGAGCAAGACTCATACATCTATTCTAGTCGATGTATTCGAGAAATCAGAGGGTTTCGCTCGAGGAAGATGCATGCCACCATCTAAGAAATTATTGGGTCTCATATCCCACACGATACAAACTTGATACTTATTTAACTACAGCTCCCGATAGCTGCATGAAATCTCGTACTGTCATGGGCAGGTAACCATTTAGCACTCCCATGAGAGCGGCGAGCGTATCGTCTTCGTCAGCTTTCATTGGAATGCCGACCGCAGGCATAGTAATTCGTTGCTTATAAAGATCGAGTACGGCGCAGATCGTGCGCCCTGGAACATCCAGAACGTGAAAATTGCCGCGATGCGCAACCGGGCGAATATTTTCATCCGGGGTAATAATCAAAGATCGCAGATCTGGCGCAACCCGAGAATCAAACCGTGGAGCACCATTTTGCGACGGTGCATTACAGGTATCATCCTCATCAGTGCTCTGAGGAAAGCGCTCACCTACAAGAGCCGTCACCACAATATACCGCGCTCCCATTTTCATGGCGCGATGCACGTTAATTTCAGCGTATTCTTCAACACGGTATCCCAGCTCAAGCCCACACCGAATATCGTTCTCTGAATCTTCTACTTCTTCATCCCAGAAACATGAGAAGCAAGTATCTGGTGCACCCCGCTCTATGGTATGCACGCGTTGGTAGTCATCGTCGAGGAGCATAACAGATAGTTCATACCCGTCAGGAATTTCCCGTATACCTGTAGCACTCAGCGCCACAGCTTCATTGGAGTTTCCCAACGGAAAAGTTTCCCACAGACTGGGTATAAAGGGGTTAACTGCACCATCGAGCGCTGGGTTACATGAGACTGGCTGAGGTTCAGCTTCCATAGGCCGATAAAAATCTTGAGGCGGCATGGTCACAATTAGTCCACGCATCTTAGGTGCCAAACAGAGCTCTAGGGCTAGGAGTAGACGGGCAGCATGAGCACGAGTTATCACAGGGGCCTGGATGATATGCAGCATACGAGAATTATCTTGAGAGATTTTCTCTCCCACGCCGCGAGCCGCATTGGAATACTGATTATAGAGGCGAACTAGGGTTCCTTGAGGAAGATTTTCGCCTACTTCTTGAAGAGTGACCGCAATACGTTCAATTTCAGAAGGAAAAGCACGGCAAATACGGTTAAGCTGTTGCGCAAAATCATGCGGCCACTGCGTCAACACATTCAGGAGCGTATCTAGGTTACCCTGCGCATAAGCATTGAGAATCTGCTCAACAGTCGCAGGTTCAACATCGGGTTTAGACGTATGTGTGACGGAGCTATGCTGTTCAGAGTTAAAATGCACGGGAAAATTCTCGGCTTTCACTTGCGGTGTATGTGGCAGACAATGCTGCACCGTATTCAACGTACCACAATCAGCACCAAGACACTATGCCTAGCCTAGTTTAAAATTTAGGGTATGCTCTAAATCTAATATGGCTGGGCTAAAAATATGGAATATCTACCCACCGAGTATCGCCCCATACGATATTTTCCCGACCAGAAGTTATTGCTATAACACGTTCCTGTGCCTCGCGCTTCTTCTGCTCCCGGTCGAAAACACCTAGAGAGATCTGGGCGCCGTCTACAAGATAATCCGTACCTAATACTTCAATTCCTGATGCCCGAATCTCATTCTCCACTCGCCCAACCTCAGCCAGAGAAACTAAAACGGTGCCTACCCGCATCCGTTCCCGAGAATCAAAATGGGCGTTATCGAGAGTCTGCACCACCGCATCTGTATAGGCGCGCACCAATCCGCCAGCGCCCAGTTTGATACCCCCAAAATAACGCACAACAACGGCCACAAGATCAGAAAGGTCAGTACCGCCCTCATCAATGCGTGTCTGGCGTGCTAAAAGAGCTTGAAGCATTGGAATTCCTGCAGTACCGGCAGGCTCGCCATCGTCCGATGAACGTTGAATTTCACGATCCGCTCCAAGAACAAAGGCCGAACACACATGGCGGGCATCGTGATAGCTCTTCCGAAGCGAATCTATGTAAGCGCGTGCCTCGTCTGTTGTGTATACGCGTTTAACATGACCAATAAATTCGCTACGCTTAATTTCAAGAAGACTCTCATAGGGTTCTATTCCATGCAATACTGTGTATCGTTGTGCGCGGGATTCTTGGAACATTTGAGTACTCACAACTACTATTCTAGGGGTTTCATGGGCGTTACACAGTACCGTCGCTACGCTCTGACAGGCGGCATTGGAAGCGGTAAAAGCACAGTTGCGCGGATGTTCAGGGATCTAGGCGCCGTTATTATTGATGCAGATGCGATCTCGCGTGAACTCATGGAGCCTGGGCAGGAAGTCCTTGCTCGCACAGTCAACCTCTTCGGAGAGTCCGTCCTCAATGCAAACGGAACCCTTAATCGTGCTCGTTTAGCGGAACGTATCTTTACCCATGACGCAGAGCGAAAGAAACTCAATGCTATTGTGCATCCCAAAGTTCGTGCTCGCGCCTCTGAGATTGTTGACGATGCGGTAAAATCCCCCAACTTTTCGGGCATTATCATTGATGATATTCCGCTCCTGGTTGAGACTCAACGCGCTGCAGAATTTGATGCTGTCATTGCGGTACAGACAGATCTCCCCATTCGTCTAGAGCGACTTAGCAAATATCGGAATATGTCCTATGCAGAAGCCCAAGCACGCATTTCTGCTCAAGCCACCGATCAACAGCGCTCCGCCATTGCTCGGTGGGTTATTACCAATAGTGGATCTCGTGAAGATACTCAAGCACAGGTTCAAAAGGTCTGGAACGAGCTACGTGCTGAGGTCTAAAACTGTACGCGAGAAAAGGCACACAATACTACGCGAGGGTTCCCCAGGTTTGGGGAACCCTCGCGCGTGATATTTGTGCTCTAGAACTAGAGGCTACTCCATAAACGAGTAAACCTTAGTTGCCAGTCAGCTTCTTACGCAGCTCTGCTAGAGCCTCATCAGATGCGAGAGTACCAGCGGAAGACTTCTCATCGGAAGAGTAAGATGATGCGGGTGCTGGCTCAGCTGCGGCAACGGGAGCAGCAGCAGCTGCCTCTGCGTCAGCTTCAAGTGCTTTAGCAACCTGAACCTTGTGTGCTTCGAAGCGAGCCTGTGCTTCTGCATATTGTGCTTCCCAAGCCTCGCGCTGTGCGTCAAAGCCTTCAAGCCATTCGTTAGCTTCGGGATCGAAGCCTTCGGGGTACTTGTAGTTGCCAGCTTCATCGTATTCAGCTGCCATACCGTATAGTGCGGGATCGAACTCGGTAGCGTTGGGATCAACGCCTTCGTTAGCCTGCTTGAGGGACAGGGAGATACGACGACGATCCATATCAATATCAATGATCTTGACGAAGAGCTCTTCGCCCACCGAAACAACCTGCTCTGCCAAATCAACATGGCGCACAGCAAGCTCAGAGATATGAACCAGACCCTCAATACCGTCTTCAACACGAACAAACGCACCGAAGGGAACGAGCTTAGTAACCTTACCGGGTACGATCTGCCCCAGAGCGTGGGTGCGAGCAAATGCCTGCCACGGGTCTTCCTGGGTAGCCTTCAAGGACAGCGAGACACGCTCACGATCCAGATCAACCTCAAGAACTTCAACGGTTACAGGCTGACCAACTTCGACAACCTCGGAGGGGTGGTCGATGTGCTTCCAGGAGAGTTCGGAAACGTGAACCAGACCGTCCACGCCACCCAAATCGACGAAGGCACCGAAGTTGACGATAGACGATACAACACCTTCGCGTACCTGGCCCTTTTCGAGCTGGTTGAGGAAAGTGGAGCGAACCTCGGACTGAGTCTGCTCAAGCCATGCGCGGCGAGAGAGAACAACATTGTTGCGGTTCTTGTCAAGCTCGATGATCTTAGCTTCGAGCTGCTGACCGATGTAGGGTGCAAGATCGCGAACACGACGCATCTCAACGAGGGATGCGGGCAGGAAGCCTCGCAGACCAATGTCAAGGATAAGACCGCCCTTGACAACCTCAATAACGGTACCGGTGACGACGCCGTCGTTTTCCTTGATTTTTTCGATGTCGCCCCATGCACGCTCGTATTGTGCGCGCTTCTTGGAGAGGATCAGGCGACCTTCCTTGTCTTCCTTAGTCAGGACGAGAGCCTCGATTTCATCGCCAACTGCGACTACTTCACCGGGATCTACATCGTGCTTGATAGAAAGCTCGCGAGAGGGAATGACGCCTTCGGTCTTGTAACCGATGTCGAGCAGAACCTCGTCGTGATCAACCTTAACAACCTGACCGGAGACGAGATCGCCATCGTTGAAGTACTTGATGGTCTCGTCAACTGCCTTGAGGAATTCTTCCTCGTTGCCGATGTCGTTGATTGCGACCTGAGGGATGTTGGTGCTCATGTAGTTAGGGCTCCAATTGGATTAATAATAGGTCGACGTCTCCGGCAAGTTTGCGAGCGCTCACTTGCTGTTTCCTACTCAAAACATGGGAAGTGACGTCGAGTCTGACGGATACTTACCGCGCGTATCATCCGGAAGATGCGTAGGTACATGCCTCTGGTGCATAGGGATGCTGATACACGCGATTACTAGTGTACGTGTTTTTCGGGCGTGTCGTCAATGAACGACGCGCATCGATGAGGGTATTTCTTGCACTATTCTGTGTGCAATATATTCCGAATAAGTCCGACGGTATCGTTCGTCTCTCTTCGCGGTTTCTGACTAGTGTCCGGCTTCTTCCCATGACTTGCCCCAGCCAACTTGCACGTCGAGAGGAACCTTCAGCTCAATAGCTTCACTCATCTCCTCTACTAGGATGCGTTGCGCTGCTTCGCGTTCACCGACGGCAACTTCGAGGATAATCTCGTCGTGAACCTGCAAGAGCATGCGGGTCTTGAGATTCTCTTCTTGAAGTCGGCGGTGAATGTTAATCATTGCGATTTTAATGATGTCTGCAGCTGTCCCCTGAATTGGAGCGTTGAGGGCAGCTCGTTCAGCTGCCTCACGTCGAGTTCGGTTTGGAGAGTCAAGATCTGGCAGTGAACGTCGGCGCCCATAAATAGTTTCGGTATAACCGTCGTTATGAGCCTGTTTGACGACCCCGCGCAGGAAACGCCCCACACGACCAAATCGTTTGAAGTAGTTGGTACGCAACTCCCCTGCCTCATCGGAACTAATATTGAGCTGCTTTGCGAGACCAAACCGAGAAAGACCGTATGCCAATCCATAAGACATTGCTTTAACTTTCGCACGCATCTGGGGTGTCACCTCTTCGGGGGCAACCCCGAACACCTCAGAGCCAACGTACCGATGCAGGTCTTCACCATCCGCATAAGCCTGGATTAATTTCTCATCGGCGGCGAGATGCACCATAATACGCATCTCAATCTGCGAGTAGTCGGCGGTGAGCAAACCTTCATACTCTACACCGTCTAAAACTTTTGGAGCCACGATAAAGGCACCGCGGATACGTCGTCCTTCATCAGTGCGGATTGGGATATTCTGCAGGTTCGGTGCCGTCGAGGAAAGACGCCCCGTTGATGCAGCATTTTGCTGGAAAGTAGTGTGTACACGACCATCTGTGACTGCCGCTTTTTGTAAACCTTCAACAGTCTGCTTGAGCTTGATATTATCTCGGTATGCCTGGAGCGCAATCAAGAATTGAGCACCATCTGATTCCGGCGATACTTTGGTCAACAAGTCAGCCACAGATTCTGAATCCGTTGAATACCCAGACTTAATTTTGCGGGTCTTCGGAAGACCGAGCCTCTCAAAGAGTACAGTTTGGAGCTGTTTCACAGATGCCAGATTGAGGGGCTCGCCATTGACGTCACCGCCAATAAGTACTTTCGCCTGTTCCTCGGCCATGGATGCGCGTGAGCTAAACGTATCATTAAGCTCGTTTAGTAAGGCATCTGAGACAGCGATACCCGCCTGCTCCATATCAGCCAGAACGTACAGAAGCGGCAGCTCAATATCTTCATAAATCTTAAGCTGGCCCTGTTCTTGCATTTCGAAGTGCAAAATACGCGCCAGTTCGTGAATAACCCGTGAAACCTGGGTAAAGTAACGTAAGTTCTCTTCACCGGGCATCTCAAAAAGTGAGGGTGCTTCCTCTGGGAAGACAAGTTCACTGAATTCCTGTTGGGGAATCCAAAGATATTTCTCAGCTAAATCCTCAATACGTTCAGCAAAGAGCCTACGATTCGTAGCTGCTATGTATCCGCACATATATGAGGATAGTGACGGATCTTCGATGGCTCCATCGAGTTTATACCCGTACTCACGTAAGAGTTTCCGCTGATTTTTGAGATCCATCACGATCTTACGCATTTGAGGGTCAGAAACCCACTCCGCAAATGCTGAGGCGAGATCTTCGGAAATATTCGTCAGGTTGATCCACAACGATGATTCTTTCGAGGTCAGAATAATTCCTCGCAGTACCGGATTCTCTTCAGCAGCGCGAATCTTAGTCTTGGTAACTTTCACACCTTCACGGGCTACAGGCACATCAATCACAGGGAAAAGCGTAACCGCGCCTTTAAGCCTTTCAGGGACCTCAATGGCATTACCCGATGCGTCACGCCCATACCCAACGTGGGCTGCATGCTCGCACCATGCACGAAAGTCTGCGGCTGATGTCACAGTGATCGCCTCATCGGTACGAATTGGCTCAAAGGTGGGACCACTCGGAACCCCGTTATCTGTCATGGGTTCTTCACCTGCGGTACGAGCTTGCGCGCCCAAAGCACGTATGACAGGCCCTAATATATCCTGGGCCCGCTTACGAATAGTGCGGAATTCCACTTCATCGAAGAACGCTTCAAGCTCTTGAAGGTCCGGAATAAACCGCATTTGATCGAACTTAACATCCAAGTTGAGCGTGTCAACAAGCTGGTTGAGGCGACGGTTCCTGCGTACGTTCTCAATGTTTTCGCGCAGAGCCTCACCTTTTTTACCTTTGATGTCCTCGCTATTAGCAAGTACACCTTCAAGATCACCGTACTCGTGAAGCCATTTAGCAGCAAAGCCTGGTCCAACTCCGGGGACTCCAGGCAGATTATCGGCTTGCTCACCGGTGAGTGCAGCGAGATCCGGATACAGCCGAGGTGGTACTTTTGTTTTTTTCTCAACCGCTGCAGGATCCATACGCTGAATCCCCTTGGAGGGACCAGTCGTCACGGGATACAGCAATGTAACATCGTCCGTAACAAGTTGGAAAATATCGCGGTCTCCTGAAAGAATGAGCACTTTGTATTGAGTTTCTGATCCCTGCCGTGTCAGTGTTGCGACGATATCATCTGCCTCATAATTCTCCTGGGTAAGCGCCGGGATTTTCAGAGCTCCGAGCATCTTCTTGATGAGATCAAGCTGCCCGTCGAAGGCTTCAGGGATAACGTTACGACCGCTCTTATATTCGCTGTATTCCTCCGTGCGAAAAGTACCACCGGGCAGATCGAATGCCACCGCAATATGGCTAGGGTTATGGTCTTTAATAATGTTCAGCAAGGTAGACAGGAAGGCATGAACTGCCTCCGTATGCTGCCCGTCGCTTCGCACAAAAACATGGTTTCCCGTTTTCTCTGCCATTGTATAGATGCCAAAGAAAGAGCGAAGGGCCAATGAATGTCCATCAATAAGGAGCAGGGTATTTTCTGAGTTACTCACAATCCCATTCTAGAGGTTTTCGACAGCGGGGGTGATAGTGAACGCAACACGCCTGAAAACTTCTAAAAGGCCTAGTACCGACTAGGCGTTTTCATGTCATGAACGTCTGTCCTGTCGCTGGATAAACATATTCATTCACGCTAGGATATAACTCTATACTTGAGTGTTCCCTGAGAATACCGGGGATGAGCGGCATGGATCTTATCGGTCCCAACACACATAGGAAATTATGAAACTACTCAAAAAGATCCCTCTCCTTGCCTGGATTGTGATCGCAATTCTTGCAGGTGTTCTTATCGGTGCTACAACTCCTGGGATGATCGGTGGCATAAATAGCGGGCTGGGTACCTCTATCCCTACCGATGTTGTAGTTCAGATCTTTGTCTCGTTCTCTACTGTTTTCAGTGCGTTCCTGAGCTTCTCTATCCCGCTTATTATTATCGGTTTTATCGTTCCAGGAATTGGTTCGCTAGCCCAAGGTGCAGGTAAGATGCTGGGCATTACCGTAGCTCTGTCATATCTTTCCAGTATTGTTGCTGGATTTTTAGCTTTAACGGCGGCACTATTCCTGTACCCTATTTTGTTGAAGGGGCAACGGCTAGAATCTTTTGATAACCCTGAAAATGCACTCTCGACAGGATACATCAAGTTTGAGCTTGACCCCATTATGGGAGTGATGAGCGCACTCATTCTGTCCTTTATCCTAGGTCTGGGAATAACAGCCCTCAAGACTCGTAGCATGCTCAATCTCTTCGAGGATTTTCAAGTTATCATTGAGAAGCTTCTCAGCTACGTTATTATCCCGCTTCTGCCCATCCATATCGTGGGCGTCTTTGCGAATATGACCCTTGCAGGCCAGGTTGCTAAGATTCTCTCGGTCTTCGGCATGGTATTCATTATGGTCATTATCTTGCACTGGATAACGCTAACGCTACAGTACACAGTTGCCGGAAGCGTTTCAAAACGCAACCCGTTTAGGATGCTCAAGACCATGATGCCCGCCTATTTCACGGCCATTGGAACTCAGTCCTCAGCAGCTACCATCCCGGTAACGGTTCGATCTGCGAAGAAGGCTGGTATTTCTCCTCGCGTGGTTGATTTCGCTATTCCGCTATGCGCTACCATCCACCTTTCGGGTTCTATGATCACGATTACTTCATGTGCAGTCGCAGTCCTGTATATGACCGGGCAAAATCCCAATTTTGCCTCGGTGACTCCAGTAGTGCTTATGCTAGGCATTATGATGGTCGCGGCCCCGGGTGTACCCGGCGGAGGTGTGATGACCGCCATCGGGCTGCTGGAGTCGATGCTTGGTTTCAATGAATCCATGATCGCCCTCATGATTGCTCTGTACCTTGCGCAAGACTCTTTCGGTACCGCAACTAATGTCACCGGAGATGCCACCATTGCAACGTTTACCGAACGTATCTCTAAGATGTTGGGGGTTGATCCAACTGCCGGGATTAGCGATGAAGACATCGAAAAAGCAGAAGCAATTTCGGCATAGCCTTGATCTAAACGACGGGGTGCGCGTCCAGAAACCTTGGATGCGCACCCCGTTATTCATATGGAGCTTTACTTACACCTTACTTATTCCGCACGAGGGCTTCGCTAATATGCTGACATCCTTTCCAACCCCAATAGATGCGATGGTTCACAATAAGCCCATCGGATATTTCCATGAGCTCTAAGATATCTATTTGTTCTCCTTCAGGAGTTTCTCGCGGATATTCCCACACCAAAGTTTTCCCATTAGTCAGATACTCCCCCGTGCGGTACCAACGTACAAATTCATTCGGACGACGGTGGGTGCCCTCTTCCAGAAAATGCTTAATCGCTTCTCGTCCCCGCAAAACGCCGCCGCCAGCTCCGGGAATTATTGCTGGCACGAGGGGGCTTTCAAAAACTGCGTCCTCAGCATAAAGGCTGAGCAGTCCTTCAGTATCACGGTTTTTAGCGTACCGATGCCATTCTTCATAGATACGTGCATGATCATCCATATTCTTACACCTTCCAAAGCAAGAATCTCGTTTCTTCTCAATCCCGACAAACACATACTTGATAAGAGCTCTTTTTCTACTCCACCCTATCACTGGGAGTACACTTGAAGGCATGACTGAATCTACCCCTAAACTATCTGCTGACCTTGTAGCACAGCTCAACGAGCACGGTGTGCCCGCAGAGACTCATAAATTCTTTCCGAAGGGCTTGGGAGAGCTAATCCCCCGTATGGGAATTATCTTTAGTGAGCTAACTGCCGAGCGAGCTGTGGCATCCATGTCTGTGCAGGGGAATACCCAGCCTGTCGGTTTGCTCCACGGAGGTGCCTCGGCTGTTCTTGCAGAAACTCTTGGTTCATTAGCAGCAGGTATCCATGGAGGAGTTGACTCCATAGCCGTTGGGGTAGATCTCAATGCAACTCACGTGCGCCCCGCCATTAGTGGCCACGTTACGGGAATCTGTACGGCAGTTAAGCTGGGACGTACCGTTTGCGTACACACTATAGAGATTATGGATGAGTCCGATCGAACTATTTGTACAGCTCGTATAACTAATATGATCATTCCACGACCCTAAAGCAGACATATAGAGGATTGACATGGCGCGCCAACCGTATTCCAAACGCTATCCAAAAATCGTCCGTGCAAAACGTATTACATTGCCCTTAGCCATAGCTGCTCTACTGGTATGTTGGGTTGCCGCTATGGGAAATCCAGGAAGTTTCTGGTGGCTAGGACTTTTCATAGCAGCTGGCGTTTTACTCTGGGCTGGATCCCCAACAGCACGCCCGATTAAAGGTCCTCATGGTAGTGATGACGATGACGACATAACCCGCATAATGCGACGCTAATACATTCATTTCAAGACTGTCGTGAGCAAATAAAAGCGTAAAACAGGAGTGTGGATTTTCAGGACAACAAGACTCTTGTTGTCCTGAAAATCCACACTCCTGAATTTTATATTCTAGAGCAGCAGCTAATCATCGTTTGGGACTTGATACTAAGGTCCCAAGAAGATTACTCAGACAGCTGCTTGATAATAGTATCGGATACCTCTCGCATAGAGAGGCGACGGTCCATTGAGGTCTTCTGAATCCACCGGAATGCCTCAGGCTCGGTGAGGTTCATTTTGGTGATAAGCAAAGACTTGGCACGATCTACGAGCTTTCGAGTCTCAAACTGATCACGAATAGTTGTGACCTCTTTCTCTAGCGTACGCAGCTGTTCATATCGAGAAAGCGCCACCTCGATAGCGGGAAAAAGGTCATTAGGAGTAAAGGGCTTGACCACATATGCCATGGCCCCAGCTTCAACAGCACGATCCACCAGCTCTTTCTGGCTGAAAGCGGTCAGGAGCACCACAGGCGCTATTTTTTCCTTTCCGATTTCCTCGGCGGCTGTAATACCGTCCATAATCGGCATTTTGACATCCATGAGCACCAAATCGGGATGGTGTTTTTTGGCAAGCTCGATAGCGGTTTTACCATTATCGGTCTCTGCCACGACCTCGAACCCTTGGTCCTTCAGGATTTCGACGATGTCCAGGCGAATCAACGCTTCGTCTTCGGCAACCACAACGGTGCGCGCCGAGACCTGCTCTCCCTCGTGTTCGTGAGCGGTCTTCTCTGACATAACTCTCTCCTTGGTCTATTTTCAGTCGCCTTTATTCTACAGTAGTTAATAAAACTTCATCTACTGTGTAAGGTTGAAATTTATATGTTTCTCGTCTAGAAGCAAAAACTATCGTCGAGGCTTCAAAGAATACTGTGGATATTTCTTGCTCTTTGTAATTCGATTTTCTGCCAATCGATAGGGTAGAATCTTATGCGTACCTTTGAGTACAAGCCCGAGTGGCGGAATTGGCAGACGCGCCTGACTCAAAATCAGGTTCTTCGGAGTGTGGGTTCGAGTCCCACCTCGGGCACATTTACTAAACTCGTCTTGACCATAGTTATGGTTTTGAGACGAGTTTTTATTTTCCTGGAGCTCCAGTTCAATAGATTGGGTACCCGCAACTCATATGGTGGGTCTTTCCGCATATAGAAAGTCCCGCCTCCTGTATCAAAGAGGCGGGACTTCTCATAGATTCAGTTCGAAAATGTTTACACGATAAAGAAGAACCTTACTTGTGTTCGTCTTCCCCGTAGGGACGCAGGTGCTCACGCTCTTCCGGTTCATGCTCGCCGGAACCCTGTTCCTTAATACGGTGTACCTTAACCATATTGGTTGATCCCGCCACCCCGGGAGGCGAACCTGCAGCAATCACAATAAGATCACCCGGTTCTGCGAGCTTATGCTCGACCAGGTAGTCATTTACGATGTCGGTCATACCGTCAATGTTGGTCGCCACCGGCGCATGCGCAGCTTCAACACCCCACAACAGTGAGATAAAAGCACGCACCTTTGGGTTGGGGGTGAAAGCAAGTACCGGCTGCGCAGGGCGTAGACGTGCTAAACGGCGTGCTGAGTCACCCGTCTGGGTAAAAGTACTAATGTAATCTACATCCAATTGTTCCGCAATGTTTACAGCTGCACGCGTGATGGCACCACCACGGGTACGGGGCTTACGGTCCAGCTGTGGTACGCGGTATAGACCCTTTTCCTCAGTATCACGAATAATGGAGGCCATTGCTGCAATGGTAATAATGGGGTAATTGCCCACCGAAGTCTCGCCGGAGAGCATCACCGCATCGGCGCCATCCAAGATTGCGTTTGCACAGTCAGAGACTTCCGCGCGCGTAGGAGTCGGGCTAGAGATCATGGACTCAAGTACCTGAGTTGCCACAATAACGGGCTTAGCCCAGCGACGAGCCATCTCAATAGCTTTCTTCTGAACCAGTGGCACCTCAGAGAACGGCAGTTCCACGCCAAGGTCGCCACGGGCAACCATGATGCCATCAAACTTGTCGATAATATCTTGCAGATTATCAACCGCTTGAGGCTTTTCGATCTTGGCAATCACCGGAATACGGATACCCTCTTCGGCCATGATCTCATGAACGCGGTTTACGTCTTTCCCGCTACGTACAAAGGAAAGAGCAATAATATCTACGCCCAAATTCAAGGCAAAACGAAGGTCAGCCTCATCCTTCTCGGTCAGTGCGGGAAGAGAAACGGCCGCCCCAGGAAGGTTGATGCCTTTATTGTTTGAAATAGGTCCGCCTACAATCACACGAGTGCGAACACGAGTTGGAGTTACTTCAACGGCTTCCAGCTGGATCTTACCGTCATCCAGCAAAAGTTTATCGCCAGGCTTCACATCGCCAGGAAGACCTTTATAAGTCGTACCACAGATATCTTTGGTACCCTCAACGTCCTCAGAAGTAATCGTAAAATCAGCGCCAGGCTTTAGATATTCTTCCCCGTTTACAAAGCGCTCCAAACGGATCTTAGGACCTTGCAGATCAGCAAGAATAGCTACTTCTTTCCCCAACGCCGCGGATTGTTCACGGATAGTTGTGTAAGAGTTAGTGTGAACGTCATGGTCACCGTGACTCATATTCAGACGGGAAACGTTCATACCCGCCTTGATCGCTTCCGCAATTTTTTCGGGAGAAGAAATAGCCGGACCAATGGTTGCAACGATTTTTGCGCGCCTCATGTACCTAACCTTCGTGTGTTGGGGTGGAACCTTCTAAGAAAGATACCCATAATATAAATGGAACCTTCTCATCAGGAGTCCCAATTATTCCCACACAACACCATGTATACACAACATGGCATGTGCGGCATGCATCCCTTCTAGTATATTCCTTCTCAAGCGTTTTCGGGAGGAAAATTCTCGGTATTTTCAGGAAATCCTTGTTTTAACCTCGAACCATATTGCCCACTCAAGACTCACGTGCTCTCTATCTGCCCCTCAGAACAATAATTAGGTTTTAGTTGTTTTCTGACATCTCATTTGAAACTATGGCCAAGCGTTCCTGTCCGAGAAACAAATATGCCCACATCATGTATGACACACCTTGATGTTCATCGCTCACCCCCTTCTTCCATGTGATAAAAACGACACGCCAGTATTGGCTAAGCAATTTCACATTTATCACCACCTGCCATAGACTGGAATCAATAATTAGTATCTTGTATGCAAATTTGCTTTGGGAGGCTTCAGTGACCATTCGTGTGCTGATTATCTTCGGTTCAACCTATGGGTACACCGAGCGTTATGCGAACTGGCTAGCAGAAGATCTGCGAGCATTACCACAGGCTCCTGAAGTCAATACTCTACGGGCTACAGAAGTAACCCCTGAACTTGTGGAAGCAGCAGACTCCGTTATTATTGGCGGTAGCGACTACGGTGGGTTCCTTACAGGCGCTCCCAGCCTCAAGAAGAAGATTGTTCCCTTTATTCTCCCTAAAAAGGAACGTACTGCATTCTTCACGGTTTCCTTCACAGGCGAGTACTCCAAAAAACTACTCGACAAGGCTGTCGCTAAAAGTTATACCGCAGAACTCACCGATGGACGCCCGACTTTCCATTTACGTGGTGGGATTGATTTTTCAGAACTTTCACTTGCTCATAAGACCGCTCTTAAAGGTCCGGTTCGCGCCTGGTTGATGGCTAATCCAAACCCCAACGAAGGTATTCAGCAAATGCTTGAGTGCTATAAAACCGGCCATGCGGATTACACCAACCGAGAGTCTCTAAAACCACTTGTTGAAGCAATATCCAAATTCCTCTGATATCGCATAGCAGGTTACCAAAATAAGCTTGGCCGGAGGTTTTCTCTCCTCCTCCGGTCTTTTGATTCCGGATGCGGGTGCGAGGCCGCGCCGATAACGTATTCGGTTGCAGGGGGTGGGTCTTGTGTGTGCGGCCCACCCCCTCCTTTTATCTTTCATCAAGGAAAAAGTCAGGTCCTCTCCACCATTGAAATAGTGAAGAGGACCCAAGGTTAGTTGTCCAGGAATTTACGATTTAGATTTTTTCCACGGGATATCAGGAGCTTTATCCTGCTTATCACCGGTCTGAACCCTATCTGCAGGCTCCTCGTGGGTGCCTGGTTCTTTGTCTTTTGTAGCTTTCTTCTCTTCCGTTACCTTCTTTTCAGATATCCGAGATTCTTCCAAGGTCTCTTTACCCTGATTAGAAACCTCATCCGAATCTTGGGCGGCAGTCTTCTCTGAGTTAGGGGTATGCTGAACAGATGGCCCCTGAACTGGAGCTTCAGCAATGCCCGCTGCAGCTTTAGCCCTAGCGCGGATACCAGCGGCAACAAAGCCGATCAACCCTAGTACAATCAGGGCACCCGATGTCCACACGTGAACCCGCAGCCCCAGAAGTGTTTCAGAGGTATCAATACGCAGGAACACTTCAATGAAGAACCGTCCAATACCGTAGTACAGCACATAGAGCCAAAAAGTTTGTCCGCGCTTCAGGAACCTATTCCCCAGGAAAATTAGAAGGAATGCGCCCACAAGATTCCACAATGATTCGTAAAGGAATGTGGGGTGAAAGAGAGTTCCTGCGGGATATTGAGCAGGAAAATTCCCACTCGATTGACTAATCTCCAAACCCCACGGAAGGGTAGTAGGCTTACCGAAAAGCTCCTGATTAAACCAGTTGCCCCAACGACCAAAAGCCTGCGCCAAAATAATACCTGGTGCAACTGCATCCGCAAATGCTGCATAGTTAATCTGGTATCGGCGACAAGCAATCCAGGCCCCCAGGGCTCCTACGGACACCGCTCCCATAATGCCGATGCCGCCTTCCCAAATCTTCAGGAAAGCCCAAGGATCAGAGACATTGGGACCAAAATAGCTGCCAGGGTCTGTAATGAGCACATGGTAAGCACGCGCCCCAATAATTCCAGCGGGAATAGCCCACATTGCCACGTCATATACGCGCTCACGTGTGCCGCCAACTTGTGCCCAGCGCCGAGCACTAAGCCATAGACACACGATTATTCCGGCTAAAATGCAAAGTGCGTAAAAATGGATACGAAACGGCCCAAGCTGAAGATAAGATACACTCGGCGACGGAATTGACGCCAGCGGAAGGGATACTGCTGAGGTAAAGGATTCCGATAATATAACATTCATACTATGCACGTCCTGCAAGTTCACGAGTTAGTGCTCCCACCGCAGTAGGACCTCCATCAGCTAGAGCTTTTACAAGTGCCGTTCCTACAATCACACCATCTGCATAAGTTCCGATCTCTTCAACATGGGCACGAGTTGAAACGCCTAAACCAACACACGCGTATTCAGCGCCTGCAGCATGAAGGTTTTCGACAAGTCCTTGGGCAGCTTCTGAGACTGAGGTGCGAGCCCCTGTAACGCCCATGACAGAAACGGCATAAACGAACCCGCTCGAAGCCTTAGCGATAGTCTCTAAACGTTGAGGTGATGATGATAGCGCCGCCAAGAAAATACGATCTAACCCGTATTTTTCAGAGGCTTCGAACCAAGCCGATGCTTCATCGGGTACTAAATCTGGAGTGATCATTCCAGCTCCTCCAGCAGCCGCAAGATCACGTGCAAAATTATCAACACCGTAGGCAAGTACAGGGTTCCAATACGTCATCACGACAACGACAGCTTGGGTTGCCTCGGTAATGCGCCGTACAGCATCAAAAACCCGAGAAAGTTTGAAGCCGCCTTCTAATGCGGCACCTGTGGCATGCTGGATAACGGGGCCGTCCATGACCGGATCCGAGTACGGCACGCCCAGCTCAATAATGTCGGCACCGTTATTTCCTAATTCGATAGCTGCTGCCACAGAATCTTCAAAGTTGGGAAAACCTGCGGGGAGGTACCCGATAAGTGCTGCACACCCATCTTCTTTGCATTCGCGTAACCGCTGCACGAGAAGCGAGTTCGGGTTTTGGGGTGGGAAGGTACCGTCAAGGACTTCGTACTTTGCCACATGCGGCTGTGCGTCTTGATAGCTCATGCGTGCGCCTCGCTTTCTGCCTGCACTGCCTTCTCAGCAACTGCCTCTTTATTGCCTGTCATGAGAGAAGATGACGGGGTTGCTTTCCCTAGATCGAACCATTTCAAGGCGGTCTCCATGTCTTTATCGCCACGACCAGATAGGCACACCACCATTATTTTTTCACGGGCAGACTCAGAATCTTGATGCGCCCATTCCTGACAGACACGTAACGCACCGGCAAGTGCATGCGCCGATTCGATGGCAGGAATAATACCTTCAGTACGGCAAAGCAGTTGAAAAGCATCCATAGCTTCAGTATCGGTCACCGGCTGGTAGCTGACACGGCCTAAGTCTGAAAGGTATGAGTGTTCGGGCCCAACGCCGGGATAGTCCAGGCCAGCAGAAATCGAATGCGACTCTATAGTTTGCCCATCTTTGTCTTGCATCAGGTAGGTTACGGCACCGTGAAGCATTCCTGGGCGGCCTAGATTAATAGTTGCGGCGTGACGTCCGGTTTCTACACCGTCTCCCCCCGCCTCAAAACCGTAAAGTTTTACATCGCGGTCATCAAGGAATGCATGGAAGATTCCAATGGCGTTTGAACCCCCACCAACGCATGCAGAAACTCCGTGGGGAAGACGCCCAGTCATCTGTTGAATTTGTTCGCGTGCTTCAGAACCAATAGCATCATGAAAGAAACGCACCATAGTAGGAAAAGGATGTGCTCCCGCCGCTGTACCCAGCAGATAGTGGGTATTCTCGACATTAGCGACCCAGTCTCGAAGAGCCTCATTAATAGCGTCTTTCAGAGTACGGGAGCCATTCTGAACGGCAATAACTTTCGCGCCCAAAAGCTGCATACGCGCCACGTTCAAAGCCTGCCGCTCGGTATCTTCTTCACCCATGTAAATCACACAGTCCATACCGAAAAGCGCAGCAGCCGTTGCCGTTGCTACACCGTGCTGACCAGCACCGGTCTCTGCGATCAGACGTGTCTTACCCATGCGCTTTGCGAGAAGTGCTTGTCCTAAAACATTGTTAACCTTGTGGCTACCGGTATGGTTAAGATCTTCACGTTTCAGAAAGATCCGAGCCCCAGCGTGCTCTGAGAACCGCGGAACTTCCGTTAGCAATGAAGGACGATTCGAGTATTCAGCAGAGAGTCGCTGAAATTCCGCAATAAACTCTGGATCCTGCTTAGCATTCTGGAAGGTAGACTCAAGCTCATCCATGGCGGCAATTAACGATTCAGGCATCCATCGCCCACCGTATTGCCCGAAGTAGGGACCGGGTGCATTTTTGAGGGATTTCCCCTCAAGAAATGCGTCTGCCAGGTTTTCGCTCATTGTTGTCCTTCCCGGGTACTTTTATTTTCATCCATGAGTTAGGTTTGTACACTTAACTCATGGTACGGCTTGTTCGTATTCTTACTATTCTACGCGGAATGACATAGCGTCAGCGTATATAAAGAAAAGCCCTATGATTATTCACATGTGAAAAACTGTCATCTACGTAAGATAGCCCTAATCTGCATTAGAGATGAGGTACAGCCGAAAATTCACGTACAGTTTTCTCCGGATCTCCAGATTTGACCAGAGTCTCACCAATAAGCACGACATCAGCACCAGCCTGCGCGTAGTTCTGTACATCGCTCAGCCCAGATACACCAGATTCTGCAACTTTAATAACGCTTTCCGGCAGGTCGGCCGCAAGCTCTGCATAATGCGCGTTCTTGACTTCAAGAGTTTTTAGGTTGCGAACGTTAATACCTATAATTTTGGCTCCGACACGCTGAGCGATAGATATTTCTTCTGAAGTATGTGCTTCTACGAGAGCATTCATACCAAGCGATTCGGCAAGCTCTAAGAAAGCACTCAAGGTATCTTCTTCCAAGGCAGCAACAATAAGAAGCACCAGATCTGCGCCGTGTGCACGTGCCTCCCAAATCTGGTACTCATCAACAATAAAATCTTTACGCAATATGGGAATACTGACGTGAGCACGAACCGCATCCAGATCCTCCAGGCTTCCGCCGAAACGGCGTTCTTCGGTAAGCACCGAAATAGCTGCTGCTCCTCCACGCTGATACTTCACCGCTAGTTCCGCTGGATCCGCTATTTCCCCCAGGACACCTTTCGATGGAGACGAACGTTTCACCTCTGAAATGATACGCACAGTTTGGCCATCACCACGTAAAGCGCATACAGCGTCAAGAGCTGGTGCCGTAGAGAGCGCTAGCTCCTGCACCTTTTCCAGAGGATGTTTTGCACGACGATCCTCTAAATCCTCACGTACTCCACCAATAATTTCATCTAGTACGGTACTCAACAGTGTTCCTTCTCATAGTCATCAAATATCCAAAAGTTTGAGATAGCACAAGAGAGAGCGCCTCGTCATGGGCGAGGCGCTCATAGCGTATTTACTAGTGACGCTCAGTATTTTTGGTTTTAGAACCACCTTGGCCGTAGCCAGCACTCTTGAGAAGCAATCCAGCCACTAGACCCAGCACGATAATGCCAGCACCAACAAAGACGATAACGGGCTGAGCCAGATCATACGCAACAGCACCAACAAGTACCCCGGCCGTCATGATGGCGATCATAACCCACGACGCTACGGTGCTACCGTGATTTGCATACGGGCGTTCAGGAACAATAACAACTTTCTCTTCCGTCACGAAAACTCCTCATGTGTGTGCACAGATACGCGAATAATGCGTACAGACGTCCTTTCTTCGATTTTAGGTCATGACCTCGTCTTCTGTGAATTTGCTGGTGAGAATCGTACAAATATTTAGGCAGGCACGGGTGTACAACTCGCAGCGTTTGAAACCTTTTTACTATTAAAACTATTTCTCTGCGGTAGGGTCTTCTCCCCTGCTCAGCAGGTCCCATGCATCCATATTGTCGACCTCACCGGGAGCTTCTTGCATGTTACGCACTGTGCGGTCATATTTACGCCCACCTTGCCAGTGTCGAGCCACCACAAGAGTCCAAAGTCCCACGCACATAATAAGAAAACCTGATATGCATGAAATCCACGGCCAAACAGTCACAGCATACGCACCTGTAGACGCCACGGTTCCCGTTACCTTGCTGGTCTCAGTTACAACCGCATCTGCGGGATTCATCACCACCGACAGCGCAGAAAAAATAATACCCGCCCCGGATCCTAAACTTACAAATGCGATAACATACCGCAAAAGCTGAGGGGCTATGCGTGCCGCTAAAGGAGCTGCTAAAGCTACCATCGCCAGCGCGCTTACTGCGGGCGCCGCTTGAGACCCGTTAATGTCAAGGTTTTGTTCCCCCAAGACCCCGTTCACATGCGCTTGGACCCAAGGAAAAAGCGTCGTACTAAAGGCAAGGGCAGCCACAGCAAGCCCTGCTAAAAGCACCAGTCCAGGCGCTTGTAGTCGCGCAGGTTTCGAGTGTAAGTTTTCATCCGCCGCACTAAAAGCCGTAGCAGTACTCGTTGTCTCGTAGTTATTTGATTGATTCAAAGACGAGGATTTATGCCGCTGTGTATTCATGGGATTATGCCCTCCCGCAGGTTCTTAATCTGCTGTGGTAACGCGTTTTGTCTGCAGAGGTTTCAGACCCGATGCCGTCAATACGGCACGGAGCGGAGCAGCTGACTTATTTACGGTCTCTTCAGTCTCGGACTCCGGGTTGGAGTCCATCACAATACCGGCTCCAGCCTGTACGTAAGCTTTTGTTCCCTTGAGAACAGCAGTACGAATTGCAATAGCCATGTCCATGTTTCCAGCAAAATCAAAATATCCGCAGACACCCCCATAAACCCCACGGCGGGTCGGCTCATACTCATCGATAAGCTGCATGGCCCGCGGTTTGGGAGCCCCCGAGAGAGTCCCCGCCGGAAAAGCAACGCGAAGTACATCGTAAGCACTGAATTGAGGGTCAAGTTCAGCACTCACTGAGGAAGAAATATGCATGATATGGCTAAACCGCTCAATCACCATGAACTCATCAACAGAGACCGTTCCAGGCTTTGCAATTCGAGACAGATCATTACGCGCCAAATCAACCAGCATCAAATGCTCAGAGCGCTCTTTTTGATCGGCAAGAAGCTCTTCAGCAAGAGCTATATCCTGTTCACGAGTTGCACCGCGAGGCCGGGAACCAGCGATAGGATGCGAGGTCGCACGACCCTCCTTGAGGGTCACCAAGGCTTCTGGGGAAGAACCAACAATTTGGAAAGGAACATCCTCAGCATCTTCAAAGTTAAAGAGGTACATGTAGGGTGAAGGGTTAGATTGACGAAGGACGCGATAGACATCAAGCGCATCCGCGCCGGTTTCAACTTCAAAACGACGTGAGATCACGATCTGAAAGACGTCGCCATCAATAATATTTTTCTTACACCGATCAATTGCGTCTTGATACCCTTGCACCGACCAGGTTTGAGTAACCTCACGATGAATTCGATCATTTACCTCAGAAACTCCGGTTAAAACCGATGCCGTTTCAGAGGCACCCTGTTCTAGCTGCTGCAGCATACGGTGCAGACGTTCGACCGCATCGACGTATGCATCATCCACATTTTCATCGGTACCGTTGAAGTTAATGGCATTTGCGATCAAGAGCGCTGTACCGTCAGTATTATCATGGATTGCCATGTCAGAAACCATATTCAAGGCAAATTCTGGGAGATTCACGTCATCAGCTGGCGGATACGGCAGGTTTTCCCAGCGGCGTACTACGTCCCAGCCCAAGTAACCTACCAACCCCGATGTTAACGGTGGAAGGCCAGGAACCGGTTCAGTATGAAGCATACGAAGGGTTTGATCAATAGCTTCAACGGGGTCGCCTTCTGTTGGGGCTCCCGCCGGAGTTTGCCCTTGCCAATATATCTTGCCGTCTCGTGTGGTCAGGGTTGAACGAGAAGAAGCGCCGATAAAAGAATACCGGTCCCAAGCTGCCGATTCCCCCTCGGTCGCGGTCTTAGCCGATTCAAGCAAAAAAGTTCCAGGATCAGCGGCACCATCGTGTAGAACCAGCGAACGATAAATACCAATGGGTGTGAGCGAGTCTGCAAGAATTTTGATGCACACCGGAATAACTCGGTGAGTCACCGCGCGTTCCCGGAATTCTTCAAGAGAGGGTGAGATAATGCCCAAATCCTGCATAGGACTAATCCTTCGTGCTTGATTGCTGATGCCCAAACTGTTGCCTGGGGCTCTCGTATTAGTGTACAAGTTCCACCACATCTAACAGTGGTTTGAACAAACAGCGCGAAGTATCAAAATTGACACTTCGCGCTGTTAATTAGCTCAGTCGTTTGAGAGTCGCTGCGGTTTGCAAAGCTGCCGCCGTTGCCTCATAGCCTTTGTCTTCAGAGGAACCAGGAAGTCCGGCACGGTCTAGAGCTTGTTGTTCATTATCGCAAGTGAGTACCCCGAAACCGACCGGGCGACCAGTCAGCACGGAAACATCGGTCAGACCGCTCGTAGCGCCCTGACATACGAAGTCAAAGTGAGGAGTTCCACCGCGAATAACAACGCCGAGGGCAACAATCGCATCGTATTTTTCGGCAAGACGGGTTGCTGCAACAGGTAGTTCAAAAGTCCCCGGAACACGCACAATAGTCGGCTCCAGCTCCGCATCAGCGGCGGCGCGCTGCGCCCCATCGAGTAACCCTTCCATGACCTGAGTGTGCCAGCTTGCCGCGACAATAGCTAGTTTGAATCCAGTGTAGTCCTCAGGATTGAGAGTGGTATCTGCTGCTCCTGCGCCGCTCATATTTCTTAACTCCTTGGTGTCGTTGGTTTATATCGCAAAGTCGTCCTCTGACCACACAGCAAGCTGTTATCAGCCAGAAGAACTATATACTAGGCCCATGGAGCCTATGCCCCATACGCCGACGTTTTGTTTCAAGGTACTTGGCGTTCTCAGCACGCGCCGGAATTTCGTCAGGAATTACCTCATGTACTTCAAGCCCCAGCTCGGTCAGCGCGTCAACCTTTGCCGGATTATTTGTGATAAGTCGCAGATTATGAACCCCGAGTTCTTGCAGAATAAGTGCCGCCTGCGTGTAATCACGCATATCTTCGTCTAAGCCAAGCGCTAAATTTGCGTCTAGGGTATCAAGGCCAACGTCTTGAAGTGCATAGGCTCGCAGCTTATTTACAAGCCCAATACCTCGCCCTTCATGATTGCGAATATAGAGCATCCAACCACCATAACGCGAGAGAATTTTTAACCCATTCTCAAGCTGCTGACCACAGTCGCATCGGAAGGAGCCCAGAATATCTCCAGTAGCACATTCGGAGTGGATTCGCACTGCGGGAATCTGAGCTTCTCCCGAAAATGCAATAGGGTTCCCTTGGGCGTCTATAGCACGAATGCTCATATGCTCAGCACCATCGGCAAACCGCCAAGCACGTACCCCAAAGTTTCCATGGGGTGTAGGAACAATAACCTCAACGGTCGATTCCACCAGTTGCGGACTGGGATGAGGCACTAAGTCTAAAGGCGAAGCTGTGTATTGGTGGGCAAATCTCTCAGCAAGATCGCGTTTCTCGAATTCGAGCTCTGAGGGTATGTGCTTGTGCTGAGTGCTCTGCTTTTCTGGGGTATCACTCATGCTCGTTCCTTCACATACTGAATAAGGTCTTCGATCGAAATCATGGGGAGGCTGTGTGCAGCTGCAAAAGAGCGCAAAGCCTCAAAGCGCATCATACTTCCATCATCATGAACAAGCTCGGCGATAACGCCTACGCCCGAAAGACCTGCCGCACGAGTAAGTTCTACGGCCGCTTCTGTATGCCCAGCACGTTCCAAAACCCCACCAGCTACGGCACGCAAGGGAAATATATGCCCCGGACGGCTCAAATCTTCAGGGCCCGCTGAGGCGTCTGCAAGAACTCTGACTGTGCGGGCACGATCGGCGGCGCTAATACCTGTTGTGGTTCCTACACGCGCATCGCAAGAAACCGTATATGCAGTACCTTTAGGATCTTCATTGTGCGCGGTCATCGGCGGCAAGTTCATGCTGTCTGCGCGTTCGTGACTCATTGGAGCACATATCACTCCGGAAGTATAGCGGATAGTAAATCCCATGAGTTCTTCTGTAGCATATTCAGCCGCAAAAATTATATCTCCCTCATTTTCACGGTTTTCATCATCCACTACAACGACAGCTCGACCGGCGGAGATAGCCTCAATGGCCTCCTGAATAGAATCCAGCTCTTGTGCAACTACGGAAGTTTCATGGAAATCTACATTTCTCATTTCCATCAACCGGGCTACATATTTAGCGAGCGCGTCTGTTTCAAGATTGACAGTGTCTCCTACGGTAAGCTGCCCTAGATTAGTTGCGCTAAGAGTTTCAGGAATCAAACCGACTTCAAACCAAGGAGCGCTCTCAGCAGAGGCAGAAACTGCTGTTACTGTCAGCGATACGCCGGAGACGGCGATAGAACCTTTCTCAACCAGATACGGAGCAAGTTCTTGAGGAATGGAAAAACGAATAGTGCACCATGCATCATGTTCAGTTATTGATGTAACCGTCGCGATACCATCTACGTGTCCCTGGACTACGTGTCCGTCAAACCTTCCGTTGGCAGGCATACACCGTTCAAGGTTAACGATCGTTCCTTGAGCTAGTGTGCCTAAATTAGTCCGAGTGAGCGTCTCCTCCATGGCATAAGCGCGAAATTGCTGCGGTTCAATGCTATCCTCATCGACGGCAGTTAGACATACACCGTTGACAGCTAGGGATCCTCCATGCTCCAAGTCAGAGACAATATCACCAGCGTTAATAGTGATATATGCAGCTCCGGTCGAAGTCCCTTGAGCGTCATAGACTGGTTGAACGGACTCAACGGTACCTAGCGCACCGATAATTCCTGTAAACATGTGTGTCTTCTCCTCTGTGGCAGCTGTACCAGGATGGAATTCAGATGCCGCTACGATACTTGCACTATAACTATAAAGATGAGTCTTTTATTCCCCGAAATATCGTGCAGGTGCATACCGGAACGATCTCAAAGACGATGGTCCCTTTCCTGCACTTTGTTTCCAGGAATTATGCATAACTTTTGTAGTTTTTATTCTCGTGGATCTGGAAAATATTTGTGCGTGAAACGTGGAAGTACACGACGAATACCCGGTGTATTTTTTGCGGTACTGCGTGGGCTTGGTATCAGGTGCGTTGCGGTGTCTTCACCTAAGACCCGAACTGATGGAAACATCCCAAGATCATCAAGCTGCAGACGAGGGGCATTTTCCAACGTGTTGGTAATAAGTCGGTACATTGCACTTTTACCGTGCCCCATGAGTATAGGAGCGCGGTACCAAACAAGTTCGTCAAGAAGATCTTCCCCGGTAAATAGGCCAACCATTCCCGGTCCTCCCTCAATCATGAGGTGTCGCACCCCACGACTGTAAAGTTCGTCAAGAAGGACTCGGGGCTCGTGAGTGTAAACCTGCATGTAATTTTCTGGGTCTCTTGTACCTAGACCACACACTTTATAGGTGCTTGGTATATCTGTTTCTCCCATGACAACCCGTAAAGGCTGTTTCTTGTAGCGTTGCCCTGAGATATCACGGGCATCTAGTGAGGGATTATCAAGGAGTGTAGTGCGGGTTCCGATCATCACGGCGTCTGCGCGTTTTCGGATGAGATGCCCATCAGCACGTGCTTGTGAACCAGTTATCCATTTACTGGTGCCGTCTGCTGCCGCGATAAAACCGTCAAGAGTTGAAGCAGATTTAACGGTAATAAATGGTCGTTTTTCTGCGACCGAAATAAACCATCGTTCATTTAGCGCGTACGAGTCGTCAGCAAATTCTCGCATATATGTTGTTACGATTCCGTGAGAGCGTAAATATTCTGCTCCGCCAGAAGCCTGAGCGCTCCTATCTGGATATGCATAAAAGACCTGAGAAATTCCAGCTTCTTTGATAGCATGCGAGCACGGACCGGTTTTGCCTGTATGATTGCAGGGTTCTAGCGAAACATACATTTTTGCATCGCTCATATCCGTGCCAGCCGCGCGGGCTTGAGCTAGGGCATCCGCTTCAGCGTGAGGGGTTCCCGCCCCACGATGCCATCCAACATGCAGTACTTGACCGGTGGAGTTTGTAATAATTGCCCCCACAAGTGGATTAGCCCCTCGTATACCCTGACGAGCGGCTTTTAAAGCTAAACGCATAGCACAATCATCGGTCAATGCCCCTTCAGGGATCTTCATGGTTACCGAAGCAGGTATTCCTTGAAGATGTCCGTACTCCGCAGCAGAATAGTCAAGGTCATTTACGGGCGTATACATCTCAGGACCTAGATACGTTGTCATGATTTGCTCGATTCCACGTCAACAGTAATATCTGGAAATTGCGTTTGAACTCGGGTTTTTTCTTCACGGTTCCGAGTACTCCACCATACGAAGAAGCCTACAAGAGTAAAGCATCCGTAGAAAACATACATCAGCGAGGTGGCATAGTAGCCTGCACCCCAAAGTAGCGGAACACCAACAATATCAACAGCAACCCAAATTAGCCAGAACTCTACCCATCCTCGTGCCATACCATAGGTCGCCATAAGCGAACCGGTAAATATCCAAGCATCTGACCATACAGGCTCGTATGACCCTAGAGAACGAAATATTGGGGTTAACGCTATCGTGCCAAGAATAAGTACAGAGATAACGCTAAAACGTTCCATCCTGGATGCCCATCGTGGAATTACAGCTGCCCCCTCGGCACGCGTTCCTTGAACTCTGCAGGATTGCCGCCAACGATACCAGCCCCATACAGAAACAGTTATGAACATAATCTGGCGCCCAGCCTGACCAAGCATATTAATGGGGTTGGGGCTGCCGAAGAAGGCACCCATAAAAACGGTAAAAAGCAGCAGATTTCCGGCTATACCGATCGGCCATGCCCAGACTTTACGGCGCATTCCGCCCAACGCTGAGGCTAAACCGAAAAGGTTACCTAAAACTTCGCGCACAAGAAGAATCTGGTCTCCAAACTGTATTTGTGCGTCGAAGAGCCACCGCAGAACGTTCACTGTTCCTCCCTTTCATCGTCATTGCGGCGACTCCGGGGAGAACAAAATGCATTGATTCCAGCAATTGCTGGAACATTAGATAACGGTTTCGAATATATACCGTGACCGCATCCCGTGCTTTCTGCTCGTGCTACCTACCATCCAGACTGTACTGTCGGTACCGGAATTTCACCGGTTCGGCCATAGGCATCACAATATTGATGCACACGGTTCGCGGACTGTCACCGCCGGTTCGGAATTTCACCGACCCCGGAGCACGATTACGGGTCAATTATGGCATACCGCGCAAGCTCGCCAAAAGCAGGTCTTGGGGAAGGCACCAGTACTTGCACATGTGTAGGTAAAGATATAACTAATTTACGTACACCTAAGTCTGTGATTTAGATATTATGCACTCTCATATAGAATGTATTGTTCACTCCTACCTGTTTATATTAAAAAATATAAAACTATTTTCACCATATATGAGGTTTAATATATAATTTAATGATATTAAATCTGGAATATAAGAAATATTAATACTTGATGCTCAAAAAATGCTCACAACCCCGAAAAACCATGCTACAAAGAAGCAGAATATTTGAAATTTATAGGAAATTATCTCTAGAATACATTTCGTTCATGCTTCCTCTGAAGAGCACGAACTGCAGTGCATTTTTAAGAATCGAAAAACTCATTCGTATTTTTAAATCATGCGCAGCACATATCACTCTCACATACACAACTAAATAAAATTGCAGGTAAACATGAAACTTTTTAACCGGCAAAAGTCTATCTCAAAGACCATCGCAGCCGTTGGCGCTATGGTGCTGGCTTTAGGAACTATAAGCCCGGCAGTAGCTCATGAAAATACTTCTGATGCTTCTGCTACAGCTCAAATTCCCGCTCACGAGGAAATGAATACTCCAATGGGTGCAGGTGAGCGAGCTCGCCTTGCAGAGTCGCAATCCTCAACTCTTGGCAAGATCTCCCCTAATGCCACTTCCATGTGGACTCCCACAAGTGGAACCCTCGGTATGGACGTTTCTTCATACCAAGGAAACGTAGACTGGAACCGTGCATATAATATGGGCTCCCGTTTTGCATACACAAAAGCAACAGAGGGTAACTATTACACTAACCCTTACTTTGCTCAGCAATACAACGGTTCCGCGCAGTCGGGCATGATTCGTGGTGCCTATCATTTTGCCAACCCACGCTCCACCTCTGGAGCTGAACAGGCACGCTATTTTGTCAGACATGGCGGTGGATGGAGTAACGACGGAATTACAATGCCCGGCCTACTCGATATTGAATACAACCCATATCCAAGTCTTGGCAACACCTGCTACAACATGAGCAGTGCCGATCTCACTCGGTGGATTCGTGATTTCATGGAGACCTACCGCAGCCTCACCGGTCGATATCCTATGATTTATACCGCTAATTACTGGTGGAGGCAATGCGTAGGCGCAACAGAGTTCGGTAACCATCTCCTGCATCTAGCAAATTACAACTACTATCCCGGTCCTATGCCAGCCGGGTGGGGTAATTACGATATATGGCAGTTCTCTTCTGAAGGACCTTTTGTTGGAGACTCGAATTTCTTCCCGGGTACGGTTCACGATTTACGTGCACTAGCCACCAACGCGGGGGCAAAGAACCGTTCATGGCATCCTCAACCCGCGCCCCGAGTAGAAACGGCTCCTAAGACCCGGTTCCGGGATGTTCCGCAGAGCTCGCCTTTCTATAAAGAAATTGAATGGTTAGCCAACGAGAAAATTACTACCGGTTGGCCGGATGGCACTTTCCGACCGGACGCAGGTGTAGAACGCGCTGCGATGGCAGCTTATTTCTACCGTATGGCTGGCTCTCCCCCGGTTAATCTTCCAGCACGTTCACCTTTCCGCGATGTATCGCCTCAAGACCAGTTCTATCGCGAAATTGTCTGGATGCATCAGCAAGGTATCGCTACCGGATGGGCAGACGGTACCTTCCGTCCGCACGATAGCGTCAACCGCGATGCGATGGCAGCATTCTTCTACCGTTTCGCGGGGAAGCCAGCGGTACCCGCAGGTCGTAATTTCTCAGATGTTGGAGCGAATAACCAATTCTATCGAGAAATTATGTGGCTCAAAGGTACTGGTATTGCTACCGGCTGGGCTGATGGCACCTTCCGTCCTTGGCAACCTGTTGAACGGGGCGCGATGGCAGCGTTTATCTACCGCTATAAGCACAAGTAAAATAGTCGCTCTTCATTAACAGGGAGGATTTCCCACAGTTTTGTGGGGAATCCTCCCTGTATTATTACCCGCGGTACTTTCAGATATGACAGCTGCTTTAAGTATGCGTACCTCACTGTTTTTCGTGGGTTCAGCTGTACACAGATACGAAAAGGGTCTTCTCAGGTAATTTCTGAGAAGACCCCAATGCAGTATTATGCAGAGTTACTCAACAGAACGGAACGCGACGACTGCGTTATGTCCACCAAAGCCAAAGGAATTAGAGATACCAACAATCTTTCCTTCAGAAAGCTCCCGTGCCTGTGTCACAACGTCAAGATCAATCTGTGGATCTTGGTTTTCCAGATTAATAGTAGCCGGAGCTTTACGGTTGTAAATCGCCAATACGGTAAGCACTGCTTCAAGGGCTCCTGCACCACCCAACAGATGCCCCGTCATAGACTTGGTTGCAGAAACAGCAATATTCTTTGTATGCTCACCGAAAGTAGCATGCATAGCAGTTGCTTCCGGTAGATCCCCCGCAGGAGTTGAGGTTGCGTGTGCGTTAATATGCACAACTGTAGTAGGGTCAATATCCCCATCTTTGAGTGCTTCGCGTAGAGCTCGTGTGGCTCCTAGAGCATCAGGATCGGGAGCGGTTATATGGAAGGCATCAGCAGAGACACCGGTACCTGCTAGCTCGGCATAGACTCGCGCTCCACGGGCTCGGGCATGCTCCTCTGACTCAAGAATCATAGCCGCGGCACCTTCGCCCATCACAAATCCGTCACGATCCACATCATAAGGGCGTGAGGCTTTTTCGGGGTCATCGTTACGCGATGACAACGCCTGCATACGCGCAAAGGCCGCTAAAGGAAGAGGATGAATTGCTGCTTCGGAACCGCCGACAACAACCACATCTGCTTTACCTGTGCGAATCATATCGACCCCCAGTTCCATAGCTTCCGTTGAAGAAGCACAGGCAGATACGACGGTTTGAGCAGCGGCGCGCGCTTTCAGGTTCATCGACACAGCGGCTGCGTTGCCGTTAGGCATTAACATGGGAACTGTCATGGGAAGAACCCTTCGAGGCCCTTTCTCACGCAGTGTATCCCATGCATCAAGCAGGGTCCACACACCACCGATACCAGTACCAAATGCTACACCGGTGCGTAAGGGATCAACTTCTTCTGCGGATTCAGCGTCGGAACCCGAAAAACCAGCATCTTCCCAGGCTTCACGAGCAGCGATAAGTGCTAGCTGTCCTGAAGGATCTAAGCGCTTTGCTTCAACTTTGGTGAGTCGTTCTGACTCGTGAGCAGGCTCTGCGAGGCGCCCAGCGATGTAAACAGGCAGGCTGTATTCTTCTACCCAGGGCTCATCAATTTTAGTGATACCCGAGACGCCTTTAAGCGCATTTGCCCAGGTGGTGGGGACGTCGCCGCCAATAGGAGTGGTTGCGCCGAGACCGGTCACCAACACTTTTCGAGACATCTTCACACTTTCTTGGTTATATCGGTGGAGGGTGAAACTAGACATATGGGCGCGGTTACTTGCCCGCGCCCATCATCGGCAGCCTAATTTAGGCTGTTTTTGCGATAAAGTCTACTGCGTCACCAACAGTCTTGAGGTTCTTGACCTCTTCGTCTGGAATAGTAACTTCGAACTTTTCCTCAGCGTTCACTACGATAGTCATCATCGAGATAGAGTCAATATCGAGGTCTTCGGTGAAGGACTTATCCAGCTGAACATCTTCAACTTCAACACCGGTCTCTTCGTTTACAATCTCAGCAAGACCTGCGAGGATCTCTTCTTTGTTAGCCATGAAGGGCTCCTTTGTCATAGAAGTGGTAGCACGCTCCTGGTTAAGAGCATGTGCATAATCGAGTTTATCGTGTCTGTGTAAGTATCTCACACAATAACCCCGAGTTTTTCAAATTCGTACTGTAAATCTAGTGTTTGCAGGTACGAATTTGAGGTATCTCATAAAAGGTATATTCAGATACCTTAAGAGTGATCTCGATAACTTACGGAAGAACAACAACCTGTGCCGCATATGCAAGACCGGCCCCAAAACCAATCTGTAGTGCAAATTTTCCAGAAAGTTCAGGTTGTTCCTGCAAAAGACGATGCGCTGCCAAAGGAACGGAGGCTGCAGACGTGTTACCAGCATCAGTAATATCTCGCGCAATAGCGACATTTTCAGGCAATTTCAGTGTTTTTGCCATCTGATCGATAATGCGAGCATTAGCCTGGTGCGGAATTAATGCACCCAGCTCATCCGGAGTAATACCTGCCGATTCTAAAGCCTGCTGTGCAACTTTTGCCATTTCCCACACAGCCCAGCGGAAGACTGAAGGTCCATCTTGACGCAGGGTAGGCCAAATCTTTTCATCTTCCTGCACAGGGTTAGCGACAAAGTCACGGTTACGGATATCGAGGAGGGAATGGGTCATTCCGACAGTCTCCCAACGAGAGCCGTCTGACCCCCAAATAGTCGGGGCGATGCCGGGTTCGTCCGATACGCTGACAACAGCCGCACCCGCTCCATCTCCCAACAAGAATGAGATAGAACGTTCCGTATTATCTATAAAATCTGAGAGTTTTTCAACGCCTATCACGAGAACATTCTGCGCCATACCAGAACGAACCATAGCATCTGCCTGAGCTATACCATAGCAGAAGCCAGCGCAGGCCGCAGAAATATCGTAAGCAGGACACCGAGACCCAATGGCATCCGCAACCAGAACAGCTAGTGACGGAGTAGCATACGGATGGGAAATTGTTGAGATAATAACGGCATCAATCTGTTCACCCGTCACGTGTGAGTTGGCGAGCGCATCATGAGCTGCTGCGATTGCAAGGTCATTAACGGTTTGGTTTTCGCTAGCTCGATGTCGAGTTGAAATCCCGGTACGCTGCTTAATCCACTCATCAGACGAGTTGATAGCTTCAACGATATCGTTATTATGAACAATCACCTCACCACGGGAAGCCCCATAGCCTAAAATGCGGGAGTAACGATTGTTCTCATATTGTTTGAGGGTAGTCACGTGTTTACTGTTCCTTGAGCTGTTTCTTCGTGGGTCTGATCTGATACGCCTTAAACCTATACACCAAATTTTTCGAGGTCTTCAGGAGCGTTAACGGCGGTGAAAGGTACACCACGCATTGCGCGTTTTGCCAATCCGACGAGGGTTCCTGCAGGTGTTACCTCAATAATATCGGTGACTTCGTCTTGCAACATCTGAGCCATACACAGATCCCACCGCACAGGGTTTGTAACCTGCTTGACGAGAGAATCGAGAAATTCCTGTCCGGAAGCGACCACAGAGCCATCGCGATTACTCAAAATTTTGTGCTTTGGATCTTCAACCGTGATCGTGTCTGCAAATTTCTTGAGTGGTTCCACGGCCGGGGCCATAGCTTCTGTATGAAAGGCACCAGCAACTTTAAGCGGAATAACACGAGTACGAGCCGGTGGATTCTCAGTGAATTTTTCAAGAGCGTCAAGTGCGCCTGCTGCAACGATTTGTCCACCGCCATTGGAGTTGGCTGCAACTAGCTGCGCCGCTTTAATTGCTTCACGAACCTCTTCTTCATCGCCGCCCAGGACTGCTGCCATACCGGTTGGGGATGCAGCGGCGGCTTGGGCCATGCCGGTGGCACGAACGCGAATAAAACGCATAGCATCTTCATCGCTAAGAATTCCAGAAAGCGCAGCTGCTGTAATTTCTCCTACGGAGTGCCCCGCGAAAAGTAGATTCTCTGATCCTAGACGAGCAAGCGTTAGACGCCCGGTGACAATACCTGCAGCAACAATCAAAGGCTGAGCAATAGCAGTGTCTTTAATAGCTTCTTCCTCGGCTTCGGTGCCGTAATGGATAAGGTCAAGCTCTGCTGCTTGTGAGAGACGCTCAAGGTGTTCACGAACTCCAACCATCTCAAGCCAAGGAGTGAGAAAGCCCTTTTTTTGAGATCCTTGACCGGGGCAGACAATAGCGTACATTCTTGACCTTTCAAATAGCTCATGACGCTCTCGCGTATAGTATTCTATCGCTTTATCATCGTACGGAGTAGCTCAAAATGCCACATATTATGATAAACGCTCCAGAGATATTCTACCCATCTTTTGTCCTAGCCGGTATATTCCATAAGCACCCACCACAGGCTCCGCTGGATATTGGTCTTGACATCTTATGCCTTCTAAGTACCAGTTGCTTCTTGTAACGTCATCATTTTTCGCTTACCGCGCAGGGCAAGCACACGAAAAACTTCAATAGCCTTTTCCGCTTCCGTACAATCAAGCTCGCGGATGAGCACGAATATAGGTATCTGCTAAACGTTTCATGGAGACATGAGTATAGATCTGTGTCGTTGAGAGCGATGCGTGCCCTAACAGCTCTTGAACGGTACGAATGTCTGCCCCTCCGTCAATAAGATGAGTTGCAGCAGAATGACGAAGGACATGTGCCCCTGAAACCTCGGTATTCTCAAGTGTACGTAGGATTCGGCTAATATCTTCACGAATTTGTCGAGGGTTTGCACGTTTGCCGCGTGGCCCTATAAACAGGGCAGTTACATCGCGTGAACCTTTGGCTATCCAATACGGGCGCCCTATTTTGACCCACTGTGAAAGAACTTTCATCGCGGGGGTTCCCAATGGTACAACACGTTCTTTATTACCTTTACCGATAACGCGAACCGTCTTATTAGCTCGGTCTACACTCGATAGATTCAAGCCTGTAAGTTCTGAGATACGCATACCCGATGAGTACAGAACCTCTAGAACAGCCCAAAGCCTCAGCATCCGGATATCCTGCGGATTTTCGCGGCATCGCAATGCTACGGTGTCCAAAACGGAGCTCATCTGTTCCTGACTCAGGACAGCAGGAAGATGTCGGTCACGCTTAGGCGTACTCATTCCCCGGGTAGGATTTTCTGTGATAAGTTCTTCCTCATGAGCCCAGCTGAAAAAAGTGCGCAGGGTCGAACCACGTCGAGCTACAGTTGTCTTGGCATTTTGTTTCAGGTGCATAGACCCCAGCCATTCACGGATAAGCTGCAGGTTTACATCTTCAACACGGCTAATTCCTCGTCGTCCGATAAAGCCGAAAAACCCGCAGAGATCAGATATGTACGATCGGATAGTCTCTTCGGAACGATACTTCTCGTACCTGAGATAACGTTCGAAATGCTCGACAATAGGTAAAAATACTTCTCCAGATAAGGCGGGAGCAAGGTCTGGGGTGGAGTCCTGCTGGCTTGCAGACATGGGGAGGGTAGGGGCTAATGAACTTTCCGGTAGAACTGCATCGGGCATAGGTAAAGTCTTTGAAAGCTCTTTATTATCATCCCAAAATGCGGCTGTCATTTCGCCTTCCTCCTTTCTGCCCCTATCTCTTCTACGAGGTTAGCAAGTCCATGTACTAAGCTATGATGCTGAGCGAGCTGCCTGCCGTATTTTACGCCACCCGAACCCATCGGTTTCTGCCAGACCTTGTTGCGCCAATTGGCTCAGTTCTACCATAGTACCGCGCAAAGGCAAGCCGATGTGGCCCGCAAGTTCTTCCGCCGATCGATAGGCCCGCGGGGACATCATGTCCCAAAGCCGTCCCTGCGCCTCCGACATGGTATCGAGAATTGTACTTTGCTCGTGATCATGACTTTGCTTTTCTTCCTGCAGAGCATCGAACCCTTCACGAGCTTCCAGAATATCTTGTATCTCGCTCAGGATATGAGCATGACCATCCCGAATAAGCCTGTGGCAGCCTACAGAGTTCGGAGAGTTAATATTCCCTGGAACAGCCCAAAGTTCCCGTCCGATTTCAAGTCCGTGCCGGGCGGTGTTGAGGGCGCCCGACCTCCAACGTGCTTCTACCACCACAATGTCGTGTGAAAGGGCGGCAATAAGACGGTTACGCTCTAGGAATCTCCACCGTGTGGGTGTATTTCCAATAGATACTTCGCTCAGAATAAGGCCTTCCTCCACAATACGGTGCAAAATCTCGCTGTTCTGCACGGGATAGAAATGATCCAGGCCTCCAGCCATGAGCGCAATCGTAGGAACCGCAGCATTTCCTGCGGCAAGCGCAGCACGATGGGCAGCCACATCAATGCCATAAGCCCCACCGGAGATAATAATGTGACTCTTCTGCGCTAATTCGTGTACTAAATATGATGTTGCATCAGCCCCGTACACACTCGCATCGCGCGAACCAACGACCGCAACACATTTCTGAAAATACTCTGTTAGTATCCGTAATTTTGCGGGATCACCCTTGCCCCACAGACCATACGGAGTTTCATCCCCTAAATCTTGCAGGTGGTTAGGCCAAAAATCGTCAACAGGGGTTACAAGCCATATACCGCAAGATACCGCCATAGCGCATTCACGTCGAGGTTCAAATCGCTGACGTCCCTGCCATCTCCTACGCTTCTTTGCGATACCACGAGTAAAGTCCTCATAGCTCATGGAATGCTGACCGGGTGTATAACTGACCCCTGCGGCACGAAGTACATCGGCAATTTCTTCGCTGGGTTCTCCCCCATTCCACCACGTTTCCGTCATTCCTTCCGGATTAGTCACGCAATACAAAGTAAGCGGAGCCCCCAAAGTTTTTAGTCCCTCAACGATCAGAGGGTCCGCAGGATCAGCAAAGCGCATAATAAGGGCGGTACATAACCGAATATAGGCTCGCACCTGGCGTATCCGTTCTTCCGGTTCCAGGTTTTCCTCAAATAGCAGCTCGGCTTCTTCATCCTGCAACTTCGCATTTATTCGCCACTGAAACGGTGTTGAACTTTCAAAAGGTTCCGGGATGTACGCTTGGTTTAGGCTTTCAAGCTCTTTCCGGCGATACATCATTAGCTGTTGAAAATATGTATGGTTTTCTACGTCTAAAAGTACGTCTGGCATGATAGTTCTCTCTTCACTATGCTCGTTTATTCCATCAACGTGGATAATTTTTATAGCCCTTGATGCCCACCCTGCTGCCGCAGGAATAAAGCCACATCAAGATGTTCCTGTTGGGGTGAGGTCGTGCCGTCTAGGTCGCTCAGAGTCCATGCGGTGCGTAACACTCGATCGTATCCGCGCGCTGTTAAAGTGCCCCGGTCTACGGCTCGGTTAAGACCTTGTACCAAGGTTGATTTCAGCCGAAGCGGTCCGCGTAGAATTTTTCCATTCGTCTCAGCGTTAACCCGTAACCCATAGGGAGATAATCTTTCCACCTGGGCAGCACGAGCTGTGATAATCCTTTCTCGAATGCTACGAGAACTTTCCCCGCGTTCTTGACTGGCAAGCTCGGCGGAGGATACTTTAGGAACCATAAGATTGAGGTCTATACGGTCAAGAAGTGGTCCCGATAAACGGCTGAAATATGAGCGTCGCTCACGAGGGGTACAGGTGCAATCAGCACCGGTACCTACGTTCATTCCACAAGGGCAAGGGTTGGCAGCAAGAACTAATTGAAACCGGGCGGGGTAAATTGCTGAGGCCGCAGCTCGATCAAGAACTATTTCTCCGCTCTCCAAAGGCTGGCGCAAAGAATCGAGCACTGTACGTTTAAACTCTGGAGCTTCGTCCAGAAAAAGTACTCCGCGATGGGCTTTTGAAACGCAACCCGGTCGCGGGATTCCGCTGCCTCCTCCCAAAATAGCGGGTGCAGATGCGCTATGGTGCGGAGCTTCAAAAGGCGGTATACGTACTAGTTCGCTCAAAGATGCGTCCGATGAGCAGAGCGATTGAATCGCTGTTACCTCCATAGCTGCTTCATCATCAAGAAGAGGCAGAATAGTAGGAAGCCGCTCTGCCAGCATTGTTTTCCCAGATCCGGGAGGACCCTGCAACAAAATATGATGTCCCCCGGCGGCAGCAATTTCGAGGGCAAATCTTCCCTGTTGTTGCCCCGCAACATCAGACATATCAGCTAATACCGCAGTATGCGCAGAAGGATTCGGAGTCATCGACTCAACCGGCGCTGGTGGATATTTCAGGTTCTCTGTGCTCGCTCCGAAAGCAGAAAATACTTCTGCCAAACACCGAAATCCGGCAACCTGAATTCCCGGGATTAACGATGCCTCTGCAACGTTGGCATGGGGCACCACTACGCGCGAGTGCCCCGCATCAGCAGCAGCTTTTACAGCTGGCAGTATGCCAGGAACAGACCGCAAAGAACCGTCGAGCCCTAGCTCCCCAAGAAAAACGCAATCGCCGCTAGGATGTAAATTTCGTTCAGCTTGCAGAGCCGCGATTACCATCGCAAGATCAAACCCAGAGCCACGCTTAGGCAGTGTTGCGGGTGTCAGGTTAATGGTGAGTCTGTGCTGTGTTAACGAAATACCCGAGTTCTTAGCGGCAGAGCGAACACGCTCTTTAGATTCGTTAAGAGCTGTATCAGGAAGGCCCAAGAGCACAAACCCGGGAAGCCCCTGAGAGACATCCGCCTCAACATCAACGATATGGCCGTGAAGCCCAACCAAAGCTACAGAGTACGTACGTGCAAACCCCACTACGCCACCCCCATCAAGTGTTCGAAGGTGAACTTTTCAGGAGTTCCTGTCACCGCAATAGCATCAACACGAAAATGCCCAAAATCAAGGTTCTCGCGTAGACGACACCATAGTATAGCGAGTTCACGTGTGCGTTTAGCCTTATCACCATTGATAGCTTCAAAAGGATGCCCGTACTCTTCTGAGGATCGAGTTTTAACTTCGACAAAAGCCAGCTCGTCCTGGGGAGTAATAGCAATAAGATCTAGCTCTCCCCGCAACGGAATATCTAGCCCTGCGGGCGGACGCCAGTTACGTTCCAGAATCCGGTACCCATTAACACTAAGAATCTGGGCAACTAAGTCTTCGCCCCAGCGCCCCACCCGATGTGCCTTCGCAGGTCTACGAATCCAGCTTGGCTTTCCCAGTGTGCGGCTCGATGGCGTGCGCGACGTTATAGCGGTCATAGTGGCTCCTCATGAGAACACCAAAACTCATGCGAAGCTCACTAGCTCCCCAGATTCTTGGCGCATAGCAGATGTTCTTGCCTCTACTATGACCGCTTTATCCATAGTACGCGGGCTCTACTCTGAGATTTGTGGAAAACCTAAGGGAGTGGGACACTTTTCTTTGTTATCCACAGCGATTTATACGAAAAACTTCCCACTAAACCCAAAAATTTGAGTCTGAGAGCCGACTATAAACCGCTATATTAAGCTCAGTCTTTTGCCGCGCTACGGTCGCTTTTATCCTAAGTCATCGGGGAGATCAGCAATTTCTGGCACCGTAAAGTCCTGATTTGGTAGCCGTTCTTCAACATTTACGTCACGAGTCGAAAAAGCTCGAACATTCTTGACGAACCGATTAGTGCGAAAAACATCCCACACCCACACATCATTCATCACGACCTCAAAGTATATGGTTCCCTCGCGGATCTGAGGCGTTACATCGACCTTATTTGCGAGATAAAACCGGCGGTCCGTTTCAACGGCATAGCTAAATAGCGACATAACATCTTGGTACTCCCGGTACAATGCTAGTTGAGCATCGGTCTCATAGTTTTCCAGTTCTTCTGCACTCATTAACTTTCCCCATCTCCCCCCGAAATCTTCGTTACTTCACCACGACCGATATATGCATTCATCAGCTGCTCTTCCGTAGTCGGTAACGACCATGAAAGGCGATGGTAAACACTAGGCCCATACTCGCTAATAGCCTGACGATGCGCAACAGACCCGTATCCCTTATTCTTCGCCCAGCCATAGTGTGAGTTCTCCGCCGCGAGGGAGCCCATCAAAGCATCACGCTCGACTTTGGCCACCACAGATGCGGCAGCTATAGAAGCGCATTGATAATCGCCCTTAATGATCATGGTTACCGGCTCGTCCCAGCCATTTCTGGCGTTCGAGTCATCACTGTGCCATACACGATGCAGCAAGTCCTCATACCGACGGTATACAGGGTCTATAGAATCGAGCAGATTCGCAGGCTGAGGGCTGAGCCAATCATGTTTCCCATCCAAAAGTACGGCCTCAGGGTATAAACCTCGATGCGCAAGATCGGCGAGCGCTCGCTGCGCCGCCAGTCGTAGTGCGTAGGTCATTCCTAAAACGTCTATTTCGGCGGGTGTAGTGTGCCCGATAGCGTAGGAACACCATTTTTGGATACGCGGTATAAGGGCTTCACGGCGTTTTGGGGTTAGGGCTTTTGAATCCGTGAGTCCTTCAGGTATCTGCTGATTTTGTTGGTCTAACACGGCAACACCTACGCTTACGGGGCCTGCTAATGCTCCACGCCCGACTTCGTCTAGACCAGCGATCAAGCGATACCCTGCGGTAAAGAGTTTTTGTTCATACTCAAGATTCGCGCTATGCATGTGTAGTCTTATCTTTCCACGTGAAAATACCAACGGACGAGGGGCTTGGTGTCGCTTATATAAACATCGTGTATATGAGGTATACCCGTTTTATAGGTACGAGGTGGAATAGGATTTTCTTCCTATTCCACCTCGTGGATGGGCAATATGTTCACACTGGTCAATTACGGGTTAGGGATCGAGTCGAAGACATTCTTTTCGTCTTCCAACATTCCGAAGTGGTTCAGCGGCCAGGCAATCACGAAAACTGTTCCCGCTATGTCATCTCGTGGGATGAAGGCGTGCCCGTCGGCAATGTGAAACCTGGAGTCGGCAGAGTTATCACGGTGGTCACCCATCATAAAATATTTTCCTTCGGGTACCGTCACCTTAAAGGGAATGTCTGAGGGGTTTGACCCGGGGTGTAGATAGGGTTCCGTGATCTCAACACCGTTAACCTTGATCTTTCCGCTACCATCACTTTCTACCGTATCACCAGGCAGACCGATGACTCGTTTCACCAGGTAGTTTGAGGATGTGTCGGGTAGGATACCAACAAAGGTAAGTCCATCGGAAATGGGGTTGGAGCTCTTCTGCCCTGAAGGAATCCAGCCCTGTGAGTCTTTGAAGACAACAACATCACCACGTTTGGGGTCATTGAAATACGACCCGGCAACGTTGATGAAGACCCGATCGTTAACCTGCAGAGTATTTTCCATAGACCCTGAGGGAATGTAAAAGCCGCGAATCAGGAATGTTTTAATAACGAAAGCGATAATCAGAGCATAAAGGATGATCGTGCCTGTTTCACGAACTTGAGTCCAAGCCCATTCGCTTACTCGTCCCTCGGCTTGCGCCTGTTTGAGGGTCAAAGCCTGTTTCTCTTTTTTCCTTCGCTTCTTTTCTTCTTTAGCGCTGAGAGCTGGAGCGGGCTCTGTCTCCAGTTCTTCCTCATCAGCTTCTATCTCTTCCGTATATTCCGCCTCATCATTACCATCATATTCGGAAGGATAATCGTCATATTCAGCTGAGGCTTCTTCGAAATCTACTGGTTCTTCCTCATATTCCGGGTATTCCATATACTCTGAGGCATCGTGTTCTTCCGGTTCATACACATCCTGCTCGTCTTCATAAGCATAATCCGTATACTCGCCCTCTGGATCTTCTTGCGACTCAATGTACGACTGTTCTTGTTCTTCATAGACCAGGCGCTCTTCAAGCTCCCGGCGCTCACGGCGACTCCGCGGCTGATAGTTAGCTGGGACGGAGTTCTCATCGCGTGATGAACGTGACGAGCCGTACTGGTTAGCCATATCGAAGACCTTTCTAGGGGCGAATGGTTCTTAGCTATTGTATAGGTGTCTGCCCTTCAAATGCAGTTTATTTGAGGGTTTTACGCCTGTAGACATACACAGACGTCAAAAATGGAGACGAAAATCCACGGTTCCAATAATCTTATCGGTTCGGATTAGCCCTCCACCAGGTGCTCCTAGTAAAGACCTAGAGTCAACTGATACCGAGCGGTGATCGCCCATGACCCACATGCGTCCGCGCGGTACTACAACGTTAAATTTTGTGGTTGAAGGTGAGTCTTGTGGGTAGATATAAGGCTCGTCTAGAGGCTCTCCGTTGAGAGTTATCTTTCCTTGGTCGGTGCAGCAGGATACGGTATCGCCCTCAAGTGCAATCACTCGTTTAATGTAAACGGTTTCTGTAGGGGCTAAACCCAACCACTGACCTGTGTGTTTTACTGGGTCGTTCCAGAACCCATCCCCTGATTTATAAGGCGACAGTGAACCGGCACCATCGAAAACGACAATATCGCCTCGATGTATGTGGGAGCTATCAGACAGCTTCGAGACTAAAACACGATCCCCGGGCATATAGGTAGGTTCCATAGAGTTAGATGGAATATAGTAAACATCCGCTATAAAGGTACGGATACCCAGCATAATGCATAGTGCAAGAGCGCAAGCCACAAGAACAAGGCGCCATCCCCTAACGGAATGACGCCTCATCTGAGGTTCTGCCGAAGAATCGGCTAACTCCATATGTATAAGACCTTGATATGTCTTAGAACTCGCGCTTCTCGCGGATACGAGCTGCCTTACCGTGGCGATCACGCATATAGTACAGCTTGGCACGGCGAACATCGCCGCGGCTAACAAGCTCAATCTTCTCAATTACCGGGGAGTGCACCGGAAAAGTACGCTCAACACCAACACCGAAAGAAATCTTACGCACGGTGAAGGTTTCGCGAATACCAGCGCCCTGGCGTCCAACAACATAACCTTTGAAAACCTGAACACGGCGGTTCTTACCCTCAACGATGTTCACATGAACATTCAGGGTGTCGCCGGGTGCAAAATCGGGAATGTCGTCACGAAGGGACTTCTTGTCGAGAAAATCAAGAGTTTGCATGTGTTGCTCTCCTGAGTCATCTGCCGCAGGTCAAATAGACTCGATTAAATCTATCGCCCAAGAGGTGGATAGAAATTCTATTAACTTAAAACATGATTGATGTTCTAAGGTCCGCACTGTTATGGTCGCTCTTCCCCCTACGGCAGGGGCGTACCCAGTGCAAACACAGTTTTTTATTATGGCAGATGCCGTAGCCGGTGGGCAACTACGAGCGCTTCTATCGAAGCACGTTTTCAGAGCCCAAGACGGCGTATCTCTTACGCCTCTTCAAGAGTCTGACGTTCTGCTTCCACGTCGCGAGCTATACGAGCTGCGGTAATCGCATCCGGTGCATCTGGAACAAAAATTGCGCGACGGTAGTATTTGAGTTCATCAATCGAGTCTTCGATATCTCCAAGAGCACGATGGTTTCCGGTCTTAACTGGCGCATTATGACGAGCAGCCGGGTACCAGCGCGCAGCGAGCTCTTTGATCGTCGATACATCTATTACGCGGTAGTGCAAATGCTTCATAAGATCTGGCATATCGCGCTCCAAAAAGCGTTTATCCATTCCGACTGAATTTCCGCCCAACTGCGCTTTGCCCACTACGGGAACATACTTCTTGACGTATTTAAGAACTGCTTCCTGCGCTTCATGCATAGATACGCCATGTTCAAGGTCTTCTAGCAGCCCCGAAGACTCATGCATCTTTCGCACATAGCTATTCATGTTCTCAAGAGCTCCAGCGGGTGCCTCAGAGCCGGGTTTGATCACGAGCTCCACGCCTTCACCCAAAATATTAAGATCAGAATCCGTCACAAGAACGCCTATTTCAATCAGTGCATCCTGTGTAAGATCAAGCCCGGTCATTTCGCAGTCAATCCATACAATACGTTCACTTGAAATACTCACGCTTTAACTCTACAGATTTTCTACGTGCTCTCCCAGCTGCAGCAGCTCATAGCTTTCTTATTTTTCTGTATCTACCACCCTAAAAAAATTTGATTGTGACCTATATGAGAATCAAACCTTCCCCACACGCGACCTAAAACACGTGCGAAGAACAATGGTCTTATGGGTTTCACACAGGAGACAATGAAGGTGCTCGGGTATTATGGAGAGCGTATTGGATGTAGAGCTAAAACCCCTAGTGAAGGGATTCCTAACGCATGAAAACGCGGTATATGCAGTGGCGGTCAAGATTTTTTACAAAGCCCACCGCAACGTCGCCGCGTCTGCAAAAGTACATTGACAGTAACCGTCTTCGCACGCTACTGCTGGGTGCCTTTGGCTCTATTCTTATCACTCTCAGCTCATACGGCGTTGGTTGGATTGCAGATAGCTCAGGTTTTTGGCGCAACAATCTGATACGCACTATACGTTATGAAGTTTCGTGGGTAATCGTTTGTATTATCGCGCTTTCGCTAGGTGCCATGATTATGTGCCGTGAGTGGCTGCGTATCTATCAGAAGATGGGTACCTGGAATAATTCTTCGCTCCGGTGGATGATTGCAATTGTTACCTGCTGGTCACTGCCCCAGGTTTTTGCTCTTACTATCTATAGTCGCGATATGTTCTCCTACTATGGGCAGGGCATGGTTATGGCTCACGGACTGAACCCCTATAAACAGGGGGTTTCTGAGATAGCGAACTTCATGCAAAATGGTGCGGACCCGCAATGGGCTGAGTCTCCTCCGCCCTACGGGCCTATCTCACTCAAAATCGAAGAATTCATCGCTCGCATCGTCGATGGAAATATCGATCTCGCCATTTTCTTGTTTCGTCTTGTCAGTGTCCTCGCCGTTATCGGCATTTTGTTCTTTGTCGTAAAACTCGCACAGCTTTACAAATATAATCAAACGCGAGCGCTCTGGCAGGTAGGCGCTAATCCCCTGTTCATAGCTTCTTTCATAGCGAGTGGTCACAACGATTCCTTGATGACCATGTTTATGCTTGCAGGTCTCTACTTTGCGAAGCGATACCCCAATGTCTATGGTGGCGTTCTTGGCGTTACGATGGTGACTTTCGGCGTCGGGGTAAAGCCTCTAGCGCTTGTGGTACTCCCCTTTGTTGGCCTGCTGTGGGCAGGTAACAATGCCAGCTGGGTACGCAAATTCACTATCTGGTTTATCTCAGGAATTATTCTTCTTGCCGAGCTCGCTATTTTAGGTTATATAAGCGACCTTGGTTTCGGTTGGGTCAGCGCGCTCTCTACTACGGGCGGTCAGTACATTTGGTACACTCCCATCGGCTTGGTGATCGGTTTTATTGGGCTTTTCGCGCACGGTGATTCCTTCGATGCTGTCAAGAAAATTCTTGAGAATATTGGCAAACTTCTAGGCATCCTGAGCGCGTTAAGCTTCGCATTTGTCGGTCGATACCGTAATGTGGTGCGGTACGCAGGCCTCGCGATTCTCGCCATGCTCTTTTTCAGCCCTATGATTCAGTCATGGTACATTCTCTGGGCTGTTCCTATGATCGCCGCGACAGGTCTGCGCTCTCACTTCCAGCTGATGTGGTACTTCGTGACAACCCTGTTCTTTATGGCGTATGCGGTATGCGATCAGCTGTACATCTCACCATATCTGAACGATTTCAACCAGGGAATGGCGCGTCTTATCGCCATTTTGATCTGTCTGGCCTATATCGTCTATCTGATGGCGTTAGACCCGGCAACGCGACGTATGGTGTACTTGAGCTTCCATCCGCATCAGGTAAAGCGAACTATCACACGGATGTGGTGGCAGCTCTTCCCTCAGACACGTGAAAGGCTCCGTGCGCGGCGCACCCGTCAAATATTACAAAAACATTAAGCTCGACGAACACTTGGGTCTAAATCCCTGTCATGGCGCGGAACCAGGCTATGGCGATTCAGGATTTTTTCCATAAATTTGTGTCATTTTTCGAGTTCGTTTACCATAATGTGACTTTTCGGTGTACTCTATAAATGTATTTCACACCGATGTCGAAGACGGTGAAATGCATGCCTCAGTAGCTCAGAGGATAGAGCAGGAGCCTTCTAATCTCTTGGTCGGGGGTTCGATTCCCTCCTGGGGTACCTGTACGCACGAGCGCCGTTCCCTCAAATTGAGGGAGCGGCGCTCGTTGCTTGTACTGATACCCCGTGACCACCTGCGCATTCTTGCAAACAGGTGTGTACCGTTATTTCTTCACAGGGTTCGTGTCTTTACACGAGTTCAGCACGTTCTCCATAACGCGTTTTTCATCGGCAGTGACCCATAGCTGATACTTTGCTTTTACATGCACCTGCCGCGCCACATATGTGCATCGGTAGGCCGTATTGCCGGGAAGCCAATCAGAAGCATCGGCATCAGATTTCTGCATATTTGCGGGCCCGTCTGCTGCTACCAGGTTCTCGGGGTCGTTCGCGAGCTCACGACGTTTTTCCTCGCCAATATCTTGAGCCCCGGTCTGCCACGCATTCGAAAGCGCCACCACATGGTCGATCTGAACGGCACTTGAAGACTTCTTACCTCGTTTAAATTCGATTGTCCTGCCGGTATAAGGATCGTCAAGAGTTCCGGTTTGTACGGTGCAAGCACGAGTTCCCGCTTTGAAACGAATATTTGTTAAATCACGACGCAAAATATCATCACGAGTATTACATCCATTATGATCGACATCGTCCCAGGCAGCACCAAATTGCTCACGCGTATACCCGGCTTTTGATGCCCGCTCTTTCACAGGCAGGGCAGCAAGCTCCTTCTTCGCCGTCGATAAGTTAGGTGCATATGCTGTGGCTGGATCAACCGCATCATGCGGGTTCTTGACCTCTTCCAAAGACTCAGTTTTGACGTTCTGCTCTTCGCCGTCCCCTGTAGCAGAAGATGAGGCACTAGGGTTACCCAACAGCCCGCCTTGGCTATGCCGCCCAATATAGATAACGGCAATAATCAGCACGATGATCACAAGAATAGCCAAAGCAGTATAGAGAAAACGCTTGTTCTTAGGATCCATATCTGGAGGTAAAATCTTGCGCGGGTCTACATCGGCAATCTTCTTAAAATCGCGAAGATTCGGCGTAGGAGGCCTTTTAGACTTTGTCACGATGTTCTCCAGTACGTCTGCGGCATAGATATGCTGTTAGATTTAGTGTGCTTATAAAGCTTACGAATAAGAAAAAATCTCTTGCTAAAACCGAATCCACCGGTATTGCACTACAAGGATAGGGGTTTATAGAGCTAGAAAGAAATCCAGAGATAAAGGGTTTTCTTTACCAATATTGTGACACGTATCAGAAGTTCCCCGCCTCTCCTGATCTATCCACAGGATCAGAATTCTTGTCCCGTTCAGATAGGCTATCCACAGGTGCACATACAACGCTCTCTTTATCACACTACATTGAGGCACACTAGAAAAACCGCGCCCCACTCTGACAGGGGACGCACATTATCTAAATAACACACCACCTAACATTTCAGGGAGCTCTATCATGGCTGATACTGTTATCCTACGCGGGTTTACCGCAACCGCCCCACAGCTACGCACACTTCCGACCGGAATTCCAGTCGTCAATTTTAGGTTGGCAAGCACGCCACGCTGGTTTGACTCAGCAACAAACTCCTGGCGCGAGGGACAAACAAGCTGGTACACTGTCTGCGCCTACCGCAAGCTGGCACAAAATATTTCCGCCTCCCTCACAGTGGGAAGTCCCGTACTCCTCACCGGGCGCGTTCGCACACAACAGTGGCAGCGCGAAGACGGTTCTCAAGGTGCATCCGTCGAAGTTGATGCCAGCAGTATCGGTCTTGACCTTACCTTCGGCACCAGCACATTCTCACGCGCTGTAGAGCACAGCGGCACGCAATCCCACACTCAGGATGACACAACAAACCCGATTCAGAAGGATATATCGCAGGACGGCCATGCCGCTCCCCAACAACCATCGAGTACACAGCAATACCCAAACCGCGCCCTTCAAGAAACTGGACCACGAGGAACAGCATCTTCACCTCAACGGGAATTTTCACAACCCAAAAACACTGTTTCAGCATCTACAGATACGCACCAGACTGTTCAACAATCTTCAGAACCTACAAATAGTTTTGAGTATGAGAAACAAAGCGATCAAATATCTGAAATGGCACCCTTCTAGAATTCAACATCACAACTTCTAAAAACCGCATATAGCGTGCCGCGTATCACCTTGAATTGATTTGTCACAAGTTATCGAACTCATGTAGAGTAGTATCCGTTGCAATCGCGCGGGAAACCGCATGATGTACATGGTGGTCGTAGCTCAGTTGGCAGAGCGCCTGGTTGTGGTCCAGGAGGTCGCGGGTTCAACCCCCGTCGATCACCCCGTCACTAGGGTCGTTATGGTAATCCCCATAGCGACCCTATAGCTTTACCTACTAGACTTTATATGTTTTATTCCCCTGAGGAAAGAGGATTTTCTGTGAAATCAACTCTGACATTTTCTGAAGACCATGAGCTGTTCCGAGAAGCAGTCCGTGAATTCGTGGCACACGAAATAACCCCTCACTACCCCGAATGGGAACAAGCACATATTATGCCTCGCTCAGTATGGCAAGCCGCCGGAGAAGCAGGAGTATTAGGACTTGCGGTCCCCGAAGAATTTGGCGGAGCCCAGCTACCCGATTACGAGTATCAATTAGTTCTAACCCAAGAACTCGCAACCGTTGGAGGATATGGGTTTGCGCTCGCAGTGCATCTTCAACAGGATCTGGTGCTCCCCTATTTACTCGCATACGGTACACATGAGCAAAAGGAACGTTGGCTACCCCAAATGGTAAGCGGTGACCTTGTAACTTCATGTGCTTTTACAGAACCAGGTGCAGGATCCGACCTGCGGGCATGCCGCACATCCGCAGTACGTGATGAGAACTCTTACCTTCTCAACGGGCAGAAGACGTTTATTGGATCCGGTATTTCGGGGGATGCAGCTCTCGTGTTGGCCCGCACCGATGGTTCCTCTGAACGTGCTTCTGAGGATTCATTTTCCCTCTTTTTTGTCGAAAAATCTGAAGGTTACACCCCGGGACAGCAGCTCGACAAGATGGGTATTCGGGCCTCAGATACTGCCGAGCTATTCTTCGAGAATGTACGTGTTCCCGCTGAGAACCTTATCGGTGAGCTTGGTCAAGGCTTGACCTATATTAAACAACATTTGCCCCAAGCGCGCTTAGCGATTGGCACTGCAGCCGCCGTCATCAGCAGGACTGCTCTCAACGCCACACTAGAGTATGTAAAAGAACGTAAGGTTTTTGGGTCTCGTGTGGCAGATTTTCAGAATACCCGTTTTGAACTAGCTAATGCTCTCATGAATACCGAACTTTCTGAACTCTACGTGGCACGCGCTATAGCGGCTTTTAACGCTGGAGAGCTTACCGCTGAGGACGCCGCTAAAGCCAAGGTCTTTGCCTCTGAAAAAGCCTGCACAATTACCGATCGGTGTCTGCAGCTTTTCGGCGGCTATGGCTATATTAATGAGCATCCTGTAGCCCAAGCGTTCCTCGCGGCACGGCTACTGCCTATTTTTGGGGGTACAAACGAGCTTCTGCGCGATAACATAGGATTTGACCTACTCACTGAGTAGACACCAATATACTCTATCAATAGCTCTTTACCTTGTGATTTCGAGAACGAAGGATTTACCTGTGGCTATTCGCCCTGTTGTTATTTATGGCAATCCCGTTTTACACCGCCCGGCTGCTCCGGTCACGGCCTTTGACGATGAGTTCAAAGCTCTTGTTACCGATATGTATGAAACTATGGATGCAGCCCACGGAGTGGGTCTCGCGGCTCCTCAAATCGGTGTAGGTTTACGAGTTTTTACCTATCAGATGGAAAATGAAGATGGTGTTCCTGCCCGCGGGTGCATCGTTAACCCCAGGCTAACTCTCGGCAAGGTGTCCGCAGCAGAGCCCGACCCTCATGACGAAGAAGAAGGGTGTCTTTCGTTCCCGGGCTACGGTTTTCCTCTCAAACGTGCTGAGTGGGTTACTGTCAATGGATTTGATGTCGAAGGCAATCCGCTCAGGTTTGAGGCAACTGGTTGGTTTGCCCGCTGTATGCAGCACGAGACCGACCACCTTGATGGAAAACTATATGTGAATCGTCTTAATAAAAAATGGACTTCTCGCATGAAGAAAGTTGTTAAACGCGAAGGCTGGACTGTTGAGGGTAATAGTTGGATGCCCGGTGTAGATCCTGACCCGTTCGGACATTAAAAACATAAAATCATCCACACTACCGGTGCGCCTGATTCTTGATACACAGAATTAGGCGCACCGGTGTTGTATACGAGCGTCATGAGAAGCAGGGTGCCCTATAAGCCGGGTTCTGTCATCGGTACCGTGAAAGCTCTGTACCTGAGGCAATCATCTATCTAGGGCTTATGTTGCCATAAGCATCAAGCAGTCTACCCGAACACGCGCCTCAGGCTCGGGCGCACTACCCTATCATGGCGTGTTCTGTTTGGCCTTGCTCCGCATGGGGTTTACCGAGCTGAGCACGTCACCGCACTCACTGGTGGTCTCTTACACCACCCTTTCACCCTTACCTCGATGAGGCGGTTTACTTTCTGTGGCACTAGCCTGCGAGTTACCCCGAGTGGATATTATCCACCATGCTGTGCTGTGGAGCCCGGACTTTCCTCGACATACCCCTCAGAAGAGGTATCTCGCGATTGCCCAGGCACCCTGCTTCAGCCTTCTATTCTAGCGGAGTTATTACCACTGCTCTATTTCTGCCCGGTAGAATAAGAGGCATGCTGATTCTTCTACCTCCTTCTGAGGGTAAGACCCCTGCGCCTCGCACACACGCACCAGTTAATCTTGCCGAGTTATCGTTTCCAGAGCTCACAACCGAACGTGAAGATGTACTGGAAGAACTCATGCGAGTTTCCGCTCAGGAAGACGCTCTAGATGTCCTCGGGGTGGGTGCATCGCTCACAGCAGAGATTGAACGAAACACGCGGTTAGTGGAGGAACCGGCGCATTCGGCAGCTAAAGTCTATACGGGCGTGCTCTTTGAGGCGCTGGATTACGCCAGTTTCTCCCCCGATGAACGGGAGTTAGCTCAGAAGTCCGTTCTTATTTCATCTGCTTTATGGGGTGTGGTGCAACTTGAAGATCATATTCCTGCGTATCGGCTGTCTATGGGAACCAAGCTTGGCGCTATAGGTGCTCTGGCTACATATTGGCGCGGAGCTTTGGGGAATGCGTTGACCGCATACGCGCAGGGGCACCTCATTCTTGACTGCCGTTCCAGCGCTTACGCGAAATCGTGGGTATCGCCGTCAGCCCAGACATTAGCGGTCCGTGTTGAACGCGTTGCAGCAGATGGTTCACGCAAGGTTGTCTCCCATATGGCAAAGCGTTATCGCGGAAAGTTAGCTCGCTACGTGATCACTCATGCCCTTACCGAGCGACCTTTTGAAGGTACAGCGGGCATTTCAGAATTCTTGGAGGCGCTTGACCGCGATTGGGAACTTGAATGTACCTTACCGACGCCCAAGAAAGCAGGAACACTGACCCTTATTATCCGTGAATAGATTTCTCAGGTGTGAATATAGCGTGTATTCTTCTGGTATCTACGAGAATTCTCCCGCTATCAACACCCTAAAGAAAGAACTGTTATATTCTAATTTCGAAGTGTAGAGGAAATAGATTCTGTATACTCGGCACATTTTCTAAGAATGTGTCCAGAGAATTTTCTCACAAGGTTTATAACAGTTTTATAAATATCTTCGAAGATCCTTTACCATATATGACATCCCTGGTACATTATAGGGAGTCATATCGCACTAGCCATGATGGATTATTGTATGTCTTTCACTTTTAAACTTCGTAAAGCTCCCACAACTATATGCTCACTTACCCTAGTTGGCGCTACTCTTGCACCTAGTACCCCCGTCTTTGCAGAAACTCAGCAGCCCCAAACCACCGATTCTCAGGGGCAGCCTGCCGTTGTTGCACAGGAAGATCTCTCGACCCTAAATCAGGTGGAAGGTAACGCAACTCCGCAGACCGTTTCGCCCCAGAAACGTTTTATTGACGTTCCTGAATCTTCTGCTTTTTATAATGAGATTACTTGGCTTTTTAACCGTAAAATCACGATCGGTTACCCAGATAGCACATACCACCCGAAAGATTATATTGAGCGTTCGGGTATAGCTGTTTATTTCTATCGCCTGGCAGGCTCCCCGCAAGTTGACCTTCCCGAAAAGTCGCCTTTCACAGACGTTTCTCCTAACGATATGTGGTATAAGGAAATGGTGTGGTTTCATCAGCAGGGTCTTACCACTGGCTGGTCTGATGGAACTTTCCGCCCGCATGACCTGGTAGATCGTAACGCTATGGCAGCGTTCTTCTACCGCTTCGCGGGCAGCCCTCAGTTTGAGGCACCTGAGGTTTCTCCTTTTTGGGATTTGAGCCCAGACGAGCCTTTCTATAAAGAGATTGCCTGGCTTCGCAGTACAGATATTACGACCGGGTGGTCAGATGGTTCTTTCCACCCCTATGAGCCTATTTCACGTGAAGCAATGGCGGCATTTATTTACCGTTATGCACATATGAAGCGCTAATAATCAGAGTCTAGATAAGTATGGCGTGCTCCTAAGAGAATAGGGGGCACGCCATACTTATATCTTATTTATAACCGTCGTATTATCACCAAAATACTATTCAGGAAAAATAGTAACGCATGTTGCAAAATATGAGTTTTTCTCACATTTATTTTAGAAGTCCCGTCGGGCTGCTCTAAATATTTTTAGCGAGGTGTGCTTGCCGAACCCGCGATTTGTCCGGTATCTACATGAAAATCCCAGGGGTCGGTATTTAGCGAAGATACCGAAATTTCAATACTGTATCCCTGTCCCGCTAGGGTTTCTTGCAGACGTTCCGCAGCACGATTTAACCACAAAGATTCACTTGCAGCATGCGAACAGTCGATGAGTGCAGTATCAGTACCTCGTACAAGTTCTTGTTCCCGGAACTCACTGGCAGGGTGATGCCGTAAATCTGCGGTGATATAGACATCTGCTTCAGATGCCCGAACGGCATCAAACAACGAGTCACCGGCGCCTCCGCAGAGGGCAACACGACGAATAAGTTTTTGTGGGGACCCTGCAACGCGCAGCCCACCCGCTGTTGCAGGAAGAGCAGCAGCTAGTTCTTCAGAGAGTTCCTGCAATGTAAGAGGGCGGTCAAGAACACCTATACGGCCTGTTCCAACGCAGTATTCCTCACCTGCAAGTTCCTGTTGCTGCTGATCAGTCAGCGGTTCGCATCCTTGTAGATTAAGCGCTTCACAGAGAGCCTCGTTGACACCGGCGACGGCGGCATCAGCATTGGTGTGCGCACCGAGCAGGCCACATCCGCCTTCAATGAGGGTATGGAGCACGTTACCTTTGTAATCGGAGTCAGGTATAAAGCTGGCACCCCGCAAGAGAAGCGGGTGGTGAGTGATAAGAAGACCGGCTTCAAGTTTTACGGCTTCTTGGGCGGTTGCTGATATGGCATCAACCGCAAAATGCACATGTTCGACGGGTGCCTGTAAACGCCCGCAGACTAGCCCGGAAGAATCCCAGCTAGCGGCAAGGTGCGGCGGATACAGGCTATGAAAAGTATCAACAATGTGGGATAGCGTAGGTGTTGTCATGATTCTATTGTGGCATCTAGTAGCAGAAAGACGAGCTATTACACGTCCTGTAGCAGACCTCAGGTAGGACGGGGAATAATAGTTGATACAGCTACGCTGTAAAGGAATGTACATCTATTTGTGGGAGAGGTCTTATGAAAAGCTTTGTTGTTGGCGGCGGTTGTTTTTGGTGTATTGACGCTGTTTTTCGGCAGTTCCAGGGTGTAAAAGCAAGCGTATGCGGGTATGCGGGCGGGCACACCCAAAACCCCGATTATCGGTCTGTATGCTCGGGAACGACTGGGCATCACGAGGTTGTTCGGATTGATTTTGATGAATCGGTTATAGGTGAAGACGCGATTTTGGATATTTTCTTCGCCGCACACGATGCGACAAGTTGGGATCAGCAGGGTGCCGACCGTGGTTCGCAGTACCGTTCCTTGCTGCTGTATTCCTCTGACGAACAGAAGGCTGCATTTGAGGCTGCGAAAGAGCGAGCTCAGTCATTCTTCGACGACCCAGTTGTCACCGAGATTAAACCGCTGACTGAGTTTTGGGAAGCAGAAGGGTACCACCAGGATTACTACGCGAAGAACCCATATCAGGGGTACTGTTCCGTAGTAGTTGGGCCTAAGGTAGCGAAAGTACGCAAACAATATGCTCATCTTTTGAAAGACTAAATACAGATCAGACCATTATTATTCCCACGGAGAGTTTGAACCCCCGTAAATCTATCCTTGAGAAATAGAAATTTTCCATGTTTCACGTGCAGAATGACGTTATGATGGAATTAGTACAGATTTGAAAGGGCATCATGACTCTAGTTTCACGTCGCCAAGCTGTGTATTTGACCGGTACAGGTCTCACAACGGCAACGGTTACTGCTTGTGCGCCAAAGGTTCAGCCAGCAGGTAATGATGCTTCTCCATCGCCCGGCGGTACCGCATCTGCTGAGAGCGCAGCCTCAGCGGCGGGGGCTTCCCCATCAGCATCGGATGGTCTGCAAAGTTCCGGGAAGAACCATCAAGGGCCTGTAAAACTAGAGAAATACGATTCTAAAGGTGAGTTCAAACCGGGCACCCGCGAGCATAAGGCCGAGAATGTACCGGCTCCTGTGGAACCAGAAAATATGCATGAAGAGTCTGTGGACGGCATGTATTCGTTCATTGCCTTCTGGGTTGAGGCACAAAATTATCTTTACTTAACGGGTGACGGTGCTCTGTTGCGTAAAGCTGATCCGGCTGACGATTACACCGAAAGTATTGATCTTTATAAAGCCTTGTACGACAGCGGTGTAGTCTGGGTTCTTGGGGAACAGCATCCTATGAAAATTTCACTCAACTCTGCAAAACCGGTGAAGAATCCGCGGAGTGAAACATCGTATATGTGGATTGCTACCGTTGAGTTTGGTGAAGGTACTGAAATCTATAATTCGCAGACTCAGGAGACTTACCCCCTTAATGACCTTATGCAGTCTGGGTCTAGGGTCTCGGTAATAACTCAATATGAGAATGGGGCATGGCGCATGCTCAAGGACGACGGCTCGCAGGCTTCGCCCGGTGGTACTAAGGCTCCTTAGAGATCTCCACACATTTTAGGTGTGCTAGGGTTTTACCGGTAGATTTTATAGAGAACGTATATATTTTTACGTTCTATTCTTGTGAAGTTTTTCGCGCAGGCGGAAACGTTTTTGATGGGAAGGTTTCTCATGAGATCAATGTCGCGTCGTGGCGCTTTCACTGTTGTAGGTGCCGGTTTTATAGCTACTCTTACCGCGTGCTCGTCGCAGAACAAGGATGCGACGCCAAGTGCTAGCGCATCTGCCAAGGCTACATCGCCATCGCATTCGGCTGCTTCTGCCTCTGCATCTGCTACCCTCTCTGGCCCTAGTTTTAAGGGTGAGTTGAAGTTGGAGAACTACAGATCGTCTGGTGAATTTGAGCCCGGCACACAGGAGCATCCGGCGCAGCATGTGCCTGTTCCGGTGGAACCTGCGAAACTGCGTGAAGATTCGGTTGAGGGCCTACATGCCTTTGTAACCTACTGGCTCGCGACTTTGAATTATATGCTTTTGACGGGTGACGGTAACTATTTCACGAATATTGATCATACGGGCGATTACACAACTATTGCCGATTTCATGCAGGATATGTACGCTTCAGAGACTGGCTGGGTGACTGGCGTGCAGAACCCGTTGACGATGTCTTTGGATACAGATCACCCAACGAAGGATGAGAAGAACGGATTTTATACCTGGAAGACAACGATGAAGGTTAATCGGGAGTCTGCGGTGTATACGAAGACGACGAACCGTTCGCAGCCGCTTCCTGAGGTTTTTAAGGTGCCGAGCGGTGTTGTCTCGGGCCAGGTGACGGCTCACTATCTTGAGGGAACGTGGCGTATGGTGCACCGTGCTCCTGCCGCAGCGGGTGCTTCTGCCAGTGCGCAAGGGTCTGCGAGTGCGGTCGGGGAGAATAAGTAGGCTGCTCCCCCGTTTCTAGTTATTCACATTATGATGCAAGCGGGTTAGGTTTTGCCGAAAAGGTTATATAAGTGCTTTTTCCTGACCCGCTTGGGCATTTATAAAAATAAAGAGAATTCTCCGGTTCGCCTGAACCGGAGAATTCTCTTTTCCTAGTGTGACCCCAACCGGATTTGAACCGGTGTTGCCGCCGTGAGAGGGCGGAGTACTAGGCCGCTATACGATGGGGCCGGACTGTTTTTCGGGACCCGCCCGAACAACATATATAACTATACAGTTAAGGGAATACCCCACCAACTCTAGTAAGCATGATATGCGTCACTAGACTCAATGGAGTATTCCTCATAGAGCTGAAAGGTTATCCCCGCAGGTGCGGGGAACGAACATATTTGAATCTTCACTAACTACCCTTGTTAGACGGCTCATCTCTACGAATGTGGAGAAAATATTCCAGATGACTAAAATTCCTATAAGCCAAAAACACAAAAACCCCAGCTTACCATGAGCTGGGGTTATCTGTGCGCGATACTGGGTTCGAACCAGTGACCTCTTCCGTGTCAGGGAAGCGCGCTACCGCTGCGCCAATCGCGCCTACAACATCAATGTGTTGTTGCGAGGTGAGGACGGGATTCGAACCCGCGTACACGGCTTTGCAGGCCGCTGCCTAACCACTCGACCACCTCACCGCATACATCTCTCGCGAGATGAGTTCGAACTCTAGGAGTCCTACGAGCGGTTGACGAGACTTGAACTCGCGACATCCA
>NZ_KV817408.1:687431-880113 GCF_001814655.1 Rothia sp. HMSC069C01
CAAGGTGGTGCTCTACCAACTGAGCTACAACCGCTTATCAGGTGCTTTTCAAGCATCAACAACAGGCTTTACCCGTCACACTGACAGATAAATACTATACGGGTTTTTTCATCGTTTGCCAAATCTTTTGCCACACTTTTTAGGCCGAGCGTCAGTACCAAAAACCTTATGACCTTCTACACAAATAAGGTCGCAAATATCAAGCACAGCATTCTACGCTATACCGCAATGCCATGAAGTCTAAGCGTCTGATTCCCCTAGCAAGCCTTCACGAGCGAGCGCCGTCAGACGCGAGACGGCACGGAAGTACTTCTTCTGGTAACCGCCAGCAAGCATTTCGGGTGTGAAGACCTGGTCGAAGGGTACACCGGATGAGACGATCGGCAGGTCTTTGTCGTAAAGACGGTCAGCGAGCACAACAAAGCGCAGCGCTACCGCTTGCTCGGTAATCGGGTGTACATCGCGCCAAGCGATACCCTGCAGACCGTCGATAAACTGGCGGTAACGGGAAGGGTGCACTTTCGCTAGGTGTTCGACAAGCTCTGAGAAGGTATCGATACCCACGGTTTTTCCATAGAATACTTCCTCAACCTTAGCGTCGAACGCGTCGGGAGTTACGGGTTCCGGTGCAGCTGGAAGACCGCGATGACGGAAGTCTTCACCATCCACACGGTGCACTTCGAATTGTTCGGCGAGTACTTGGATTTCACGTTTGAAGTCTTCGGCGGCAAAGCGTCCTTCGCCGAGGGCACCGGGTAGAGTGTTGGAGGTTGCTACGAGTTTGACGCCAGCATCTGCGAGTTCGCGCATCAAGCGGGACATGAGGACAGTATCGCCGGGGTCGTCAAGCTCGAATTCGTCAATGCAGACGAGCTTGTACCCACTGAGCGCTTCTACGGTTTTGCGGAAGGTGAGGGCACCAACCAGGTTGGTGTATTCGACGAAGGTACCGAAGGCTTTGGGTCCGTCAACATAGTGCCATAGGGAGGCTAGAAGGTGGGTTTTCCCAACACCGAAGCCGCCGTCTAAATAGAGCCCGGATTTTGCGGAGTCTTTCTTTTTACCGCCAAAAAGTTTGCCGAAGAACCCGCTGGAACTTCCTCCTTTGTTGATTTTATCGCCGAAGGTTTTGAGTTTTTGTACTGCTTCAGCTTGGGAGGGCTGGTTTGGATCGGGAATATAGCTGTCGAATGACACTTCACCGAATCGTTCTGAGGGACGAAATCCAGCGAGAAGCTCTTCTGCTGAGACGTTTGGGATACGTTCGGTAAGGTGTTCGTAGGTGACGGGCACGATATAACTTTCTGAGTGACGTCTATGTTACTTGTCTTAAGTTTAGTACGGATGTGCTGCGCTTGCCGCAGCCCGGTACTCGGAGTGCTCTCTCCCTCGGGTACAGATGCGGTGAAAACACAGTAAAACCCGGGACTATGCGTTTTACGTGGTTTTAGTCATGTGTGATCTAAAACCTTGAAAACACAGTCCCGGGTTTAGTCGTCAGGGGTGAATTCTGTGTGAGATTCGGCAGAGACTTATGAGAAGGTGAGCGAGTACAGCTGCACTCCGGGCGAGACCTTGAGCTCAATAACTCCGCTACTTTGCTCATCGCCGCGCACAATGTGGTGGGCGTTGGGAGCGCCGTCTACGTGAATCTTTTCCGTTGTACCATTGCGCCGCACTTCGATGGTACCGCTGCCGCCGGCAACAACCTGCGCTCCGTGGGCACGATAGTTAATCCGCAAAGTGCCGTCGTTTCCTTGAGGCTCAATACGTTCGGGGGTTATGGACCACGTACCGTTGAGGTCGTATTGGTCAACAGCTAGACGATCTGCTGGTTTGAAGGTTCGGGTTCCGTTAGCGTAGCTTTCTTGCCCCGCAAAGTACATTGCGCGTTTAGAGCCTAGATACGTTTCAGGGGTTCGCGCATCATGCGCGTTTTGTGTTTCCTCTTGTACATCATCCTTGTGAATAGGGTCTGGAAGCTGCACTTGTGGGTTTGCAGCTTTGAGAAGTTCGCGTACCTGTGCCTCAGTCACCTTATGCCCACCTTCACCATAGTGAACAGCACGAAGTTTACCTTCACTATCAATGAGATAGTGTGCAGGCCAATAGCGGTTGCTGTAAGCACGCCAAATAGCATAGTCGTTGTCTTGAACTACCGGGTATTTAATACCTAGGTTCTCAATGCCTGCCTGGACGTTCTTACCTTCGTGTTCGAACGCATATTCCGGCGTGTGTACTCCCACTATTTCTAGACCATAATCATGATATTTGGCGTAGAGTTCATTCAGGTGCGGTGCCGTCCTCTGACAGTTAATGCACGAGTATGCCCAAAAATCAACGAGTGTAACCTTTCCACGCATATGAGCGAGACTTGGCTGATTCTCAGTGTTGAAGTTACCCGTGCCACCTGCTAATTCCGGGGCAGAGCCGCAGTCCTGCAATTTTTCTTCATCGGGTCGGCACGAGCTTATCGACCCACCGGTGGAAGAAGAAATAATATTATTCTGCGTATCTTGACTGATAGTCTGCTCAATCCCTTCCGTATAATTCGGAATTGCGCGCTGCAGCTGGGCGGGAACGTTGAATACTAGTCCGATTGAAAGAGCGATCAAGAGTATACCCGAGGCGGTGCGCACTCCACGCTGGTGGGTGCGGAACGTCTTAACTCGTTCTGCAATGCTCCGCCCCGCAAGAGCAAAGATCAACAACGGAATAGCTGTTCCGAAAGCAAAAGATAGGGTGAGTGCTACGGTTTCGATACCGATGTTTCCAGTTGCGCCAGCAAGGGTAATAGCTGCAAGAACCGGACCCGCACAGGGCACATAGACGAGACCGAGAGCAAGCCCCATGAGGAAGCCGCCACGTGTGGTGCTGCGTTTCGCTCCGAACTTTGAGAATTTCGCGAAAGGTTTTTCAAGCATGCGCTCCAACGGGGGTATAAGCATGCTCAGCCCAACAATAATGAGGAAGGTGATACCTAAAATCCTCAGCGTATCTTGCGGCAAGTGCAGGGCAGCAAGAATAACCGAACCGAGCAGGGTAAAGAGGCTGAAGCTCAGAACAAGCCCGCCTACAACTTGATAGGGACGCCAGCGTGATGCAGTACGCTGCATGGGTGCTGGAGCTGCGTTTCCGATAACTGCGCTTCTGCGCGAGAATAAGGCTTGCATATTGTCCGCAGAATCTTTTGCTATGCCTGTTTGTCCAAATTCGGTAGATGCAGTGCGCGCTGAATCTGCACCGCCAGTGACGAGAATAACGGGCAAGATAGGCAGGATACAGGGCGAGATCCCAGTGATGAGACCACCGAGTATGCCAAGGATGATGAGCGATAACAGCATAGTTATTCTTCCTCATGGATTGGTAATGCGAGGCGATGCTGCCCCGCGTGTTGTCATGGTTATATTCGGAACGAACTGTGGTTTCGGTTTGGTTGAAATTATTTTTATAGCGATGCCTGCACAATTGACAGCATCTTGATGAGGCCTTTTACTGCGCAATATTCAAGCTCATGGATGTTTTTCTCAAGGTGTTGCGAGAGGTAGTCGGATACATCATTTAAAAATTTTTCTGAGGTTTTGCAATCCGAGCGGGCTGAATGTTCCGAATACCTAATGAGTCCAGTTTAGGATTCTGAATATTTTGCAATGGTACGGGCGCTCCTCCGCGTTACCTGTGCCGATATAAGATTGGAGTTACGTATGTCCGTTATTCTTCGCACTGCATCTTTTGCAGCTGTTTCTCTAGCCCTCGTTGCTGGTGTTTCTGCATGTTCTTCTAACGCTTCTGATCAGAACTCATCGCCGAGCGCATCGTCGAGCTCTTCTGCATCATCCACCCCCTCTTCTTCTGCCATGATGAGTTCAGAGGCTATGATGTCGCCTTCAGCTATGCCAAGCCAGTCTGCCATGTCTGGGGACAAGATGGAAGGCGACCACGGCAAGATGGACGGCGATAAAATGCAGGGAGATCATGACAGCATGAAGCATGATGACAATAAGATGGACGGTGACAAAGAAGGCAAGATGGAAAACAAAGACGCCATGATGTCTCCTTCGGCTTCCGCCATGTCGAAGTAATATTTTGCCGGTATGCTGCTTTACACCCTGGAATATTTTCTAGGGTGTAAAACATACCTAAACTTCGCTTATCACCGACACAATAATCCAATGTCATCATAGGGCGTGAGATGATATGACCATGACTTTTTTGGATCGTCAGGTGACTTCGGCGTATCAAGAAGCTCAAAAAGCCACCCAAATTCCTCAGGAATATCAGCGCTTAACTGCGTTGATGGAGTGTGCTGCCGCAGGAAACGAACACTGTTTTGAAGCTCTATACGATGCCCTCGTTCCGCGTCTGTACGCGCTTATTAACCGCATTCTTCATAACCGAACGCATGCGGAAGAAGTTACTCAAGAAGTTTTTCTAGAAATATGGCAAAAAGCGCCTTTATACCGTGCAGAACGGGGTACTGTGTTGTCGTGGGCTGCAACTATTGCTCACCGCCGTGCGGTTGATCGGGTGCGCTCCGTTGCAGCCTCCACAGAACGTGATTTCACACGCGGTCTTGAGGAGTATCGCGAATCTTATCATCATGTTGATGACGCAATAGCTGCTTTTATGGATACGGAGGAGGTTCATCATGCTCTATCGGGTATTCCACGCGAACAAGCGCAGCTGCTCACTATGGCATATTTCGGAGGTAAATCACAGCGCGAGATCTCCGATGAAACGGGCATTCCTCTAGGAACTGTCAAAACCCGCATGCGCGCTGGCATGCAGAAACTACGTGAACGATTGGAGGGCACCCGTGAGCACTAAAGACTATCCCGAAGATTTCCCCGATAAACTCGACTACGCCCTCCACACGCTTTCACCAACGCAACGTATAGCGTTTGAATCGTGGGCCCCCAAACACGAACGCGAAGATGCTAAGGCCGATGCTGCGGTCCTCTCTGAGGTTTTTGGTGCTTCACTCACTCCGCATGAGCCGTCCGCTGAGCTTAAAGCTCGTGTGATGGCGCAGGTTGCGCATACCGAGCAAATCCAGTCAGCTAATGAGCTAGGTACAGATGATGTGAATGCCGAGCATAAGAGTTATCATGCCAATTCCGAAGGTTACTTTGCATCAGATAATGCAGACAACGCTCAAGCTATCGCAGACTCAGAGGATTCCGCTTATGCACGAGCTAAACGGCGTTGGTTCGGGGCTCAGGGTAAATTCTCACCATCTCGCATGACGGCTGCGGCAAGTATTATTATCGCTGCTGGTCTGGGCATATGGGGTTTCACGCAGCATCAGCAACTAGAACGTACCTCCCAGGAGCTTCAAGCCGCGAGGGTGTCCTCTTCGACCCCAGCGCATCCGGCAACTGCACGACCCGGCGACCAGTCGATCGTCGAGCAGATCAGCATGGCTCCTGACCTTTCAATGGCCCAAGGTAAAGTCAACGGTATGCCAGTATCGGTCATGTACTCCCCTTCCCACAACATGGCGGGTGTTTCAACGACAAATCTGCCTGCGCTGCCCGAAGGAAAGGTCTATAAACTCTGGTTTTACGATGCTCAGGGCAATATTGTGGGATCTGGAATCCTCAATTCTGCTGGCCGCGGTGCCGGGATCACAACCATGACAGAGCACGATCTGAGTACGGTCACCAACTTTGGTATCTCAATTGAAGATGAATCGGCTAATTCTCCTAGTCAGAAACCCGCTATGCTGGAAAACGTTGTGTAGCCTAACGCTTGCAGGCATCCCATCCCTACGCAGGTAAAGGTGATACATACCTTAGGGGTTCACCTCACGTTTTCGTAGAATAGTCTTCATGGCTAAAAAGAATAAAGGCGGCAAGAAAGGTGCCTCCACCGCTGCGGTCGCGCTCTTGAAGGAAACTAAGACTCCTTTTGAGATTCGTGAGTACGAGCATGTGGAGGGAGAAACCTCCTTTGGGTTGGAGGCCGCGCAGAAACTTGGCGCCAATCCTGAGCAGGTATTTAAAACGCTTCTTATTGTTCATGACAAAGATTTTGCGGTGGCGGTAGTGCCGGTGAGTGGGCAGCTAAACCTGAAAGCGGCGGCACACGCACTTGGTTGGAAGAGCGCCTCCATGTGCGATCCGAAGGTTGCCGAGCGCCGCACTGGATATGTGGTGGGTGGTATTTCGCCGTTAGGGCAGAAAACTCCTTCCCCCACGCTTTTGGATGCCAGCGCTGAGCAGTATCAAACTATCTTGGTCTCTGGCGGTAAACGCGGGCTTGATATTGAGCTCTCCCCCGCCGACTTGCTTAAACTCACTGGCGGCAACTATGCGCCTCTTCGCGCCTGAGCAGCCGTGTCTTGAGCTGCGGATCCCTGCAGCGGAGGACGCCGCCGAATGGTATGCGCTGTTCAGGGATACGCGCGTCATGGAGTATTTGGGGCGCCCCGCAGATTCACTCGCCCACTATGAGGATATGGTGGTGCGGACTCGCACCGAATACGAGCGGGAAGGTTTCTGCCTCTACACGGTGCTGACCAACGGTGAGGTGGCTGGTTTCACCGGAGCCCACCGGTGGTTGAATGATTGGGGTCCGGTCGGAGAGATTGAGCTGGCTTGGCGGCTTGGGTGCGCTTTCTGGGGTGAGGGCATCGCCACCCGCGCCGCCCAGCAGGTAATGGGTGAGCTTGCGGAAGCTGGGCATCAGCAAGTCTTCGCTGTTGTTCATACCCACAACCAGGCATCAGCGGCGGTGGCCCAACGTTTAGGGATGCGTCAGCGCAGCAGCTACGAGGTGCGGATAAACGGCTTGACCCTGGCCATCACCGAGTGGGTCACGGACCTGTACCATCGGGAACAAAACCCGAGCCAGAACCGTTATAACGACGACAGCTCATAAGAGAAGATTTGAAGGAGTAGCAGTGGGAAACTCACTACCGGGTGCCGGTAAAATTGCGAAGAATTGGCGTGAAGTTCTCAAACCCGAAGAATACGCGGTGCTGCGTGAAGGCGGCACCGAACGAGCCTTCACCGGCGAATACTGGGACACGAAAACCGAGGGTGTATATTCGTGCCGAGCCTGTGGTACCGAGCTTTTCCGCTCTGCTGAGAAGTTTGAGTCGCACTGCGGCTGGCCCTCTTTCTTCGCTCCACTCGCCGAAGATCGTGTGCGGTATCTGGAAGATACCACGTTAGGGATGCGCCGAGTAGAGGTACGTTGCGCCGCCTGCGATTCGCATCTGGGTCACGTGTTTGAAGGCGAAGGATACGATACTCCGACTGATCTGCGGTATTGCATCAATTCTGTCTGTCTCACATTGGAACCGCAGAAGTCGTAAGCTAGAGCTATTTACGAGACAATACTGCTGTTAGCCCGGTGCCGGTCCTTGGGTTTTCGGTATATTTGAAGAAACATGTAACGCACAGCGGCAACGGGTAGAATGGTGGAGTTATTGTTTTCAGCCCCGTCGAGGGAGCTACCAGAAACGGATATTCAAGGAACCACTTTCAGATGAGTCTCAGCCCGAGTACCGAGCCTATCAAACTCCCCCCTATGCTCGGATTACCTGCTGATTTCACGGTTCCTGATGTTATTCCGCTAACTACCCCGTCAGTTCCGGTCCCCTCCATTATCAACACGGAGAGGGCGCTTGAACGTGCTGCTGAATCTTTGCGTGCTGCATCCGGTCCGGTTGCAGTCGATACGGAACGCGCACAGGGTATACGGTACGGGATCAGGGCTTTCTTGGTGCAGCTGAAACGCGAAGATAAGCTCTACCTGATCGATCCCGAAGCTTTTTCTGACCTTAGGATCATCAACGATGCTCTAGCAGATGCCGAATGGATTATTCACGCGGCAACCCAGGATTTTCCAAGTCTGGATCTTCTTGGAATGCGACCGCGTCTTCTCTTTGATACCGAGCTCGGTGCACGTTTAGCGGGCCTGGAACGGGTGAACCTGGGAGCTGTTGTCGAAGAGCTTCTGGGGTACAAACTTGAGAAAAAGCACTCCCAAGAAGACTGGTCACAACGTCCTTTGCCAGAGTCTTGGCTCAACTATGCATGCCTTGATGTTGATGTACTGGCAGATTTACGCGATGCCTTGGAAGAGGTTTTAGAAGACCAGGGAAAACTTGAGTATGCCCGACAGGAATTTGCCTATCTCTGTTCGCTGCCGCCCGCTGACCCTGCCGCGAAGAAAGCCGAACGGTGGAGGAAAACGAAGGGGCGGAACACACTCCGGTCTGTACCGCAACTAACAGCCCTGCGGAATCTTTGGTTCGAGCGCGATAAATTAGCGCAGAAGAAAGATATAGATTCTAAGGCTTTACTCTCAGATGCCGCGCTCGTTGAGGCTGCGCAGAAAATGCCTCGTAATGTACCAGCTATCATGGCGATTCCGGGGTTCCGTACTCGACTGTTGAAACGTGAAGGTCCCCGCTGGGTGCGTGCGATAGTATCAGCTTCTCGGGGTGAGGACCCGGCGCCCTACACCATTCCGGCAACCGCTCCTCCCCCGCTTAAGGCTTGGGAAACGAAACGCCCTATTTCACTAGAGATTCTTAGCGAAGTGCGGAAGATAGTACAACGGGAGTCAGAGCGGCTCAATATTCCAGCACAGAATATTATTAGCGCTGACTGCATACGGCGTCTGTGCTGGGATCCGCCCGAGCCTTACTCTCAAGAGGCCCTTCTTGAGGCTCTTCGCTCGCATGATGTGCGCCCGTGGCAGATTGAAATCCTCGCCCCGGATCTTCATGAAGTTTTCCAGCGACACCTTGGCTAATGCCTTAACACATGGATCTCTCAACCCAAGAAAAATATGGAGGCGCGCGCCACACAACAAAACGGCTTATTCGCGTGCATACGACTTATCCTCTAGATTTATAAGAGAGCGACGCAGCTATCCCACAGGTACGGTCGCCTCAGCATCACACAAGCCCGGCTTCACACACCGGGGAATTCAAGGAGGAACGATGAACGAAGTACCATCGTGCACCTGTTCGTGCGCACAATTAGAAATTTCTGCGCACGAGCCAAACTCTCAGAGCGTTCAGCAGCTGGAGCATAAACTTTCGCGCCGAAATGCACTCGTAGCGGGGGCCACAGCTACCGCAGGGGCTCTTGCTTTAAGCGCCTGTGCCGAAGGTTCCAGCGGTGGTGGAGGAGGCGGCGGTAACGGTGCTGCCGGGCCAGAGTCCCCCACCGATATCGCGGCAGTTTCGGAGGTACCCGTCGGCAAAGCGGCGAAACTTACCAAAGGCGGTGTTACCGTTATCGTATCTCAGCCTGAAGACGGTGTCTTCAAGGCTTTTAGCTCCACCTGCACCCACCAGGGCTGCCAACTCAACGTACAAAACAGCAGCCAAATTGTGTGCCCCTGCCATGGTTCTCAGTTTGCGCTCGCCGATGGCTCAGTCAAAGGCGGACCGGCCGAGTCACCGTTAAAATCCTATAAGGCAGAGGTGAAAGACGGTAGGATCATTGTTGGGGGCTAGGTATCTTTCACACATTAGTATTGGCGGCACGTTAGTTTTTAACGTCTAGATTTCATGTCAATAAAAACGTTGGGGTGTGTGAAAATCTACACACCCCAACGTTTTATTTTTTTGCACTCGGTCAAGTACCACAAAAAATTACTGAGTATGCCGAGGCTTTTGCCCTTCTTCGCGTGCGAAGGGAACCTTATCGCCCGCAAGCTGGGCGAGAATATCGGCAGTAATGGTTTCCGCGCACAAACCAACATCTTCCAGGATTTCCTCACGTGACGCATGCGGTATAAATTCTGCCGGTAAGCCGAGCTCACTCAACGCCGTGTCCACGCCAGCCGCACGCATCTCTTGGCGAATGCGTGAACCCACACCGCCCGCGCGCACACCATCTTCGAGAGTCACAACGATGCGGTGGTCTCGCGCAAAATCCACCACCGAATGCGGAACCGGCATAACCCATCGCGGATCAATCACCGTCGAATGGATGCCCTGCTCGGCAAGGCGCTCAGACACTTCGAGCGCTACCCGTGCCATAGCGCCAACGGCAACAAACAGCACATCGCGCTGCCCAGTTTCAGGATGCGGCCGCCCGGTGCGGGTCAGCACATCCACCCCGTCAGAGCGGCGTTCCAGGGCAGCGATATCTTCACCCACCGACCCCTTTGGGTACCTAACAACGGTCGGCGCATCATCAATAGCAACGGCTTCACGAAGCGCTTCACGAAGCGTCGCAGCATCGCGTGGGGCCGCCAAGTTTAACCCAGGAATAAACTGCAGAAGCGATAAGTCCCACATGCCGTGGTGACTTGCACCGTCAGGTCCAGTAATGCCGGAGCGGTCAAGAACCAGAGTCACGCCCGCCTTGTGAAGAGCAACATCCATCAAGAGCTGGTCGAAGCCACGGTTTAAGAATGTTGCATAGAGTGCCACCACAGGATGCATACCGCCATATGCCAAGCCCGCACTCATCGCAACGGCGTGCTGTTCTGCGATACCAACATCAATGACTCTGTTCGGATGCGCTTGCGCGAATTCACGTAGGCCAACAGGAATGAGCATGGCACCGGTAATGCCCACAATGTCTTCGCGTTCATCCGCGATCTGTTTGATCTCACGACCGAAAACACTCGTCCATGACTCTTCGGTGCTGGTTGAGACAGGCTTGCCGGTAAGAGGATCAATCCGTCCTACCGCATGGAATTGATCATCATCATTCGCACGTGCCGGAGCGTAACCGTGCCCTTTCTCTGTAATAGCGTGCACAATCACCGGTCCGCAGTAGCTCTTAGCGGCACGCAAGGCGGTCTCAACAGCTTCTTGATCGTGCCCATCAATTGGACCAACATATTTCATGCCGAGGTCTTCAAAAATACCCTTGGGAACCACAACGTCCTTAATACCAACCTTCATACCGTGCAGCCCCCGGTAAATCATCTGCCCCAGCGGTCCACCACGCTGCAGACCACGGCGCATAGCATCAAGCGCCCGATCATATCGATGGTCAAGACGCATACGGTCAACCTGCTGCTGCACCTCGTGCTTAAGTGCCGTCAGCTGGTTAGCAAAACCGCCAATAGTAGGCGCATACGATCGACCATTGTCATTGACTACAATAACGACTTTACGACTACGGTCAGCGGCGATATTATTCACGGCTTCCCAGGCCATGCCCCCGGTCAACGCACCATCACCGATTAAAACCACCGTATAGCGGTCATTTTCTCCGCTGAGAGCGTAGGCGCGTGAAATACCATCAGCCCAGGAAATTGATGATGAAGCGTGCGAGGACTGAATAATATCGTGTTCAGACTCGCCACGATCCGGGTACCCCGACAACCCACCCTTTTGGCGCAGGGTGTCAAAGGCGTGACGACCGGTCACCAGCTTGTGTACATAGGACTGATGCCCTGTATCAAAGAGAATAGAATCGTGGGGCGAATCAAAAATACGGTGGATACCAAGAGTCAGCTCAACAACGCCAAGATTGGGGCCTAAATGACCACCCGTTGCAGAAACATTCGTTACGATAAACTGACGGATCTCTTCAGCGAGTTCACGCAGCTGCTCGTAGCTGAGGGGGCGCAAATCCCGAGGTTCACGAATATCGGACAAGAGCCCTGAGGATTCCTTGTTCGCCTCGTTCTCAGCAGACATACACTCTCCTTCTGCACGGTTGAGGTCAACAATGTACCTCTAGGTCTAACAGTTAAATTCTAACGGGTTAGGTTATATATACCCATTTGAAGGTTGCCGAAAAAAGTCATGGTTACCGTGTTCGCCATCTTAGGTACATACAGTTTTGCTGTCTCTACGAGAATTTACTTATGACGTTTTGACAGACGCGCTGGACGAATACGCGCAGGCGCACGGTGAAAAAGAGCGAGTGTCTCAACATGATGCGTATTAGGGTACATATCAAATGCCCGTACCTGTACGAGATCCCAGCCTAGTTCACGCAAAATAGCTGTATCGCGTCCCAAGGCTGCAGGATCACATGCCACATATAGAATGCGCCCGGGCTTGAGTTCGTTGAGGCGTTCCAAAACTTTGCGGTTTGCCCCTTCGCGAGATGGGTCAAGTACCACGGCATCCGGGGTAGGTATCTGACCAAGGCTATGTGCTGCTTTAAGATCTTGAAGGCTTTGTGCAACGTCTCCGCGAATAACCTCAACACGGGTTTCCTTGGAGTTATCGCTTCGGGAAGGACCATCCGGCGCGAAGTTGGAACGCGCATCACGGTGCGTTACCGGGGAACCTTCAACGCTGATAACCGTTCCTTCTGATCCGACAGCATCCGCGAGCGCTGCTGTAAATAGCCCAGCACCGGCGTATAGGTCGAGGGCGCATTCGCCTAAGGTTGGGCGGAGCATGGTTAACATGGTGCCCATGAGAGTTGAGGGGGCACAGCGGTGAATCTGCCAGAAGCCACCTGCGGAGACCTGATAGCTGAACCTTCGCGGACCAAAACTTACTTCTTCGGTTACGGAACGTAACCCACCGCCAAGGAGTATATCTCCCTGACGCACACGCCGATAAGGGCTATGCACGCTGGGCTGCCCCGAACGCTTGCTCGGTTTTGCTTTCGATCCGCTATAGGGGGTGAAGAAAAGCGAGATTTTACGCTTAGCAAGCTCGCCCCAAAGCTGGATGCACTGCCTTTCAATCTCTTTGGCGACATGGGTTGTCTCAAACCGGGGGTCAACCATGAATTGGAGCAGAATACGCCCACGTGAAGACAGTGTTGCTTCCAGTTCTCGAACGCCCCGCAGGTTGAGCTTGTGAAGTTCTAGATCACGTAATTCGCGTGCCACGAGGGGAAAATCAACGACGGGTACCGGCTGCGAGCTGTGGTAGGGGTACATGCCGATGCGCCAATACGTGGTACCGTCTTCAACGCTTTTAGCGGTGGTGTACCGTATACGAGATCGCCAGGAGAGGTCGCCTTCGACGAGGTCTCGATTAGGCATAGACTCAACGATAAGGTTTGTTAAGAGTGGTGATTCTAGAGGGATGCCGCCTAGGCGATGAAGCTGAGTTCGTACGATCTCGGCTTTGTAACGCCGTTGTTCAGAGGGTTCTAGGTGTCCATATTCCATCCCACCAAGAAGCTCTGCTATGCCGGTGAGTTTCTGACGTTCTTCGGGGGTTTTGAGGGCATCTGCCTGCGCCCAGGGATGCTTACGGCGCACTGGTGCAGGCACTTTGACGGCTACAACATCTGCAAAGTAGAAACGGTTTTTTGGGCCTATTGCGGTAATCCGAACTTGGGCTTCTTCACCCACTACACCGTGCCGTACGAAAACGACCCCGGCGTGCGTACGTGCAACGAGTGCACCTCCGTGGGCGGGTGTCTCACAGGTTACCTGGATTAGATCGCCTATAGTGTACCCCTGCTCCGAGGTAACGTTATCCGCACCGGAGTCACGTACTGTGCTGGTTTCAGGGGTGTTCACGCGTCTTCTCCTTACAGAATTCTGATGTGAAGCATTCTACACCGCTTATTTTTAAATAACCGTTCAACCCTGTCATAAGCATGAGAAAATCTCAAGGGTTCTCATGGAATATCACGTTTCTTCTGTGTGGGTTGAGCCCCGATACATCGTATCGTTTTTATGGGAGTGAACGGAGGTATCAATGTCCTCGGTATCAATGGGCGTTGCATTCTCATGGATGCTCCACGGAACAGTCACAAGAATAACATTAGGTTCTTGCTCTAAAACTTTCTTAAGCTGTTTGACAGTTCGCGGATGAATGAGGCGCTGCCACCAATGTTCCGGAACAAACTCTGGAATGTAAACAGCAATAACATCCCGCGATGTATTGTTCTGAATACGGCGCACATAGTTATGTACGGCTTGGACGGTATCGCGGTAGGGTGAGTCAATCACCGAGAGTCGTACAGGAATCCGCATGCGATCCCAGCGAGTCTTCACATCGTCAAGAGTGGCCTGGTCGTTATTAACGGTCAGAGCTTCCAGCGTTGAAGGATGGGATGCGCGCGCATAGGCTAGGGCACGAAGCACGGGTTTGTTGAGGTCCTTCGTGTAAACAATGGCGTGCACCCGTGAAGGCAGCGAGGATAGATCGGCGGTTTCTAGATCTTCATATGGTATTTCTGCTGCTTTGATTACGGCATCGTAGTGTTTACGGGTTATCATCATGCCCCCGAACAAGGTAGCGATTATAAGAAGCGAAAGCCAGGCACCTGCCATGAACTTAGTGACAACAACGGTAATGAGTACAGCGGCGGTCACGATAACCCCGATGATACTGACGGCTAAGTCACGGATCAGGTGTCGGCGCGAAGTAAATGCCAGTGTAATGCGCAGTTTTCGGATGCGGTAGCTCACTACCGATCCTTGAGTGAGCAGCATCGAGAGGAACATACCCACGAGATAGAGCTGAATGAGCGAGAAAATATCCGAGCCAAAAAGCAACGTTAGACATGTTGCCATAACGGCCAGCAAGAGAACCCCGTTACGGTAGAGGCCCACAGAGTTGATACTCCGTAGCTGAACTGGCAGATACCTGCGATCAGCGAGAGCAGATGAACTCAACGGAAAACCAATAAAAGCTGTAAAAGACGCTATGGTCAGCACTGCAACGGTGGCAAAAACAAGCAGCTGAGGTATGAGCGGGGCACCATCATAGATAGCGAGTGCTATCTGATAGAGCGCGGGTTTCTGGTGGAAGAATTCGCCCGGCTCGCGCCCCTCAATCAACAAATATTGTGTGGTGTCATGCACCATAGTAACGCCGGTAACTTGGGCTATGTAAAGTATGCTGACGAGAAGCACACCCGTTATGGTACCCATAATCATGAGGGTGAGGGCGGCATTATGTTTTTTGGGGCGCCGGAAGAAACGCACGGAGTTTGAGATCGTGGAAACTCCGGAGAGCGCAACGGCACCCGCTGAAAAAGACCGTGAGATCAAAAAGAAGAACGCTATGCCAATCAGCTGTGAATCGACGTTTTCGGGGAGTACCGAGTAGTTTGCCGATTCTGCTTTAGCGAGCACACCCATCCAGGATTTGATAATTCCAATGCACAGCGTAACGCCTAGGATCGCGAGGAAAATATAGAGCGGCCAGTGTGCTATCTTTCCCATGAGTTGTAGACCGCGCAGAGACACTACGGTCAAAATAATGATGAGCAGTATTGCGATGGCGCTGCGATGATCTTGTAATTCTGGGTAAAGTGCCACCAGGAATGTTGCAGCCGACGACATGGAAACGGCAACCGTAAGCACGAAATCAAGAAGTACCGAGGCTCCCAAAATAACGGCGGGTTTACTGCCCAACCGCCGGTGCACTAGTTCAAAATCGCCTTCAGCAGCAACCTGATTAATGTTGTATCGGTAGGTTCCTACGATCATAAGACCTACGACGGCGACCGCTAACCCAACCCAAGGGGCATAGACAATGGCTGCGTTACCCGCAACGGCGAGCATCAGAATAATCTCGTCGGCGGCGTATGCGACAGATGAAATACCGTCAGAGCCGAAAAGGGGTAGGGCAAAACGCTTAGGCAGCGACATGGCCGCTACTTGACGCGAATCTACCGGCTTACCGGTGAAGGCGCTGCGAATTTTTTCCCAACGATATTTCACAGGTTTAAGGCTATCCGCCTGCGGGGTAAAGCTCAATTTTATTTGCCGCGTGTTTCGCAGGTCATCGGGCGTTTAGAGGTCTTACTCGGTACACTTAACAGGAAAACCGGTCGTCTGTTGAGGAGGAAAGCACATGCCCCATTTCGTCATTATGGGTTCTGGTCGTGTGGGAGTTATGCTTGCCCGTACTCTAGAGGCTTCGGGGCATACGGTAGCCGTTATCGATCAGGATGAGCGAGCTTTCCAGCCCTTGCGTAAGGGGTTCAGCGGGCAGTTGGTGACTGGTGTCGGTTTTGACCAAGAAACGCTCAAACAGGCGGGTATTTCGGACGCGTACGCTTTTGCTGCTGTATCTTCGGGAGATAATTCAAATATTATTGCCGCCCGCGTGGCGCGTGAGACTTTCAAAGTAAAAAATGTTGTTGCCCGAGTCTACGACCCAAATCGTGCTGAATTCTTTCAGCGTCTAGGTATTCCCACGGTAGCCGCCGTTCGGTGGTCAACGGATCAGGTGCTTCGTCGTCTGTTACCGGAGCAGGCACTCAAGGGGGATTTTCGGGAGCCATCGGGCAGGCTCATGCTTACTGAGATTCCACTGCATGAACAATGGGCAGGTCATGCACTCGTGGATATTGAGCGTGCTGCCGGGGTGCGCATCGCCTACATTACCCGATTCGGTGAAGGCATGCTGCCACGCCCAGATACCGCCTATCAGCAGGGAGATACCGTACACATTATGATGCGCACGGACGATATTAACGAAGTCTCTCGGATTCTTTCGCGGTCGCCTCGTACTGATGAAGACGTCGAGTACAGTACCGATCCGCGGCTGGATTGGTTCCATGCGAAGCCGATAGACCCGGCGCAGCACCCCGGCGATCGCCGTCGCCCGAAAGCATAAGGAGCTTATAACATGAAGGTACTTATTGTTGGGGCCGGTTCCGTGGGAGCATCTATCGCTAAGGAGCTCAAGGCGAATGGGCACACGGTCACTATTATTGATTCCAAGCCTGAGATGAAAAAACGTACCGACCTGCCGGGGGTGCGCTGGCATATTGGTGATGCCTGTGAGCTATCTGTTTTGCGCCAGGTTCACCCGAATACTGCTGATGTGATTGTTGCCGCCACCGGTGACGACAAAGTTAATCTGATGGTGTCTCTACTGTGCCGCAGCGAGTTTGGTGTACAACGCACTGTAGCGCGTGTGAATAATCCCCGGAATGAGTGGCTTTTCGATGATGCCTGGGGCGTGGATGTGGCAGTTTCCACTCCGCGTTTGATGACAGCTCTCGTGGAGGAAGCCGTCGAGGTGGGCGATGTGGTGCGTTTGCTTACGCTTCAGGCCGGCGGGGCGACGTTGGCGGCGTATACGGTACCGCTCGATCATCCTGTGATTGGCTACAGGATAGACCATGTGCAGTGGCCAACCGATACGGTACTCACCGCCATCTTGCGCGATGGCGTTCCGGTGGCCCCTTCCGCCGATGTTGTTATTGAGGGCGGCGACGAACTTTTCTTCATCACAACGCTTGACGGAGAAGATCAGATTCGGGCGCTCTTCGCCTAGATTATCTCTCTCCCCTCCTAGAGAACCAACGAAAACGAGCTATTTCTCAGCTGAAACGCGCGAAATATAGGAGCGGGTTATAGCGTCCTTTTGCTTACGCAGGTCGTTTGTCTTCTGAGCCTATAGCAATATGTGCCCAGTGGCACTTACCTATGATGTTTCAGCTGGATCAGATACTCGCCACGCCAGCCAGATACCCGCCGCGTACAGAGGCAGCCCCATAACGATGCGCATAGCACCTAAAACTTCGGTAGCGTTCATATAGTAAAGCGGTATTTGGATCGCAAGTCGCAACAGCAAGACAGCCGCCATAATCCACGTTGCCAACTTATAGGCTTTCAAACGTTCGGGTTTATGTCGCCAGGTAAGCTGCTCTCCCCTGATATACCCGAAAATGAGCCCCGCCAGAGGCCAACCCACGATAATCGAAACTATGAACGCAACACTGTAAATACCGTTCGTCCAAAACCCCGGCAAATAGTAGTCGGCGGCGTTCCCCGTGCGAAAAGCAGTGAAAGCACAAATTACAACACCCACAATACCCGACACCGCAGGTATGAGTTTACTGCGCTGTACAAGGCGCAGCACGGTAAAAATACCTGCAGCTGCCACCGCGATAACCAATGCCAAGTTTAAATCTTTGGTGACCGTGAAGAAGATAAGGAAGAGTAATGAAGGCAGAGAGGTTTCTACGAGTCCACGCCACCCGCCAATTGCATGGAGCACATCCACATGACCTGACTCTGTACGGCGGATATTGCCTCCCAAAGAAACACCCAGGCTCTTACCTAATGCTTCTTGCCCCGATATCGAGTTTGTCTCTGCACTCTGGGCATCAGAGGCATACTGGTTATTCAAATGCTGAGGGTCATGTGGAGTATTAACCACGTCGCGGATCCTTTTCTAAGAAGTATTGGGGAACAATCTCGTATCGGGGGTTGTACATCACGGGTGGGTACGTGTGCGTTGAGATAACCCCAGAGCACCGCAGCAGGCACCCCGCCAGTAAACCAGGAACCACACGCTGCCCATGCCAAATAAGGGTTACTCTTTCTCCCACAGAAAACGGCGGACGTGAGGGGAACCGCACTTCTAAACTCTCCGTCATGGGGTTCTTCCCCAAAACTGATTGTTGCTGGTCTCCATCAGACATAATGGTCTCAGCATTCTGCGAGTCTTCCTGCTCATCGTCAAAGTCTTCGCCAGGAGGCTCAACAATGGGCATGCCAATCAGAGCTAGAGGACTGGCCCATTGAAGCGGTTTTGATTTCGCCACGATAAGTTCTGCTTGGTAGAGCGGTTTATCGTGAACAGCAGGAATCCACACCTGATCGATACGGCCAGCTAGGCGAACACGAAAACGTTCGGGGTACTCCGCCTCAACTTGAGAAGAAGTCCCCGAACCGGGTGCAGCGTGGCTGTTATCTATGCGCGGCATTACCCAATCTCTGTAATCTCGGGTCCGCGACGAGGCATTGGGCGTAGTTCGCGTTTATCCTCGTTCTTCTTTTTCTTCGTTTCAGTCTCTCGACTACTCTCCTGCTCCTCAGGTTCCTGCTCTTCATCACCTGAGTCGTCTAAGGCATATATCTGTTCCGGCATCGTCATGGGTAATAGCTCACGTGGCGGGCGGGGGTCGTCGCCACGATTGACAATAGCGGTACGGAAGACCTCTTCAATCGCTTCAGCAGCTTCTTCATTACCTAGAACGGCTTCGCCAGAAATAACACCGCGTAAGAACCATCGAGGGCCATCGACGCCAACGAATCGTGCGATGCGCTCCCCTCGTTTCCCGTCCTCAGTCGTAGCGGGAAGGCGGGTCAGCATCTCGGCGCCGAACTCACCCGTATACATTTCGGCGGTTCCACCCTGCGATGCTACAGACTCGGCAAGATCATGCCGAATATCGTCCCATATGCCAGTACTACGAGGCGCTGCAAACGCCTGAATCTGGAGGGTTCCACCAGCACGAATACAGGTTGCGGCAATTACAGCTCCCGTACCTTCGTCCATCTCAAGACGCAGGTTTAGACCGTCAAGCATCTTAATATATAGAGCACCAAGGTCGATGTATTCTTCAGTATCATCAACCTCACCAATATCGTGAGGGCCTTCAGAACGGTCGTAGACAACTACCTCGGGCTCTTCATCATCACGATCAACCTTGTTAAGGCTGGACTTAGACTTAGCTTTGGTTAGCTCAGCATCTTCTTTCTTGGAGTCTTTAGAAGTAACCTTAGTAGTTTTCTCTTCTGCTTTCTTACGCTCATCGTCAGAGCTTTTCTTGCCAAAACCAAACACTGAATATCCCTTACTGGTAGATGTTAGTGCGTCTCATATTGTATGCAGATATTGTATATTTCTTTGTGCGATTAAAGTCTATTATCTGCCGAATTACGCGGTAAAAGATTATTTCAAGCCGCTTGAGCCGAATCCCTGAGATCCTCGTTCGGTTTCGTCAAGGTTCTCTACCACCACAAAATTAGCGTGTTCATAACGCTGAATGACAAGCTGGGCAATACGATCACCACGCTTGATTTGGAAAGACTTTGCACGATCCGTATTCAATAGCGTTACCATAAGTTCACCGCGATACCCAGAATCGACAGTTCCCGGTGCGTTAACAATTGTGATGCCGTGTTTAGTAGCAAGCCCCGAACGCGGATGCACCAACCCTACATATCCTTCGGGAAGAGCAATAGCAATACCGGTAGGTACAAGTGCTCTCTCTCCAGGCGCCAGTGCAAAATCCACTCGTGAACGCAGGTCTGCGCCCGCATCGCCAGGATTGGTGTAAGACGGTGCTGGGAGCTCTGCATCAAGCATTTTAATCTGGACATCAATGGGATTAATCATGTCTTTCACTCTACCGAACATACGGGGCTACGTCATCTCTACCCCCTTAGCGTACAGGAGTTTCACATAAGTACTGCACGGTGCTGGAGTGCGCAGAAAATAACCTCGGTTAGAATGTTGAATATGATTTTCTGCCCAGATGGTGCACACACTCTTTTTCTAGACGCCATCTGAACAGGTACCCAACAAGCTTAGAAGGACTATTACGATGGCTTCTTCGTCACCTCATACGCTCTATTATGAGCGTCTTTCTCCTGGACCTGGCATGTGGTTTCTCACGCTGTGTGCCGGAGGTGCATCTTATCTGGTGGGCGCCCCTATTGGTATTCCGGTGGGTATTATTGCTGCTGTCGTTGTTACGCTTCTTCTCGGGTGGATTTTATATTTCTCCGCGCCCACTATCGAAATATCGCAGGATTGGGTTCGTGTGGGGCGAGCAAGTATTGAGCGTGCTTATGTGGGTGAAACACAAGCATTTCGTGGCGAACAGGCCCGTATTGCGGCTGGTCCCGACCTTGATGGGCGCGCATATATGTGTTTTCGCGGCTGGATTACACCAAAAATCCGCCTCGATATTACCGACCCTGCCGATCCAACCCCCTACTGGATTGCCTCAACCCGTAATCCCGAAAAAATAGCCGAAATTCTAAACGGCTAGTTTTCTTTGCAGCTAAAAGGGCGGTCTCCCTGAGGAAACCGCCCTTGAGTCGTATGGTTTAGCTTCTTATCCTTCGCATTCTACGCAGTACAACAGACCGTCTTCTTCACGCGCAATCTGCGAGCGGTGACGAACCAGGAAGCAGGATGCGCAGGTGAATTCGTCTTCCTGTGCGGGCAAAACCACTACGTTGAGCTCTTCATTGGAGAGATCTGCACCGGGCAGCTCAAAACTTTCTGCCGCAGTATTCTCATCCTCATCCACCGCCCCGGACTGCATCTCCGAACGGTGCGCGTTCAGCTCTTCGTAGGATTCTTCGTTCTGTTCGTCATCCTGCTTGCGGGGTGCATCGTAATCAGTTGCCAAACTATCACGCTCCGTCGTTTTTGGTGGGCTGAAATCCTACCGCCCACGGTGGTCTAAATAGGTAGTACCCCATCACATATCGGCGTGTTATGCGACGGCGGCATGCAGGTATTGTTCACTATTGATACCCATTTTGTCTAATCGGGACGCAGTTAGTGAACTTTTAGCCGTCATAAAGGCCTCTTGAAAGATATCAATTTAGGATTTTTTCACGATGTTTTGGGGGTTTTACTACCGTTTTTTGCGGCTCTCACGGTACCCTTGGTAGGTAACTTTATGTTTTTTAAACCGGCATAACGGCATGGTTGTGGTGTTGCCCCACCCATGAATTTGGAGGTTCTTATGCTTGAATTGCGTCTGATTGGCGTACATGATGACGGTGAAAATCTGGTGCTTGAGTCTGCTGACGGCACTAGGTTTCTCCTTCCAATTGACGCGAATCTGCGCACAAGCATCACTAAGGCACGACGCATCCAGCCGCTTCGCGGGCGAGGTACTAAGGGGTCTTTCGGTCCGCGTGATATTCAAACTCGTTTCCGACAGGGTGCAAGCGTAGAAGAAATTGCTGAAGAATCCGGCTGGGAACCAGAGCGCGTGCGCAGGTACGAGTGGCCTATCGTGGCGGAGCGCTCGCACATTATTCGCGCCGCTCAAAACGTGAAAGTGGGACGGCGTGATTCAGCTTCTGGCATAGGGCAAATTCCTGTCACTCTCGCGGCTCGTATTGCTGAGATTGCGCACCAGCACGGTTTTGAGGATGCCACCCAGGATTGGGAAACTCGGCAGAAAGAAAACGGGCAGTGGCGGGTTGAAGCCGACTTTGCGGTCTCCGACGAGGCACGCTCCCACCTGCCTGAAAAGGTACGGTTCCCCGCTCGTTGGACCTACAACCCGGCTAATCAAGGGCTGTACGCATCAAATGAGGCAGCATACTTCCTGATGGGAAGCCCGGCTGCGGTGGCAGCTGCGGCTAAGAAAACTTCTTTAGACGGCGAAGATGAAGAGCACGAAGAGCATCCGGAGGCAACCGCCCCGGTGCAGCAGCGGCTTGTGACTACTCATACGACTCCGGTACACGTTAATGCGCCTACCTCTTCTTTGAAGGGCGAAAGCCGTGACGAACGTAAACTCAATGAGCTTCTCGAACGCGCCCGCTCGGTACGCCCAGTTACTCCCGTAGTGGAAGAGCCGGAAGTGTATGAACCTGAACCAGATACCCCGCAGTCAGTTGAATCCGTTGATGAGCATGACAACGACGACTCTGTGGCTTCAAAGCCCGAGCATGCTCATCACACTCCGGAGCCCAAAGGCGAGCATCACCAAAACAATCGTGATGGGAACAAGACCAGTTCTTCGAAGAAGCAGCGCCGAAGCATTCCCGCATGGGACGATATCCTTTTCGGCGGGCGCAAATAGTAGTAATTTCTTACTAGGATTCCTGAAGACACAGACAATTTAGCCTGTCGTCCTTGACGTTACGAGGTCGGCAGATACCGCAGAGGAATAAGACGCTCCGCATCGGTCAGCGAACCGTGCTGCCCCACCATAGCGAGTGCGCGTCCCTTCTGGCGGCGCATATCGTAGAGCGCATAATCATCACGAGCGCAAACGATCAGATCGCCAATTCGTTCTCGCGCTGCATCACGAATTACCGGGCCGTAGTAGCCCCGCTCATACAGGTCATGCGAGTCTAGCACCCAAGCGTGCTCACCCCAGTGCCGAACCCAATATTGTGCGCTCTGGCGGCGGGCATCCGGTGAAGTATCGTGCAGATAGAGCTGTACTGCTCGCGGTTCCCCTGCCGTCATAGCAACATTTTCCAGAAGTTCTTTGGTCGCCGAATAGTCGATGCGGTTTTCCTGCGGAACATTTACCATGCCGTGATCGGCCGTGAGGAAAATACCAGCCCACGCCGGGGAACGTTCGGCAAGGCGGCGCAGTGCCAGATTAAGTTCTTCAAGTTGTTCAAGCCATTCGTTACTTCCCGCACCGTAGCGATGCCCCGCTTGGTCAAGCTCTCCCCAGTAAAGATATATCAAGGTCGGTGTGCGCGAGGCCAGAAGTTCGCAGGCATAAGTGATACGAGCGTTATAGTCGGCTGCGCCCACAAATTCGCCGCCGCGCAAGTTTGCTTCGGTGAGTCCGCTCCCCCGGTATTTCTCCAGTGAAATCGTCACCACGCGCCTATCGGTACAGTACCGCTCGAAAACGGTGGGCAGGGGTTGCCAGGCGTGCGGATCAACATTCTTATCCCACCCCGAAAGATGGTTCATTACGGTATTCGTCGTGGGGTTGCGAACCTCATAGCCAGCAATCCCATGAGCCCCCGGTGCGGAGGCGGTGCCCAACGAACCCAGCGACGCTGCAGTCGTGGTGGGGAATGCCGCATCCAATGCCCCTAAAGAGACTGTTTTCTTTAGATAAGGCGCATAAGATCCGTAGCTTTGCAGCAGTTGTTCTCCCAGACCATCGACCATGATCAGGCAGATATTACGGAATCTGTTAGGGTCAGCCCCAGCTTCAGTTAGTCGCTGTGCCAGGTTGAGCGGGTCTGCATCCAGACTGAAATCTTGTTCATCGTCCAAGGGGTGCTGAATACGCGGTAAGCTTCTTTGCGCTACCAATGATGCGGCCGATTCGAAAACATCTGCCACGCTGTTGCTTCCATAGCCAGGTGGCGGGGGGACCGGATTTCCAGCGTAATCGAGGTATTCTGACATATCAGCGGCTTTCGCTCACCTGAATATGTGCGCGGTGTAGGGCGCGGGCGAACTGCTGTGCTTGAAGGATAGCTTCGGGACCGTCCGCTGCTGCCGAGACGCGCAGGGCTAAATCTTCTCGGCTGGCGTCACCACTATACCCGTGATCTGCGGTGCAGTGCGGATCGGGGCAGGTAGCGGGTGCCAGTTCCAGGTGCAGCGAGCCCGTCCATGCTATCCGCATCGAAAGTTCAGTGGGGACCGTTCCGGGCTTATATGCCTGCGGATTATCGTACCCGTAACTAATGGTGACGGCGCGCAGAGAACTCAGTTTAACCGCTTCAACGCCCACATGAGCTACGGTCTGCTGCCCCTCTTCTTCAAGATGCTGGTCGTCTAAATGCGCCAGAATCAACAGAGATCCACTAACAACTAAAACCGTGATATGGCGGTGCAAATTATTATGGCTAAAATGCGTTTCAACCTGCACAAAATGGGATTCTGGTTCTAAACCAGCAAGGGCTTCATCAACAATGTCACGCACTAGATCTGGGTAGAAACCTGCACGCTCGATATCGGCCGTGAGCTTTTCCCGCGGATCATATGCGGTCGCTGTCATGAAGACTCCTTAGGGTCATAGGTAATAAGGCAGATTCGTGTGCGCATGTGTAGTGCCGTTGTTAGACACTGTAGTTTATACCTTAGTGCTTTACATGCCGCCTGTGCTACTTTGACGGGCATTTGGGCGGATTTTTCTGCGCTACCTGTAGAATAGAATTACGAATACGCCCACCCCACATTGGGCGCATTATTGTGCGCCTCAAGGAGAGAAATGGCACGCCGCAGCAAGTCCGCCGTTGAAGATTACCCGGTTGATATTGTCGAAAATATTGTCGATATTGATGTCTCTGCCGAGATGGAATCCAGCTTTTTGGAGTACTCCTACTCGGTTATTTATTCGCGTGCTCTGCCAGATGCGCGTGACGGGCTGAAACCGGTGCAGCGGCGCATCCTCTACATGATGCAGCAGATGGGGCTGCGCCCGGATAAGGGGCATGTGAAGAGTGCCCGTGTGACCGGCGAGGTCATGGGTAAACTGCACCCACACGGCGACGCCGCTATTTACGATGCGATGGTACGTTTGGCGCAGTCTTTTGCGATGCGCCTGCCGCTGGTAGATGGGCACGGCAACTTTGGTTCGCTTGACGACGGCCCGGCGGCTGCCCGCTATACGGAGGCACGTATGGCCCCCGCAGCGACGGCGCTGACTGCGGATCTTGACGAAGACGTTGTTGATTTTGTGCCGAACTACGATAACCAGTTCATGCAGCCGGGCGTGCTGCCAGCGGCGTTCCCTAACCTGTTGGTCAACGGTACAACCGGCATCGCGGTGGGTATGGCAACGAACATGGCTCCGCATAACCTGCGCGAGGTTATTGCGGGTACGCGGCATTTGATTGCGCACCCTGATGCCACGCTCAAAGAGATTATGAAGTTCATTCCCGGCCCCGATCTGCCCAGCGGCGGCACGATTGTGGGATTGAGCGGCATTAAGGATGCCTACGAAAGCGGGCGCGGCACGTTCAAGACCCGTGCGAAAGTCTCTATTGAGCAGGTGACTCCCCGTAAACAGGGCATTGTGGTGACTGAGCTGCCGTATATGGTGGGCCCGGAAAAGGTTATTGAAAAGATCAAGGACGGCGTTAACGCTAAGAAGCTAACCGGTATTTCTGATGTGGTCGATTTGACCGACCGTAAGCACGGGCTGCGCCTTGTTATCGAGATTAAGAACGGTTTTAATCCGCAGGCTGTGCTGGCCTCGCTGTATAAGCACACGCCGTTGGAGGATTCTTTCGGCATCAATAATGTGGCGCTGGTGAATGGGCAGCCGCAGACCTTGGGGCTACTTGATCTTCTGCGGGTGTATATCGATCATCGCCTGTCGGTGGTGCGCCGCCGCACCGAATTCCGTCTGGGTAAGCATAAGGATCGTCTGCATTTGGTGGATGGTCTGTTGATTGCCATTGTTGATATTGACGAAGTTATTGAGATTATTCGGTCTTCGGATGAAACCGCGCAAGCTCGTGAGAAGCTGATGGCGGTCTTCGATCTGACGGAGGTTCAGGCGAACTATATTCTTGAGTTGCGTCTGCGCCAGCTTACAAAGTATTCCCGTATTGAGCTTGAGGCCGAGCGCGATAAGTTGCGCCAGGAGATTGCTGAGCTGGAGCGAATTTTGGGTTCCGATTCTGCGCTGCGTGAGCTGGTATCTGACGAGCTTGCCGAGGTTGCCGAGAAGTACGGCAACGATCGCCGTACCGTTTTGAAGACGAAAGACGATATGCAGTCTGCGATTGAGGCTGTCTCAAACGGTGCCTCAAAGGCGAAGAAGAGCCTCGGGTTGGCGCTTGAAATTGCCGATGAGCCCTGTTGGGTGCTGCTGACGGCTTCCGGCATAATGGGGCGCACGGTGGGTAAACCAATGCGTGAGGCTCTAGTTGATCCGGGCAAACGCATTAAACATGACGTCTTCACCTCTATTGTTCCTACGACGGCGCGGGGCGAGATTGGTGCGGTGACCTCTACGGGGCGCATGGTGCGCCTGTCGGTCATGGATTTGGTGGTGTTCGATGATTCTTCGGGAACTCCCGTATTGACCACGGGCATCAAAGCTACCGAGGTTGTTGCCCTAGCAAAGGGTGAGAAGCTGGTGGGGCTTGTGCCGTTGAATGAGGTACTTGCGCTGGCAACGGCAAACGGCGTGATTAAGCGCGTGAACCCGGAGTATCCGCTGAATCAGACGGAGTGGGACGTTATCAAGCTCAAACCAAAGGATACGGTTATTACCGCAACCGTGTGCTCTTCCGACGATAATGCCCTAACGCTAGTCACCCAAGAGGCGAAACTTCTGACCTTCGATGCTGCGAAGGTTCGTCCGCAGGGTCGCGCGGGCGGCGGTATCGCCGGTATTAAGCTGGGTGCGCAGGATGCGGTAATTGCGCTCGGCGTGACCGCCCCGGGTTCTGCCGCAGAGGTTGTGACCGTCACGAACGGGCAGGATGGTATGGCGAGTGCGAAGGTCACTCCCCTGGCGGAGTACCCGCAGAAGGGTCGCGCGACCGGCGGTGTGCGGGCGCATCGTTTCTTAACGGGAGAGTCGAAGCTGGCTCTGGCGTGGGTTGGCGTTGGCCCCGCAAAGGCTGGCACACCGGGCGGTGTAGCACGCTCCCTGCCGACCGAGCACGGTTCACGTGACGGTTCGGGTGTGCCCCTTACCCAGGCGATCGGCGCGGTAGGCCCTAACTATGCGGCTATCACTGAGCAAGCAAAAATGGCGTCTGACGGGGAAAAGTTGTTCTAGCTTTGTGCTGACATGCCACTATTGTTATTTTTTTATTCTTTTGTGGGGAATAATGCAGTGTTACCTCTGCATAAGAGGCAACACTGCTACCTTTAAAAGTGAGATTTTAGGTAACACATAAGTTTTATCTAACTAGCCCCGAGGAGAAAAACGTGGCAACACCGAATAAGCCCCTGGAACAGATGACCGCGCAAGAGCGGCTTGACCTTGGAAGAAGCCGCTACAAAGATGGCAAATTTGATGAGGCTATTGCCGTGTGGTCAAAGATCCGCCACGAAGAAGCCGACTCCAAAACCTACGCACGGGCACAGCTCAACCTCGGAGCCGCCTATGCCGAATCAGGCAAGCTGGATGAAGCTATTACCGCCTGGTCAAAGATCACCCGCGAAGAAGACAACCCGCAGTCCTACGCCGAAGCTCAACGTAACCTTGCTCTGGTGAATAAACACTAGCTGCCCACAGCGTTGCTCCTGCGCAGGCGGGGGCAGCACTGCTACCTTTAATGTGAAGTTTTAGGTGAGACCAAAGGCTTTGGACTTTTCTAACCACTGCGTCAAGGAGAAACAGGCGTGACCGAACCAAATAAGCCCCATGAACCGATGAGCACCCTAGAACGGCTTGGCCTCGGAATGTCCTACCTCGAACAGGGCAGATTTGATGAGGCTATTAACGTATGGTCAAGGATCCGTCGCGAGGATAACCCCGAGATATATGCTGGAGCACAACTAAATCTCGGACTTATTTATAAAGACATAGGAGACCTTAAAACTGCCACCATTGCATGGTCGAATATTCGCTATGAAGATAATCCCGAAGCGTACGCTGGAGCACAACTCTGCTTTGGCATGGTCTATCAATGTGAGGGAAACCTTGAAAATGCTATAGCTGCGTGGTCAAACGTACGCCGTAAAGATAGTTCCACAACCTATGCCCAATCACAACTAAATATTGGGCTCGCTTATAAAGAGCTGGGGAATCTGGATAGTGCTATCACAGCGTGGTCAAATGTACACCGCAATGATGGCCCCGAAGTCTACGCTTGGGCACAGCTCGGCCTTGGGCTCGCTTATAAAGAGCTGGGGAATCTGGATAGTGCTATCACAGCGTGGTCAAACGTACACCGCAATGATGACCCCGAAGTCTACGCTAAGGCTCAGTTCAATCTTGGGACCGCTCACAAAGAAAACCCAGAAAACCTGGAAGATGCTATCACAGCGTGGTCAAACGTACACCGCAATGATGACCCCGAAGTCTACGCTAAGGCTCAGTTCAATCTTGGGACCGCTCACAAAGAAAACCCAGAAAACCTGGAAGATGCTATCACAGCGTGGTCAAATATCCGTTGTGAAGATAACCCTGAGCTTTACGCTGTTGCCCAATTTACTTTAGGTGATGTTTTTACACAAAGAGGAAACTATAAGCAAGGAAAAGAAGCATACCGCAATGCACGGAATCTCCTTTACTACGAGTCTGAACGTGCCCGGAGAATCCTTGATTGCCCTAAGTCCTTATATAAAAAGCTTCATGAGCTAGCCGCGAATACCGACAAAATTCTAACTTCTCTTCAAATAGACCTAGATTTTGAATCAAAGGTTTCACATTACAGCCGAGCATCAACAGCTTTTAACCTATTTGGAGACGAGAAAAACAATGAGAAACCGTCAAATTTCCGGCTCAGTACTATTCGTGGAGTTAACGACCCGACAGAAGGACTGATTCTAGGGAAATATTGGGATCAACAAGGTATCTCAGAGACTATACACATAAACAAGACCGCAACTTTCATTAGCTGTTTCACCTTTAATCATGACAGCCTTAACCAATTTCGCCTCTATGGGAAAGAGGATGGCTTGGAAGCAACGGGTATAAGTTTAGTTTTCAATAAGGATTTCTTCAATATTCACTTAGACCATTTAGGGTTTATCACCAACCCTTCCTCAGACAACGCATCGCTTATGGAAGAACCAAACAAAACTAGCAAAACAAAAAAACAGCCAAAAAAGAATGACAAGACCTTCTTTGTAGAAAAATGTAAACTATACCGGTGCATTTATCTAGACCCCGAAACTGGATATTTAACACTTGCTCGACGGGATAAATCAACCTTCTACCGTAATAACAGAAGAAAAGCGGAGGAAGAATGGGAAAAATATCAAGATTTAATACTAGAAAAAGAGAAAAATTTTAAAAAATATCTATTTGATGACAATACATCTATACTACGCATACTTGAAAAAGTATTTTCAAAAGATTTTTCCTACACCGAAGAAGAAAAGCAACAGATTCTTAAAACCGTCCGGTTTATCCTTCTCCCTTTGCAATATTTAGTTAAACATATTGCCTTTCAGGAGGAACAGGAATGTCGGATCATGTACATTACTCATCTTCATGATGAAAAAATCCGTCACGACTGGGAAAAACAGTGGATGTACGTCGAGTATGAGGAGCCTGTACTGCCACATATCGATGAAGTCTATCTCTCCCCCGGCGCGGCGAAGTACCAAGACCACTTCCGCATCCTGCTTGATCGAAACGGCAAGGAGAGCAAGGTTCGTATCTCTCAAAACCCATTTAGAAACAAGGAGTAAAGGAGCACGGAGCCTGCACGAGGGTTCTTCCTCCACATGAAAACATGATGTCTACCGGCAAAAACTTATTCTAATCTTCATCTTTCTACGGGGGCGTCAAACTTCACACAGAGGTTGCACACCGTTACTCTTATATATATGCGTTTCAGGCAGAGCCTTGTTCCCTGCCCGAAATTCCACAGACACCGCCTATGGAGATCACCGTGACCGAAGCAGAGAACCCGTTAGAGCAGATGACCGTGCAGGAGCGTCTTAACCTGAGCAAGGAGCACTACAAAGCTGGTGCTTTCGATAAAGCTATTGACGTGCTGAGCACGATTTCTGCCGACGAGAACCCGCAAGCCTACGCAACAGCCCAAAACAATCTCGGTATTGTTTACCGAGACCAGGGCAAGGTAGAGCAGGCGGTCGAAGCCTGGAATCGCATTCCCAAAGATGTTCCCGAACTATACGCCAAGGCGCACAATAACCTTGCCTCTGCCTATATTAAACAGGGCGAAACTGATAAAGCTCTTGAAGCGTGGAAGAATATTCCCTCTGCTGCTCCAAAGCAGTACGCGATGGCGCAGTTCAACCTGGGCGTAACCTATTCGCAACAAAACAACATTGATGAAGCTATTGAAGCTTACCAGCGTGTTCCCAAGGATGTCACTAATCTTTATGCGCACGCGCAATATAACCTGGGTGCCACCTACACACAGCAGGGCAAAATGGACGAGGCCGCTGAAGCCTACAAGAACGTCCCCGATGCCGCCCCCGCAAAATACGCGAAAGCACTCAACAATCTGGGCGTGCTCTACGAAGGGCAGGGTAAAGCCGAACAGGCATCTGAAACCTACCAGCAGGTACCCAGCACCGTTCCTGACCAGTACGCAATGGCTCTCAACAACTTGGGTGTAACCTATTACAACCAAGGCAAGACAGAGCAGGCTCTCGAACTTTGGGAGACCGTTTCTGCCGATATTCCCGAGCAGTACGCGACCGCGCAGATGAATCTGGGCATGGTATACGACAGCCAAGGAAAGCTAGAACAGGCTATTGCCGCGTGGGAGCGTGTACCCGAGAGCTTACCGGAACGTTACGCTTCGGCACAGTACAATATCGGTACTTCATATGTGGAGCAGGGCAAACCGACGAAAGCAGTCGAGGCTTGGGAGCGTATTCCTGCCAGCGCCTCCGAACCCTACGCCGTAGCCCAATACAATACCGGACTTATCTACGAAGAACAGGGCAATATCGATGATGCCCTAGTGGCTTGGGAACGTGTTCCCAAGGATACTTCTGAGCACTTCTACAAAGCCCAATTCAATATTGGCGGGGCCTACTACAAACTGGGTGAAACGGACGAGGCAGTTGCCGTCTGGAAGAATATTCCCGAGTCTGCTTCGGAGCAGTACGAGATGGCACAAACCAACCTGAGCATCATCGCCGAGAACCAAGAAAAAACCAAGGATAGCGGCGAAACCGAGCAACAGGACGAGAGCGCCAAGAACCAAGAAAAGCCCTCTGAGCAGAAGAAGCAGAATAACGGGCAAAAGCAGGAAGGCTAAGATAACGTGAGGATTACCTCCCTCACTATCACTGATGTCTCGATTCTGCGCGGCATTGCCCGTGATACGTTCACCGAAACATTTTCAGAGGCAAATAAAGCCGAAGATATGGATCGCTACCTTGCGGAACGGTTCTCAGAAGATCAGCTCACCCGGGAGCTCAGCAACCCTAATTCATTCTTCTACGCTGCCGAGGTAAACGGGCACGTCGTGGGTTACCTCAAGCTCAATACTGTACACGCACAAACCGAACCGCAGGCGGCGGACGCGCTCGAAATTGAGCGTATCTACGTGCTGAGCAACTATCACGGAAACGGTGTTGGGCAGGCCCTCTACCATCACGCCTTGAGTGTGGCACAAGGTCGAAAGGCAAGCTACGTGTGGCTAGGGGTTTGGGAACATAATCATCGAGCCCTGCGTTTCTACGAGAAAAACGGGTTCACCGCCTTCGGTACGCATATTTTTCAGCTGGGTAACGATCAGCAGACGGATATCCTGATGCAGAAATCTGTTGCCGTCTGAACGCTGCGCCTAGCATGAACCCCTTCGGCGGTTAGGATATGAGGGATGCGCTTATCTTCGCGCTGAGGCTCCTTCCCGTATAGTTAGAGAAAACAGTTTTTGCTTGAAGGCAAGCCCCGGCAAATTAGGTGCTTATCAACACCTGGTGCAGGAAAGGAAATCATGGTCGATCAGCCTCATGCAGAGATGCAACGCTACGCCCAGGAACAGGTAGATCTTGGCGCACAATACTACGAACAGGGTCTGCTCGATCAGGCATGTGAAGCATGGGAGAAAGTACCTGAAAGTGTTCCCGATCAATACGCCATCGCGCATGTAAATATAGGCATTGTCTACGATGGTCAAGGCCAGCATGAGCAGGCCATTAAGGCATGGCAGAAGGTTCCCGAAAGTGAGACTCAGCCCTATGCCGTAGCACAGTACAATATCGGATCTGTGCACGAGGCTTTAGAGCAGGATGAGTCTGCTTTAGCGGCATACAGCAAAGTTCCTAAAATAGATGTTCTGCACTATTCCATGGCACAGTTCAATAGCGCCGTGCTCCTGCACCTGCATGGTAACTTGACCACGGCTCTAAGTACCTATCAGAAAATACCTGCCAGTGTTCCCGATCAGTATGCGCGAGCACAGCTGAATTTAGGCGTTTTGTACCAGCAGATGGGGCACAATGACCAGGCTTTTGAGGCTTGGAAACGTGTTTCCCCAGATTTTCCTGAGCTCTATGAGGTGGCTCAGTCGTATCTGAACGACGAAGATTCCTAATAGTTCGACAATGGTTGCGGTGAGGTATTATCACCGCAACCTGCTTTTAAGGCGCACGCTGTTTACTCGCTCAGTACCGCCACGATTTCTTGAACAATCTGCCAGTGTTTGTCGCGCTTTTTCCAGGTGATAGTGAATAGAAAATCCTGCTCCTGCGAGCCCTGACTCATCCTGCGTTTGAGCACAATAGTTCCAATTTCACCGTCAGAATCGGCAAAAAGTATGGTGTGCCCTGTGTTCAGGGGTGCGGCGCCGCTGTCTTTGAGGGCTTGAAAGAAATCGATGTTGTCCTGTTTCGAGAGAATCTGCACGGTATTATCCGGTAGAATCCGCACAAATTTTAGGTTATCGGCATACACTCGCTTCAGAAAATCAATATCGTAGCTGGTACCGCGTGAAATTAATTCTTCGGTAAGTGTTTTCATTGTTTCGTCAATCATGATGCCCTCGCTCTCTGACGTGGAAATACGTACAAACTCAGCCTAGCATCTGAAAGTTTCATTCCGTCATATTCATCAGGTATGCTCGTCTCATGACTGTTTAGTTATCGTCTTATGACGATTCCGTTCCATGTATTCGTGTCACACCCCGCAGTGTGAACACGGCTATTTTTATCACCCATAAAACATAATTTTTAAGGAAACAGTCATGACTATCCCCTGGCTCCCTGCAACTCAAACCGCTCATAACCCTCAAGCGGTGGCACGTATCCTCAAGACCCTGCCTGAATGGTTTGGACGTGAAGAGTCTAATGCCGAATACATACATGATGCTGAACGACTGGAAACGTGGACGGTAACTCATCCAGAAACCCACGAAATTGTGGGTATCATGCTTATCGTCCAGCACTACCCGGTTGAGGCAGAAATTCATTTGCTGGCAGTAGATGCTGCCTTTCACAGATACGGAATTGGTACTTCCCTAATAAATGCATTCGAAGAAGAGGCACGTAACCGTGGTATCAGGCTGATACAGGTAAAGACGCTTGGAGAATCTTTTTTCAACGAACCGTACCAACGCACCCGAAATTTCTATAAAGCTGTAGGGTTTTTGCCTCTTGAAGAGACAGACTTGTGGGGCGAAGATACTCCCTGTCTGATTATGGTAAAAGCAATCTAACTGGCTTGACGCACATAGAGCGTAAGCTTCATCCTTCCAAAAGCTTACGCTTCTCAAGACGTCTAAAACGGGTTCTAACATTTCTTGAAACCCCTCACACCGTCATGTATAGACCTATTCCAATGTAACAACCGCATCGCAGCGGGCAATGTCTTCAGGGCGGTGCGAGACCAAAACAGTTGCCATTCCGCTGGTGCGGGTTGCTGTATCCAGATCAACCATAAGCGCCGCAGCTGATTCAGAATCCAAATGCGCGGTAGGCTCATCCAGCAGAAGTACCGGGGATTCCACGAGCAGGGCACGAGCCACCGCAAGACGTTGCCGCTGGCCTCCTGAAAGGAACCCACCGCCAGCACCAACACGGGTGTGCAGACCTTCCGGCAGGGTGCTGTACCACTCCCCCAAACCTACACGTTGCAGGACCCTTATCATTTGTTCTTCGCTCGGGTGATCAGCACGATCGCGTGCCAAGAGTAAATTGCCTTCAAGAGTAGATTCAAAAATATGCGCAGCCTGTGGGCACCATGCCGCATACCCTCGAAGCTGATCGTTCCCCAGCGCTTTTCCGTAGGAGCGAATTTCGCCAGCTTCCAACGGCAGGAACCCCAAAAGAGTCGCCAGCACGGTGCTCTTACCCGAACCTGAGGGACCGGTAATTCCCGTCCACTTTCCGGTATGCGCCGTAGCGTTGAGATGCTCAAAAACAGGCTTGTCCATGCTCGGCCACCGAGCGGCAGCATCAACAAGTTCAAGAGCAGGTTCCTGCCCCTGAGGTTCGCGAACACACCCAACATGATATGTATCCTGTTTCTCAAGGTCTGAAACACTATTTTCGTCCGCAATACCGGGAGCAATCTGTGCCAACAGGGTGGCGAAAGAAGACCAGGAACGCACCGCTTCTATATGCTGCACGGAACTTTCTATCATTGCCGTACACATGAGAACTACGGCGGCAGATTCTGGGGCACCTACCGTTCCCGATATCGCTAACGGATACGCAATAATTGCGCACCACAGTGCTGCTCCGAACCAGCTCAGGGTCACAAGCGCCCTACCAAGGCCTTGGGCATACGAGGTGCGAGTCAATGCGGCAACGTTGCGGTCATTCAAACGTGTTGTAGCAATCTCAATGCTCGGCGCAGCCCCGTTAGCGCGAATATCTTCTGCAGCGCTCAGCACACCGGTGCCTAAACGCAGAAGCTCCGCAGTACTTTCCCGTGTGGTTTCCTCAGCGTGAGCGTCCGCGCGCGTAACAACCCATGGCACAAGAATTGTTGATGTCAAGGCTGCGAGCGCTACAGGAACAATAGCCTGAGGTAGCACAACAATGGTGGTTATTAGGGCTGTTACCATCACAAGTATATGTGCGGCAGGTGGAATAAGAACACGCGGAATGCTGTCGCGTAGCTCATCTATTCCGCCAATAAGCCTTTCCAGCAGGGCGTCACCGCGAAGTAGGGCACGCACACTGCCAATATCAAGATAGACACCGGTCCACGCGCGTACACGCAGAGTATTCGCTGCGGTTAAGACTTTGGCGTGGGTGAGCAAACGCTCGGCATATCGAGCACAGGCACGCCCTAGCCCAAAGAAGCGCACGCCCACGATAGCTACCATAAGGAACATCATGGCTGGGCCTTCGGCTGCACGCACGATAAGCCATCCTGAGAGCGCGGTCAGAGAAATTGCGGCAAGGGAGGTGAGAGCGGCAAGAATTACCGGCGGCAGTCCCTGTAATATGCCTAGTCCCGTAAGATTCCGCAGTGTTTTGAGGGTTTTCACGACTCCGACAGCATGTTCTGTGTTTTCTCGAACCATCTTTTCAGGAGCGTTGTGTAACGTTGGGCGATGCTCAGCAAAGGTATCGGCTGAGTCCTGCTTCTGCTGGTCTGCAGTCGGGATAATCTTAGGTGCCTCGTTCCGGGCGATGCTCCACCGATATGTCTGCTCATGCGGTGATTCCGCATGCGCTCCCTCGACTACCACCGATGCCCGCACCACACTATCGCAGTACTCGGTAAGTTCCGTTTCATGGGTCACGATTAGAACGGTTACTCCGCGTTCTGCGAGTGCGTCCAGGGACTGAGTTACAAGGTGGGCGGCGTGTGCGTCCAGATGGGCGGTAGGTTCATCTACTAGAACGGTAATCTGGAGATTTTGATGGTGATCAGCTGCACGGTGGAGGGCATCAATGCGAGCTAAGATGCGGGCGCACGCCAACCTGCGCGCTTGACCCGCGCTGAGCGATTCGGGGCTGAGCTCGCTCAGGTTTTCGAGCCCAAGCTTCCACAGATAGTTCTCTAGGCGTTCACGATCTGAGGGGCGTATCTGTGTTTCCCCCGTGAGAAGTTTAGCCGCATAGTCCTCTTCGCTGCGATCGGTGCTGAAGGTATAGAGCGCCATCTCGTGCAGGACCGTGGGGGCGGCGAAAATAGGATTCTGCGGAATACTCAGGGTGTTTCCGGCACCTATAATGCGTCCGGTTACCTTAATCGGCTCGGATGCGCCGGTTGGTACCAGTCCGTCGCGGACGCTCCCGGAAAGTACTCCGAGGAGCGTTGATTTACCGCATCCTGATGCTCCCAGAATGCCTACTAACGCTCCGCGCTGTTTTCCTGCCGCGCTTGGGCGCTTCGAAGTACGTGGAATATTCAGGTTTACTGAGTCTAAGATCTGTGTACGTCCGGGGTATGTGACCGAGAGGTTCTCAACCACAAGGTGCTCGGGTGTTTCGGGAATCGTCGATACCTTTTCGCAGGAAGCATCCGCAGAGGCTTCTGGTACGGGAGTATCAAGGACTGTACGTACAGACCGAAGTGCGGCTATGCCGTCTTCAGACTGGTGGTAGGCTGCACCTACATCACGCAAAGGCTGGTAGCATTCAGGAGCAAGCAGGAGTACAAGGATTGCGGTATCGAGTCCGAGTGTGCCCTGTACCAGGCGCACGCCAATGAGCACGGCGATCAGTGCCACCGAGATGGTCGTGATAAGTTCTAAAGCGAGCGAAGACATAAATGCGCTGCGAAGCGTCTGCATGGTACGTTCGCGGTATTGTTCACCCAGCTTCCTAAGGGCACGAGTTTGTGCACGTTCACGCCCCAGCCCAATCAACACGGGCAGCCCACGGATGAGTTCAAGAATATGGTCTGATAGACGGTGCAGCTCGGCTTGAGCGGCGGCTGTATCTTCACGTGTAGTTTTACCGATAAGTATCATGAAGATGGGAATAAGCGGCAGGGTGCACGCTAGGACGAGGGCACTTGTGATATCCAGTGAGAGCACAATAAGCCACAGCAGAACGGGCACTATGGCGACCGAGACAAAGGCGGTCAGGGTTTTAGTGTAGTAATCATCGAGCGCGTTCAGTCCCCGCGCCAGCAGAACGGCGGTTGCGCCTGTACCTTCAGGGGTATCTGCCCCTCCTGTGGCTAAGACACGATGCACAAGTTTTTGGCGGATACTTGCTTTGGCTCCTACGGCTGCACGCTGAGCACTTACGGACAGCGCATAATCGGCACCCGCCCGTACAGCAAGCGCTATCAGCGCCGTAACGATTAGCCCCCATGTTATGGCGTTTCCAGTGCCAAGAAGATTGCCTAGCCCTAGAAGCCACCCATTGGTACTGTCGAGTTTCGCTTGTGAGTTACCCGAGAATTCGATGAGAGCGCGATAGGTTTCTGGATCGCTGGCAGCCTTTAGATGCTCGTGCTCGGCGGTGAGTGCGATAAATCCGGCCTGGGCTGCTCGGGCAATGAGGGATGCGAGCGCCGCGCTGAAGATCACGGTTGCCAGTGTGTGTATCCCGGTGATAAGCCCGAAAACCCCCAGGTTTTTACGGGCGTCTGGTCCTAGCGGAGGACGTTTATCGTTGTTGCGCTGTGTTTTATTGGCGCGTGGGCTCACGTCTCGTTCCTTCCCTACCGCTAAAGTGAGTGTGGATATTTTCTCCGGTGTGTTTCCTAGTTTAGACACTGGTGGCGGGCTTGTCTGCTTTCGGTTTTAAAGTATTTCCGGTGCCTTCATATGTTGCTGAAAGCACCGGAAATACTCCTGTCCCCTCCCAATTACCGGGTATGTTCTCGGCTATGACGCCCTGTTAGGGTGCGTCACCAGCTCGCTAGCATCGTGGGCATCGGGGATATTTTCAACGCGCAAACGCTTGCGGAACACCCAGTATGTCCAGATTTGGTACACGATAATAACGGGCAATCCAAATCCACTCACAACGCTCATAACTCCGAGTGTGTACTCCGAGCTTGAGGCGTTTGCAATGGTGAGCGAATGAGCCGCGTCCAAGGTTGAAGGTAGTACGTTGGGGAAAAGAGCGGTGAAAATCGCCAGCGCACCAAAAGCCATGAAGAGGCTCAGCCCTGCGAAGGCACGGCCTTCGCGTGAGCTTCGGGCGCTTATCCACGCAAAGAGCACTGCAAATACGGCAAGAATAGTGCATAGCCAGGAAATACCGTTACCGGTTGTAACCTGCATATACAGTACCCAGAGCACGATAGGCAAGAGCAGAAGCGGAAGCCAACGCACCAGGGCGGTGCGTGCGCGGTGGCGTATATCTCCATCGGTTTTCAAGGCAACAAAGGCAAGTCCTTGCACGAGGGCAAACCCTACAAGAGAGAGACCGCCTAGAAGCACGGGCCAGGAGGCCCAAGCGAAGGCACCGCCTACACGGTCACCGTTGGCATTAATTGGTAAGCCGATGGAGGTCAGCGCAAGAAGCGCACCTACCAGTAAAGCGATAAAGAATGATGATAGCGAGAGAGCGATAGTCCAACCGCGAATCCATCGTTCATCGTTTTTCTTGCCGCGATACTCAATAGCGATCACGCGGAAGATCAGTGCTAGCAACACGAACGTTAACGGAATATATAGTGCCGAGAAGAGGGATGCGTACCATAACGGAAACGCCGCGAAGGTAGCAGCACCACCGGTAACGAGCCAGACTTCGTTACCATCCCATACGGGACCGATCGTGTTCAGAAGCAGGCGTCGCTCTTTCTCGTTTTTGGCGAAGACGCTCATGAGCATGCCTACGCCCAAATCGAAACTGTCGAGGATAAGGTAGCCAATCCAGAAAATACCGATAGCGACGAACCAGATGGTTGGCAGCAGTGGCTGCCCGGCAAAGATATTAAAGTCGAAGGTCATCGTTGAGAATCCTTACCCGCCTAGTAGGCGAACTCCAAGACATCGCGCTTATCGTGACCGCTCTTTTCACCGTCCTGCTCGTGTTCAGAACGCACGAGTTCGGGCATAGCGGCTACCACGCCAGCCTTTATATATTTAGTCAGCAGGTAAATTTCGACCACCATCAGGATGCCGTATACCGTTCCTAGGGCGATGAGTGAGAATAGTATCTCTTCGCCGCTCACACCCGGAGAAACCGCTGCCGCCGTGAACATGAGGATGGACGGGTCACCCTCAGGGTTGGGCGCCACCACAAAGGGCTGGCGTCCCATTTCAGTGAAGATCCAACCGAGGGCGTTGCCGAAGAAGGGAGCCCAAATTCCCCACAAAGCCAGGGTTTTCAGCCACTTGGCTTCGGGAACAGTACCGGTTCCTTTTTTACGAGTAACCCATAGTACGTAGACGTACGAAAGCGCACCAATACCACCAAGCGTGATCATGCCGCGGAATCCATAATAGGTGACTTCCATAAGGGGCAAATAGTTGATCTTCTGCCCGGCACGCTCACCGTAGAGGGGGTTATCCGCCAGATGCGTACCGTATTTAGCTTCGTATTCAGGCATGAGGGTTTTCACACCCTTGACCTCGGTGGTGAAATCTTCGTGGGCCAGGAATGAGAGTGCACCGGGAACCTCAAGCACTGCCTGCACCTTATCGCAGTCTTGAGACCCCAGAGAAGATATAGAAAGAACCGAGAAACCGGTGCCGTCATGGCATGCCGCCTCGGCAGCCGCCATTTTAAGGGGCTGCTGATGAATCATAAGCTGAGCTTGAGCGTGACCGCTAAGAGCCACACCAGAGAACCCGATGAGACCCACAATCGCGCCGATGCGCAGGGAACGGAACCAAACCTTGTAGTCGGTCTTATCACGACCGCCAACTTCGGCATCTCCTACTACAACCTTGCCATCCTCTACAATGTCAATGCCGTCACGGCGTCGGCGCCAGAGCTTATACCAGGAAATACCGACCAGGAATCCACCGGCGACCTGAATGGCGCCAAAGATCACGTGGGGGAAGGTAAGAAGTGCGGTGTTATTCGTGAGAACAGCCCAGATATCGGTCATTCGGGGACGACCATCGACCATTTCAACGCCTACCGGATGCTGCATCCAGGAGTTTGCCACCAGAATAAAGTATGCGGATACCCAAGAACCGAGAACCGCCATGAAGAGGCATAGGGCGTGAACTTTGGGCTTGAGTTTGTCCCATCCAAAGATCCAAAGCCCCAGGAAGGTTGATTCGATAAAGAAGGCAAAAAGACCTTCCATAGCTAGCGGCGCACCAAAGACGTCACCCACAAAACGCGAGTATTCACTCCAAGCCATACCAAACTGGAATTCCTGCACTAAACCGGTTGCCACACCCATTGCGAAGTTGATGAGGTAGAGCTTTCCCCAGAACTTCGTCATACGTTTGTATTCGTCTTTTTTCGTGAAGATATAGCGCAGGTACAGGAAGGTGACGACCATACCCAAGCCGAGGGTTAGGGGCACCATAAAGAAGTGGTAGACGGTCGTGATACCGAACTGCCACCGCCCAATGTCAAGGGGATCCATGTACATGATCCTTTTCTAAAATGTGTAAAGTCTACTGTTGGCAGACACGCCCGGGAGCGTAGCACACCTCCGAAAGTCAGGTGCACATATCTCAGGATGTCTTACATAGGTAAGGTAACGCGTTTTAAAAACGGCATGAACCAGGCAAGTTTTACACTCAGGTGTGCATGGCTTGACGAACCTATAAAGGTAGTTAACACAATTATTGATTTTTATGTGCTTTGACCCGTAGATATTGGGAGAAACTTCAAGATAAGCATCACGCCTTGGTGATGCCTTTCCTAAAACTTTCCAAGAAATCTAGGGTCAGCAGTTTACACGCACTTAGGTGCCCCCCCCCCCCAAAAAAATTATGAGGAGAGACACCTTTTTGTTATAGTCATGCATGATTTATGAAGAAGGACACAGTGAGTATAATCACCAATACTTGCAGCGTCAAAAATCTGTCAAAAAGAGGTTTCAACTCCCCTGTGTCAGATTGTTCACAGGTGCAAACTAAATATCAATATTGTCCTGATCGAGCTGATGCGCACCAGCAATAATAAATTCCTTACGCGGAGCAACCTCCGTTCCCATCAGGAGCGAGAAAGCCTTCTCAGCTGCCTCCGCGTCTTCAATTCGGATGCGGCGTAGCATACGATGCCGGGGATCCATCGTAGTTTCGGCAAGTTGGTCGGCATCCATCTCACCCAAACCTTTATAGCGCTGAATGGGCTCTTTATAGCCCTTACCCTCAGCCTGCAGCTGGCTCAGCAGTTCATGCAGCTGACGTTCTGAATAGGTATACACCATCTCGTTCGGTTTACCTCGGTTAATAACCTCTACACGATGCAGCGGTGGTACAGCCGCATATACACGACCGTCTTCGATGAGCGGGCGCATATACCGGTACATGAGAGTAAGAAGCAGGGTACGAATATGAGCACCGTCAACATCGGCATCGGTCATCATGATGACTTTGCTGTAGCGTGCCGCCTCCAGCTCGAATGTACGCCCAGAACCGGCACCAATTACCTGGATTAGGGCCGCGCATTCGGCGTTCGCCAGCATATCTGTTACTGAGGCACGCTGAGTGTTCAGAATCTTGCCGCGAATCGGTAGAAGCGCCTGATAGGCCGAGGATCGCGCCAAGCGGGCGGTACCCAGTGCAGAGTCACCCTCCACAATAAACAGCTCAGAATGCTCTACGTTTGTTGAGCGGCAGTCTACAAGTTTTGTTGGCATTGAGGAAGACTCCAAGGCGGTTTTGCGCCTCTGAGTTTCCTTGTGAATGCGCGCTGAGATGCGGGTTTTCATCTCAGACACAACTTTTTCACACAGAGCTGCAGCCTGTGCTTTCTCGGCGCGTGCCGTAGAGTTCAGCCGAGCCTTGAGCTGATCACCAACTACTTTAGAGACGATCTGCCGCACAGCCGGCGTTCCCAGAATTTCCTTTGTCTGCCCCTCGAATTGAGGTTCCGCAAGGCGCACTGTCAACACGGCGGTAAGACCTGCGAGGGCATCGTCTTTCTCGATCTTGTCGCTGCCAACCTTAAACTTTCGAGCGTTGTCGGCAAGATGCTTGCGGAATGTTTTGAGAAGTCCTTGTTCAAACCCTGTGGCGTGGGTTCCGCCTTTGGGCGTGGCAATAATATTGACGAAGCTGCGGATTGTCGTCTCGTAGCCAATGCCCCAGCGCAGAGCAATATCAACCTCGCACTCACGGTCAACTTCGGTGAGCTTAGAGCGCCCATCCGAGCCTAGAACGGGTACGGTTTCCGTAAAAGAGCCTCTGCCGCTAAAACGCCAAATATCGGTCACGGCAGAGTCATGGGCCAGGAATTCAACAAATTCGCTAATGCCGCCGTCATGCTGAAAGACCTCTTCGTAAGGGCCAAACTCACCCGGAGTTCCGGGGATGCGCCGCTCGTCTCGAATAGCAATGCGCAGCCCGGGAATAAGAAATGAAGTTTGGCGGGCACGTGCCACCAAATCCTCGTAGCTAAAACGCGCATCCGGGGTAAAAATCTGCGGATCAGCCCAATACCGTACTCTGGTTCCAGTTACACCACGCTTGGCGCGCCCTACGATCTGAAGCGCAGGATGTTTCTCATCTGCAGGAGTAAAAGAGTCTTCAGGCTTAGGAGTGCGCCCGGAATCGAACACGCCCGGTAGCCCATGTCGAAAGGACATCTGATAGGTTTTTGACCCGCGATCTACCTGAACGTCAAGACGTGATGAAAGCGCGTTCACCACCGAGGCGCCCACACCGTGCAGACCGCCCGATGCCGTGTACGATCCGCCGCCAAATTTGCCGCCAGCATGGAGTTTCGTGAAAACCACCTCTAGCCCGGAAAGCCCGGTTCGAGGCTCAACATCGGTAGGGATACCGCGACCGTCGTCCTGTACTTCAACAGAACCGTCTCGGTAGAGAATGATCTGAATTGACTGTCCGTAACCGGCAAGAGCCTCATCAACAGAGTTATCAATAATCTCCCAGAGGCAATGCATAAGACCGCGGGAATCGGTCGAACCAATATACATGCCCGGACGCTTACGCACCGCTTCAAGACCTTCGAGAACCGAGAGGTGTCGGGCAGTATAGTTCGAAGCAGCCAAGATGTTCCCTTTCGAAATGGTTTTCTTCGTAAGTCTATTCTATCGTGCACCGCAGGTAACTTGTGTTCACTCTCGTCACGGATACTTTAGCGATTTCATGTGTAGCCCACCCTAGACGCTGAGAGCGAAAGGCTCGGGGCGAAAGTACGGCACCGAGGGTATATGTGGTTGGATAGAGTTACGACAATTCTAGGAACCTATGAGAACTTCAGTAAGGGAGATTTTCAGTGAATGCTCATGCAACTCTCGAATCTGTTGATTCGCGTACGTTGAATTCCCACGATCGTTGCGATGTGTGTGGTTCTCAGGCATATATTCGTGCGGTCTTGCCTTCCGGGGGCGAACTGTTCTTCTGCGGTCACCACGGACGTGCCCACAAAGAAAAACTCAAAGGGCTTGAAGGCATCTTGTTGTGGGACGACCAGACGTCACGACTTTAGGGCGAGATTCCCGAGGGCGTGACATCCGCCAGTAAATTACCAAGGGTACGGTTTCCTCTTCACGAAGGAAGTCGTACCCTTGAAGTTTCTAATGCGTTTCGCCTGTCGCCCGCGCTGAGCTTTCATGCCTATTTGTCACCATAATATTAGACGAGAAATAGAACTCTTCCGGCAGTTCGTTAGTCACAGGACCGTGTGGAAATTCGCTGATCTTAGGCACAAAATACCAGTCCATCAGTTCGGCGCTTGTCTGCTTCAGGATCTTACGCACACGCATGGCGCGCGCTACTTGACGGCGAAGTCGTGGTGTATCTTTCTGCGTCGAGGTAAAAATCCAAGGTTCCTCGTACCCTTCAGCGACGGTACCGAAGGTAATCTGCAAGAACCCATCGTCGGTCGTGGAATAAAGAAGATCATTGGGCATAATATCGGTGAACGCGAGCATCCAGCTATGTCGGCGCTCATAGCATTCACGGGTTGTCTGCAAAGCCGCGATAAGGCGGTGGTCAATCAAGAGCTCTACCCGACGTTCCGTGATGTCCCCCAGCTTGGCGTAGTTCCCAAAAGCGCGGTTTGCGCCGGAACGACGCGGCCATTTGGTGACGGCTCCATGAGGAACTTCTCCCGCAAATGTGAACGGACCGCGAATAGTACCGGCCAACCGTAACCGTTCAAAGGGTGCTGTAGGCAGAAAAGTGTAAAGTAACCTATCGGCGCTTACCGATTTACCCCAGCGTGCAACTTCAAAAATAGTTGGTTCCGGTCCTACAGGGTACATACGGGGCATAGGCCGCCCATATTCGTCAAAACCCTCACGGGATTTTCCATCCGGCAGATAACCTTCCAGAGTTGCTCCCACCGGTCGAGTCCATGATCCTGAATAGGGTTTGACGATGCGCGGGTTCTGCACCGGAAGAATGCTGGTGCGTGCGCCGAAGTAGGCGGGCATCCTTTCCAGATTGCGCCATGCGTATTTTGCGGCAACTGCTTCGCGCCACCAAAGGGGCCGTTTACCGGGGGTTTGCCCGCCCAAACAGTGCATCAAGACCCAAAACCCTGCCCAGAGAAAGCATAAAGCTGCGCCGCTCAGAGTTACGATACTTCCAACCAGTGCTGCGGTACCTGTCGCCCAGATATTGATGCCCACCCATGCTGTTAAGAGCCCCCAGCATCCCATGGCATAGGGCCCGAGAGTTATCACTGGATCAACTACTTTAACAGCGGCGATAACACGCCGATTGAGCCCGCGCCAGATATAAGAGTATGCCCACAGCGCGGGAATCAGCAGAATAATCATTACAGCAAAGAGAACAATCATCAGGGCCTCAAAGCATATCTGTTGCCGTATATATTACTTACCATTGTGCCTTGTACCAGAATCGTTTTATACGATCTTCACGGTCGAAGCTGAGAAAGAGATGACCGCAACGTTCTTTCTTCAGAAGATGTCGTACATACCCGATTGATGAGCTAAAACACTCCGATCATGCGTCTACCTCGTAGGACGTATGATTATTAATGCTCAAGAGCTTGCTGCAGATGCGGAACTAATGCTTCAAAGGCACGAGCTCGGTGACTTATTGAATTTTTGATCTCCGCCGGAATCTGGGCACACGACTGGTCCGCATAGGCTCCATCATAAAGCGCGTTGTCGCCATTAAGCTCCACCGGCATCATAATAGGATCATACCCAAACCCGCCGTCCCCCTGCGGTGCGTGCAAAAGCGTTCCAGGAAGCTCGCCGTACTCAACTGCTTCATACCCACCGAGCGCTGAAGGAACGGCTAGAGAGGCGGCACAGCAGAATTTAGCGGCACGGTGTTCATCGCTGATATCACGAAGTTGCTCCAAAAGAAGGGTGAGATTCGCGGTATCGTCCCCATGCTCCCCCGCCCAGCGCGCCGAAAAAATGCCGGGAGCGCCGTGAAGAACCTCAACGGAAAGACCCGAATCATCGGCAATAGCGATACACCCTGTAGATTCTGCCACGGCACGCGCCTTGAGCAATGAATTCTCGGCAAATGTTACCCCGGTCTCTGGAACATCGGGGGCATTGATGCTGGCGGCGTCGACCACATCGGTATCCACGTTCAGCCCAACAATACGGTTACGCAAAATTTCGCGAAGTTCGCGCAGCTTACCTTGATTGCGACTCGCTAAGACAACCTTAACCATAAAAGTATTACCCCTCTTCAAGAGATTCACGCTGTATCCGAGCAAGTTCGGCGGTGCCTTCTAAGGCAAGGTCGAGCAAAGCATTCAGCTCATCACGGTCAAACGGTGCGCCCTCTGCCGTACCCTGAACCTCCACAAATTTCCCGGAACCAGTCACGACCACATTCATATCAGTTTCAGCGCGCACATCCTCGGTATAGGGCAAATCAAGCATGGGAGTACCGTCGATAATACCCACAGAAATAGCGGATACAGAGTCTTTTAAAGGCTTAGCACTGGGTGAAAGCAGACCATTACGCTGTGCCCACACGATAGAATCGGCGAGCGCTACATAGGCACCCGTGATCGAAGCGGTACGTGTTCCGCCATCTGCCTGAAGAACATCGCAATCCAGAACAATGGTATTTTCTCCCAACGCATTCATATCGATAATGGCACGCAAGGATCGCCCAATAAGACGGGAAATTTCGTGTGTACGACCGCCAATCTTTCCCTTGACGGATTCACGCGAAGACCGGGTTCCTGTAGCACGCGGAAGCATAGCGTACTCTGCGGTTACCCAACCTTTTCCTTCACCTTTGAGCCAGCGCGGTACCCCTTCCGTGAAGGATGCGGTGCATAGCACCCGAGTATCGCCGAACTCTACCAGCGCAGACCCTTCGGCTTGGCTTGACCACCCACGAGTGATGGTGATAGGGCGCAGTTCGTTGAGGGCACGACCATCGGCACGGGCTACAAAAGTCATAGTTCTCCTACTCTTCTTCCGGGGGAAGAGATATGTTTGACATGGGTGGATCGAGCAGTTCGATAACGTTCAGGGTTGAGGTTGGCGGATGCGTGGGCGCTGGCCTAGGATGCACGCGATAGCTTGCTGCAACCTCGGCGACGCCTACCGGCCCGTCAAATGCGCTTTGTGCCTCGGCACGGGCGATATCGGGGTCATTCCACACGGGCAGATGCGTTAACAAAAGGTTGCGTACCCCGGCTTCTTGGGCTGCTTCACCGGCGCGCTTACCGGTCAGGTGAATACCACGCAGCGCGTCGTCACGCCCTTCTTGGTATGCCGCCTCGCATAGGAAAAGATCAGCGCCGCGGGCAGCCTTGATGAGCCCATCGCATGTATCGGTATCACCGGAGTAAGCAAAAAGTGTTCTGCCGTCCCGGCTATTGCAGGTAATACGCAGGGCGTAAGGGTCTTTAGCGGGGTGGAGTACCCTGAATGGCTCGACCGTGAAAGGTCCAATTTCGACTTTATGCCCTTCGTCCCAAGTATGATATTCAAACTCAGTACTCATGCCCGGGTCTGGGTCAAGCCCGTGCGTTGCCGAAAGATATTCGTTAATGGCAGCAGGTCCGTAGAGAGGAATCCTACCTTTGGGCCAGCCTCGGGGATCCCATTTCACGGCGACATGCAAACCGGAGAGGTCAATGCAGTGGTCAGGGTGAAGATGCGATATCAGGATAGCGTCAATCTCAGCTAGGTCAATATACCGTTGAAGTACGCCTAGGGAGCCGTTGCCCATATCCATGAGCACACGCCACGTGCGTCCAGCATAGTCGGTTGCTGAGAGCAGATAACAGCTCGCCGGAGAATTTGGTCCGGGAAACGAGCCGGTACAGCCGATAATCGTCAAGCGCATACGGGGTGTTTCCTATTCGGTGTGTGTGAAAGCAGCAAGACTTGAGTCGATCGTGACGGAAGGCAGTCCTGAGGCTTCTTTGGAGTTGGAGTCTTTCGTAGTGGCCTTTTCGCTGCCTGCTGGTGCGGGAAGAGCCGCCAAAGAGCCCGTGGGGAATCGTTCTGCCACAGATGCCGTGTGCCGCACATTGTGAACTTCTGGACCCAAGAACCTGCGCGCTAGGTTCTCGAAAGTCTCAGATTCGCCGGTCGCTAAGAATTCATGATGCGGATTCGTTTCAAGGTCAGGGTTCTCAATATTCTCGGTAAGAAGTGCCCGATAAACGTCTTTGGCAGTCTCATCTGCCGAAGAAACAAGAGTTATGCCCTCCCCCATGATGTAGGAAATAATGCCCGTCAGCAAAGGGTAGTGAGTGCAGCCAAGTACCAGCGTGTCTACTCCCGAATCTTTAAGGGGCTGCAGATATTCTTCGGCAGTACGCAAAAGTTCGGGTCCGGATGTCACGCCCTTCTCCACGAACTCGACGAATCGAGGACATGCGACAGACTGCACCATAAGGTTCGGGGCAATCGCAAATGTATCTTCGTAAGCGCGTGAGGTTACCGTTGCCTCTGTGGCGATAACCCCGATCTTACGGTTGCGGGTCGCGGCTAGTGCTCGACGCGCGGCGGGCTGAATTACCTCAATCACGGGAATACCGTAGTGGCGGGTGTAGCGTTCGCGTGCGTCCCGAAGCACGGCGGCAGATGCTGTATTGCACGCAATAACCAGCATTTTTACACCGGAATCAACAAGCTCGTCCATAATGCGCAGGGCATTAGCACGAACCTCGGCAATTTTGAGCGGGCCGTAGGGTCCATGAGCGGTGTCGCCTACATAAATAATGCGCTCATGCGGCAACTGATCCATAATAGCGCGCGCAACGGTCAGACCACCCACCCCGGAGTCGAAAACTCCGATGGGTGCACTTGATGTTGGACCAGCCGGTGGCGCGGGGGTTCCCCACGGAGTGCGGGTACGATATGGATTTGAGGTATCTAAGTTATCGCTCACGAACTTTACCTGTTTTCCTTCAGCATATGATGTACTTTATTTTCATTCTAAGGTGTTACAGATACTGTCCTGTTCTAGATAGCCGTCTCTGAGTCCTAAACCACCCTATAGGATGGGCCACATCAAGGTTCGGGCGGTGATATTTCATATCGCATGCGGTGCTGGATTCGTTAATCTGGAAGGCATCGTGCGATGCGCTTATCTTGTCTCTGATCAGCACGTTTCTAAGACTGCGGGGTTTCCATCGAATCAAGCATCGCAACCATAAGCGAGTCCTGTACCCAGGTCACGAAATTGTACACGACCGCCAAATAATCGTCGTCGTTCTCAACCTTTGACCAGTCCGTGAGATGGTGCACCTGGTCTGCACGTTCTTCATCGATAATGTCTAAACGGCTTCCCAAAACTAAACGGATATCGTTAAGTGCAGACGCCCACGCATGCGCATGCTCATCACTAAGCACAATGTCTCCCGCTTCAATATCGAAAGCAAGGAGACTCAGATTTGCCACCTTCGTGGCGCGCAAATCCTGTTCGGTGTACCGGCGATATTCCAGCGCCGCCTCAGGATCGCTACTTCCTGCAGGCAGTACTCGTGCCACCGCTGGATCGTCTGGGATGCTGGGATTCTCGACAATACCGATGAGAGCTTCAAGAGGATCATGATTTTCCGAATCCGGAGATTCCAGAAGAGCAATCACGTCTTCGGCTAGATCTCGAATAAGATCAAATTCAGCCTTCTCAAATCGAGCGGCATAGCCATGCGGTGTATGTCGAAAACCCTGCGCCATAAATTAGTTCTCCGCCTTTTCAAAGCTCGCCATCAAACCCCACGCGTGCATGGCCTGAGTATGCTTTTCCGCATCCTCACGACTGCCGGTGAACACAACAGCCTTGCCGTTATTGTGCACCTGGAGCATCAGTTTCTCGGCACGACGACGGCTAAACCCGAAATGAGCGCGAAAAACATAAGAAACATAGGTCATAAGATTAACGGGATCGTTCCAGACGATTACCTGCCACGGCGTCTGCGTTTCAAGATTTTCGTCAATCGTCGCATCAAGCTCAGTGGCATCTAGAGTATCGGTCGCAAGAACAGCCGTCACAGTGTGGTTGGAAAGATGGGTGAGCTTGTTGGTCATGCATAAGATTATACTCGTGGGGGCTTTGTTCCTGCGGGATTGATTCCGTTCAAATAATCATAAATATCTTAAAGTCAAATTTACATTATGTCGCGGACAACACATCCCGTAAAGGTAGTAACCTGCCTAACAGACAACTAAAATGAGACATATGGCAACTACCTCGCTTCTAACCGACCATTACGAACTTACGATGCTCCAGGCAGCGCTCGCCTCTGGAACTGCGCATCGCCGCTGCACCTTTGAAGTCTTTACACGTCGCTTGCCCGCGGGCCGCCGCTACGGCGTGCTCGCAGGTACAGGACGCTTTCTCGAAGGGCTTCAGTCTTTCCGCTTCGATGACGAAGATCTATCTTTTCTAGCCTCTCGCAATGTTGTGAATGCGCAAACCCTAAAATACCTTGAGAACTTTAGGTTTACCGGCAACATTCGAGGCTATGTCGAGGGAGAGATTTTCTTTCCGCACTCCCCCGTTGTACAGGTTGAAGCAACTTTCGCAGAAGCCTGCGTCTTAGAAACCTACCTGCTGTCTATCTTGAACTATGATTCAGCTGTTGCATCTGCCGCATCACGTATGACTGCGGCGGCGGGCCACCGTCCCTGTATTGAGATGGGCTCGCGCCGTGCGCACGAACGTGCCGCTGTATCAGCGGCACGTGCCGCTGCTATTGCAGGCTTCACTGCAACATCTAACCTGGAAGCAGGCAGGCGCTATGGGCTTCACACTCTCGGTACCAGCGCCCACGCCTTTACACTTCTTTACGATTCTGAGCGTGAAGCCTTTGAAGCGCAACTGCAATCGTTAGGGGCACGCACGACCCTTCTTGCTGATACCTATGATGTCGAGAATGCGGTACGCCTTGGCGTGGAACTCGCGGGCGAAGAGCTCGGCGGAATCCGCCTAGACTCAGGTGATCTGGTAGCATCGGCGCAGCGCGTGCGTGAACTTCTCGATTCTTTGGGCAACCACAACACCAAGATTACAGTGACAAGTGATCTTGATGAATATGCTATCGCTTCCTTAGCCGCCGCGCCGGTAGATTCTTATGGTGTGGGCACCAGGCTGGTAACCGGTTCCGGTGCCCCTACCTCTGCAATGGTGTACAAGCTGGTGGAACGTGAAAATACTGCTGGCGAGCTGGAACCCGTCGCTAAAACCTCTGCTGGCAAACGTTCTCTAGGTGGTGCAAAGCAAGCTGCGCGCCGCCACAATTCCTTGGGCATCGCTACTGCTGAGCTTATCGGAACGGGGAACAATCCCGCTGCCCTCGAAAATACTCGCGATCTTATTCGCGATTTTGTGGTTTCTGGCGAGCTCCTGCCCGGTTTTACTGGCGAAGAGGCGGTACGCACCGCAACCAAACGACATAGCGCATCCCTAGCGGAGCTTCCCGAATCCGCTCGTCGCCTTTCAGAAGGCGAACCCGTTATTCCCACCGAATTTATCTAGCCACAGCCCATCCAGATATTGCCAAGAAAGGGACTATACACATGGCAAAAGCGCTTATTATTGTCGATGTTCAAAATGATTTTTGCCCTGGCGGAGCCCTTGCAACACAGCAAGGCGCCAACGTGGCATCGCTAATTAGCGAATACGTTGAGGAACACCACCACCAGTACGATGCCATTGTGGCAACTCAAGACTGGCACATTGATCCGGGCGATCATTTCTCAGAAAATCCAGATTATGTGAATTCCTGGCCTGTACACTGCGTCGCCAACACCGAAGGGGCAGAGATTCACCCGAATCTTGATACCGACTATATCGAAGCATATTTCCGCAAAGGCAAGTATGAGGCGGCATATTCGGGCTTCGAGGGTCTTCAAGCTGCCGAAGATTCCGTGATGACCGGTGAGCACGATCCCGAAGCATCGTTGGAAGATGAGGCACCTAACACCCCGCTCGCCGATTGGCTCGACGAACATGATGTTAAAGATGTTGATATTGTCGGGATCGCGACCGACTTCTGTATACTAGCGACGGCAAAGGATGCAGTAGACGCCGGGTACGAAACTCGCGTTCTGATTGACCTCACGGCGCCGGTTCATGAAGACAAACTGGATGATGTTATCGCCGACATGGAGGATGACGGTATTACCGTCACAGAAGCGCTTTAGCCAGGGGAGAGATTATTCTACAAGCTCCTGCCCACGAACCAATCCGCCAATTTATCCAGGCGAGCCTGAATTTGCTCCGCGGATGCCTGTGCAACTGCGGGACCACCGCAAATTTTACGCAGCTCATTATGGATAACGCCGTGTGGTTTGCCTGAACGGATAGACCAGGCTGCCACGTTTTTCGCCAGTTTATTGCGCATCTCTTTGAGCTGGCGGTGGTCCACAATCGCGGGAGCTGCTGTCGCTGGGCGGCGGGATGCGTGTTCACGCTGGCGTGCACGAAGCAGAGTACCCACCTGGTCGGCGTCCAGCAAACCGGGAATACCGAGGAAGTCTTGTTCTTCTTCCGAACCGATCTCCAGACCACCTGACGAAAATTCGGAGCCATCGAAGAGCACGCCGTGGAAGGAAGCTTGCGAACCAATCGCCTCGAATTTACCGCGCGTTAGTTGTTCGGAAGCGCGTTCCTCGCGGTTTGCTTCTTCGAGCGCTTCATCGTCCAGCCCTTCAGCCATTGGATCGATATCGTCGTCGGTGGTATGGCGGTCGAGGGCGTGGTCACGCTCAACTTCCATATCGTTGGCAAGCATCATCAGCTGCGGCACAGACGGCAGAAAGACAGATGCGGTTTCCCCACGTTTACGGGCGCGTACAAAACGGCCAATCGCCTGTGCGAAGAAGAGAGGTGTGCTGGTGCTGGTAGCATACACACCCACCGCCAAGCGGGGTACGTCCACCCCTTCGGACACCATGCGTACCGCGACCATCCACCGCTTGTTGCTTTCACGAAAATCGTCGATTTTAGCGGATGCTTCACGATCGTCAGAAAGTACTACGGTCGGCTTCTCCCCCGTAATCTTGTGCAGTTTTTCGGCATAGGCTTTGGCGTCGGCATGGTCAGTTGCGATGACGAGCGCTCCCGCGTCGGGAACAGCGCGGCGCACTTCGGTGAGTCGTTTATCGGCCGCAGAGAGCACAGTGGGAATCCACTCACCCTGAGGATCAAGTGCGGTGCGCCATGCCTGGGCGGTAATATCTTTAGTGAATCCTTCCCCTAGATTCGCCGCCATTTCTTCGCCGGCGGAGGTCCGCCAGCGCATTTGTCCGGAATATGCCATGAAAATAACTGGCCGCACCACGTGGTCTTTCAGCGCAGGGCCATAACCATAGGAGTAATCGGCTCGCGACCGACGAATACCTTCATGGTCTTGCTCATAGGTAACAAATGGGATAGGTGAGGCATCAGATCGGAATGGTGTACCGGTCAGCGCAAGGCGACGTGTGGCCTCATCGAAAGCTTCACGCAGACCATCGCCCCAAGATAAAGCATCACCTGCATGGTGGATTTCGTCGAAAATAACAAGAGTCTTGTCATTTTCGGTATTTCGGGCGTGTAGCTGCGGCTTATTAGCAACCTGCGAATATGTGAGCGCTACGCCTTTGTATTGGCGTCCAACGTGAACATCGGCGTTTTTGAAATTAGGATCGATCGGAATACCGACCTTAGCAGCGGCATCCGCCCACTGTTTCTTGAGGTGGTCGGTGGGTGCTACCACGGTAAGTTTTCGCACAACCCCGCGATCGAAGAGTTCGCGTGCCAAGGTGAGAGCAAAGGTTGTCTTGCCCGCACCAGGGGTTGCTACAGCCATAAAGTCCCGAGGGTTCGTCTCAAAATATTTTTTCATCGCCTCGGCCTGCCAGGCACGCAGACTGACGGAAGTACCCCAGGGTGCACGGTCAGGGTATGCCGGGGAGAGCTTTGGCTTAACCATACTGTCAAATAATGTAGGTTCTTCGTACTCGCTCATGCTCTTCTCCCCCATATTTTCTCTGGTTTACCTTTGATTCAGTATTTCCTGTGTACAAAGGCCCCTACAGAAACACAGATTATAAATTCTACCACCGTGTCGTGATACGTCCGCGAGGGTTCGCGCAATTATTTTGCCCGACGCGAAGTCTGTTTGAGCCCAAAAATAGAGTATGTGCTTGCGCTCCCATGATGGGGATGCAGGCACATACTCTTCAGATTCCGGAGCGAAACTTCGGTTATTTGTCGCCGTTATCCGAATTATCTTTACCAGGCTTAAGACCCTCGTAGATTTCTTTGCAGGTTGGGCAGACTGGGAATTTCTGGGGATCGCGTCCAGGAGTCCACACCTTACCGCACAGCGCGCGAACGGGCTCACCGGTAAGGGCGGATTCCATGATTTTTTCCTTACGCACGTAGTGCGAGAAGCGTTCATGGTCGCCCGGCTCAGAAAGCTGGGTTTCTTCCCGCTCAAGTAGTGCTGTACCGCCCGCCGTCTCGGGGCCAAAGGGATCTTCAACGCCTTCAATGGAGCTCATGTTCTCTCCTCCAAGTATGCTCTCGCCGTCTTAGTGCTATTAGTTCTATTGTAGAGACTAGTGTAACAACGGGAAGGGATGCCGAGTTATTCCATAGAGAACAAGGGCGACGCTTGGAAACATACGTGTAACTGTCCCATAACGCCGCCCCCCATATTCTCTATAGGTTCTAGTTCGTATTGAACTTTGCAACCCGCTGAAGCATCATCGAGCTATGGCGATCGTAGAGTTTACCCCCTGCAGAAACTCCGATAATGAATAGTGCAGCACCGATAACCAGCTGGATAACGCCAGAGATAATCAGCACCATGTCGTCCTTGCCGCCGACTATGTAGATGAACGAGCCAATCCCACCGGGAAGAGCGATTAGCATGCAGATAATCATGCTGCCCATCAGCAAAAGCTGCTTCGCAAAGCCGTCTGGCTGTTTAGGCGTTTTGAAGGGGTTGGCTCCAGGAGGCGCGACCGGTGGCGAAAGCACTGTATCAAGCATTAATCCGAACCCTACAGTTCCTGCGTAGACTCCCAGCTGATGCAAAAGCACGACCGGGTAATAGGCTATAAGCCCGTGGACAGCGCACATAATAAAGAACATCACCACGACGATTGGCAGCATTACGATGGAGTGTCCGAGTGCACGCCCAAGCCTATCATCACGCCCACGCAGAGGCGAGAGCACGTGCAGACTAAAAGCCGTGTTATCGTACGAGACCATATACGCTATGTAGAATCCTGTGAAGACATTGCAGAAATAAACCCAGAAGCCGAAGAGCGTTTCAGGTCCAGCCCCGGAATTAGCGAGCTGGATTCCCGTCGTTGCACCACGAGACCCCATGCTGCCCGTGAAGAGCGGCATCACGAGAGCAAAGAGTACATAGAGCATGGCAGTCATGGCGATCAGCAAAGTCATGCGCGTATCTTTGAAGTAGCTATGAATGGTACGTGCGGCCACAGCGCCCCAACCAGTGTTTGGGAACCTCGCAAAAATACCAATATCTCCTGCCGTCAGGTTCTTAGCCTTGCCCCGTTTTTGTTCACCGCTGACATTACGCATTGAGCGTTCGAGGCTACGACCCCACAATACCCAAGCACCACCCAGGTATATGAGGGAAAGTACCAGACTTAGACCTGCTAGAGCCCAGTTACCCGCCGCCACATGGTATGCAATCGCAAAAGCAGACCCGAAAGGCGTATACCCCAACCATTGAACGTTCTGAGCGATCTCCTGGAAATGATCTATCACATAGAATATAGCTCCACTGAAGATAAAGCCTGAGCTTACCAACAGCACGCCCAGAATAATCTTGAAGATCAGATCCATACGGGGGTTAGCATTCAAATAAACGCCAAGCTGATTGGCAAGGCGCGCCACTGTCATCAGCAAAGCCAGCCCCAACACTATGCTCAGCAGATAGGCTGCTAATCCCACAGGATTACCAATAAATCCGAGGGTTCCCAGAAGGATTAGGATAATCGTCGCTATACCTGGAAGACCTATAAACCCACCGAAAAATTGCCCCTTCTGCAGCGTCTTAGCCTCTAGCGGGAATAACACGAAGCGGCTTTCATCAAGGGTTCCGTCTAGGCCAGTCCAGACAATGGGGATAAGAGCCCAGCCAAGAGATATAAGAAACCCGAGGAATAGGGCGAGTGCAGGACCATCTAAACTACCATCAATCCCTAAACCAACGTAAGCGAATCCCAAACCAGTCAGTGTGCCAAGCAGGTACAGGGCGCCAAAAGCAATACCAATAATCGCCCACACACTACGTTTGAGCGAGGCAAGCACATACCGCCATTTTAGTGAGACGAGGTGCGCAACCATGACAGTCCTTCCGAGGTGGTGCGTCCGCCCACGAGCTGTATGAAACGTTCTTCCAAAGTAGATTCCCCACGCACTTCATTAACCGTACCCGCAGCGAGAATCCGTCCCTCGTCCATAATGGCGACGTGATCGCATAAACGCTGCACCAAGTCCATGACATGCGATGAGAGAATAACTGTTCCGCCTGAGGCGACGAATCCTTTGAGGATATCCTGAATATTAGCCGCTGAAACCGGATCAACCGCTTCAAAAGGCTCATCCAAGATCAAGACTGAAGGGGCGTGAATCAGCGCTGCTGCGAGGGCGATCTTCTTGGTCATACCTGCTGAATAGTCGGCTACCGCGCGACCTGCTGCATCGGTTAAATCCATAGCTTGCAGAAGGTCCTTGGTACGTTCGGCAACAGTGTCACGTTCGAGACCGTGCAGGTACCCCGAATAGGTAATAAGCTGTTCACCTGTAAGTTTATCGAAAAGGTGCACGCCATCCGGCAGAACGCCCAAATGTTTTTTGGCTTCCAAAGGGTTCTGCCACATATCGGTTCCCTTAATCAACGCCACGCCTTCGGTGGGCTGCAGCATACCAGAAACCATTGAGATAGTCGTCGTCTTACCGGCACCGTTGCGCCCTACCAGACCGTAAAAAGAGCCGGTAGGAATAGCAAGATTAATGCGATTAACGGCAACTGTCATACCGAATGCCTTCGTCAAACCATGAATTTCGATGGCATTAACAAGGTGCGCACCAGGTTGGTGACTAAGAGCCTCACGGGCGACTTGAGGCAAGCTCCCCGGCTGCGCGTTTGCATAACTCTGATCGGTCATTGACTGGCCAGCATCATACGTCGGTGTACCAGCTTGTGTATTCTCTGGTGAATAGCCGTAGTCCTCAGGGGCCTTCCCAGGCACAGAATTGTGTTCTTTCATACATACAACGGTACCAGTTTGGGAATACTTCAGAACCATATCTTGGGCTTATATCACCAATAATTCTCTAAACTTTTTAAAGCATGAACTATAAGGATTACTAGAGTATTTTTTATTACCTTCACGTTGAAGGTGCGAATAAGGCGGGATGCACCATAAGATACACACATCCCGCCTTATTTTCTCTTTTATGGGGTCTAGAAAATTGCCGTCGTCAGCTCAGCTCGTGCTTTAACTGTTCGCGGATCTGTAGCACCCACAACGTCAAAGAGCTGCACAAGACGTTCACGTACTCGGCTCTTATCTTCCGGAGAAACAGATTTAAAAAGTCGCAACAGTCGTGCGTAGGCATCTTCAACATGCCCGCCTATAACGTCAAGATCGGCAACGTTAAAGGCAGCCTCAATATTGAGAGCGTCGGATGCAGCTGCTTCACGCTCTTGGGCAAGATCCAAATCTGCCACGCGAGCTAATAAATCAACCTGAGCAAGCCCAACTTTAGCATCATGATCGCCTGGGTTCTCCGTCAAAGCCTCGCGGTAGGCGGCTCGTGCTCCTTCATAGTCGCGTTCATCAAGCGCCTCCAGTGCTTTAGCGTGCAGCGGCGGCAGGGTTTTCTCTTCCTCATCCGAAGGAGCAGGCTCAAATCCACCGGGAAGCTGATACTGCGCAGCAACCTGCAAGACCTGCTTCAGCATTTCTGACAGATCCTGCGGACTGATCTGACCGTTATAAAGAGGGGCCGGGCGACCGGCGATAACGGCCACGCCTGCCGGTACGCCGTCCATGCCAAACGCTTGGGCAGCCTCCGGAAGTTTCGTAATATCGACGGCGGCAAGCAGCATCGCACCTTCCGCCGCATTGACTAGGTTTTCGACGGCGTCTAGCATTTCAAGCGACGCTGGAGAATGCGGGGCATATAGCCCAAAGATCACGGCGCCTTGGGTAGACAGTTGTACGTACTTCTGAAAATCTTCAGGTGTTGCAACATCGAAACGCCAGCTTTTCGCCGAATTGCTTTGTGCTGCAGTGGGTGTAGAAGTACTGATATCATGACCGCCAAGCACTGGAGCGCTACGTACCGACGCGGGAATTTGTTCTGCTGAGCTTTGGGGGTTTGTTGGCAGTTGGTTCGGGGTTGGAGGAATTGTCATCGAGAATCCTTTGCGAGCCTCAGAGAAATTTAACGTACTCCCTAATTATCCCGCGCGACCCGCTGTTTTACAGGATTCTCGGCAATCGTTCGAGGTGCGCGAAATTTCAGATAGGCTTACTCGGTAGCTTTCTGCCTCAAGAATGTTGCGAGCGCATACAGTTTTCAGAGATGCCCGGTAGAATAGCCAGGTAAGCTTTATGAAAGGCAGACTATGTCCGATAGCTCGAATCCGCAAGCCCAGCAGACTCCTCCCCCAGTTCCCCGGGTTCCGCGGAAAAAGCCGGAGCAGGAAGAACACATGTTTGAACAGGACGGTTCCGCATCGTCTACAAAGCGCGAATCCCTGACTTCACATATTACGGGTACCATCAGCGATTTGACCGATAGCATCAGTCAGGCACGCTCACAACGCCGCAAAGCTTCTCTTCCTCCCCGCATCTCTCCAAAAGTCGATGAGGCTTCTGAACTTCATATTTATGAGAAAAGCTCACCGCTGCATAATCCTGTATCTTTCGGTTTCCTGACGACGGTTGGTGTTGGTCTGGCCCTGCTGGCTTACTACGCTTTTACCAATGTCGGCGCGCTTGTCGGCTGGGTCACTGGCGCTATCTTCATCGCGCTTGGGCTTGACCCCATTGTTCGTAAACTTGAGAGTTTCGGCGTTAAACGCAGTGCCGGTGTGGTGATTGTGGTTCTTTCCTTCGCAGCCATCATTAGCGGACTTGTGGTGTGGATTGTGCCTATTATCAGCGCACAGGCCAGCAGCTTTGTCTATCGGGCACCCGCTATTTATCAGGATTTCATCGATTCTGATACTTTCAAACGCATTGATGACGTTCTGCATGTTAACGACTGGGTTAATAACAACGTTCCAAAGTTCCTAGAGTCTCTTACATCAAGCTCTGCGGTCGGCGGATTCATGAGTAACCTAATTACTGCGGGTTCCACAATTGCGCAGATTTTGACCGGCACTATTATTGTGCTGTTCCTCTCGCTCTATTTCCTCTCATCAATGCGCACTATTAAGGCGTGGGGGTCGCGTTTGGCTCCGGCTTCCAAGCGGGAACGTGTTGAGGAACTTACCGAACGTATCACGGGTGCTGTTGGTAACTATGTGATGGGGCAGGGAGTTGTCGCTGTTCTCAACGCAACCTTTGCGCTTATCACCATGATTATCTTGGGGTTCTCATTCCCTCAACTTGTGGCTGTGTTCGTCTTGATTTTGGCCTTTATCCCATTGGTTGGCGGCGTGGCGGCGCTTGTTCTGGTCTCTCTTATTCTTTTGACGCAGGGCTGGCAAATGTCTGTCACATTTGCGATCGCCTATTTCATTTACCTGCAGATCGAGGCGTACGTAATTTCGCCGCGTATTATGTCAAAGGCTGTTTCGGTTCCCGGCGGTGTCGCTATTATTGCTGTCGCTGCAGGCGGTGCACTGTGGGGCGTCTTGGGCGCGCTTATCGCGATTCCTGTTGCCGCGTCGCTACTGATTCTGGTGAAGGAAGTCTTTATTCCCCGCCAAGACCATCGGTAAAAACCCTTTTCTTAGAAATATAAGGATGCGCCCGCCGTTGAGAAAAGCGGCAGGCGCATCCTTCGTATAGACGGAGTAGAGACAGATTATGGTTCAGTAATCTCTTCTGCGACCGGGCCGTTGTATTCAGTAGGAAGTGTGGTCTGCTGACCCGTCACCGCTGAGACAAGGGCGTTGATCACGCTGTTTACCGACTTTTCACCCACCCAAAGGTGTTTACAGTTCTCAAAAGGCACGACCTGAGTGCGGGCTATTGATTTAAAACGCTCGCGCGCTTCGGCGGGGCGTAGATAATCGTCAAACTCCGGGATAAAGGCATAGAGCGGATTTGAGATTTTATTCCATTCGTCCAGTTCAGCGGGATGCACTCGGTGCAGAGGCGGAGAAAGCAGAATAGCCCCCACAAATTCTGATGCATGTTCTGGGGCATACTTGAGCACAAGTTCCGTACCGAAAGACCACCCGATTAACCAGATATTCGGCAGCTGGCGTTCTACGGCATATTGTAAGATCGCGTCAAAATCTTTTTTCTCGGCAAATCCTCCGTCAAACACGCCCTCACTTGTACCGCGGATCGAAGAAGTACCACGGGTGTTGAATCGCAGAACCGCAATATTTGCAAGCGCTGGTAGACGGAATGAAGCCTTCTTGTACACATGCGAATCCATATACCCACCGTGTGTTGGAAGCGGGTGAAAAGTCACGAGAGTAGCTTTAATGTCTCCTTCGGGAAGTGCCAATTCGCCCACAAGGCGTTTTCCGTCAGCAGTTGTAACCTCAAAGTTTTCACGGCGTGCAGGAAGTACTGTGCGAGATTTAATGAGAACAGGCTGATCGGATTGGGTAAAAACATACTGTGAGGGGTCAAACTCTCGGAGTTTTCCAGAGGACTCTTCAGTCGCCATAGTGTCACTTTCTTCGTTCTAACAGGTCTTCGCGCCCACGATAGGTATTCCGATTTCGTAATAGTTCTAAGCGCGTCTGGTACGCCAACAATGTTGGTGCCAGTGGCGGCGCTCATCAATAGCACGAGAACGCCCCAGTGTATGGCTTTCTTGCCATACAACAAGATGCGCTGTTCTTGGCGAAATTGGACAGTTACATTCCGGGCACGTATAGGTTTTCAGAGCATTTACGGCGGGAACGTATTGCACCAGCCAATCACCAAAACGGTCACGTTCAATACGCGGCGCCGGGTCAAGAATACGAGATATATCACGTCCACCGGGGGCAGATCGCGTCCATTTGTTGGAGGTTGTGCCCGAGGAACGTTTACCGGGGTGATTCTTGCGTGCCATGCTTTCTATTCTAGCGCTCAGTCTGACTGCGCAATGCGGTTACCCATCTTTTATCCGCTATGATGCGTCAGTCAGCGGTTTCTACAGCTGGCATGTCATACTCTTCCTCGGTAGAGTAGATGGGGTGCGTATCGTTATAGCTGACTGTTCTGTTGATTACGAAGGGCGTTTGCGTGCCCATCTCCCCCGTGCTACCCGCTTACTTATGGTGAAGAATGACGGTTCTGTGCTTATCCATTCCGATGGTGGTTCCTATAAGCCGCTAAACTGGATGAGCCCGCCATGCTCTCTCCTTGTCGCAGACTATGACGAAATTCCAGAAAGCACCCGTGAAGATCTTGATACGGATGTACAGCAGTTGTGGACGGTGCAGGCCGCCAAAAGTGATGACCGCCTTCTCATACGCGTGTACGAAGTTATCCATGAACACGCCCATGATTTAGGATCCGATCCCGGACTCATCAAAGACGGTGTAGAGGCCGATCTGCAGCGTCTTCTTGCAGAACAGATTGAAACGCTCGGCAAGGGTTACTCTCTAGTACGCCGTGAATACCCTACGGCCATTGGGCCCGTGGATATTATGGCGAAAGATTCCAACGGTATCAGTATTGCTGTAGAGCTCAAGCGCGTGGGTGATATTGACGGGGTTGAACAGCTTACCCGGTACCTCGATCTGCTCAACCGCGACCCACGACTGGCACCTGTCAAGGGAGTTTTTGCTGCACAGAAGATCAAGCCCCAGGCACGGACTCTTGCCGAAGATCGCGGTATCCGCTGCATCTCTCTCGATTACGATGCGATGCGCGGTATCGACGACGCAGCAGATCGGCTTTTCTAAGCCAACATTTATACGCTGTAGAGATCTTCGCGACTCTAAAACTCAAATATTCGGGAAGGTAAAAGCCGGTACAACCAACAATAGGTTGTACCGGCTTTTACCTTATTAACGGTTTATTTCTTATCCGTCGTAGGGGTAGCGATCTCGGCATGCTTTGCCGCGATCGTTACCTTATCGTTTGAGACGGTCAAGAACCCAGCATGCAAACGCGTAGTGAGTTCACCACCATTGACGGGTCGAATCAGAAGTTCTCCGTCCTCCGCAAGAAGCGCACAGGTGGGGATGAGTCCGGGATAAATGCCCAAATCGCCGTTCGTAGTACGCACCCGTACATAGGAAGCTTCACCAGTCCACACGACGTTTTCGCGAGAAACAACTTCAACTGTTAGTGCCATAATTACTTGGCTCCGGTCTGTGCCTTGATTTCCTCGTACTGACGCATTACGTCATCCATGCCACCGATGTTGTAGAACGCCTGCTCAGGAATATGGTCTACATCGCCATTGCAGATCATCTGGAATGATTCGATGGTGTCCTTCAACGGAACAGTGGAACCTTCAACGCCAGTGAACTGCTTTGCGGTATAGGTGTTCTGTGAAAGGAACTGCTCAATGCGGCGTGCACGTGAAACAACGACCTTCTGCTCCTCAGAAAGCTCATCAACACCCAGAATCGCGATAATATCCTGAAGGTCCTTGTTTTCTTGCAGGATAGCCTTCACGCGAATAGCCGTGTCGTAGTGTTCCTGCCCAATGTACTGCGGATCAAGAATACGAGAGGTCGAGGTCAACGGGTCAATTGCCGGGTACAGACCGCGCGATGCAATCTCACGCGAAAGCTCGGTAGTCGCGTCCAAGTGTGCGAAGGTTGTCGCCGGTGCAGGGTCGGTGTAATCGTCTGCAGGAACGTAGATTGCCTGCATCGAAGTAATGGAGTGACCGCGAGTCGAGGTAATGCGTTCCTGAAGCAGACCCATTTCATCCGCCAGGTTAGGCTGGTAGCCAACAGCAGAGGGCATACGGCCGAGCAAAGTCGAAACTTCAGAACCTGCCTGAGTAAAGCGGAAGATGTTATCGATAAAGAGCAGCACATCCTGGTTCTTCACATCGCGGAAGTATTCCGCCATAGTCAAGCCGGTGAGTGCCACACGCAGACGAGTTCCCGGGGGTTCATCCATCTGTCCGAAGACAAGGGCAGTATCTTTCAAAACCCCTGCTTCTTCCATCTCAACCCACAGGTCGTTACCTTCACGGGTACGCTCACCAACGCCGGTGAACACCGAGGTACCACCGAAGTTGCGCGCCACACGGGTAATCATTTCCTGAATCAGCACTGTCTTACCAACACCAGCACCACCGAACAGACCGATCTTACCACCCTTAATGTAAGGGGTGAGCAGGTCGATAGATTTAATACCGGTCTCTAGCATCTCGGTCGATCCCTCTAGCTCTGCGAAGCCGGGAGCGGCACGGTGAATAGGCCAGTATGCGTCAGCATCGATATCGGAGTTCGGCACATCTAGTGCGTTACCAAGAACATTGAAGAGGTGCCCCTTCACGCCATCGCCCACGGGTACAGCGATAGGAGCCCCGGTATCTAGGACAGCCTGCCCACGCACAAGACCGTCAGTCTGTTGCATAGAGATGGCACGAACAATCGAATCACCCAAATGCTGAGCAGTCTCAAAGGTGATGGTGTAGGTTTTCCCGTCGAGGGTGAGTTCAGTGGTCAGCGCATTGTAAATATCCGGCACCTGACCAGCGGGGAACTCAACGTCAACCACGGGGCCAATCACGCGGGCAATACGACCCGTCGCGCCCTGGGTGGTGGTAGTAGTCATGTTTCTCACTTACCTTGAAAAGTTGAAAGTAGATAGCTTCGAGTTAGCAGTGTTCTTAAGAGGAGGCGAGAGCGTCTGCGCCGCCCACAATCTCAGAGAGCTCCTGAGTAATCTCGGCCTGACGAGCGTTGTTCATCAGTCGAGTGTACTTCTTGATTAGAGTCTCAGCGTTATCGCCCGCAGTCTTCATCGCACGCTGACGCGACGCAAGTTCACTTGCAGCGGCTTGGAGCAGGCACGCGAAGATACGAGAAGCGATATAACGCGGTAGCAGCGCATCCAACACTTCCTGAGGAGAAGGCTCAAATTCAAAGGATGCGGGTTGCTGATAATCGGCCGAAGACAGTTCTTCGTCAGGTACGATTTCCTCCCCCAATTTAGTTGCTTCTGCCACGTGAATGGGAAGCAAACGAAGAATCTTGGTCTCTTGAGTCACCATGGACTTAAATTCGGTGTATACGATATGCAAATCGTCTACCCCGCCGTTTTCATGTCCCTTTTCGTACTCCTCCAAGAACACATCGCGAATCTCAACTGCGGTATCAATATGCGGATTATCGGTGTGTCCTTCCCAAGCACGTTCATAGGGACGTTCCCGGAATTCAAAATAAGACTTCGCTTTACGCCCCACCAAGTACAGCTGTATTTCGCGCCCCTCGCCGCGTAGCCTCTCGATAAGCTCTTCTGTTTTCTTCAGCACAGACGACGAATACGAACCTGCAAGACCGCGATCACTCGTCATCACCAAGACTGCAGAGCGCTTATGCTCATGCTTGCCAAAGGTATCGGGACGATGGATCAGAGGATGCTGCACGGACTGTTGCGTTGCCAAAGCAGTCACAACGCGGGTCAATGCGTTTGCGTAAGGACCCGTGGTTTGAGCGCTCCGACGCGCCTTGTTAATACGGGAGGTCGCGATCATCTCCATCGCCTTGAAGATCTTCTGCATAGACGATGTCGAAGCAATTTTCTGTCGGTAAACCCTAATCTGGGCTCCCATAGAGCTTCCTTTCTCCTGGACATCTGCCCCGCCCATAACTCTGAAAGTTCAGAGCGGGGCTAACACCTAGGACTAATCGCTAACCGATGGTTTCCTGAGTGATGTCACGATCCTGAGCCGCTTTATGCTCCTCATGACCTGCATCAACAAGGTGGCTGGTACCCTCCGAGCGGAATCCCTTCTTGAAATCTGCAACGGCAGCTTTCAAGGCATCTAGGGTTTCATCCTCAAGCTTGCCGGATGCGGCAATATCGCTCAACACCGAGGTCCGGTGACGCAGATAGTCAATGAACTCTGCCTCGAAGCGAAGAACGTCAGAAACCTCAAGATCATCAAGGTAACCGTTGGTACCTGCCCAAATGGAGACAACCTGCTCTTCTACCGCATACGGAGTGTACTGCGGCTGGCGAAGCAGCTCGGTAAGACGGGCGCCGCGAGTCAGCTGTGCCTTGGAAGCATCGTCGAGATCGGAGGCGAACATTGCGAACGCTTCCATAGCACGGTACTGAGCAAGGTCCAGTTTCAAAGTACCGGAGACCTTCTTCATAGCCTTGGTCTGCGCTGCACCACCCACACGAGAGACGGAAATACCAACATCCACGGCGGGGCGCTGGTTAGCGTTGAACAGATCGGACTGTAGGAAGATCTGGCCGTCAGTGATAGAAATGACGTTGGTCGGGATGAAGGCAGAAACGTCATTTGCCTTGGTTTCGATAATGGGGAAACCGGTCATCGACCCTGCGCCCAACTCATCAGAGAGCTTAGCGCAACGCTCCAATAGACGAGAGTGCAGGTAGAAAACGTCACCGGGGTATGCTTCACGTCCCGGCGGACGACGAAGCAATAGCGACACGGCGCGGTATGCTTCTGCCTGTTTTGAAAGATCATCAAAGATAATCAGGACGTGCTTTCCGCCATACATCCAGTGCTGACCAATGGCAGAACCGGTGTAGGGAGCCAAGTATTTAAAGCCTGCTGCGTCAGATGCGGGGGCAGCAACGATCGTGGTGTATTCCAACGCTCCCCTGGTTTCAAGGGTATGTCGAACAGCGGCAATGGTGGAGGCCTTCTGTCCAACTGCCACGTAAACACAACGAACCTGTTTGCTGGGGTCACCGGTTTCCCAGTTAGCCTTCTGGTTCAGGATCGTATCGACTGCAATCGCAGTTTTACCGGTCTGACGGTCACCAATAATAAGCTGACGCTGCCCTCGACCGATCGGGATCATAGCGTCAATAGCTTTCAGACCGGTCTGTAGGGGCTCATGCACAGACTTACGCTGCGTTACACCAGGTGCCTGCAGCTCAAGAGCACGACGCCCTTCATCCTTAATAGGACCCAGGTCATCAATAGGGTTACCTAACGGATCGACTACACGACCGAGGTAAGCATCGCCTACCGGGACCGAAAGCACCTCACCGGTACGGTGAACTGGCTGTCCTTCTTCGATACCGGTAAAGTCGCCCAGAATAATGACGCCAATATCGCGGGTATCAAGGTTTTGCGCGAGGCCAAGGGTGCCATCCTCAAAACGAAGTAGTTCGTTCGCCATCACCGAGGGCAGACCCTCGACGCGCGCAATACCATCGGAGGCTGCTACAACGCGCCCCACTTCAACACGTTCCACGTTGCCGGGTTCGTAAGACGCTGCAAATTCGTTCAGCGCGTTACGGACATCATCGGCGTTGATGGTCAAATCGGCCATCTTATGTCCCTGCTCTCCTAATTGTGGTTGCACCTCTCGGAACAACCGAAACTTGCTTCGTGGGAAGGAACAATATTCTAAAAATTTGTCTGCTTCCCAAGGTATCTTCTAAATCACCGTTGCGACGTATCGCAGAAATGTTCAGCTAATCTCTATGCTTGAAGGTCACGTTCAAGATCATCAAGACGGGTACCAACGGTTCCGTCGATAACCTCATCTCCAATCTGTACGCGCATACCGCCTAGAACAGCTGTATCTATAGATACGTCGAGTTTAAGCTGACGATTATAGATCTTGTTCAAGGTCCGGCTCAGGCGTTCAAGCTGTGCCTGCGACAGTGCTACTGCAGAAGTTACCTTTGCGATGTAACGGTTCTGTCGCGTGACGATGATTTCCACGAATTCGTCAGCGAGGCGAGCGGCATGGTGACCACGGGATTCGCTACCAATTCGTTCCAAGAGAAGTACGCCTTCCGCGGTGACGGCTGGACCGCCTAATGCTACAGCGAGCTTCTTCTTTGCTTCTTTGCTTGCCAAGTTGTCGGACAGCGCCGCTTGCGCTTCGGGGGTACCATCAACGTTGCGCACAAACGTCAGCAACTCGTTGGTAACCTCTTCAAGGGCATCAGCACCACCACGAGACTGAGCGGATGCGATGGATGCGAGTACCGCAGCCTTCTCAAGCGCGTCTGCAAGATCACGCTCTTGAGACCAACGCAGTGCTACCGCCGTAGTCAGCACTTTGAGTGCTTGAGAAGAAATTTTGCCGCTAAAAATAGCCTGTGCAATATTTTCTCGATCCTTCCCTTCACGCGAAGAGTCGGTCAAACCACGACGCAAACCGCCATCGTGGTCAAGTACATCGACCACGGCGAAAAGCTCGCTAGCTAGGTTGAGTGGGTTCAACGAAGCGTTGGCTTCAAGAACCGCTTCCACCTTGCTCAGTGATTCAGTAGATACTCCTGCCATTACCGAGTTGCACCTGCATTCTGTTGCTCGGTTTCAAGGTCAGCAAGAAAACGATCTACCACGCGGGCCGATCGCTCATCATCGTCAAGGGCTTCGCCCACAATCTTTCCTGCAAGAGTAGTCGCCAAAGTACCAACTTCATGACGAAGAGATACTGAAGCAGCTAGGCGCTCAGCCTCGATAGTCTTCTGCGCATTATCAGTAATACGCTGAGCCTCAACGGTTGCGCGCTCACGAGCCGCTGCGATAATTGATTCGCCTTCGGTACGCGCTTCCTCGCGAATCTTCTGAGCTTCCAGACGAGCGCTTTCAAGCTGCTGGTTGTACTCTTCGCGAGCCGCTGCGGCCTCCGCCTGAGCTTTCTCAGCTTTGGCAAGACCACCCTCGATTGCTTCTTTACGGTCCTGGTAGATCTTCTCGAACGCCGGGACAACGTATTTATGAACGATGAAATAGAGAATCACGAACCCAACGACGGTGATGCCCAATTCCCAGAGATTGGGAATTAGAGGGTTGGAGCTGTGCTCTGCGCCCCCTCCTTCTGCCAGATAAGTCATTGAGGGATTTCCTGTTCTTTAGGTTGGTTCGTTAACAGCTATATCTGAGCTTAGATGATGAATGCCAGAACGAGGCCCAGAATCGCCAGAGCCTCAACCACCGCGAAACCCATGAACAGCATTGGCTGCAGGGTACGCTGGGACTCGGGCTGACGCGCAACGCTTGTCATGTAGGCAGCGAAGATTAGACCCACGCCGATGCCGCCACCAATAGCTGCGAGGCCGTAACCAATAACGTTCATGTTGATTCCTTTCAACAGTGTGTGCTTCAGTGAAAATACCGAAGTTACAGAGCTACTTATGTGTATTCGACCCGTAAAACGGGTTGCTTTCTTCGCAACTGGATAGCCAGTTACGAAAACCTATTATTTTTAATGTCCTTCGGAAACTGACCCTTGCAGGTATACCGCGAGGAGCAGTGTGAAGACATAAGCCTGGATTACCTGAATCATCAGTTCCAGGAAGTAGAGGAATAGACCCAACGCCCCAGAGGCGATACCGCCTAAAGCTGCAGCCCCGCCGACGCTCATCACTAGGAACTGAGTTAGGGATGCTGCCACCATCATTGCCATGTGACCGCCGAACATCGTAGCGAAAAGACGAAGCGCGTGGGTCACGGGACGAATAATAAGGTTCGAGAGGAACTCAATCGGTACCAAAATAACGTACACCCACCCCGGAACTCCGGAGGGCATCGTCAGATCTTTAAAAAATCCAACCAGTCCCTTGCGCTTGATACCTACACCGACCCAGGTAAGGTAGCCGACGATAGCCAATGCATATGCACTGCCTGGGTGAGAAAAAGAAGGAAGTTGAATAAGGGGAATTGAACCGTAAAGGTTATTAATCAGAATAAAGAAGAAAGAAGTAAAGAGCAGGGGCACGAAAGGCTTGAAATGCTGTGCGCCAATCAGGTCTTTGCCAAGTGAATTACGGGTGAAGAGATAGCCTGATTCTGCAATGAACTGGGCTTTACCCGGAACCATTGCACGCTTGCGTGCAGCCATCATAAAGAATAGGGAAACGACTACGACAGACAGGATGACGAGCAGCATCTGTTTACCAAAGCCGAACCCAAGAGAATCAACCTGGAAGAAGTCAGGCAGATGCATATCGGCCGGTGTCGGCGGCGTATAGCCTTCTGCGAGTACAGACCCGTTCTCGTTCAAAGCAAGTCCTTTCTTGCCGTTAGCTGGCTACTTGCTGGTGCAAAACTATGCTCAACTAACTGGATGGAATGTGTGCAAAACCTAAAATTTTTAGGCTATTTATTTAGAGCGACTCGTATGCAGATATACCAGGTAGATGCCTCCGCAAGCACCTATCAGAACACCAACCCATACAAACCACCGGGTATTGAGGAGCCAGTCAGCTCCAAAGCCGACCAATCCCCAAAAAGCCATGCCGATAATAAGATACAAAACAGACATCACGCCGCCGGATAATCCACCGCCGGATACCAGTTCTCCTGTGGTACGGAGTTTCTTATCTCCGTCCCACCATTTCTTCTCAGAATCGGTCAAAAATTTCCCTATCTACTTCTGAGTAAGCCTTTGTGTGTGCTAAGACTCAGGATCGAAGTACAAAATCCTTGAATTCATAATGGTTACAGCCTCGACACTTAACCACAGTACCGCTCCTATGACGGCACCACCAAGCGTCCAACCGTGTTTAAGTGCCTCTGGCATAGGTACTAGTAAAAGCACCATCGCCATGAGTAACACCTTCACCACATAACTTACAAGCAAAGCCTGAGGAATCCCAATCTTTATACGGTGTGCCCCCAAAGCAGTTGCTACGCCCATGGTGAAACATATATAGACTACCAGAAACCCAACCATAAATCCCGCCGACCCGCGAATGCCCAATATGATTCCCAGAATCGGTAAACAAAGAACTAAAACCAGTGCAGACATTACGGTCTCGCGATAGGCTAAAAGCCCCCAGGAAAAGCCTTGCACCCTATTTTGCTTATTGTCTTTCTTACCTATACCATAGATAAATTTTGGGTTCCACAGAGCCCTCCGAATCGAATTTAGCCGCCGTTGTTTCACTCCTGTGAACCTTCAGACTTCCGCTCGCTCATAGGATGCGTCTCTGTGTTCAGATCTGCAATATTCTGCTTGGAATTAGAGTGCCCTTGCTCGGCAGGCTGCAGACGCGTATCCAGTAGTTCGGGAAGTCGCAGGTATAAAACAATGACGGCTACAGCAAGGGCAAGAACGCCAACACCAGCAAAAAAGGCACCTGTTAGGAAAAGATCTGAGGCAAAGAGTACAAAAGCCCATACAATCGCAGTCGCAGAACTCACCATAATTGTTGCGCTGATATGTCCCAATCCGACGTCAGTCAGACGCTGATACACATGGGTTCGATGCGGTTTGTACCACTGCTCCCCAGCAGCCATACGACGTATAAGAGTCATCGCAGAATCTGCAAGATAAACCAGAAGCGGGGCTATCGACGCAAGGAACGGAATTCCAGCATAGAAAGCACCAACGGCAATTGTTCCAAGAGAGGCACCTAGAAAGTAAGAACCAGCATCACCTAAGAAAACATTGTGACCCGTGCGTAAATTCCAAGGTAGGAAAGCCGTATAGGCACCTGCAATTGCCAGACCACCTATCGTCATCCACGGCAAACTACTTACGCCCCCCATATAGGCGTAGGCAAGCCCAGCAACCAGCCCGTGGCATCCGGAGATACCGTTGATGCCGTCCATAAAGTTTGTAACGTTTATATACCCCGCGATAAAGAGCCCTGCTACAGGAACCCACAGCAATGATGCCTCTTGAATAATAGCGAGAGAAAGTGCAATACCGAGTCCTATAACAAGCTGCATCCCGGCACGCTTGGCAACGCTGACTCCGTAGACATCTTCGGTCCATCCCAAAAGCAAAGCAAGACCGCCGCCTGCCAAAAAAGTTAACGAGATGGGGAGATTTACAGTCCACCCCATGAGGGTAGCGACCGCGAAGCTCAAACAGGTAGCGCTAGCGGTTGCCAGCCCCATGCCCCGGTACGTCGGAGTCGTATGCGAGGAACGCTCATTGGGTATATCAACCATATTTAGCGTGTGCAACAGGGGGCGTACCGCAAAAGGCAGAAGCGCTCCTAACACAAACGCTAGTATAAGCACCAGAGATGCCTGGTTCATGTCTCTCCTCTAGACGGTAAAACCTCGTAACAGGGTGTAATTTGGGATTCTACTTCCCCGCTGCTGGTTCTACAAGACGAATTCATCACGTAGTACACGCCTATGTAGACGTTAACGGGGCAAAATTTCATCGTTCAATATTCAAAACGGCTAATTCCTGTGTTCTTCCAGAAGACGACCCTGACGCGGGTCTACTACGCGGGTAAATCCATGACGCTCATAAGAACGATGCGCTTCATAATTCTGAATCCACTGCTCATAATCCAAATCCTCAGGATTGAGAGCTGGTGCCGTCGAGTGAGAAATAAACTTGTTTTGAGTGCTTCGAGTGTGTTGCTCATTAGCACCAAAGAGGGTTTCATCCAATTTTTCGCCAGGACGCAGACCGGTCACTACAATATCAACATCGTAACGTTCATAGGCTTTACGCATCTCATGTGCAACATCGTAGATAAATACAGGCTCACCCATATCAAGCACCATAACTTCACCCGGATGACCAATAGCCCCTGCCAGCATCACCAGCAGGCAAGCATCCGTGATGAGCATAAAGTATCGGGTAGCGTTCTCATCAGTAAGTGTAATGGGACCGCCGTTGAGAATCTGCTGCGTAAACAGAGGTTTGATAGAGCCGCGCGAGCCAAAAACGTTACCGAATCGAACCGATACATAAGTCTTCCCCGTCTGCTGTCCAAACCACGAGGTTAAGCATTCAGCGGTTCGTTTTGACTGCCCCAAAGCGGTCTTAGGGTCTGCCGCTTTATCAGTTGAAACATTCACAAACGTTTCAACATCCGCCGCTTGCGCAGCATATAGAACGTTAAGGGTGCCCAGCGAATTTGTTTTCCATGCTTCCTCAGGGTATGCCTCCAGTGCAGAAACATGCTTCAAAGCTGCGGCGTGGAAAACCACCTGCGGTTTTCGTTCAAGGAAGATATTACGCAGGTTTTCTCCCTCACGAATATCCGCGAGAATAATACGCTCATCATCCAGGCTGGACTCGCCAGTGATCGAGAGCTTTGTTTCCATCAGCAGGGTTTCGTCACGATCGAGCATCATGAGCAGCTCAGGGTCGTATTCGTGGATCTGACGGCATAGCTCAGAACCAATAGATCCTCCTGCACCGGTCACCAAGACCCGCTTACCTTGAAGGTAGCTGCGCAAAACTTCAGTATCGACATCGTAGTTGATTTCACCGCGGATAAGCTTCATGAGCTCGTTATCGTCGGTTTCTACCACATTGTTGCCGAAGAGCTTTTCGCTGGCGCTCGCTACACGAGTTACTTCGACTCCGTGTTTTTGCATGCGTGCCCAGACCCTGTCGAAACGATCATGCGGCATGTTGGTGATAGCGACGATCATTTTTTTAGGGGCATAGCGCCTGATGACCGCATCCAGTTCTTTACCGGTGTTATAAACCGGCACATTATGAATGTTAATACCGCGTAGCTGAGGGTTATCGTCCACTACCGCAACAGGTCGCATATATGCAGAGTCATCATGCATAAGAGCTTCGATAACTGTGCGACCTGTAAACCCGGCGCCATAGACGATAACAGGCTCACCATCAAGATTACGCAAAGTCTTATGCTCAACATAAATACGCTTAACCATGCGCATCGCCGCCATGAATAGCAATGTAATACCCACCGAAATAGGCGGCACACCATGAGGCACATGTACTAGTCCGAGAGCTTCGTCTACGTAGCTGAAGAGGAAAAGCGCCACCGAGACGATACCTACGGTTGCGCCCGCACGCCAGACTTCCTCGAAAGAACCGTAAGAATACAGGCCGCGGTACACCTTCATACCGTAGCCCACAAGAATTTGCAGAATAATCGCAAACCCCATACTGAGCGCCACGCTTTGAAGATCAATCACATCAAAGACAGAGTTCTGGTTCAGAAGCAGGCTGTACCGCAGCATAAACGCGATGACGAGCCCTATAATCCAGGCTACGGAATCTAGTGCAATCTGAACGAGAAGCCACCAGCTTTTAGGGGTGTAGGGGCGTTGGCGATCCACCACCGCAATCGGTTGAGTCGTGGGATAGTTCTCCACTTATGCGTCCTTCCCCTGCAAACTATTCTCTACGTTCCTACTAGGCCGTATATCGGTGAGCGCTCGAAATGCCTTACGGCGCGTACTCTCCGGAATAAACCGGTACGCCGTTCGAACGCTCATATTCTTAATCCACCCGAGCTTTGAGATCGCGTGCCCGGTATATAGTCGACGTTGAATCGCCCAATCCTGTTTCCAGGCGTTAAGTCCGCCCCGCCGCGTGTAGGCACCCGCACCCACACGATAACGGACTAATGGCTCAGGCACATTACCAATCTTATAACCGGCGGCGATAACCCGCGACCACAGCCACCAGTCTTCGGCCCCTGGTACATATTCATACCCGCCTAAACGTTGAACAACGTCTTTGTAGAAAGCCACCGTTGGGTGGTACAGGGGATTGCGCGAAGGCATCATGTCAGCCAACCGAGATGCGTCAGTTACCGTCTGGCGGGTAGCCTCTACTGTGGTATTCTGCGCATCAACTTCGTACATGGCAGAGCCCATCACCGCACAGTCGCTCTCGATAAGCGCCGGAATTAGGGTTGCAAATCGGTCTGGCTCCGAAATATCGTCAGAGTCCGCTCGGGCAACGATGCCGTAAGAACAAGCATTCAGCCCCTCGTTGAGTGCAGCGGCAAGACCCACGTTCTGAGGCAGTTTGACTGTGACGATAGGAGCGCATTCCCCCGCCCTGCTACGTTCGACCCAACGGTCAATGACCGCGCACACTTCAGAAGGCAACGGGCCATCCTGAACCAAAACCAGTTCAGCAGGCAGAAGGGTCTGATACTGAGCGTTCGAGGCAATAGCCGCCTCCACATGATCAGCAGATTCCCGAGCGTAAACACTCATCAGAACGGAGAACTCTGCCTGAGATTGTGGTGCGCCAAAGGAATCATGGTCTTCTTGAATACCATAATGCCCCGGAAATTCAAGGTCGTACACTTCGCGAAGCACATCACGATTAAGGCGAGGGGCATGCAGCGCATCCTTGATGCCCCTCAGGAAATACCCCAAGTAGATAGATTTTTCGTCCGTACGCAGAACCGTCGAAGCCCAAAGTCTTGCTACCGACCCGCCATATAAAAACTTCTCAAGCGGGCTCAGAGTACGGGCTCGCGTGAAAACCCACAATTTATTGCGAACATCGTTATAAAATCGTGGGCCCGGCTTCGCATTCGTCGTCCCAAAAGTTTTCGTGTGGTGACGAGCCACCGAGGCGGGTACAGCAATGGCATCTCGGTGATGCGCAAGACGGGTCGAAAATTCAAAGTCATCATTCCAGATAAAAAAATCCGCAATCGGTAGGCCGCCATTCTGACGAATAACTTGAGCGTCCATCACCAAAGATACAAAGGAGGCGCTGCGTATAGGCCGACCCCCCACCGCTTGTGCACGACGATGCCGCCCAGAGCCAGCACCGAACATAGTGCGCATCGTATTCATGGGATGGTCTTCCCCATTGGTCCACACAACCCGTGAAGCTATCAAGGCGGGACGACGGCTGCGGTCCGGCGAATATGATTCCCATGCTTGAACAGACTCATGCAGGGTGTTTTCGGTTGGTTCAGTGTCATCATCCATAACCCACACAAGATCTGGATTGTGGCGCGCTAACGCTCGATCGATTCCAACGGCGAATCCACCCGCACCTCCCATATTCTGAGACAATGTGATGATATCGAGCGGAAGCGAATAGCTTAGATTTTTTAGATACTCGACCGTGCCGTCGGTAGAGGCGTTATCAACCACGACAACAGCGTCCGGCACAACCTGCCCTGCGGCGATACCCGCAAGGGTAATGGGTAATAAATCTTGACGATTATAGGTCACAACAACCGCTACAACACGCGGCCTACCGAGCTGTGCCACACCGCAGACAGGCGCACTCACCGAGTTTTCGCTCTCATCAGGCATCGACGCTTCCTCCCCCAGCACGCACTTTTCAGGCGGACCTATAAACACACGGATATATGAGACATCCCAAGATAGCTATTCTACCCGTCGAAAGCTCTATAGCTAAACATTACGTTCCAGCTTCAGTTTCGACTAGAGACCAAAAAGTTAGTTCCGCCACGTGCTCCTGTGCCACGACTATGCTTTAGCTCTCTTCTGCCCTGAAGTACTACTCTAAAACGTTATTTCTGTTTCTTAAACACCACCGAATATGCGAAAGTTGAAATACACACTCCGTAACAGTTTGGGGTGAGAAAGGTGAAAAGACGTGTCCGAGTCTAAATGGAAAGTTATCGGTGCAAGTGGCTTCGTGGGGTCGTCCATCGTGGCACGACTAAATGCCGAAGGAATCAGCGTAGATCCCATTGAGGCACCCCGTTTAGCAACCCGAGCACTCGACTCAAGAACTATTATCGAAGAAGCTCAGCTCCTTGAAGGCATCATCGACTCCCTAGCGGATGCGTTTGCCGGGGCTCAGGTTGTTGTTAACGCAGCAGGTCTTGCTGCCCCCAATATGCAAGACGTACCTGCGCTAGTGGGTGCTAATGCTCTGTTACCGGCGGTTATCGCTATAGCAGCACACCGTACCGGAGTACGCCGAGTTATTCACCTCAGTTCGGCAGCAGTTCAGGGCGCAAAATCTGTTCTTGATGCGAGCGAATACACAGCTCCCTTTAGCGCATACTCCTTTTCAAAAGCCTTGGGTGAAGAAGCCCTTTTAGACTTGCAAGATACGTTCCACGAGGCCTCGCATGGCGAAGACTCTGAATCTGTTGAGCTGTGCATCCTGCGTGCCACCAGCGTGCAGGGGCGCGGGCGCCGCACTACCGAGGTCTTCGCCAAAATAGCCTCTTCCCCGTTAGCTTCTGTAGCAGGTGCAGGAACCCGCAAATCCCCCGTATCGAGCTCATATGCACTGGCTGAATTTGTGGTTAAAGTCGGCTCCTTTAAGGGTGAGCTGCCCTCTATTGTGCTGCAGCCGTGGGAAGGCGAGACGGTAGCCTCTACCATGGCGGATGCCGGTCGCCGCAAGCCCGTGCACCTGCCTGAATGGCTGTGCCATCTGGCGGTTAAGACCGGGTATACGGTCTCCGAAATGATGAACGATAGGTTCCAAGGTTCCGTTCGCAAAATCGAGCTCATGTGGTTTGGACAAGAACTCGACGATTCCTGGGCTCGTGAAAATGGTCTTCTACCCGAGCCGCGAGTGCGTGAAGTGCTGCGCAATGCCCATACTGCACTCGGTAAAAAGAAAGATAAGCGGTTTAAGAACGCCTAGCTACAGGCCCTTACACTTTTCTACACAGAATAAGCAACGGTGAGGGATTCGAGAGTTAGTATCTCGATTCCCTCACCCATTTTTGAATAACAGTATTTTTTTTGTGAGAATTATCTGCCCTCTAAGATTCTGATTTCGCCTCGCCGTGCACAAGGGCGCGAGCAGCATCCGTCGATACCGGCTTAACCGGAGCCTGCGCTGTCTTGACCGGCTGAGGTGTGTTGTTGCGGTAGCCGCGCGAACGTTTTTGATCAACCTCAGGCTTTTTATCGGCAGCAAGCGAGGTTGCGGTATTAACGGCGCCCAACAACATATCTGCAATGGAACCGGCTACTGGTGATGCTGCCCGTTCCGGTTCTTTGCCGCTGCCGGAATGCTCTGCGTCCCACTGGTCATATGCTTCATCAAGGTCTTCCTGACCGGTAGGTTTCTGCTCAGTATCTTCTTGAGTGGAGGTTTCTTGCTTATCTTTCTCATCGTTACGAGCATTGAGCTCGCTACGGGTCACGATTGAAGGCACAACCTCACGAAGCTCTTCAACGGTAATAGCACCTTCACGAACCACAACATAAGGGGTCGAAGTACAGTCCAGAATTGTGGACGGCTTGCTATCGCCAACGCTTCCGTCTTCCTGCGGTGCAGGACGAGGGCCATCGTCCACAACAAGCGTGACGTCCTCACCCAGCTGATTAAGCGCTTCTTCGGCATTAGCTGCCGCAGGCTGTCCTGTCTTGTTAGCCGAAGACACCGCCAATGGACCGTGCTCAGTCAGAAGCTTGAGCGCAAACTTATCGTCGGGCACACGTACGGCAACCGTCCCTTGAGTTTCGCCCAAATCCCACGTCAGCGATGGATAGGAATACAGAATAATCGTTAGAGCTCCGGGCCAAAACTTATTGCCCAAATCATATACATCGTTGGGGATTTCGTCAGCAACGCCCGCAAGAGCTGCAAGGTCGAATATCAGCACAGGCGGAGGCATGGTACGGGAACGGCCTTTATCAGCCAGAAGCTTCGAAACGCCCTGATGCGAGAAAGCATCACAGGCGATGCCGTAGACGGTATCGGTAGGAATCACGATAGTTTCGTGGGCATTCAATGCCTCACGAGCGGCTTCGACGGCCTCCGTGGTCTCGGTATCAGTCGTTACTGGGTACAGCTTTGCGTTCACGTGCCTTATTCTCTCATGTTTTGGTACGAGGCGGTGGATGGTGTGACAAGGTTACGCAATAAGCGAGTGGTCACGCCCGAATATACCGCTCTCTACCGGGGTTTATATCCCGCAGTGTGTCTGGGTTTGCCGTTCAAATCTTGGATTGAGTATATGCTCACAAACCCCTGTGCCGCCAATGTCTCAGCCACGCGGATCTCTTGTGAATCATCATGCTCCATCATAAAGAAACCGCCGGGACGCAAAAGATAATGAGCCCGAGCGATTACCTCCCGAGGAATTTCCATGCCCTCTTCTCCCCCGCCATAAAGCGCCATCTGCGGGTCATACTCGGCGACTTCAGGAGCCTGGGGTTTGCTGTGGGAAGGAATATACGGAGGGTTTGAAAGCACCAAGTCAAAGTATCCGGGCAGGTCTTCAAGCGAGGTACGAATATCGCCCGGAATAAGATGTACGTTCTGAGGATCAAGATTCTTGCGTGCCCAAAGGAGAGCCTGCTCAGAAAGTTCAACCGCAAAAACTTCCGCTTGAGGATTCTCTTCTTTAATCGCTGCGGCGATTGCCCCGGATCCCGTGCATAAATCCACGACGCGAGGGCGAGCGTTAGACTCGTATGTCGCCAAGACCCGCAGAGCTTCCTCCACTAGAAGCTCAGTTTCAGGACGGGGGATAAAAACGCCCGGACCTACCTTCATCTCCAGGTGATAAAAAGGTGCGACCCCCGTAATATGCTGCAGCGGAACGCGCTGAGCTCTGCGCTCTAGCAGTTCCATATAGCGTACTGAATCTTGTGGCGTAATCCTACGCCCCATCAGGGCGAACCGCTGCACGTCCGCACGAGTTACATGGGTTTTCCCGTAGCTACCGCCCTGAATACCTTGAGAATCCGTATCTAACAGATATGCGGCAAGAAGTTCGGCGTCTGCCCGATATTGTTCTATCCCAGCGCGACGCAGTACGTCAGCACCGCGGCGCAAGGCTTCATCAAGCCCTTCGCCGCGGTGTGCTGTTGGGGTGACCCGTAATCCTGTCACTTCTGCGTTGCCTCGGATTATTCCTGCTCTTGGCCAACCTGTTCCAGCCGGTGAGCCTCATCCATTTCGATGGCAGACTGCACAACTGGATCAAGGTCGCCGTCCAAAACCGCGTCTAAGTTATATGCTTTGTATCCGGTACGGTGGTCGGCAATACGGTTCTCGGGGAAGTTGTAGGTACGTATGCGTTCCGAACGGTCCATCGTACGCACCTGAGAGGCACGATGCGCGGCGTTCTCAGCATCGATCTGCTCCTGCTGATGCGCCAGCAAACGGGCACGCAGCACGCGCATTGCAGCTTCGCGGTTCTGCAGCTGTGATTTCTCATTCTGCATAGCCACAACAATGCCCGTAGGAAGGTGAGTAATACGCACGGCAGAGTCGGTTGTATTCACAGACTGTCCGCCGGGACCGGAAGAACGGTAAACATCAATCTTCAGGTCGTTCTGACTGATCTCGATCTCTTCGGGTTCATCAACCTCAGGAAATACGAGCACGCCCGCAGCCGACGTGTGAATGCGCCCCTGCGATTCAGTCGCGGGAACACGCTGAACTCGGTGCACGCCGCCTTCATATTTCATGTGTGCCCATACGCCTTCGGCAGGTTCGTTGGAGGTTCCCTTGATTGCTATCTGGGCATCCTTGTACCCACCCACATCGGTACTGGTGGAGGAAATAACCTCAGTCTTCCAGCCCTTATGCTCGGCATAACGCAGATACATGCGCAAAAGGTCACCCGCGAAGAGAGCCGCCTCATCACCGCCCGCGCCCGCTTTGACCTCAAGAATAACGTTGCGACCATCATCAGGATCACGAGGGATCAAAAGACGGCGTAGCCTCTCTTGGGCTTCTTCAAGCTCGGCCTCAAGAGTAGGAATCTCAGCCGCAAAATCGGGGTCTTCTGAGGCCATTTCACGCGCCGCTTCTAGGTCATCCGCCAGGGACTTGTATTTGTTATATGCGGTCACAATACCGGTGAGTTCCGCATAACGCCGCCCCACGCGGCGAGCCTTCCCCTGATTTGCCTGAACGGCGGGGTCAGCCAGCTGCTCCTGAAGCTCAGTGTGCTCGTCAAGGAGCACCTGGATAGACTCAAACATTTTTGCTCTCTTACCTTTGTATACGCGCCGATTTTCGGGACTCGCGTATATCTTCACTTCATTATTACAGGGTCTAGGCACCGCACACCCCGTACCGCACAATCTTTTGGGCGGTACGGGGCGAACAATGCTGTGCGATAACCGCTACGAGACGGTTACCTTGCTAATCCACAAGGCGCAGCCCATTCTTCTGAACGGTCAGCAAGAATTCAACGTTGCTCTCAGTCTTCCGAAGCTGGTTCGTAAGAATATTTAGAGCCTGCTCAGGTTCCATACCAGCCAGAGCACGGCGCAGACCCCACATAATCTTAACTTCGTCCGGAGAGAGCAGATTCTCTTCGCGGCGTGTGCCGGAGGCGTTAATATCCACCGCCGGGAAAATACGCTTATCCGCGAGCTGACGTGACAGACGCAGTTCCATATTACCGGTGCCCTTGAACTCTTCGAAGATAACTTCATCCATCTTTGAGCCGGTCTCTACCAGAGCCGTCGCCAGAATAGTAAGCGAGCCACCTTCTTCGATGTTACGAGCGGCACCGAAGAATTTCTTCGGCGGGTACAGAGCGGCAGAATCGACACCGCCGGACAGAATACGACCGGAGGCGGGAGCCGCCAGGTTGTAGGCACGCCCCAAGCGAGTCATGGAATCCAGCAGCACGACCACATCGTAACCCAGCTCAACCATGCGCTTAGCGCGTTCGATAGCCAACTCAGCAACAGTGGTGTGATCCTCAGCAGGACGGTCGAAGGTTGAAGCTATAACCTCGCCGGAGACCGTGCGCTGCATGTCGGTTACTTCTTCAGGGCGTTCATCCACCAAAACCATCATGAGGTAAACCTCAGGGTTGTTGGCAGTAATAGCGTTCGCGATCGACTGCAACATAAGGGTTTTACCGGCCTTTGGCGGCGAGACGATCAGACCGCGTTGACCTTTACCAATCGGAGATACCAGATCAACAACACGGGTACCCAGTTTCTTCGGGGTGGTCTCTAGGCGCAGTCGTTCCTTGGGATACAGCGGGGTAAGTTTCGAGAACTCACGACGGCTGGAAGCTTCTTCCACAGGCTGCCCATTAATAGCTTCAACTTTCACAAGCGCGTTGAAACGCTGGCGCGAGTTTTGTTCTCCCTCGCGCGGCACGCGAATAGCGCCCAGAATATGGTCACCCTTACGCATGTGGTAACGCTTAACCTGAGCCAGGGATACATAGACATCGTTCGGACCGGGCAGATAGCCGGAGGTACGCACAAAAGCATAATTATCGAGGATATCGAGGACACCGGAAATAGGTGCCAGTACGTCGTCCTCATTCACCTGAGGCTCATCGGAATCCCCACGACGGTTACGACGATCGTTCTTTTCATAGCGGTCACGCTTATTGCGGCGGCTAGTGCGCTCCTCACGATTCTGATTCTGTTTTTCGAATCGTTGATCGTTTTTCTCAGAACGCTCATTCTTCTCAGAACGGTCACGCTTGTTACGGCGACTAGTGCGCTCTTCGGCCTCTTCTTCGCCCTTACGACGGTTATTCCGCTCGCGTGTGCGGGTACGTTTAGTCGGCTTCTCAGGTTCAGAGCCGAAAGTCATATCCAGAGCCGCCGTAATGGAGTCCAGGGTAGTAGAGCCGTCCGAAGTTGTGGCTTTCAAATCGGCGGAATTCTCCGGAAGATCACGCTGTGCAGAACGCGAACCGATGCTTTCAGAAGCCAGTTCTGCTTTCACATCTAAGGGAGGCAAATCCGCATTCTTACCCTCTTGGGGACCGCGACCGTTCTTAGCTTCACGGTCTTTCCGAGATCGTGAATTTCGAGTGCGGCGAGTGGTACGTTCCTCGCGCTCGGGGGTCTCGGTGCTCTCGCCAGATGCTGCTTCTTCGGAAGATTTCTTTGTTGAGGAAGCCTCATCAGGTTTAGCGGCTTCTTCAGAAGCTGCCTTAGCGGCCTTACGACTACGCGCACGCTTCTGTGCCGGAGTCTCATCCTGCGCTTGAGAATCTTGCGACTTTGAGCGGGTGTTTTTAGAAGTTTTCGTGCTTTCTTGAGTCGAGGCAGTCTCGGCACCTTCGGTGGCGCCGCCGCGCTGATGCAGGGTTAACGCTTCCACAAGCTCAGCTTTCTTCATTTTCAGGTATCCACGAATACCGAGCTGCTGAGCGAGAGTACGAAGCTGTGCGACCTTCAAGCCGCTGAATTCGGAGAAGGCGTCACCGGAACCGGTGCCATTATCCTCGATCACGACAATGTTCTTTGCCAAACGATTTATCCTTTTAGTCAGGGACACCCAGAAAATCCTCTCAGAATTGAGGATCGGGTTTTTCTCATCATGCATACAGTGTAGAAACTACATACCGCATACTGTGCGGTATCGCGCTACGCTGTATTGCCTCATATATATCCGAGGCACTCACTTTCGAACCGTCGTTACGTGAGGTCAAGAAACGGCAAAGTCCTTGTGAAGTGAGGCAAAAAAATACATAACCACAGAAAAATATTTCCTCGCGAGCTCCCCACGGAAGAAGAAGCATACGCGAACACACAAAAAGACGTGGCTCAAAGAAAATACTTTCCATTCCCGGATGTGGCGGTTTTTCGTGCGACCGGGAGATAAAAACAAACACGATAAACCCGTCAGGTGAAAAACACCTTACTGTGTAACTATAACACCTTCTGCATCGATTTCAAGGGGCATGACGCGCCATGACAGGCGACGCCCCTCATATTCGCTCCCCTCATGAGTAGCCTCAAACTCAGCGATCGCTCGCTGTGCTGCAGCGACTTCTTCACAGCTACGGGAGAAGGTTAATACGGTAGGCCCGGCCCCCGAAATTACGGCGGGAAGCTGTCGATCACGCAGATAGGCGACCAGCGCCGCACTCGGCTGCATCGCAGGTACACGGTAGCCCTGATGCAGATAGTCCACGGTCGCATCCATAAGATACTCCGGTGCCTGCGAAAGGGCTTGAATCAATAAAGCGGCACGACCTGAGTTTGCCGCAGCCTGCTCATGCGGAATCTCGGCGGGAATCAGCGAACGCGCAAGTTTTGTAGAAACTTCATAATCGGGCACCGCTACGATAGGTACAACGGCAGAATGAACCGGTACGACCAACGAACGCCAGTCCCCCAGTTCGCCCCAGGATATTGACAGCGAACCATACACCGAAGGCGCCACATTATCGGGGTGCCCTTCAAGGTCTGAAGCTACTTGAAGAATCTGGTCACGACTCAATTGAGCGTGCTCGGGAAGCAACCCGGAAGCCGCCGCAACGCCCGCAACAATAGCGGAGGCAGATGAGCCCATGCCACGTGAATGCGGAATACGGTTGTGTGCCGTCAGCCTGAGGGCGGGGAACTCATGAAGCCCGCCCCTCTCGAAGGCGGCATGCATCGCCTGAATCACTAGATGGGTTTCATCGCGCGGTACGGCCTCACTGCCCTCGCCGGAAAGCTCAAATTCTAAACCTTCAGAAATACACTCAACCCTAAGTTCATCATAAAACCCTAAAGCCACCCCTAAGGTATCGTAGCCGGGCCCGAGGTTAGCACTTGATGCCGGAACCTTGACGGTGACGGTTTTACCGACAGGAATATCTGCGCATGTGATAGGGGTATCGGAATTCGACATGGAAACCTCGGGTACATGTGGATGTTAGGAGCGCATACCGTGCTGTTCAAGCGGTGGAACAACACTAATGTCACTTACTTTACGAGAATTTATCCTAGCATTGAGCGGGTTACGGACAGAATAAGACGCCCTTGCCCAAGAAAATTTTCTCGGACAAGGGCGCATCGACCTATCGGTTAACAGGCTATAGGGTGGTTAGTTCAGGTCAAGAATATCTGCCACAGCCACAACATCGAAGGCTGCCTTAGTCGGTTCAACCTTCGCACCGTTGACCGGTTCCAGCGCCCACTGCGGATCCTTCAAACCATGACCTGTCACCGTAATGACAATGGTCTTGCCTTCAGGAGCCTCACCCGCGCGATGTTTCTTGAGCAGACCCGCAACACCAGCGGCTGAAGCGGGCTCAACGAAAACGCCCTCGCGGGAAGAGAGCCAGCGGTGCGCCTCAAGAATCTCTTCATCGGTAACGGCCTCAATCACGCCGCCGGATTCGTCACGTGCCGCTTCAGCTTTCTCCCATGAGGCAGGGTTACCGATGCGAATTGCGGTCGCAATCGTTTCGGGAGTGTCAATCGGGTGCCCTGCAACAATCGGGGCCGCGCCAGCTGCTTGGAAACCCCACATGATGGGTCGCTTGGTGGCGACCGGCTCTAGGACCTTGCCGTCACGGTTCGTATAGGGCTCGGAATACTCCTTGTATCCCTTCCAATAAGCGGTAATATTGCCCGCGTTACCTACCGGGAGCAGATGGTAATCGGGGGCGTCTCCCAGGGTGTCGACGACCTCAAAAGAACCAGTCTTCTGCCCCTCAATGCGGTAGGGGTTCACCGAGTTCACCAAGAATACTGGGTAATTCTCGCTGAGTTTACGGGCAATTTCGAGGCAGTTATCGAAGTTTCCGTCAATCTGAATAATATCGGCACCGTGGGCGATGGCCTGCGAGAGTTTACCCATCGAAATCTTGCCGTCCGGCACGAGTACCGCGCAACGCATCCCCGCTTGAAGCGCATATGCCGCTGCCGACGCTGAAGTATTACCGGTCGAAGCGCACACAACAGCCTTCGCACCTTCGCGTTTAGCGGCGGTAATAGCGCTCGTCATGCCACGGTCTTTGAAAGATCCGGTGGGGTTCATTCCCTCGAATTTGAGGTATACCGTATTGCCAGTCTGCGCTGACAGCGCCGGTGCGTGAATCAGCGGGGTTCCGCCTTCGCCTAGAGTTACCGGTTTTACCTCGTCCCCGAACGGAAGACGATCGCGGTATTCGTTAATGACGCCCTGCCACACATGTGCCATGGGATTCTCCTACTTTCTGCTGATGGTTTTACTCGCGCGGACTTGAGAATTTCCGCGCTGAAATTCTAGTCTTCCTGATCTATTTACCGGACTCGACGCGAATCACGGAAATAATCTCGCGCACAGTATCTAAACCGTCGATCACCGCGATCGCGCGGCGCAGGTCAGAGTCTTTGGCAGAGTGCGTCACCAGGCGAATCTGTGCGGCGCCATCCCGCGGAGTAGATTGACGCAAAGAATCCACCGAAATACCGTGTTCGGCGAAAATACGGGCAATGTTTGCGAGCACGCCCAATTTGTCATCAACCAGCATGCCTACCGAGTAGCGGGAGATAATGTCGCCCAATCCGGTAGCAGGCAGCTGCGCATAAGAGGACTCGGGCACACCTGGACCACCCAATACCAGACGGCGTGCTAACGACACAAAATCACCCAGAACGGCGGAAGCAGTCGGTGCTCCGCCAGCACCAGGGCCATAGAACATCAGCTCGCCTGCGTTCTGTGCCTGTACAAACACGGCATTAAATGCGCCATGAACACCTGCCAGTGGATGCTGCCGCGGAATAAGCGTAGGAGCCACACGGATATTGACTCCGTCACCATCTCGCTCACAAATGGCCAGGAGTTTAATCACGTAGCCGTCGGCATCTGCAGCGGCAACGTCATCGGCGCTTACGGCGGTAATACCCTCAACGTGAACGTCATCAATGGTGAAATCAGAATGGAACGCCAATGAGGCTACAATAGCAGCCTTTGATGCGGCATCATGACCTTCAACGTCGGCGGTGGGGTCTGCTTCGGCGTAGCCGAGTTCCTGGGCGTCTTTGAGCGCATCGGCAAAGGTTGCGCCGGTGGTATCCATCTGGTCCAGAATGTAGTTGGTGGTGCCGTTCATAATGCCCAGCACACGTGTTACGGTATCGCCTGCCAAAGAATCGCGCAGGGGGCGCAAAATCGGAATTGCGCCAGCGACCGCCGCCTCATAGGAAAGCTGTGCACCGGACTTATCGGCAGCAGCCTGAAGCTCAACACCGTGCTTTGCCAGGAGCGCTTTATTCCCTGAAACCACCGATTTACCTGCCTCTAGAGCGCGCAGAATGCGGGTTCGTGCAGGTTCAATACCGCCGGTCAGCTCGATCACCACGTCGGCAGCGTCAATCAGGGCGTCTGCATCGGTAGTGTACAGTTTCGGGTCGGCGTCCCAGTGGCGTTTAGCCGCAGTATCACGCACGGCTATACCGATCAGCTCAACAGGCGCACCTATCCGTTCTTTGAGAACCGCGCTATCCTCACTAAAAATACGCGCTACCTGAGAACCAACGTTCCCAGCGCCGAGCAGAGCAACCTTAATGGTGTCAGTCACGTTATCTCCTACATTTTGACCGAGTGGTGAACGCGCCTGTACGAACGGGCGACGTCATCATCAACTGTATCAAGAGAGCGGCGCCTGGGCGCGGTCAGGACGCCAACATTACCGCCATTTACGGGGGTGTCGTTATATTACGTGCAGCTTCTTACCCAAACATGCGCCACGCGGGGTCATCATGCGGAAAAGATTTGGAGCCCGTACTAGAAGCCCGTATCGAGAGCGAGCATCTCGTCTTCGCTTTGCCGGCGAATAATAGGATGCGCCGTTTCCCCCGCCGACGTAGCAATAACCGGCGGACGGCTCAGGTAGTTATAGTTTGACCCCAGCACATAACAGTACGCACCGGTAGCTGGCACCGCGAGAATATCCCCCGCACACAGGTCAGCAGGAAGATAGCAATACCGCACCACAATATCACCCGATTCGCAGTGTTTACCCACCACACGAGAAAGCACCTGCTCTCCCGCCGGGGCGCGGTTCGCCAAGGTTACCGCATAGTCGGCGTCATAGAGCACCGGGCGCGCATTATCGCTCATACCTCCGTCCACCGAGATGTACCGGCGTACTCGAATCTGACCGTGCTCATCCTCAATACTCACGTTTTTAATGGTGCCGACGGTGTAGAGCGTCACCCCTGAGGGACCTGAAATCGAGCGGCCAGGTTCAAAAGACATATGCGGAATCCTCATGCCAAGACGCACGCAGGTTGCCGCGACCGCATCCGCAATAGAGACGGTAATCTGCTCAATACTGCGCGGGGTATCGGCCTCGGTATAGCCAATACCGTAGCCGCCGCCCAGGTCAAGCTCAGGCAGACTAATACCGTATTTCTGGTTCACGGCGTGCATAAAGGTGAGGGCAGTATCTGCCGCTTGCTCGAAACCCTGAGCCTCAAAAATCTGCGAACCTATATGGCAGTGAATACCCCGGAATTCCAGGGAATCTGTGGCAGTGAGGATACCGGCGGCAAGCATCGCGTAGGATTCGTCCTCAGTGGTTGACCAATACTCAAGTTCATCTGCCTCTAACCCGGCAAGACGCGCGGTTCCAGGTTGAAGCGACATCCCAAATTTTTGATCTTCATGCGCCGTAGCAATAGATTCGTGGGTGGAGGCATGTACACCGGGCGTAATCCGAACGAGCACGGGAACCGCCGGATACGGCTCCTGCCCCGCAGCGGAGCGTTCTGCGTTCAGCTCGGCATGCACATCCGCGATGAGTTTAAGCTCGTCAACGGAATCTGCCACCACACGCCCTACCCCGTGTTTGATGGCGCGCGCAATCTCGCCGCGCGACTTGTTATTACCGTGCAGCGCAATATTTTGCCCGGAAACCTGAGCCCGCAGGGCAATCGCCAGTTCCCCTCCCGACGCCGTATCAAGACACAAACCTTCTTCATGCGCCCACCGCGCCACGGATGTGCACAGGAATGACTTTCCCGCGTAGTAGACACTCACCTGCGCGCCATACCGGGCGAAAGCATCCTCGAATGCCTGGCGGTACCCGCGTGCCCTAGCTCGGAATGTATCTTCCGAAAATACGTACTGCGGAGTATCGAACTCTTTGACAAGCTCACTCGCTGCAATGCCGTCGATGGTTAGCTCTCCCCCATGATTACGCTGAAATGAGTCCGTCCAGATGGTACGGTTCAGCTCGGCCGGATATTCGGGGCAGGTAAGCCAGTCGGGGGCGTACAGGGATTGTGCGTCGCTCATGCATAGTCCTCGGGTCTTGTGTCACGGTCACAGATTCGTGATGCCATCACCACTATATCGGAACGCCTTGCTGCCACGATGCTGCTCATAGGTGGTGTTCAGATAGCGGATGAACCGATAGACAAAAGCCGCGTGCCCCGTCATCGTGTTGGCGGGGTACGCAGCTTCCGGTCGGTTCGGCATTACATACGCTCGGGGGCGGTGACCCCCAGCAGACCCAATCCGTTGGCGAGTACCTGACGTGTTGCATTGTTGAGAAGCAAACGGGTACGGTGCAGATCAGTCACTGGCTCATCGCCCTTCGGAGCCACGCGCGAGAGGCCGTACCAGCTGTGGTAGGCCGCCGCAAGGTTTTCCAGATAACGGCTCACGCGGTGCGGTTCGTAGAATTCCGCTGCGGTACGCACGGTTGCCGGGTATTGCCCCAGCACTGCAAGAAGCTCAGTATCTGCGGGCGTATTCAGAAGCCCTGTGTCCACGCCATCGACAAGATGCACGCCAGCATCAATGGCGTTACGTTCTACAGCCGCAGTGCGGGCGTGCGCATACTGCACATAATAGACAGGGTTATCGCTGCTCTTCTGCACCAGCAGATCAAGATCGATATCAATTGTGCTGTCTACCGAGTAGCGGATCAGTTCGTAACGTGCCGCATCCACACCCACAGCCTCTACAAGGTCTTCAAGGGTGACGACGTTACCGGCACGCTTCGACATACGCACGTGTTTGCCGTCCTTGACAAGGTTCACCAGCTGCCCAATCATGACCTCAATCTGCTCGGTCCGGTACCCCAAGATTTGAGCGATAGCCTTGAGCCGTCCCACATAGCCGCTATGGTCTGCACCAAGCATATAGATGGCTATGTCCGCAGGGTTCTCAGGACGAGTCATTTTATTGCGGAAATACGCAATATCTCCAGCAACATAGGCGTGATTACCATCCGATTTAATGACCACACGGTCTTTGTCATCGCCGTAGTCAGTGGTGCGCATCCACCACGCGCCCTCGGATTCAAAAAGCTGACCATCCTGTTTCATCTGCTCAATGATGCGGTCGGCCTCGCCAGATTCAAATACCGAGTTTTCGTGGAAGAAGACATCAAAGTCGGTACCGAAACGGTGCAGAGACTCTTTAATCTGTGCGAACATAAGCTCGGTTCCGATCTCACGGAAAACTTCTGCGGGGTTTTCGGCGTCGAGCGCGTCTGGGCGTTGGGCGAGAATCTGATCTTTGATATCGGTAATATAGGCGCCCGCATAGCCGTCTTCAGGGGTAGGCTCTCCCTTGGCTGCAGCAAGAAGCGAGTTTACGAACCGATCAATTTGAGTGCCGTGATCGTTGAAGTAGTATTCGCGCACCACATTTGCGCCCTCGGCTTCGAGGATATTGGCGAGCGCATCACCTACGGCCGCCCAGCGGGTTCCACCCAAGTGGATAGGACCGGTGGGGTTAGCCGAGACGAATTCAAGGTTAATGGTTTTTCCCGCGAATTTATCGCTGGTTCCGTATGTTTTCCCGGCTTCGACGATAGTGGCGGCGAGGGTGCCTGCCGCAGCCGCATCCAGGGTTATATTGAGGAAGCCTGGACCGGCAATATCTACCGTTGAAACTCCCGGAATTGAGGCAATTTTATCGGCAAGAACAGCTGCTACTTCGCGAGGATTCTTGCCAACTTTCTTGGCGAGCTGCAGCGCAATATTAGTCGCCCAGTCACCGTGTTCGCGAGATTTCGGGCGTTCCACGCGCGCGAGGGGAAGCTCTGCGTTATCTGCGAGGGTAAGCTGACCGGATGCGATAGTTTTATCGAGTTCTTGAGCAATTGCTGCTGATAATTCTTCGGGAGTCATAGCTACATATTCTAGCAACATCTGATAGGATATAGAGGTTCGCTTGTGCGCCGTATGCGGCTGAAACGCCTAGTTTTTGGTCGAGGTGCCAAGGCGGTCGCCAAAATTTCATATGTCAGCCCTTGTAGCTCAGTGGATAGAGCGCTTGCCTCCGGAGCAAGAAGTCGAAGGTTCGAATCCTTTCAAGGGCACTTTTTTATTGGCCTATCCGCTTCAGCGGGTAGACCATTTTTATTGAACTACTGACATTAGCCCGCTGAGCCATACCATGAAATAACGTGGAGAAACGAAACTATGCAGGAACCTGGGAGGCTAGGATGTCTATAGGCACTTTTGCATTTATTACGATCGCTCTCTTCATGGTGCACGAATTTGAGGAGATCATCTTCGTGCGCCGCTACATCGAGAAGTACTCCAGCGATAACCGGTACCACGACGAACTCTTTATAGCGGGGCAAGACCATTACCCCTCAACCGCAGCTATTGCCGCCATGATCGGTGAGGAATTTATTGTTGCTTGTCTGATCCTTTTTAGCGGGGTCATATTTGATTCCATTGAGACCGTCACAGCTATCTTTATCGCTTATATTCTGCATCTTATCCTTCATATCCGCGAGGCGTTTATCTTTCCGGGATGGGCACCAGGCAGCAGGACCGCAGTATTTACGATGCCGCTTAACGCTATTACCTTATACGCTATCTTTGCTACCCAGCATATCGATTACCTCAAATTAGTTATTTTGACCGTGGTCTTGAGTGCTGTAGTTCTTATTAACCTACAGATGCTTTACCGGCTATCGGGAAAGATTGAAACGTTCATTCAGAAGATCGCGTAATACAGGGTTTCCCGGGTTTCTATAGTTAGACAATAAGCCCTCACGACGCTGATAGCTCTCTACTACAGGAACTGATAGGGCTTCAATTTAGCTAGATATGCACATACTCGTCATGAGAACGGCACGTGTGAGAGTTGCCTTTTATGACATGCTATTTTGCCCCGTGACTTGCGCTTGAGAGAATGTTTCCAACCGTTATCGTCACGGCAGAAGGGGCTCATCATGACCATGCACCAGGTACAGCTCACCGTATGGGGTGAGCCCGAGAATCTGCATTTTACAGAGGCTCCTATGCCTTCACCCCTTCGCGGGCATGTTCTTCTCAAAGTTACCGCCGCTGGTGTTAACCCTATAGACCTTACAACGCGCAAGGGATTGGGCCCTGCGGCATCATTGATTAATCTTGACCAAGAACCCGCCGTTTTAGGATGGGATGTCGCCGGTTTGGTTTGCGAAACGGCGGGCGATTACACGGGATTCCAGCCAGGCGAGAAGGTTTTCGGGCTGGTGCAGTTTCCGCATCCGGGTAAGGCATATGCCGAATACGTTTTGGCTCCTGCCCATCAGCTTGTGCACGCACCTGCAGATATTCCCGATGAGCAGCTAGGTGCCGCTCCCCTGGCAGCCTTGACGGCATACCAGGCACTTTTTGAGGTTGCGAACCTTAGCGCTGGGGAGCGCGTGCTAATCCATGCGGGCGCCGGCGGTGTTGGTCATCTCGCGATTCAGCTTGCTCTCAACACTGGCGCGACAGTTTACGCCACGGCTTCTGAGAAAAACCATGAGTTTATACAGTCTTTGGGCGCAGAATTTATCGACTATACAACCCAAGATTTCCGGCAGGTTCTAGGTCCTACCCTTGATGTGGTACTGAATTCTACGGGTGCACAAACCTTCGTAGATTCTTTGGATGTACTGGTTCCGGGCGGACGAATCGTGACCCTCACAAGCCCCGATCCTTTAGAGACTGCACGCGAGCGCGGGTTTACGGCAGAGTGGCTGACGGTGCATCCCGACCGTTATCAGCTGGGTGAGATTGCTCGACTCATGTCGCTGGGGATTGTGAAAGTTCACGTGGATCAGACTTTCCCACTAGAGCAGGCAGCGAAGGCTCATGAGCTTGTGGGCTCCCGGCATGTGCGCGGCAAAGTAGTGCTTGTTCCTTAGGATTCTACGTGGCCTTTGGGTGCGCACGACTTCTTAGGTAGAAGTCTGCTGTCTCTCACATTCTTCTGGAAGAAGAATCTGAATCTTTATAGGGCTGCCGATGCTCCAGACGATGAGGTGGCTGCCAGCACATGGTCCACGTCTCTGTGAAGGCGCGCAGCTATGGCGGCATCATAGAGCACGCCGTCGTAGCAGAACTTTTCACGTTCTACGCCCTCAACCACGAACCCCGCATGGCGCGCCACTGCCGCTGACGCCGGGTTATTGGTGCGGTACCCAAGTTCTAAACGACGAACACGTGAGGACCTTGCGGATGTAAGAGCTGAGAAATCGTAGCTGATCTTGGCTTGTTCTGCGGGTTTTCCAGGTGATACAGCGCTATCATTCGACGCGTCTATATTCTGTGCCCAGTCGCACGCCGCACGCACGCATCGACTTGTTATACCGAGCCCTCGGGTTTCTGCCGAGATCCAGTAATAAACCCAAGCTCTATCCCAGGTTCCAGAAGACTGGCGCCCCATACATCTGAAACCTACGCACCCGGCAGCTTGGTTATCAGCTTCCAGACACCATGCTATGTGTTCAGAAGACGGAAGAAGCTCTTCGCAGATGAGAGTTCGTGCATCTTCTACACTACCGAGAGCTGGCATCTGATGTACAAGGTCGGGCGTTGCACGGTATATGTCATAGAGTCTTGAGGCGTCATCTTCCCGCCAAGCCCGCAGTTTTATTTTCATGACCTGCCTTTGCGTTTGAGGTTATTAGTATCTGCTCCAAGATTACACAAGACTTCGCCGAAAAAACGGGTTTCTTGGGCACCAAATACAGAAGAGTAAACTAGTAACGATATGTCTGAGCAGAAACCCACCGAACACACAGATACTCCTAAGACCACTCGAACCGCGCCCAGTATGGCGAGCCTGGCGGCTGCCATTCATGCGGCGCCGGTGCGCGCACCTCAAAAGCCCGCGCGCACATCCCAAACATCCGATGAGAAACCCGGCGATGCTTCCACAGCAGAGCCAGGTGCAAAGCGGGCTACTTCCCACAAGAATTCCTCGCGTAAAAATAACGCTTCACGCTCCAAAAACCCGCACAAACGCGCGCATCACAAGAACCACCGGGACCAGCCCGAACAGCGTCCCTACAACCCGCTGATTCCCGCTGAGATTACCTATCCCGAAGAACTGCCCGTCAGCGAGCGCCGCGAAGACATTAAGACGGCTATTCGTGATCACCAGGTCATCATTGTCGCTGGCGAGACCGGCTCGGGTAAGACCACGCAGTTGCCCAAGATGTGCTTGGAACTCGGTCTTGCTGAAAAAGGCATGATTGGGCACACCCAGCCGCGCCGCCTTGCCGCACGTTCGGTGGCGGAGCGCATCGCCGAAGAACTGGGGCAGAAAATTGGTGAGACCGTGGGTTACCAGGTGCGTTTCACCTCTGAGGTGGGCGAGAACAGCGCTATCAAACTCATGACGGACGGTATTCTGCTCGCCGAAATTCAGCACGATAAGCTGCTGCGCAAGTATTCCACGCTCATTATTGACGAGGCACATGAGCGCAGCCTAAATATTGATTTTATTCTGGGGTATCTGAAGCGGATTCTGCCGAAGCGCCCCGATTTGAAGGTCATTATTACCTCCGCAACCATTGATCCTGAACGATTCGCGAGGCATTTCGCACCGAGTTTCGTGCCAGGTAAGGGTGTGGTAGACGATTCTCTCAGCGATGAGGAACGTGAGCTTGCCGAGCAGATTCTTCCCGATGATGCTCCCCCGATTATTGAAGTTTCGGGGCGCACCTACCCGGTGGAGATTCGCTACCGCCCGCTCGATGGGGACGACTACGCTGATGAAGATGAAGGCGACGAAGACCGTGACCCAACCGATGGAATCCTTGCCGCCGTTGAGGAGTTGTCGAAGGAGGCGCCCGGCGATATCCTGATTTTCTTCTCGGGCGAGCGTGAAATTCGCGATGCTCACGATGCTTTAGAGTCTTTGGTTGCCAAGTCCCCACGTATGAACTATGAGGTTCTGCCGCTGTATGCGCGTCTGTCTCTCGCGGAGCAGCATCGTGTGTTTACGCCGGGGAGTCGGCCGCGCATCGTGCTGGCGACGAACGTTGCGGAAACTTCGCTGACGGTGCCGGGTATCAAGTATGTGATCGATACCGGTACCGCCCGCATTTCGCGGTATTCGGCGCGCACGAAGGTGCAGCGCCTGCCGATCGAACGGATTTCGCAGGCAAGCGCGAACCAGCGCTCGGGGCGGTGCGGCCGTGTGAGCGATGGTATTGCAATTCGGCTGTATTCTGAGGAGGATTTCGCGTCGCGCAGCGAGTTTACCGACCCGGAGATTCTGCGCACGAACCTGGCGGCCGTTATTTTGCAGATGATTGCGATCGGCGTGGTGCGTGAGCCCGGCGATATTGCGCGTTTCCCGTTTGTGCAGCCGCCCGCATCACGCGCGATTAATGACGGCGTGAATCTACTGCGTGAGCTTGGGGCGCTTTCTGAAAAACCGGCGCGCACGGATAAAAGGGGGAAGCATCATCGTACTACCTCGACGCTGACCGCTACGGGGCGTGCAATGAGTGCGTTCCCGGTCGATCCGCGCTTGGCACGCATGATTATTGAGGGTTCGCGCCGTGACTGTGCTAAAGAGATGATGGTTCTTGCCGCTGCTTTGACGATTCAGGATCCGCGCGAACGCCCGGCTGAGGTGCGTGGCACCGCCGATGAGATGCATGCCCGTTTCACGGACGATAAATCTGATTTTTCGTCGTTCCTGCTGCTGTGGCAGTACATTAATGAGCGCCAGGCTGAGCTTTCCTCTTCGCAGCTGCGAAAGATGTGCCACCGCGAGTTTATTAACTTTTTGCGTATTCGTGAGTGGCAGGATCTTTTCGCCCAGCTGCGTGAGATGGGGCGCACCGCGAATATCCGCGTGTCGAACGGGCGCGATATTGACGCGTCGGGGCGTGAGGTTGAGATTCATAAGAGCCTGCTTTCGGGTCTGCTCTCGCATGTGGGCGCTAAGGAGGAGCGTGAGAAAACCTACGGCAAAGCCCCGCGTGGCCCGCGTGAATATCTGGGGGCGCGCGGCACAAAATTCGCTATCTTCCCAGGTTCAGGGCTTTTCAAGCAGAACCCTGACTGGGTGCTTTCTGCCGAGCTTGTGGAGACTTCCCGGCTGTGGGCGCGCACAAACGCCGCGATTGAGCCGCAGTGGGTTGAAGAAGTGGGCGGGCACCTGCTGAAGAAGCAGTATTCCGAGCCGCATTGGTCGGCAAGCCGAGGTGCCGCCGTGGCGTATACGAAGGGCACACTGTACGGGCTGACGATTTATGCTGACCGTCCAGTGCAGTATTCCCGGGTAGATGCCGCCGCTGCACGTGAGATTTTTATTCGTTCCGCCCTGGTGGAGGGCGACTGGCGCACCCAGCACAAGTTCTACAAGCGCAACCTGCGTGCCCTGGCTGAGGTCGAGGAGCTTGAGGCCCGCCTGCGCCGCCGCGATCTGCGAGTGGATGACGCCGTGCTTTTCGAGTTCTATAATGCGCGCGTCCCCGAGCATGTGACGGACGTTCGTTCCTTCGATAAATGGTGGAAGCACGCACGTTTAGAAAACGATAACCTGCTCGATTTCAACCCGGAAAACCTTATTAATGAGGACGCCGCCGATTATGACGATTCGCAGTTCCCGCGCCAGTGGGTACAGCGTACTGACGGCGGCGAACTCACCCTGGATTTGCGGTACGAATACGCCCCGGGGGCAGGGTTGGGCGGTGCCCGCACGGATGCGGCAAAACGCGACGGAGTGGCGGTTCAGGTACCGATTCTGTTCTTGAACCAGCTGACCCCCGAGCCGTTCCGCTGGCAGATTCCGGGAATGCGCCATGAACTTTTAACGGCACTCATTAAATCGCTTCCGAAGGCGATTCGCCGTAATTTTGTGCCCGCCCCGGATGTTGCACGCATGGCGTTGGAGTCTTTAGAGGCTGACTACTCCCCCGCGACTGACGAGCTTCTGCCCTCGTTCGCGCTGGTGCTGCGTCGTCTGCGCGGCGTGGTGGTTGAGCCGGATGCCTTCGACTGGGACTCCGTGCCGGATCATCTGAAGTTCACGTTCCAGGTACGTGACGCCCGCAATAAGATTCTGGGCGAAGGCAAAGATATTCGTGAGCTGCAGCAAAAACTCCATGCGCAGATTCGCTCAGCCCTAGCAGATTCGCTGGGCGCTTCTGAAGATACGGTGGCGAAGATGGCGGCGCTCGCAGGTGGGAACTCCGCTCAGGTAGCCTCATCGCAAACCGGTTCGGCGCAGCAGGGCGCGCAGGAAAACAGCGCAGGATCGGGCGCAAAACCCGGGAAAACCGCCGCTCAAGGTATAGGATCGCAAGATTCTATCCACGAAACCACGGGCCTGACCGACTTTCCTGGCGAAGAGATTCCGCGCAAGGTACAGCGCATTATTGCGACCCAGGCGGTCAGCGGATACCCGGCGCTGGTGGACGAAAAAACGAGTGTGGGCATCCGTATTTTCCCCACCGAGGCCGAGCAGGTGCATTCGCAGCGGCGCGGTATTATTCGTCTTCTGCAGCTGCAGGTGCCCTCGCCTGAGCGGTATGTGAGCGATCACCTGTCAAATAAAGAGAAGATTGTGTTCACACAGAACCCGCACGGCTCGATTGACGAGCTGATTCGGGACTGCACGGTTGCCGCGCTCGACAAGCTGGTTCCGCATACGCCCGTGTTCACGCGCGGCGAATACCGCGAGCTGTTCGAGCATGTGCGCGCCGAGCTGATCGATACCGTCTTTGATGTCACCAAGCTGGTTGCCGAAATCCTCTCAGAGGCGGCGGCGCTGCGCAAAGCCATTAAGAAGGCAACCTCGCTGAGCACCATGCACGCCGTCTCAGATGTGAAGGGGCAGCTCGATAACCTGGTGTACCCCGGATTCGTGGCGAATACCGGGTACGATCAGCTGGTTCACTTGCCGCGCTATCTTAAGGCCGCGCAGATACGCTTGACGAAGCTGGGGCCGAACCTGAACCGGGATAATCAGCTCATGCTCACTGTGCAGGATTTGGAAGACTCCTACGATTTCGCCGTCAAATCGCTGCCTGAGGGTACTCTCATTCCCGATGCGCTCGCCCGCGTGAACTGGATGCTTGAGGAGCTGCGCGTGAGCTTCTTCGCCCAGGAACTCGGCACGGCGTACACGGTCTCTGAGAAGCGCATCGCCAAGGCACAACGCGAGGCGCTGGAGCAAGTGAAAAGGTAGGTTTTCGGCGAGCTCTATCTAGGTTTTCGTTCCTCGAAGGGTTGGGTGTTGCCACAAGATTCTGAATCTTGTGGCAACACCCAACCCTTCTACGCGCCATAGTGATATCGGCATGAAGCTATGACAATAGAGTCGTCAGTAAGCTTGTATACGAGACGGTGTTCATCAGTAATTCTGCGTGACCACCAGCCTGAAAATTGATGTCTGAGAGCTTCAGGCTTCCCTATACCTTCATTACCATTTCGCTCAACATCTTTGATCAGTAGATTAATGCGCTTGAGAACCTTCCGATCTTGCACCTGCCACCAGAGATAGTCGCTCCATGCTGAATCGTCAAAAATAATTCTCACAACTATTCCTCAATCAGCTGATGTTCAGACCCAAGACCAACTTCAAGACGAGAGATAGATTCCATAAGACGACGTGCATTAGCCGGGGAGCGCATAAGGTAGGCAGTCTCTTGAAGAGATTCATATTCAGACAAGGAGAGGATAACTGCTGGCTCGTGCCCCGATCGAGTAATAACAATTTCTTCACGGTGGTCTTCAACGTGGTCAAGTACTTCAGCATACCGAGCCCGAGACTCGGTGTAAGACATGGTTTTCATAAACACCTTCTTTCTCTGTACAGTATAATGTACAGAGGGCTTGATAGGAAAGCAATGAAGCTCGGTTACCATACATTTAGACCGGTTTCTCCAGTTATTTCTGCGCCAGTCCGAAAGTTTTGAACACGTATGATGATGGTATGAGTTTTATCCCTACGTTGGTTCTTCTGATAGGTATTAGTGCGGGAAGCAGCTATTTTTACAGACAACATGCCGCGCGGATAAAACCTCAGCCTGATGGAACCGTCCGAGCGAAGCTGCCCGGCTGGTACATCGCGTTTGGTTATTTTCTCATTGCAGCAGGAGTCTTCTTAGCCTTTGCTTCACTTATTTTAAGTTCAGGCAGCAATCCTATGCCCCTAAACATGGCGATTGGCTTTCCTGCTATGACCTTCGGTCTTGGTATCGTGACGATTCTTATGGGTCAGCGCCAATACATTGAAACTGGCGTGGACTATATCGAACGCCGCGCTTGGTACGGCAAAGTGACCCGAATTCCCTTCCATGAGATTGACTCGTACTCGTATAGTCCAGCGGGCCTTGGCGGTTGGCTGGTTCTTAAGGCGGCGGATAGACGCAGGATAGCGTTTAACTCTCGTTTTCTACGGGGTGAACGGGTGATTGCTGCGTTGGCGTTTCGCCAGATTAATGGCCGCTGGCCCTCCCCATACAACCAGGAGGAACAACGAGTCTTGGGAGAGGAATCATCCCTGAGAGCTGCTCAGCAGTACCTTGCGAAGACTCCGAAAGCTCCGGGCTTGCGGCGGTAACAGATACGGTACCTACAACAGCAAGAGATTCGGAGGTGGGCAAGAAAACCTTGCTCTAAGGTCGGTCCGCAAGTATCTGGTCTCCTCTTCCTCAGTTTTTTGAACACGTATTATGGATATATGACTTTTATTATTACTGCGATTCTTCTGGTGTGTATCGGTACGGTTAGCGGATACTTCTATAGAAAACATGCCGCACAGGTAAAGCCTCAACCCGATGGGACGATCAGGGCAAAGCTGCCCAGTTGGTACAGATTTTGTGGTTACTTCCTCGTCGCTGGGGGAATACTCTTTGCCCTTATCACCCCAGCCTTGATCTCGGGCAGTAATCCGATGCCTCCATATATGGCGTTTGGGGTTATTGGAATCTGCTTAGTGTTTGGCGTCTGGGCAATTCTCATGGGCCAACGTCAGTATGTTGAAACCGGCGTAGATTACATAGAGCAGTGCACATGGTACGGCAAAGTTACCCGTATCCCCTTTCACGAGATTGATTCGTATGCGTATAGCTCGGGGCATCCTGGTGGATGGTTGGTTCTCAAGACAGCAGATAAGCGCAAGATAGCCTTTAACTCTCGTTTTCCATAGAGTGAACGGGTGATTGTTGCGTTAACGTTTCGCTAGATTAGTGGCCGTTGTCTCTCCATATGACCAGGAGAAACAACGAGTCTTAGGAGAGAAATCATCCATGAGAGCTCCCCAGCAGTACCTTGTAAAGAATCCGAGAGTTCGGGGCTTGCGGAGATAATAGATATAGATACGGCACTTATTTGGGGTAGATAAGTTAAATCTAAGTAAGGTGGGAGCCTTTCTTTATTCGGGAGTATTTACACTACTTTCATAATGAAGAGCATCAAAGAACTTTTATATATAAAACTGTATATATAAATATTTTCTTGCCTATCTACCATATGATTTAAAACACTTACTAGAATCTTGGGTTAATTCAACAATATTTTTCTTAGGTACAACCGCCAAAGAATTTCGCTTCTCTCCCATTAATCCTTCTGAAGATACCCATAACCCAGATTTTGTCTTTTCGTCTCTATACGAATCTATTATAACAATATTAATATTATCTTTATCTTCATTATACGAATAATAGGATAATACTTGAGAACCACTGTAACCTTTAGAGCCATGATAGATATCATTACTTTTATTACTAAAATTTATACCTGATACACGCATACATCCAGTGCCATATCCTCCACTATACTCAATAGATGGTATAGCAACAAAGAAGGAAAATATAAGCACAGCTACAAAAAACCATCGTGAAAATTTAAGTCCTAAATATTTCTTGTAACGAATATTCTGACGGTTCCATATTTTTCTTTCAATTATACGATTGGATACCACTGATAAACTTCCAATATAAAACGTTAAAGAAAATAACATTATTATAAATGTTAGAAAGTAATAAATATTTAAAATATCAAATCTTAATGACCATAGAATTATTATAAACACAGACATAGATACAGATGACACAATAAGACTCTGGCCATAAAGCTTCATAAGCTTCTTACGCATACTACTACCATCACTGTAACGGCGATTCGACATATACGGCTTAATAAATTTCCAAACAGCAAAGAGTATTAGCAGATAGACACCTATAAGTATGGTGCTCGAAAGAAGCTTTACTAATCCCCCACCAAACCCTTCTTTAGATACCAAAAATAAAGTAGCATGAAAATCAAATGAGGTAATTATTAAACCCCAGAGAAATATATTAATAACTCCCCAAAATGCAAAAACCGCACCACCAACTTTTAACACCCTATCCCAATTATCCATAGAATGGAGTATTACATTAAATAAACCGGGGTTGTTTCCTGCATGTCTAGGCATGCCTTTAATATAGGATGGAATTCTTTTTCTTTCATTCACTTTAACTTCACCTCTACAACTGCCACCTGCTCATCAAAGTAATTACACACAAACCCAATTTTATATACTATGGAAAGTATTCCAACATGATATCCTTCTCTTATAAAAAACTCTAGCATCAGAGTAGAACATTCCATAAATTATGTCAACCAGACAAGAATATGACTTATATTATTTTCTTAAGAAATAATTACCCCTCAAAGAAAAGCCTTTCATAGACTTTCCTAGCATTTCGGGTAGCCCTTAAATAATCTTCTTCCAGCTGGCGGGCGCTGCCTGGGGTGTAGCCGCTCCAGCGGGCTACCGCCTCCAGGGCATCACGCAGAGTCGGCAGCAAATCGGATTGGCGCACGCCGCGTAGCACGTTGCCGCCGCGAATCTTGGTTGCCAGCAGCCACGCATCCCGCAGAACCTCCGCGTCCTCGGCAGCCACCAAGTTAGCCTGAACAGCAGCATCCAGCGCCTCCAAAGTCGAGGTTGTGCGAAGCCCCTCAACCTTATGAGCATGTTGAAGCTGAATCAGCTGAACCAGCCACTCCACATCCGAAAGGCCGCCACGCCCCAGCTTCAACTGCCGGGTACGGTCCGCACCGTGCGGCATGCGCTCATGCTCCACGCGCGCCTTCATGCGCCGCACCTGCTGTACCTGCTCCACCGTGAACTCACGCGGATACCGGTACGGGTTAATCAGCTCAACAAACGCGCTCCCCAAGTCTTCAGAACCGGCGATCGGGCGCGCCCGCAAGAGCGCCTGAAACTCCCAGGTCTCAGCCCAGCGCTCATAGTAGGCGCGGTACGAATCCAGCGAGCGCACCAGCGCCCCCTGCTTACCTTCGGGGCGCAAATCTGCGTCTACCTCAAGCGGGCGTTCGGCACGAATTGCCGGGCGTACCGGCTGTTTAATTAGCTGCATCAGCCGGTTCACAATGCGGTTCGCCTGCGCCTGGGCTTCTTTCTCATCGGCGCCCTCCACGGGGCGGTGCACAAACATCACGTCTGCATCCGAACCGAAGCCGTTCTCTGCACCGCCCAGACGACCCATCGCAATTACCGTGATCTCGGTTAGTAGCGGGTTCCTCTGTCCCTCTTCGGGGTTCTCCCCCGTTGCCTCTTGAGAATCACTCTGCGGTGCGTCATTCTTCTGGGGCGCAGTTTCCTCGTTGCGCTCCCCTGCCTTGACCTCTTCGCGTTCCGCCAGGGCAAGCGCCGCGCCAATGGTACACTCGTCCACGGTCGCCAGCCCGGTGCATACCTGCTGCACGTTCAGCAGGTTCAGGGCGTCCCCCATCGCAATGCGCAGAATCTCGCGGCGGCGCAGGTACCGTACCGCGCGCATAGCGTCCGCAGAGTCCTCGTGTCGTGATAGGAGCGAGGTAATTTCAGCCTTGAGAGCGCCCGCGCTCAGCGGCTGCAGGTCGGCAACCTTGTCAAGCCAGGTGATGGAGGTGGGCGCGTCTTCCAGCAGGTCGGTAATATACCGTGAGCTTGAGAGTATCTGGCACAGCCGCTCCGCTGCGGCGGGCGAATCACGAAGCATACGCAGGTACCAACTCGTGGTGCCCAAAGACTCTGAGACCAGGCGGAACCCCAGCAGCCCGGCGTCTGCATCTACGCCCTCAGCAAACCAGCCCAAGAGCACAGGCATCAGATGCCGTTGAATCTCGGCGCGGCGGCTGACCCCGTTGGTGAGCGCTTCGATATGCCGCATGGCTCCGCGCGGGTCGCGGTAGCCGAGAGCAGCCAGACGATCCTGCGCCGCCTGGTCAGAAAGCGCCACTTCATCGCGGCTCAGTGTTGAAACCGCGGCCAGCAGCGGGCGGAAGAATATACGTTCATGCAGGGAACGCACATTGCGTTTGAGTTTCCGCCATGCTTTGAGCATCTGCTCAGCCGAGAGCGTTCCCATACGCTCAGCGGGCACTAGGGAGCGGGCAAGAGCGCGCTGTTCTCCGGCGCGGTCGGGCATCAGGTGGGTGCGGCGCAAGTGCATAAGCTGAATGCGGTGCTCCAGCAGACGCAATTTCTTGTAGTCGCGTGAGAACGCTTCGGTATCGGCGCGACTAATGTAACTGGCACGGGTAAGTGCGGCAAGCGAATCCAGGGTAGATTTGGTACGCACCGCAGAGTCGGTTCGCCCGTGCACCAGCTGCAAAAGCTGAACTGTGAACTCAACATCGCGCAGACCACCGGGACCGAGTTTTATTTGACGTTCCAGCTGAGCGGCAGGAATATTATCGGTCACGCGAGCGCGCATAGCCTGCACAGATTCCACGAAGGAATCCCGTGCGGCTGATTCCCATACGAACGGCTCGATTGCGCGCGCATATTTTTCACCTAAATGCGCAGACCCAGCGATCGGTCGGGCTTTCAAAAGCGCCTGAAACTCCCAGTTCTCAGCCCAACGTTTGTAGTACCGCACATAGGATTCGACGGTGCGCACCAGCGGCCCGTCCTTGCCTTCGGGGCGCAGGTTCGCGTCCACCTCCCACAGCGGTGGTTCGGAGGCAGGCGCCATAATCGCCTTCGTTAGCGCATGAACCAGCTCAGTACCGATCTGGGCACAGTCCTGCTCGGTGAGGGGTTCTACTCCCTCGGGCAGTTCACTGGCGGGAACGGGTGCTATCACATACACCACGTCTACATCAGAAATATAGTTCAGCTCGCGCGCCCCGCATTTGCCCATACCGATAATCGCCAAATCCAGGGCATCTACGGATGCACCCCGCGCGGGTGCCGAGCACAGTCCACCACCCAGACCCTCGGCAACTTCGGTGCGGGCTATCGCGAGCGCTCCTTCCAGAGCGGCGGCGGCAAGATCAGCAAGATGCCGCCCAACCGTGGGCATAAGTTCCACAGGATCGGGCGAACACACATCAACAAGCGCAATTTTCGTGAGTGCGGCACGGTACGCCACGCGCAGCGCCGTATACCCGTCTTTACCCGTCATCTCACGTGATGCGCGCGGCCGCTCATCGTCGGGATTTGCACCCACCGCTTCCAACAGATCCGTACGGTATGCGGTTGCCAGCGGGGCCTTAGGCTCATCAATATCGTCGAGCTTTTTACCCCCGGCAGTGCCGCTGTACCCGCGAATATGCGGGGTTTCTTCAACATCGTGCGGGTCTATCTGCGGCTCAATATCCTCCGCCTGAACGGTGCTGGGCTCTTGAGTGGCGATAAGCTCGGGTTCAGAGTCTAGCCCGTGGCTGTCGAGAACTTGGTCGATTAAATGCGGGTTGCGGTACAGAAAATCGCCCAACGCCTGCGAAGAGCCCAAAAGCCGGAACATGCTAAATTCGGCATCCCCGCGGTTCGCGCGCTCCGCCGTTGCGGGGTGCTTTTCGATAAGCCTCACCAACGAAGGTAACGCGATATCCGGCGAGGGTGCCCAGCGCAGCCCGGCAAAGAGGGCATCCATATTAACTTGGGCGAGTTCGGGGGAATCAAGCCAGCGCTCGCTCTTTGTGGCATCGTAGAACCCAGCGGCGACCATGCGCGTGCGCCTGCGTGCGTGTTCTTGACGTTCCGCATCCGCCGGTGCCGCCGTTGTGCCTTCAGTAGGTTGCTGCTCTGGCATGGTCCCCTCCCGAAACTCGCCTATCCGCTAGAGAATACCCAGATTATGCTTGAGCTCATACGGAGTGACCTGCGCCTGGTATTGTTCCCAGTCGGCGCGCTTATTGCGTAAGAATTGTTCGAAAACCTGCTCGCCCAGAGCCTCTGCCATGAACTCGGAGTCCTCGGTACGGTTAATAGCCTCACGCAGAGAAGCAGGCAGCGGATTGTACCCCATAGCGCGGCGTTCTGCGGTTGTCATGGCGGCAAGGTCTTCAGTCACGGCAGGCATGAGCTCATACTCGTGCTCAATACCTTTGAGCCCTGCAGCGAGAATTACCGCATATGCCAGGTAAGGGTTCGAGGCCGAATCAAGCCCGCGGTATTCGATGCGCGCCGCCTGCATCTTATTCGGTTTATAGAGCGGCACACGCACCAACGCCGACCTATTATTGTGCCCCCATGAAACATAACTGGGTGCTTCCCCGCCGCCCCACAGCCGCTTATATGAATTGATGAACTGATTGGTGACCGAGGTAAACTCCGGGGCATGCTTGAGTACCCCGGCAATAAAGTGCCGTGCCGTCTTTGAGAGACGATACTCAGCCCCGGCCTCGAAGAACGCGTTGGTATCGCCTTCGAAAAGCGAGAAATGGGTGTGCATACCGCTGCCGGCATATTTGGTAAAAGGCTTAGGCATAAAAGTTGCGTAAAGATCCCGTGTGTATGCAACCTCTTTGATGACGGTGCGGAACGTCATCACATTATCGGCGGTCTGCAGGGCATCAGCGTGGCGCAGGTCGATCTCGTTCTGCCCGGGACCAGTTTCATGGTGGCTGAACTCCACCGAGATACCAACCTCTTCAAGCATGGTCACTGCCTTGCGACGGAAATCCTGCACAATCCCGCCGGGTGTGTGATCAAAATAGGATTCATAGTCTACCGGTACCGGAAAACCGTCATCACCCAGCTGAGCAGATTTGAGCAGATAAAACTCAATTTCGGGCGAGGTATAGCAAGTGAATCCCATTTCAGCCGCTTTGTTGAGGGTTCGCTTGAGTACGCCGCGAGTGTCGGATGCGCTCGCCTCACCATCGGGTGTAAGAATATCGCAGAACATGCGGGAGGTATGGTCTTCAATCCCGCGCCAAGGCAATATCTGGAATGTGGAGGGATCGGGTTGAAGCAGCATATCGGATTCGTACACGCGTGAAAGACCCTCAATAGAGGAACCGTCAAAGCCGAGCCCTTCCTCGAAGGCGCTTTCAACCTCAGCTGGGGCTAATGCTACGGATTTGAGGGTTCCCACCACGTCGGTAAACCACAGCCGAATAAAGCGAATGTCGCGCTCTTCGATGGTGCGCAGTACAAATTCCTGTTGACGGTCCATAGATATCTCCCTGTATTCCGGGCGGTAGCTGACTCGGCGGTGAGTGATGCCGTGCTCACGCATATGTTGGTGCCGCAAGACGCGAGTGCGCTGGCACGGTTTTATGTCTCTTTCTAGACTATCGGTTTCTTCCCGCAAAAGCCTGATGTTCAGGTTTCGTTTATGTAAATTCTGTGGGTCAGGTAAGCATCTTAGCTCAGCTGTTGTATGTTTCGTTCACGCTAAAGGACATTAGACTCCTCGATGAATTGGCGCAGCCATAGCATCAGGCGTTATCTATCAGCGAACCGCTCCCCAGCACTACCGGAGCAACCACGATAAAATAGACCCCATGAGCGAGAACGAAAACGCCCCTTACGCACCATCCGCGCCTGCCGCATCTGCACAGCACCCGCACAACGCGACGAGCGCCGCCCCCACAGGAACCGGGGATAAGCCTTTCAACCTTGAAGCGGTGAAGAAAGTGCGTACCCTCCACCTCGCGCAAGCCAAAGCTGCGGGCGAAAAGTTCTCAATGCTCACCTGCTATGACTTCTTAACAGCCCAGATTTTTGACCGCTCGGGAATCGATATGCTTCTTATCGGTGACTCCGCCGCTAATGTCGTCTACGGATATGAGTCCACTCTCACCGTTACTCTTGACGAGATGATTCCGCTCGTAGCCTCAGTAGCACGCGGCGCATCCCGTGCTATGGTGGTCGCCGATCTCCCCTTCGGCAGTTACGAGCAGTCTCCCGCACAAGCGGTCGCTTCGGCGGCGCGCCTCATGAAAGAAGGCGGGGCACACGCTATCAAAATCGAGGCCAACGCCGCTATGACCGAGTGGGTTCGTGCCATAGTTCGTGCAGGTATTCCGGTTGTCGCACACGTCGGTTTCACCCCGCAGTCGGAGCATGCTCTCGGGGGTTTCCGGGTGCAGGGCCGCGGCGAAAAAAGCGATGCCGTTGTTGCGGATGCACGCGCCCTCGCCGAAGCTGGCGCATTCTGTGTGCTTCTTGAAATGGTGACTACAGAGACCGCGCGCCGCGTTGATCAGGCGGTGGGCGCAGTTCCTACTATCGGTATTGGCGCAAGCAACGTCACTACCGGTCAGGTGCTTGTCTGGCAAGACGCTATGGGAATGCGCGAGGGCAAACTCCCCAAGTTCGTCAAACAATTTGCGCAGATCGGTTCGCTTCTTGAAGATGCGGCACGTGCCTACCGCGCCGAGGTGCGCTCGGGCGAGTTCCCCGCCCAAGAACACACTTTTGAGTAGGATCTCCTCAGAAAAACCGTCTTAGGGAGCAGCGGAAAATCTACAAAGCACAAGAGCCAGCCTCACACGCGGTGAGTCTGGCTCTTATAGATTTGCGCGGAAATCGGCTAGTCCTGGTTATCCCATTCTTCATTACGCTTCTGTGCTGTTTCCATGGCCTTTTCGGCCTCTTCGCGTGTCGCATAAGGACCCCACAGGTGGGTAATCTTACTCTGCTGCCCTTCTTCTACCTGCCCAGTAAAGGTGTTGTACCAGTACTGCACCGGGTGCGGACCGGGGGTGATGTCTTCGGTAATGCTCATTATTCTCCTTCAGCATGCCTGCGTTTTGGTGACAGAAAACTACACAGGTTCTTTATGTCCTTCACGGTAGCACCTTTTATATCCTCATGCGCCGTCTTTCACCAATTTTCGTCAACTTTAAGGCCCTGCGCACGCATGGCGAAAAATATTCTGCATATATGGAAAAAGGTTCGGGTTTTGTATGGGGTACCTAGCGATACACCTGTGTTCTGCCGGTAAGATAATTTTATGGCTACTTCTCATAATCTTCCCGCAGAACCGGGTGCCGCGCCCATAGGGTGCCTGACCCCCGGAGTTGTCACCCCCATGCGCACTGTACCGGCAGATATTGTTCGCCCCGAATACGTGGGGAAGAAAACCCCCAATGAGGGCAACGACTCAAATATGTACACCCCTGAAGAGGTTGAGAGAGTACGTGCAGCGGGTAAGGTTGCTGCAGGCGCTATTGTGGAAGCGGCAAAGATTGCCGTCCCGGGCACGACAACCGATCAGATCGATGTGCTGATCCACGAGTATATTTGCGATCACGGTGCCTACCCCTCCACCCTGGATTACCGCGGCTACCCGAAATCGGTATGCACATCACTGAATGAGGTTATTTGCCACGGCATTCCAGACTCCACGGTACTTGAGGACGGCGACATTCTGAACCTTGACGTCACCGCATACCTTGATGGAATGCACGGCGACACCAATAAAACCTTGTTGGTGGGCAATGTCGATGAAGAATCCCGTCTGCTGGTCGAACGTACTGAAGAAGCCCTCAACCGTGCGATGAAGGCGGTTAAACCGGGCCGTCAGATCAACGTTATCGGTCGCGTGATTGAAAAATATGCGGCGCGTTTTGGATACGGTGTAGTGCGTGACTATACCGGGCACGGCGTGGGGCGCGAATTCCACTCGGGCCTTATTATTCCTCACTACGATGCAGCTCCCGCCTATGATATGGAGATCAAAGAGGGCATGATCTTCACCATCGAGCCCATGCTGACCCTCGGCACGATCGAATGGGATCTGTGGGATGATGATTGGACTGTGGTCACCCGTGATCGCAAACGTACCGCCCAATTTGAGCACACCATGGTTGTCACAGCAGACGGCGTGGATGTTCTCACCCTGCCTTAGTTTCCTCCCAATAACACAGACACGACGAAAGAGAGACCTATGAACGAGACTACTGCTGCAATTCCTCCGGTCGAAAACTCGGTAGAATACGTCGATGTTCCGGCGCCCACCCCCAAAGACCTGATGATCGGTATTGATATTGGCGGTACCGGTATGAAAGGCGGTATCGTCGATCTGCGAACCGGTAACCTGGTATCCGAGCGTTTTCGTATTCCCACCCCGCAGCCAGCAACCCCACAGGCTATCGCACAGGTGGCACGCCAGATTGTTGATGAGCTTCAATCACGTGAGATAGCGCCAGAGCCTTATTCTGCTATCGGCGTCGATTTCCCCGCCGTTGTGAAGAATGGTGTGGTTTTCTCAGCTGCAAATGTTGATCCCGCCTGGATTAACACTAACCTTGAACAGCTCATCAGCGACGCTCTGGATTCAAGGACTGTTTACGGCATTAATGATGCTGATGCCGCAGGTCTTGCCGAAGCCACCTACGGGCAAGGACGAGACAAGACGGGGCTCATCGCCGTTATCACTTTAGGAACCGGTATTGGTTCCGCCCTGATTAACAACGGGGTTTTGGTGCCGAACACCGAACTCGGACACCTTGAAATTGACGGGTATGATGCGGAGTCCCGCGCATCCGCGCGAGCACGCGAAGTTCATGATCTTTCGTGGAAGAAGTACGCCAAAAAGCGTCTGCGCCGGTATTTCCAGCATGTTGAAGCGTTGTTCTCCCCTGACCTTTTCATTATTGGTGGAGGCATCTCAAAGAACCCCGAAAAATTTATGCCCTACTTCGAGGACGAGATTCGCACCCCTATGGTGATGGCGACTCTGCGCAATAATGCAGGCATTGTGGGCGCTGCGCTTTGGGCTGGCGGAATGCCTTCCGAACGTCAGCGGCGCGGCGAACTCTAAAGCCTGTAAAACTTCATAAAGCGCGAACAGATAATATTTTGACGAAACAGGTAGCCCTGTTTCGTCAAAATATTATCTGTTCGCGGGATTAAACAACTGATGCTTAGAGGAATGTCCCCTGAAGCGGGTTGCTCTCGTTTGATTTCCCAGAGCGAGCCTTGGTAGTTTTGGCGGTATTTTTCTTCGCAGGCTTCGCGTCTTTATTTCGTTTGTCTTGGGAAGTTTTATCCGAAGAGGCTACCGCGTCCTCTGGAGGCTCGGCATCTCCCACGCGGTCCTCACGCAGAAGAGCGATCGCAGATTCAAAGTCTTCAAGGTTCTCGAATGCTTGGTAAACGCTGGCAAAGCGCAGGTAGGCTACCGCATCCAGTTTGGAGAGCGGTTCAAGGATGGTAAGTCCCACCTCGTGCGCGTTAATTTCGGCGAGTCCGCGGGCCCGAATAAGCTCTTCGACTTCTTGAGCAAGTTTTGCCAAATCGTCTTCACCCACCGGACGCCCCTGGCAGGCTTTGCGCACACCGGCAGCAATTTTGGAACGGTCGAATGGCTCGGTCACACCGGAGCGTTTAATGACGGAAATAGTAGTTGTTTCAACGGTTGTAAAACGCCGACTGCACGCGGTACATTGACGACGGCGGCGGATGGCCGCACCGTCGTCGGTAGTTCGCGAATCTACTACGCGAGAGTCTGTGTGTTTGCAGTACGGGCAATACATGGTGTCTCCTCAGGTGGGCACTGTGCAGCACCCGCGTCGAGCATCATCATTCTTATTTTACAGATGCCGTCAAGAGAACCGTCAGAGGCTTGTGTTCATCCAGCCACGCCCACGATGGTTTAACACCCAGCATTAGCCCGCTGTGTAGATCTCTGAAGAGCTGACCTAACGGTTCGGTAAGGATTATCCAGGGGAATTATCCCTCCTGAATAAGCCTTACCTATACCGCTAGATATTGAGGGCTTCTCCCCTACCTGCGAATGCAGCTGGGACCGAAAATCGTCTTAATCTCACCAAAGAGGCTGGGATTGGGATCAACTCGCACACTCGAATCCAGAAGGACCAGCTGCTCTTTATCACGAGTGCGCAGGAGCATCCGGACATCCACATTCCCGCGATGATCACGCAGAACGTCCTTCAGTTCCTTGAGACGGTCCTCCGTCACATGGTACTCGGGCACCGAAATCGTAATCGGGGCGCCGCGACCATCATCGCTCAGCTCAAGAATCTGCATTTCCTGAGCGCTCATATTCACGCTACCGTCATCACGCCTCTGAATACGGCCCTTAATAGAACAAATCAGGTCATCCGCCAGGGCATTGCCCATCGTCTCATATGCACGGGAGAAGAACATGACGGTCAGGGTAGCACCCGATGAGTCCTCAAGCTCTACCGACGCATACTGATTACCGCTCGACTTGGCAATACGCCGCGAAACGCTCGTGAGCATGCCCGCGATCGTTACCACTTCGCCGTCGCGAATATGCGAGTCCTCGTCGATAATATCGTGCACGGATGCGGTTGCCGCGTCCGAAAGCGCACGTTCCAGACCGCGCAGTGGATGATCGGAAACGTACAGACCCAGCATTTCACGTTCGAAATTCAGTTTCTCGCGGCGTTCCCAGTCGGGAATATCTGGAACGGTCACCGAAAGATCGTCACCGAGCGCATCATCCATGCCCAGGGAACCGAAGAGGTCAAACTGACCTGCTGCCTCTTTGCGTTTCACGGAGACTGCAGCATCTACTGCCGACTCGTGCACCAGAGAAAGAGAACGGCGAGTATGTTTCAACTCGTCGAAAGCACCCGCCTTAATCAGCGATTCTATGGTGCGTTTATTACACACAACCAGCGGAACTTTCTTCAGGAAGTCGTTGAAAGACTCAAAGTGTCCCTTCTCTTCGCGGGCTGCAATCATGCCGTCGACCACGTTTGCGCCCACGTTACGAATAGCGCCCATGCCGAAACGGATATCCTTCCCCACAGGCGCAAAAGTCAGGGTGGATTCGTTCACATCCGGGGGCAGCACGGTAATACCCATGGCACGGCATTCGTTGAGGTATAGAGCCAGCTTATCCTTGTTATCGCCCACACTCGTTAGCAGAGCCGCCATATATTCCTGCGGATAATGCGCCTTCAAATAGGCGGTCCAGTACGATACCAAACCGTATGCCGCAGTATGGGCTTTGTTGAATGCGTAATCGGAAAACGGAAGCAGAATATCCCACAGGGCCTTAACTGCGCCCTCCGAGTACCCGTTAGAAATCATGCCATCGTGGAAAGCCTCATATTGTTTATCCAGCTCAGCTTTCTTCTTCTTACCCATCGCGCGACGCAGCAGATCCGCTTCACCCAGCGTATAATTTGCAACCTTCTGGGCGATCGCCATCACCTGCTCCTGATACACAATCAGGCCATAGGTAGTATCAAGAATCTCGGCAAGAGGCTCTTCAAGCTCGGGGTGAATCGGCTGAATCTCTTGCTTACCGTTCTTACGAAGGGCATAGTTCGTGTGTGAGTTCGCACCCATAGGTCCAGGACGGTACAGGGCAAGCACAGCGGAAATATGCTCGAACTCTTCAGGCTCCATGAGTTTGAGTAGGCTGCGCATCGGACCGCCATCAAGCTGGAATACGCCTAAGGTGTCACCACGCGCCAGTAGGCGATAGGACTCTTTGTCATCAACCTCTAGGTTTTCGAGGTCTATCTCTATGCCGCGGTTCATCTTGACGTTATCTAGTGCGTCAGAAATAATCGTCAAATTGCGAAGACCCAAGAAGTCCATTTTGATAAGACCCAGACCTTCACAGGTGGGGTAATCAAACTGGGTAATAACCTGCCCATCAGCCTCGCGGCGCATCACGGGAATCACGTCAGTCAGGTTTTTGCTCGACATGATAACGCCCGCGGCGTGCACGCCCCACTGACGTTTCAGACCTTCCAGACCTTTTGCGGTCTCGAAGACTTCGCCGTAAATCTTATCGACCGGGTCCTCGATAAGTGCACGCAGATCGCCCGCTTCGGAGTAGCGCTTATCTTCGGGGTTATACACATTGGCAAGTGCAATGTTCTTACCCATAACGTCCGGCGGCATCGCCTTTGTGAGGCGCTCACCTACCGAGTAGGGCTGATCCATCACGCGAGAAGCATCTTTGAGCGCCTGCTTCGCTTTAATGGTTCCGAAGGTGACGATCTGTGCGACTTTGTCTTCGCCATATTTCTCGGTCACATAGTCGATCACTTCGGCACGACGGCGATCGTCAAAGTCCACATCGAAGTCGGGCATTGACACGCGGTCGGGGTTGAGGAAGCGCTCAAAAATCAGATCGTGATTGAGCGGGTTCAGATCGGTAATACGCATGGCGTAGGCGACCATCGAGCCTGCACCGGAGCCACGCCCTGGGCCCACACGGATACCATTGTTCTTCGCCCAGTTGATAAAGTCCGCCACCACAAGGAAGTATCCGGGGAACCCCATGGAGGTAATAACGCCTACCTCATATTCCGCTTGTTCACGTACCTTATCGGGCACGCCATTGGGGAATCGGTAGTGCAGTCCTCGTTCAACTTCCTTCACGAACCAGGATTCTTCGTTTTCCCCCTCGGGTACAGGGAAATTCGGCATATAGTTCGCTTTGGTATTGAACTCGACGTTGCATCGTTCAGCGATTTCAAGAGTATTCTCGCAGGCCCCTGGAACATCGCCGAATATCTGATACATCTCTTCCGGCGAGCGCAGGTAGAAGTTGTCAGCATCGAATTTAAAGCGTTTAGGGTCGGTCAGGGTCGAACCAGACTGCACGCACAGAAGTGCAGCGTGCGCGGTGTGATCTTCTTGGCGAGTGTAGTGCAGATCGTTCGTCGCGACAAACGGCAGGTTAAGCTCTTTGGCCAGACGGTGCAGATCTGCTTGCACATTACGCTCGATATCAAGCCCGTGATCCATGACCTCGCAATAGAAATTGTCCTTGCCAAAGATGTCACGGAATTCTGCTGCCGCTGCGACTGCCTCTTGGTACTGACCCAAGCGCAGACGAGTCTGAATTTCTCCGGAAGGACATCCGGTCGTGGCGATGAGCCCTTTAGAGTAGGTTTGCAGTACTTCGCGGTCCATACGCGGCTTGTACAGCTGACCTTCCAGAGAGGCGACAGATGATGCGCGGAAAAGATTGTGCATGCCCTCGGTGGTTTCCGCCCACATAGTCATATGGGTGTATGCACCACCACCGGAAACATCGTCGCGAGAGCCATCGCCCCAGCGCACACGTGAACGGTCGGTACGGTGGGTTCCGGGAGTCAGGTACGCTTCCACACCGATAATGGGTTTAATGTCATTGGCCTTCGCTTGACGCCAAAAGTCGAACGCGCCGAAAAGGAACCCGTGATCGCTGGTGGCCATAGAGTCCATTCCGAGTTCCCGTGCGTATTGAAAGAGGTCGCCTAGGCGGGCAGCGCCGTCCAGCATGGAATATTCGGTATGCACGTGCAGATGCGCGAAGCCCTTCTTAGCCACGTTTTCTCCTCATTAGCTGTGGTTGTTGGTCTCTTAGTGTGCTGACTGAGTTTTAGTTATGCTCTGGTGATGTTCCCGGTGCGAAGCGCCTCAAGTGCATAGTCTAAATCCTGCGGATAGGGGCTCTCAAATTCAACGCGCTCTCCGGTGGTAGGGTGAGTGAACCCTAGGCGATGCGCATGCAGCCACTGCCGGGTCAGGCCAAGTTCGGCGCTAAACCGGGGGTCGGCTCCATAAGTGAGGTCGCCGCAACAGGGGTGCCGTAATGAAGAGAAATGCACACGGATCTGGTGAGTCCGTCCCGTTTCTAAATGCACCTCAACAAGAGAGGCAGACCCGAAAGATTCCAAAGTTTCATAGTGGGTAATAGAAGAACGTCCATCCTCAATAACGGCGAATTTCCATTCATGCCCGGGATGCCTACCGATGGGAGCATCAATAGTCCCCATGAGAGGATCCGGCAGTCCTTGTACCAGGGTATGATATACCTTCTCAACGGTACGATCCTTAAAGGCACGTTTAAGCTCGGTATATGCCCGCTCGCTGCGCGCCACCACCATAAGCCCGCTAGTGCCGACGTCCAGCCGGTGCACAATCCCCTGACGCTCTGCCGCCCCGGAGGTAGCCACGGTAACGCCTTCTCCCAGAAGAGCCGAAAGAACAGTGGGCCCATGCCACCCGTGAGAAGGATGCGCGGCAACACCAGCAGGTTTATCGACCACCACAATATCGTCATCGCAATAGACTATGCCGCAGCCATCTACCTTTTCGGGCTGAATATCGGCAAGGTCACGCGGAGCAGGCGCATTCACAATTACAGTTTCGTCCGCAGAAAGTTTATGCGATTTACCGATTTTCAGCTCATTTCCACGCTGAACCACACGCACATGCCCGTCGCGAATCCAGCCGGATGCGCGGGTACGCGGTATCTCAAGGGCACCGGCGAGAGCAGCGTCCAATCGCATACCTACTAGAGCCTCAGAAACATCGAACTCGGCGGTTATGCCTGCTGGCGCAACATTATCGGTCAATTATTCCCCTTCGGAGATCTTCTGAGTTTTCACGTGGGTAGATAGTGCGGAAACCTTCTTCGCAGAGGATTTAGCACGTGTACCAAGCAGCGTTATGCCACGGAAGTTAAGCAGTACGATTAAAGCCATACAAACGCAGATCGCCGAATCGGCAATATTAAAGATGGCAAAGTTAGGCACCGAAATAAAGTCCACCACGTGTCCCATACCGAATCCTGGCTCACGGAAAAGACGATCAAAAAGGTTTCCGAGAACACCGCCCAGCAGCCCTCCAAGGGCAAGGGTCCAGTTCAGAGCCCGCGTCCTTCGGAAGAGGTAAAGGACGGTTGCAGCGGCAAGCGCCATAATAACCGTAAATATCCAGGTTGCATTCTCGCCGAGAGAAAAGGCAGCGCCAGAATTCCTGATGGAATACCACCACAGAAGACCATCGATCACGGGGATGCGCTCCCCAATCTGCATCTTGGTAACCACCAGAAGCTTTGTGCCCTGGTCAATGAAAAAAATAATAAGAGCCGTTAGAATCCCGACTACCCATGCGCCGCGTGATGAGAGTATGCGCGTAACAGACTTATGCGATGCTGTTGAACCAGCGGCAGACGCAGTGGTCTCTTCAGATTCCATGTATCTCCTCGGTGAAGGGCAATGAGCGGGGCGGCGGATGTTGTACCTGAATTCGCCCTCCTCTAGCTTATCTTAAGCCAGGTATAAACAACCGCCCGCAAAGCCAGTAGCAAAGTTCTTCTTGCCACGGATGCGGACGGTGTTTATAAAAAGGTATCGAAACTTAGAGCTTAGCGAGCATCTGCTTCAAAAGACTTAAGAGTCTTCAGCTCTTCAAGCTGAGAGGTGAGGTGTTCCTGCAACTTCGAACGGTAACGCGACTCAAAACCACGCAGGGACTCCACGGTGATTTCCAAACTGTCACGCTCATCGGTGAGCTTGGAAAGAACCTCATCACGCTGAGAACGTGCAGCTGCCACCAGATCTTTAGCTTCTTTCTCACCCTTAGCAACGAGTTCTGCACGGGTTTTTTCACCCTGAGAGACGTATTCGTCATGGAGTTTCTGAGCCATGGCAAGCAGACCTGCTGCATCCTGAGCGCCGCCAGCAGCGACGGGTGCTGGGGTGCTGGTCTTATCCTGTGCAGCGGACTTAGCCGTTGCAGACGAAGAAGACGTATTGTTGGTCGCCGGAGTTGCCGAACCAGACTGGGCGGCCGCAAGCTTACGCTTGAGGGATTCGTTTTCGGTGTACAGTGCGCGGAGCTCAACAACAAGCTCATCAAGGTAATTATCAACCTCATCGCGGTCGTACCCGGATTCGTTTCTCACAATTTTGAAGCTCTTGTTAATCAGATCTTCGGGGGTGATAGCCACAGCTTATCTCCTTTGGAATAAAGTTATCTGTGAATAGGTTTTGGGATGCCCATAAATTTATTAAGTAAACTTACGGTGCTGGCTAGGGTACCGCCCATTATTCTACTCTTCTCTACACTTCAAGACCCGATTTTCCAGGAATTCGGCGCAGAGAACCTCTTACCATCATAGTAAATGTATTTCCTGACGGAAAGTCTGCCTCGCCGTTATTGCTTCATACATCTTTATGCATATCAGAAAAATTTATGCTTTGACCAGGAAATATAACTGTTATTTAGCGTGAAAAAGTTAGTGTCAAAGAGGTCATCACTGACAATAAAAGTCCCACGCCTAAAATCAGAATCAGAAACCCAGTATCAAGGGCGAAATTACCAATACGCAGTGGCGGTACAACCTTGCGAAGCTGGTTCATAGGCCAGTCCGTCAGAGCATACACTCCAGAGGCGCACAGCAGGGCAATCCCTCGCGGACGCCACCCCGGCACAAAGACACGCACCCAGTCCAGAAGCATCCGCAAGAGCAACCCAATGTAGAGAATATGCAGGGCTATGGTAATGATGGCGAAGATGTACCCCATGCATTACCCCTGGTCAAAAGGAAACGGACCCTCAGCCTCAAAAGCGCCCGGTGCCGGAGTCGTGTCAGCCCCCAGTACCTCTAGGTTTTCGGGGGTTAGCAAGAATACCTGCCCGGTCACACGTTCAATGCGACCTGAGAGCCCGAATGCGAGTCCGGAGGCAAAGTCCACAAGACGTTTAGCATCCGAATCGCTCATTTCAGCGACATTCATAATCACAGGAATATTCTCACGAAACGCTTCACCAATAATTTTGGCGTCGTTGTATGAGCGGGGGTGGATTGTTGTAATGCGGCGCAATTCGTCCTCATCTTCCTCGTAGGGGTATCCGGCACCAAGACCCTCGTCAATGCCGTAAGAATTCACATCAAGCTCATGAACTTGATCGTAGCCGGAGGAAGGGTAGGGGTACTCGTCGGTCTCGTAGTGATTTTGCACCTGGTATTCCTCTCGGTTAGTTTTCTGTTCCCGGTGTGGGATTGGCGTGTAAGTCGCGGCAAACTGGTTGGTTTCTTGCCGCTGAGCTGAAGTTTGATAAGCAGACGATGCCGTAATCGCTTCTGATTCTACAGATAGTGGCTCCGCAGCGCCCGTTGCCTGCGGCATAGCTGCGGTGTCAGGGTTAGCAGATGGTGGTGTGGGTAATGCATTCAGCCGGGTTCCAGGTGATGGAGCGGGAGTTTCAGTGGAAGGAATAGATGCCTCATCCGTCGAATCATGACTATGGACATCCTGCATACCTTCCGATAATTCTTCAGTTTCCGACCCATAACGAGTCACGCCGAAGAAAGAACCGAGGCTATTGGCAAGTTTGCCACCGCCTTGTTTCGCCATTCTTTACTCTCGTTTCGCAGTCGTACATTCACATATATGCGGGAGATTCGCTCCACCGATACCTGAGATTCTAACGTGGGAAATAGCACCGCACACGCTGTCGGTTCGACACCGATTATATATGTTCACAGAGAATTTTGGGGGTATTCCCACGGGCTTTATTGACGATGATGCATATTCTTAAAGACGACGTCAACCATCCCTCACAGGTGTACATTCTACCAGCGCTTGAAAATCCTATCAGCGTATTTCTCATCTGCTGCATGCCTTGCACAACAAAACCTGGTAAAAATCTAGGGGTAATCTCGCTTCCCCATGATGTCGCTTCCTACCCGCACACACGTAGACCCCCAGCGAATAGCGGCTTCTAAATCTGCACTCATACCCGCCGAAATCTGATCTGCATGCGGAAACTCGGCGCGCAGGCCCTGCGCCAATTCCCAGAGTTTTTCAAAGGATTCGTCGGGGTTCGCACCCAGTGGCGCCACCGCCATAATACCCCCACAGCGTAATTCTTCTTGAGCTTCGATACGCTCAGCAAGCTCTAAAATCTCGTCTTGGTCCGTTCCACCACGCGCCCCTTCCGATGCATGTCCGGCCGTTGCCTGCGCTTCAAGCGAAACCTGAATCAGACATTCTAGAGCTCCTTGGGATAGAGCCGCTGGGGCATCCTGCTCCCCCGTCTCATAGCGAGCTACTTGGTTGCGATAGGCTTTTGCTAAAGAATCAATCAGAGACGAACGATCTACGGACTGTACCTGATGGGCATATTTTACGACGGACTTTGCCTTATTCGTTTGCAACTGCCCAATAAACGTCCAGTAAGCGGGGTCGGCAGGTTTTTCGATGGCTCGAAGAGCACGAGCTTTAGGAGCCGCCTCTTGATCACGATTCTCACCAAAAATACGTACCCCCTGGGTGTAAAGCGCTGCTACATCAGAGGCAGGGAAAAACTTGGTCACGGTGACAAGGCGAACTGTAGGGCTATGCTCGGTGCGCACACCACTGGTATCGGCTTCAGCATCGCGGACGCGCGCCATAACCCGTGCGTAGTTATCCGCAAGCTGCTGCGCGCGTTCCGAGGTGTACGTCAATGTCTGTTCTTCGCTCATCATCAGTCCCCTTTACCGATATACCCTCATACTCAGCTCTTCTTCAATTTTAAGATCTTAGGAAGGTTTCGTCACCCATACGAGCCCAGCGATACGTCCGGGTGCTTCACCTCGATTCATAAATCCTCGATGCGAAAAAAGACTGGTGCTTTCATAAGTGCAGGCTGCCAAGTCGGTAGAAACCTCTATCTTCAGCTTATTCAAGAGAGCAATCGCTCCCGCTGGCAAATCTAAAGCCGGTGTTCCTTGGCTTGTCTGAGCGTACGTTTCAGGAATCTGCTGTGTCGCATGTTCGCGCATATCTTCAGGTACCTCATAGCAGCTTCCGCATATACTAGGCCCTAACCACGCGTGAATCTGTGTTGCGCCCTGCTCTCGCATCGTCGCAACTGTGCGTTGAATAACTCCTGCAAGTAGCCCAGGACGCCCTGCATGTGCCACAGCAATAATGGGCACGTCATGTGGGGTAGGTTTCTCTCCCACGAACACGAGTGGAATGCAGTCAGCAACCATAATAGCTAGAGGCTGACCTGTTGTACTGTAGGCAGCATCTGCTTGCGGAGCCTGCTCGCGTAATTGATCGGCACGTTTCAACGTATATGCTCCACGCTCGTCATTCGGAGAAATCTGTGTACTCAGAATATGATCGGCGCATACAATATCTGCACCGTGTACTTGATTGAGGTAGAGGAAAGGAGCCGAACCGCAGAGACTTTGTACATCAGCACGGTTTTTCAGCGTTGCGGTATGGGACTCGCCCGCATTAACATGAAGCCCCAAATTACCGGCCGACCGTGAAGTAAATCCGATATGCACGGTATATGGGCCGCTGGTATAAGTTCCTGTGGAGTAGAACGGGTTGAGGGTACTCATGGTTCTTTCTGCTGTCATAAGGTCAAAGCATACACAAAGGAGCCAGGACGTATATGTCCTTGGCTCCCTTATGTCTAAAAAGGATGTGTGCGACTTACTTCAGGAAGTCGGGCACATCGAGGGTATCGCGCCGCGCCGGGGACTCTTCCACGACGGGCGGTAGATCAACATCAAAGCCAGCCGCGGCAGGAACATCATTCTGCTGAGTACCATTCTGCGCACCGCCGAAACCATATCCGGTTGATGCGGGAGCTGCAGGAGCGGCCTGCGCAGAGCCGCCGAATGCCTGCTGAGTACGCTGCGCCTGAGCATTTGCCGAAGCTGAACTGTTAGCGTTGGTGTTAGTCTCAGGATTGACAGCGTCAAATCCAGCGGCAATAACGGTCACACGTGCTTCATCACCCAAGGCGTCATCAATCACAGCACCGAAGATAATATTTGCGTCAGGATGTGCGACTTCCTGGACCAGGCGTGCAGCCTCATTAATCTCAAATAGACCGAGATCGGAACCGCCCTGAATGGAGAGGAGTACACCGTGTGCCCCATCAATGGATGCTTCCAAAAGTGGGGATGCGATAGCGAGCTCGGCGGCTTTAACAGCGCGGTCTTCACCAGCGGCAGAGCCAATGCCCATCAGAGCCGAACCAGCCCCCTGCATAACAGACTTAACATCTGCAAAGTCAAGGTTGATCAGACCCGGAGTAGTAATCAGGTCGGTAATACCCTGCACACCGGAGAGAAGAACCTGATCTGCCGATTTGAAGGCGTCAAGCATCGAAACGTTGCGATCAGAGATAGAGAGCAAACGATCGTTCGGAATCACAATGAGGGTATCTACTTCATCACGAAGTGCAGCAATGCCGGTTTCTGCCTGGTTCGAACGGCGACGACCTTCAAAGGTAAAGGGACGAGTTACCACGCCGATCGTGAGGGCACCCAAAGAGCGTGCAATACGTGCTACAACGGGAGCACCGCCGGTACCGGTGCCGCCGCCTTCACCTGCAGTCACGAAGACCATGTCTGCGCCCTTGATAACCTCTTCGATTTCCTGGGCGTGGTCTTCAGCAGCCTGACGACCGACCTCGGGGTTTGCGCCCGCTCCGAGACCGCGAGTTAGTTCACGACCAACATCAAGTTTGACGTCAGCGTCAGACATCAAAAGTGCCTGAGCATCTGTGTTAATAGCGATGAATTCTACGCCTCGCAGGCCAACCTCGATCATACGGTTGACTGCGTTGACGCCACCGCCACCGATACCGACGACTTTGATGACTGCCAAGTAGTTCTGGGGAGTTCCAGCGTCCATTTATCCCTCGATTATTTCGTGTAAATCTCTAGAAAAACCAAAGGTTCAAGTAGAACCTTAGTCTTCCTAACCTCATAGTGACTTTATCTGCAAGGATACCAACAGTTTCACCAGGTTCCTAGTTGCCTGAGGTATTTGACGTGTATTATTTATAGATTTTTATAAAAAATCTATCTTTTTACCCGATGCTTAACCATAAGGTTAAAGGCTAACGAGTAACCGGAACACGCGGCGAAGAAACATCATAAGTGTTTACTTTATTAGTAGCTTGTCCTTGTTGTGCGGTTTTTGACTGGTCCTCATGTACCGCCTCCATCAGTTTGGTTAAAACCTTAGCTTTAAGGTCACTCTCTTCAGCTGTACCCCACTGTACGACAACCCCATCCTTCAAGGTTAAGTTAATATTTGAGGTTGAGCTTGCCCGTGCCTCCTTCACCTGTGTCAGGATTGACGAGGGCAAAGCAGAGAGCACATTTGCAACCGTGCGGAAGGCCGCAGAATCCTGGGGAACTTCCTGTCCAACATCGACAAGCGGAACATTGATTCCATCAGCATTCTCAACTTCACGAAGTTTGATTCCCTCACTATCAACAACCACATATTTCCCGTCCTGATGAATGACGGCAACAGGGGTACGCTCTTTGAGGGTTACAACTAGTTCATGCGGAGGATGCGCCTCAATCTGCACGCCGCGCAGTACATGCTCCTGGTCGATAAGTTCACGCACCTTCTGATCATTAATACGAGTCAGCGGCGTGCCCTTGAGTGGTTCCAGTTTCTGCTCAACCTGCACGCTATCCAATAGCGAAGCGCCTTCAACTCGAATAGTCTGAACAGAGAGCAGCGGAGAATAAAAGACCAAACCGATATATAGAAGCACAGCAAGCATGAACGCACCAAAGCCGTAAAGGAGTTTCCGCAATCGAGTGAGCGGACGTCGGCGCTTCGAAGTCTGACTCTTACTTTGGTCTTCTGCCAAAAGCCCGTCGAGCCCGGGGTCATCGCGTAATTGGGCGATACGCCCCTGCTCTTCGCGGATCTCCTGTTCCCGCGCTATCTCGGTTTGGCGTTCCTTCTCACGTTCACGATGCCATCGGCCAAAGGTACTAGACGTAGATTTCGCCGATTGTGAATCCAACTCATCCGGTTCAGATTCCCCTGCATCCAGACGTATATCACGGTCCTTGAGCTCTGAAGATTCAGAATACGTTGCACGGGAAGAACCCGTCTGGCTCTTACTTTCGGTATGAGTTTCTTGCTCAACAGGATTCGTCTGGTTCTGAGGGCTCATACCTTCAAAAGATTTTGACGTATCTTCAGCAGGTTTAGCTTTCTTTTTGCCGCGAACAACCGGTAACTTCGGAGTACGTATCGGCGAGGTTGCAAACGCTTCCGTGCCCGGTTTTCGCTTTTGACGTCCTTTAGCCACTATTACTCCTTAAGGTAACGGGCATGTAGCTCATGCAGAATACGCTCTCCTAATGCGGTAACATCACCTGCACCAATGGTCATAATAATATCGCCTGGAACAGCACACATAGCAATATCTTCAATGGCTGCAGCTGCATCCGACGCATAATGCACCTCAGAAAATCCAGCACCGGTGATAAGTTCACTCGTGACTCCCTCAATCGGAAGTTCCCGGGCAGGATAAATATCCAGTACATACGAACGATCAGCCTTCGAAAGAGCCTGCGCGAAATCGGCGGCAAATTCTTGGGTGCGTGAGAACAGATGCGGCTGGAAAACCACATAGAGGTTATGCCCATCGGCAACCGTGCGGCCGGTCTCAAGTGCACGGAATACCTCTGTTGGGTGATGAGCATAATCGTCAAAGACTTTAATACCTGCTACGTCACCACGCAGAGTAAAACGTCGATCTGCTCCTCCGAAGCCGTATAACGCGGCGGCCGCGTCCTCAGGTTGTGCTCCAGCGAGAAGAGCGGTAATAAAAGCTGCCGCTGCGTTCAACTGATTGTGAATACCGGGTACCCGCAGCTGAGCATCCTGTTCGCCTTCGTAATGTTTACTCGCGCACTCGAAAGACCAGCGCAGTGTTGCCGAAGACTCCGAGCCGTGGCTCGTAATGCGTGAAACCCGTAGATCAGCCTCAGTAGACTGGCCGTAAGTTACCACTTCAATCCCAGCATCGCGCGCACGTTCTGCAAGCGCACGAGCGCCTTCATCATCCCAGCATGTCACCAAGACGCCCCCAGGGGCCATAGAGGCAACAAAACGGTTAAACGCCTCATACACGCGTTCGGGAGTTTCGTAGAAATCCAAGTGGTCAGGTTCAACGTTGGTAACCACTGCGATCGCAGGCTGGTAGCGCACAAAAGACCCATCGGATTCGTCAGCCTCTGCTACAAACCAAGAGCCTTCACCAGTGGCCCCCAATCGCGCGTTGCTGCCGTATCCTGCAATAACTGTTCCTACCGCGAAAGACGGGTGAAACCCTAACTTATCCAGCATGACGGCAATCATGGAACTGGTTGTGCTCTTACCATGCGTGCCAGCAACCGCTACAACCTGTGATGATCCCATAGCGGCAGCCAAAGCCTCAGAGCGGTGCAATACCCGAAGGTTCTGAGCACGAGCCGCAATCAGTTCGGGGTTATCTTCGTGAATGGCCGTTGAGATAACAACGGTATCAATATCGTGAATATTCGCAGCATCTTGGGGAGTATAAACACGAGCGCCCGCTTCACGTAAAGCCTGAATAGTCGCCGTTTCTGCTCGGTCAGAGCCGCTTACGGGAATACCAGCTTTCAGCATCAACGTTGCAATAGCACTCATACCGGCACCGCCGATCCCTACAAAATGCACACGTCCCAACTCCTGCAGAGATGCGCGCGCGGGAAACGGCGGGTTCAGGGGCTCAGGAAGCACCATGTTAAGGTTCATCAGTTCGGACATTTATTTAACCACCTTCAGGGTTGCCTCAGCCATAACATGTGCGGCATCACGAATGCCCAATTTATATGCTCGACGACCCATTTCTTTTAACTTCTGAGCATCAGCCATCAACGATGGAATTTCACGGGCAAACCACGCCCCGGTCATTTTCTTATCTTCGATGAGAAGCGCGGCTTCTGCCATAACCAGAGAACGAGCATTGAGACTTTGTTCACCATTACCAAACGGGAGCGGAACAAAAATTGCGGGTACACCCACCGCAGCAACTTCGCTTACGGTTGCGGCTCCAGCACGGACTATCAAAAGATCGGCTGCGGCATAAACATCCTGCATGCCGTGGCTAAACTCAATCTGACGATAATTTGGGGCTGTAACGGGCTCGCCTGAATCATCCACAATAGCTTTGCCTTTACCAGTAATATGCAAAACCTGAAAACCCCAGTCCTCAAAATTCGTAATGTTCTCAGCGACGGCGTTATTAAGGCTTTGTGCGCCTAAGGAACCGCCCGTCACAATCAGAACAGGCTTATCGGGGTCAAGACCTAGAGTATGCCTCGCCTGTGCTCGTGCCGCTCGACGGTTCAGATGCGCGATCTCATCTTTCATGGGCATACCCACAAGTTTGGCGCGAGGGAAAGGGGTGTTGGAGAAAGCCACACCCACAAACTTCGCTAGAGGACCACCCAGTTTATTTGCTAAACCGGGCTTTGCATTAGCCTCGTGAATAACAACAGGAATGCGGGAGAAAAAAGCGGCAAGATATGCTGGCGGACACACATAACCACCTACGCCTACTACAACATCTGCATTCGCATCTTTGAGAATTTTACGGGTTTGCGAAATCGCTTTTGCGAATCTTGGTAAAAAGGTTAATGCGTTAAGCGATAGACTTCGGGGGAAAGCTACACGCGGAATAAACTCAATATCAAATCCAGCTTCAGGAACTAATTGAGCTTCCATCTTATCCTTGGTGCCAAGAGTCAGAATATTAGCTTCCGGCTCAATCCGGCGGATTTCGCGTGCTATAGCAAGCATCGGGTTAATATGACCAGCGGTGCCGCCGCCAGCGAGAACCACAGAGGGTGCCTTAGACATAGATAATAACTCCCAACAAATACATTCACCTCATTTTACGACATAGCAGGACTAACCCCGTAGTGAAAGAATATGAAGTCGGGTATATACCCACGTCCCGAGCCTGGTATTCCTCCTTTCCCTATTTCAGAGGCTATGAGCGTGAACCACCCTGGCCAGGTTTACGGCCTCGCGGGTTCTGCTGACTCTGTGAAGGCTGCTGCCGACGTATCTGACGTGATGTTCCCGCAGAAGGCTGCCCTGAAGAAGATGTTTGGGAACCCGGTTGAGGGTGCAAAGGTCGCAACCCGGCTGGCAAACGTCCCGATGACGAAGAACGGTGACGCGCTCGATTGGCGTTTGTGCGCTTTTGCAGGTTCTGCAGGGGAATTGTGTCTTCATGGTCTGCAGGGGTTGACCGTTGCTTGCCCTGCGAGGGGCGAGATGCAGGATGCGCATCTCCCTTACGGCGCAATTGAGGAACCCGTTCATGGGTATGCAATCCATTTGGATGTTCCTCTTGGAACCGCTGCTCACGAAGTCGCTGCCGTTCACGCTGAATACGCTGCTCTTCATGAGCGAGAGCTTCCTGATGCTCCGCCTCACGGCGACGCTCAGCAGCACGATCGGCACGTGCTTGAGCGCGCTGCTCATACGTCTTGCGAGTATGCTCACGCTGTCGCTGGGTTATGCCCAACCAGGATGGCAGTTCTTTGACTCTACGCAGTAAGCCCCCACCCCAGTAATCTTTACCAAGAGCTCCACCGGCTTCTTGCAGTTGAAGCCGCTCATCTTCAACGATGGCTTGAAGAGACAGTCGTCGCTTCCAGTCTTCATTAGCGCGTCGCACTTCGCGAGGTGTCTGTTTCGTTAAATCGGCGGCCGGTATGGGCCCACCTACAAGTGGAGTTTGCCGCGCAAAAGCATAGAGCATACCTGCGGCAAGCATTGATGAAATCAAGGATGAACCGCCGTATGAAATAAAGGGAAGCGGCACACCAATCACGGGAAGAATACCGGAAACCATCGCCATATTCACAATAGCCTGAGTGGAAAGCCATGCGATAATACCGCCCGTTGCAATACGAATAAACGGGTCTGCGGTTCGGGCGATAATGCGTAACGCACAATAGATCAGGCCCAGGTACAAAAGCACTACGGTAAGCGTGCCCAAAAGCCCCAGTTCCTCGCCGATAATGGCGAAAATGTAATCGTTATGTGCTTCGGGCAAATAGTTATACTTCTGGCGGGATTGTCCTAGACCAACGCCCCAGAACCCACCGGTTGCCAACGCAACCCCGCCAGCCTGAGATTGATCACAGACAGAACCGGTGCACACACCGAGAACACTCATCAGTCGTTCACGACGGTTTGAACTCGAAATTGACCCCACTACGGCACTCACGATCAGAATAATCGAAAGCCATACCATAGTCTTACGGTTTGCGCCCGCAATATATACCATGCCCAAGAAGATAAAGGCGTAGACGATCACGGTACCGAGATCTTTACCTGCCAGAATAAGCAGCATCAAAGGCAAGAGTCCAAAAAGTGCGGGAAAAATTGCACGAGATGTCTTCTCTTTGAGTTTACTGCCCTGCCGAGTCATGACCATCGCTATCCACAGCACAATAGCGAGTTTAGAGAACTCCGAAGGCTGAATCTGAATGCCGCTGAACCTAATCCAGTTACGGTTGCCATTAATATCGGTACCAATAGCAAGAACGGCAATCTGGGCAAGAATCGCCAGGGTTAAGAGGATATTAACGACCCACATTTTGCGGTACCGCTGTACTTTCAATACTGCTATAGCCCCTAATGCAGCGGCGCCTAGAGCGGCAAACATTACCTGACGGGTTACCTGTGAGAAAGGGGACATTCCCTGTGAAATCATGCTCACAGATGATGCAGACAGTACCATGATCACGCCAAAAACTGTGAGACCAGCGCATACTAAAAGAATCAGTCGCGGCACATCCGCTAAATCGCGCGATGCGGAACGCTTATAAAGAGACGAGATAGCGTTATGCAGAAAAGAACCGAGCCTCGTTGAGCCGTTCCTGCCCTGGCGCTGTGCATGACTTACGCCTCCACGGGCCGACGAGTGAGTCTGACCGGGTGCATTACTCATGCGTTCTCCTCTTCTGTGTCTTAACACGACAAACTCAATAGATTTTTCCTACAGCAGAAAAGTCTACACGGCGTTTATCGTTTCAGAGCAATCAATATGCCTTCAGATACCGACAATATGAGATTTGACCGCATCCACAAAAGCGTTACCACGAACGGCATAATTGTTAAATTGATCCATCGAAGCAGCGGCAGGCGCCATGAGTACTGTATCACCCTCAGCGGCTAGCTCTTCTGCTTTGACTACGGCAGCTTCCATAACAGTAACCCCGTCAGAGGGATCATTCGCCGAAGCCGTCATATTATAGGTAGGAACATGGCTTGCATACTTCGCCAAAGATGTTTTAAGTCCCGCCGTATCAGTGCCAATGATTAATACTGCTTTCAAACGTGAAGCATGCTGAGCTATAAGATCATCATACTCCACCCCTTTAGAAAGACCTCCAGCAATCCAAATCAGCGAAGGATAAGCGCTCATTGAAGCGTTAGCGGCGTGTGGGTTAGTAGCCTTAGAATCGTTGACCCACTGGATTCCATCGCGGTAAAGCACCGTCTGATTACGATGCGCACCAGGCTTATAAGAACGCAGTCCATCCCGCACAGCCTCAGGAGCAATATTTGCAGCACGACATAATGCGGCAGCGGCTAGCGCATTCTCCACGGTGTGCTGTGCGGGAGCTTGACCGGGAACGGGCGCTAAATCTTCAAGAACACCAAGCTCAAGTGCCTCGCTGTATCGATTCTTCAAAAACGCACGGTCAACAATAATGTTTTCCGCCAAGCCCAACATGGAGACTGAGGGGATCTCGGTTGAGCTAATACCGATGGCACGGGCACCTTCTATAACGTCTGCTTCTTCGACCATACGCAAAGTATCAGCATGATCGGTATTGAAAATACACGCTGCCTGAGTATTTTCGTACACACGTGCTTTATCGGCCTTGTAAGCCTCAAAGGAACCGTGCCAATCGACGTGATCTTCCGCTACGTTAAGCACCACGGAAGCGTATGGCGACAGTGAAGAAGTCCAATGCAGCTGAAAGCTCGAAAGCTCTACCGCAAAAAATTCATAGGGTTCATCGTCGGCAACAGCGTAGACTGCTGGCATGCCCACGTTCCCAACCTGCAGAGATTTTTTACCGGCTGCTTTAAGAATCGAATCGACCATGCCCACGGTCGTAGTTTTCCCATTGGTTCCCGTCAGGCACAGCCACTTTGGAGTAACCCGACCTTGACGTTGATTCAGACGCCATGCCAGTTCGATTTCACTCCAAATTTGGATACCCCGTTCATAAGCATCGAGCATGACCAGGCTATCTGGACGAATTCCTGGCGAAGTCACGATAACATCCGGGTCTTGATCATCGACACGAGGCACACATTCCATGTATTCCTCACCAAATAAACCCGCCACGTTTCCATAGGCCTCTTGGTAAATTCGGATGCGCTCTCGCTTTTCTTGCGTATCCTGCGCATCAATAGCGGTAATGTGGGCACCTTTCTGGGCCAGCACATCCACTGCAGCATCGCCGCTGGTGCCGAGGCCTATCACGACAACCTTCAGCCCCGCCCAAGGCCCGTCCCAGGTAGTGAGCTCAGCAAGCCGAGGATTATTGACGACTGGATTGACAGCGATAGCATCTGCATATTGGGCACGCTGTGCCTGATACTTGGAGGCCCGCTGCGAGTTCTTAGCGTCAGGCATTAGTGAATCACTCCAGACGTCTGTGAGAACCAATCTCCAAAGAAAATTGCAAGAGCAACCAGCACACAAAGCGCATTTGCAATCCACAGACGGAATACCGAGTTCACTTCACCACTGCTGACAGAGCCGGGGACAAGACCCTTCTTATCTATGGAGTATCTTCCGTTTGCACCGGTTTTCTCAAGATGATGGTGGAAAGGAGTCATGCGGAAGAAACGGTAGGCATGAGGAATTTTATCGCCAACAGATACAGAACGTTTACGGCTAACTTTGAAGACAACTTTCTGCACAATCACCGAAAACACTTCCAGAACCGGCACAAGCGCGATAATGGGAAGCAGGAGCTCGGTACGGGTGAAAATAGCGAAGGAGACCAGTGCACCCCCCAAAGCAAGAGAACCAGAGTCTCCCATAAAGATTTGTGCCTTAGAAACGTTCCACCATAGGAACCCGGCGAGGGAACCAACAAGTGCGGCTGCAATAAGTGCCAGCGACCCTGGATCCCGCACATCATAGCATGCATTTCCCGCCCCACCGCTGCAGGCATGTACGTATTGCCAGATAGTCATGGCAAGGTATCCAGTAAAGATGGTCATCGTTGCGCCACCCGCAAGTCCATCGAGACCATCAGTGAAATTCACGGCGTTAGTGCCCGAAAGAGAAATCAAGGTAATCCACAACACCATGAGGATAGTACCGCCTATAGCCCCAGCAGCCATGAAGTCGAACGGAAGATCACGCACAAACGAAATCGCCGTCGAGGCGGGGGTCACTCCCACCGCATTAGGAAATTGAAACACCAAATACGCAAAAGGAAGAGTCACCGCCAGCAGACCAATAGTCTTCTGGTTCTCGGTAAGTCCTTCGTTCCCCTGGTTGCGGAACTTCATAATATCGTCGGCGGCACCGACTCCGAGCATTCCTAGTGTAAACCCGAGGGTCAATAAAGCCGTCGCACTAGGAACCGGCGAGGTTCCAAAAACCGCAGCGTTAATCAGCAACGCAAGCAAGTAGGCAACAACGGCGGCTGGGATAAAAATAAGACCTGCCATCGTGGGCGTCCCCGCCTTATGCTGATGCGCGGCGGGGCCTTCTTCACGAATCAGCTGCCCCAACTTGAGCTTCTGCATCTGCTTGATGAAGAGCGGTATTGCTGAGAAGGAGATAATAAACCCTAGGATTCCAGCAATAAGCACAGTAATCATGGTTAATGTGTTCCTTCGTGAAGATGGCTACGGTCTAGGGCGGTCGTCGAGGTTTGCGCTGCAGAACTACCAGCTGATACCGTGCTCAGAGCGGCGCCCGTTAAATCCGTCACCTCAACAAAATCGCCAGCACTCAGCCAAGCTGGAGCCTGTTCTTGAGCCTCGCCAAAGGTCTCGGTGCAGAAGGCAACCTCATCGCCCAAAGAACCTAGTTTAGCGCCATTTGAAGATTTAAACAGCACAATATCGCCAGAACGTAACTCTGCACGCAAAATATTTAGTGCTTCTTGCGGTGTCTCTACCCAGGTAGCTTCGTTACCCCATGAACCTTCAAGATGCGCGGCGTTGTAGGCTGGTTTCGCCTCATTACCAACCGCAATAAGCTTTGATATATTCATGCGTACCACCAGACGACCGAGTCGATCGTGCTCCTCCAAAGAGGCCTCGCCCAGTTCGAGCATAGCCCCCAAAACTGCCCAAGTCCGTCGTGGCTTCGCGCCTCGTCCCAGTTGGGCCAAAGTGCGTAAAGCGGCTGTCATTGACTCGGGATTAGCATTATACGCATCGTTGATGACAGTCACACCGTCTGCGCGGTCTGTACGAGCCATCCTCCATTTAGACAGTGCACCGGTGTTATTGAGGGCATGGGCAATAGCGTCTCCAGGAACACCAGCGTTATAGGCTACCGTAGCAGCCGCCAGAATATTGCATACATGATGCTCACCAATGAGTTTGGAGGAAATCTCATATTCGCTGGCGTCGGGAAGGCGAAGAGTAAATTCCGGACAACCAGCATCATTAGTATGCAGCCCCAAAGCGGCAGTATAGCGTTCGTACTGCGGTTTCTCCCCCACCCCAAAGTAGGTTACCGGCGCACTTGCACGAGCTGACATGCGTGCAACACGCTCATCATCAGCATTGAGGATCAAGGTTCCGCCAGTACGAATACCTTCGGCAAGCTCCCCTTTAGTACGTTCGATGTTGTCGACCCCGCCAAACTCGCCAGCATGTGCGGTGCCAACTTTAAGGATCACACCATGGTCAGGGTGCACAATATTTGCCAGGTATTCGATATTCCCCACATGATCGGCACCCATCTCAATCACAAGGTAGCGAGTACTTTCGTCAGCGCGGAATACAGTCAAAGGTACGCCAACTTCGCCGTTGTACGAACCTACAGGGGCTATAGTTTCGCCCTGAGAACTTAGGATCGCTGCTAATAAATCTTTTGTGGTGGTCTTCCCCGCAGAACCGGTAATACCGATAACCGTAAGATCGCCTAGAGACCGCATCTTTTCAACAGCGTACTGTGCGATCTTACCCATGGCGAGAACCACATCATCAACCTGGATGCTGGGGTACAGAATACCCCGCTCATCTTTAACAGGGCGTTCGACAAGCGCTAAGACAGCACCTTTGTCGAAGGCTCCCGACACGAAGTTGTGTCCGTCGGTCACCTCACCTGGCTTAGCAACAAATAGGGTGCCTGGTATAACCTCACGCGAATCGGTGGTCGCGAAGGTAGCACCTAGCTCGCTCTCACGCCCGGCTAAGCCGAGCGGTGAGCCGCCTGTTGCCGTAATAATTTCGGCGGCGGAAAGCTTAATCATCTATGCTCCTTATGCTTCTTCAAGCATGCGTCGATAATCCGGAAGAATTTCGAAGTCGTTGGAGACAAGCGCTTTCGCGGTCTCCACGCGGTCGTCAAGTTGCACATCGGTACCGGCAACATCCTGTGCCGTTTCATGTCCACGACCGGCGATAAGAATAGCATCTCTCGCATCTGCGAGTTCAATTGCCCGAGCAATCGCCACTTCTCGCGGAGCAAGATTAAGGATTTGGGATGCTCGCGCACCTTCGGCATTAGCTCGTTCAGCCCCGGCAACAACAGCCTCACGAATTGGGGCGGGATCTTCACCGTGCGGATCGTCATCGGTCACAATCACAATATCGGCGTGCTGTGCAGCAATTTCTCCCATTAGGGGACGTTTGAGATGATCGCGTTCGCCTGTTGCCCCGAAAACAATAATGACTCGCCCACCACCTGGTCGGTCCATGGCTTCAAGCGCCCGAGTGAGCCCGTCAGGGTTGTGGGCAAAATCGACAATAGTATGCGGTGCCAGAGAAATCAGCTGCATACGCCCGGGCACTATAGGGGTTAGTGCCGTGCCATCAGCTAGGGCAGGTCGTAGGATAATGCGTTCTTCCTCAGAAGCACCAATATATACCATCAGCGCGGCGAGTGCGGCGTTTGAAACATTGAAATCTGCCGGAAGATGGGTACAACAGGGAATGGTGTCTCCCGCGCCGTTAGCCAGCGTGAAACGATGTCCTAACCCATCACGTTCAACGTTGATTACCGCCCAATCAAGCGGACCGAACTCAGCTGGAACCTCGGCTAGACCCATGCCGTACTCAGTAACAAGCCGAACAGCATTACCTGTCCCCAGCTGAATCTGGGCGTGGCGAAGCATCTTCTCGCCCCACTCGTCATCGGCAGTGATGACAGCGCACTCAGTCCGCTCGGGTGTAAAAAGCTGTGCTTTAGAATCAAAATAATTCTGCATGGTGCCGTGCAAATCTAAATGATCCTGGGTGAGGTTTGTAAACCCAGAAACCTTATAAACTACACCATCCACACGGTGATAGTCGATAGCATGCGAGGAAACTTCCATTGCTGCATGAGACACACCGCGCTCCCCCATAATCGCAAGGAGCGAATGAACGTGAACAGACTCTGGGGTGGTTAGAGCTGAAGGAACGCTCACACCATCAACGAGAATTTGGATAGTACCGATAAGACCGGTCTTAGCTTTGAGAGCAGTTCGGAATACCGACTCCAGCATGTAGGTAGTCGTCGTTTTTCCATTGGTTCCTGTGACAGCGTAGCGATTCAGATTCTTGTGATCTTGTGACCCATAGATCAAAGCGGCGAGTGATCCTATAACAGGACGTAAAGAGTCACAGACCAGCAGGGAGCACCCATCTAAAGAAAGATTTGCCTCCCGAATCATCCGAGCGCCTGCAGTATCCGTGAGGATAGCGTGAGCCTGGGCCTCTAGTGCTTTTTGCGCGAATTGTGCACCATGAGCTTTCGCGCCTGGAAGAGCAACATATAGGTCTGCAGGACGAACCGCGCGAGAATCCATGCTGATCCCTCGCACATCTTCTTCAGAGCCTTGATGTTCTAGAACAGGATGCGCACCTAAGGCCTCTAGATGCTCCACGAGCTCAGTAACCGTGCTCCCTCGTGGATTCTGAGGTCGCAGACTCTGCGCATCGCCTCCCAAGTGCGGGATGCGACGAACGTCTTGAGCCAAGCGCGTTTCGCTGTCCATTATCCTTCTTTCCTGACGGTCATACGCATTTCTTGCCGCCGAGATTATTATTGTTATCGTCCTCGATCAACGTCAAGGTACGTTCCTATTGTAATAAGTTCTGCACGGTCGGGTGACCGCATGTGACTCACCCGTTAGATTTTCCATCCGCAAAAATAGGAATTTTTACTGGGTCTGTGGTGGATTTAGGCACGTTATACGTGTGCAGTACTTTCTCCATAATCTGTGAGAACTGGCTTGTTGCTCCCACACTACGCACATCGCCCTGAGGGCGCTGCAGAGTAACGCTTACGAGAAACTGCGGGTTGTCTATAGGCGCAAGCCCTATAAAGGATGTGGTGTATCCGTCATATCCGCCTTTATCGCTGGGAGCTTCAGCTGTACCCGTCTTACCGCCGACTCGGTACCCTTCGACCGAGGCTGTTTTCGCATGGCTTTGAAGTACAACATTCTCCATTAGTTCTCGACATTGTTCAGCAGTTTTTTCGCTCACCATCCTGGTGCCGGGTTCCACATCGCGTTTATGCACCGTACCATCGGCATCAATCAAAGCGTCAACGATGCGCGGTTTAAGTTTCACACCGTTATTACCGAGTGCCTGAAAAATCATGGCGGTTTGTAGAGGGGTCTGGGCAATACCCTGCCCGAAGAAAACTGTGTATTCCTGACGACCGTCCCACTCATGCCAATCAGTTACTAGCCCCTGCTGTTCGCCAGTCAGCTCAATACCCGTATAATCCCCCATACCGTATTTTTTGAGCCAGTTATAGCGGTCTTCCTTGGGGAGTTTCTGCCCGACAAGTACCGTTCCGGTATTCATCGAGTCGGTGATAATACCTGAAAAAGTCCGGCGCTGTGCGGGGTGGTCAAAGGCGTCCGTGAATGTTTGCCCGTTGATCACTAAACGTTCCGGAACATCATACGCCGAGGTAGGGGTCGTAATGCCGCTTTCGATCAAAGCTGATGCAGTCAGAATCTTCTCAGTCGAGCCAGGCTCAACAACCTGGGAAATAGCACGTGGGCTTGTATCCTGCTCGTTCTTAACTTTCTCAGCGCCGGGATCCATCATCGTAGAATCGGCCATTGCCAAAATCGAGGCATCCCGCACATCCATAACGATAACGGTACCCCATTCCGCTTTGAGCTCGTCCACACGCGCTTTGACAATCTGCTGCGCGAAATACTGGATGTCCTGGTTAATGGTCAAACGTACGTTCTTCCCATTTTCTACATCGGTCGCCTCTTCTTTAGTAACAGGAATACGCACACCATCGGCACTAATTTCGTAGGTACGCTGACCGTCCACGCCCGCAAGATCTTTTTCAAAGACGCGCTCAATACCTACAGATAAATTCTTCTTGATCGTCTCGTTCTCGTTACCAGTTGCCTCATCAACAATACGGTAACGGCCCACAACAGAGCCGCCCACGGGTCCGTTTGGGTACAGGCGCTCAGAGATGGCTTCCCCATAAAGGAACGGGGCTCCTAGAGCATCAATACGGCGAAATATCTCAGGGGTGACATTTGATTTCACGACGGCATATTTTGAGTCTCCGTCAAGCTTAGACTTGATAAACTCGTCGGTAATCGTAGGGTCAACGGTATGCAGAATGTCGGTTAGCTCATACACCAACTGTTCTGGAGTGATTTCGCTCTTAGTATCGCGGTCATTATCGTAGCGCTTATACGAAGCAACAATAGTCTGATCCGCAATGATGTTGTACCGCTGCACGCTTCGAGCAAGCACCACTCCGTTAATATCGAGAATCTGACCTCGAACCGCTGGAACAGTCTGAGAGCGCATGCGTTTCTCACGCGATTTCTCAGCAGTATGCTGTGGATCAAACCCCTGTAGATAGAGAAGCCGTGCACCCACGGCCGCCAAGCCGCCAGTGGCCAAAGCACCCACTACAAACCCGCGACGCCCAAGCTGTTGAGGCTCGGGCGGCACGGGCGCATTCTCATGAAAGCTCAAAGGTGTCCTTTCAAACTCTTAAACAGTTCGTTCCAGTCTCCACCAATATACTATCGTTGAGATGCTGAAGGGTTAGTGGATGCCGAGGGTTTTGCAGACGCCGACGATGAAGCAGACGCACTCGAAGCTGGCTGCTGTTTATCTGCCGATGCAGACGGTGCTGCACTCGGCGTTGCAGATGTCGAAGCGCGACTCCCCTGACTGGGAACGGCGGGGGCATCCACGAGGTTGCGAGCGCCCGGGGCATCATCTTTAGGCTTCGCTACAGGAGTAGCCGTGCCGTTAATCTGCCCGCTGTTGATATCCAAAGTTGCCGGAATATCCGTCGCATGCATACCCAGTGAGCTTGCACGGTTCGCCAAGTTTTGCGGGGCCTGCTGGTACCCAATTTCTTGTTGCAGGGCTTGGTTCTCTTGGGTCAGTGTTTGCTCTTGGGTACGCAAGTCCACAAGGTCGTATTGACGGGTTGCGATCAAGATATTGAGCATCAAGATAAAGACCAAGGTCAACGGAATAGCAACAAATACACCCACCAACGCCACAGGACTCCAGCTTCGCGGACGTACCAGTGACAGGGCAAGCGGTACACGACGAGTCTCCCGAGCCTGAGCTTTTACTCGTGAGCTCTTAGCCGCAATCGAACGAGCTGGGTATGCAGATTTCGCCGGGTATCCGATAGTACGCGGATGCTGAGCACCGCCAGTGCGCGGACCAGCGTATGCGGTTACATGTTCCGACAACCGGTTCTGTGCACGATGAGCAATTCGAGCGTGCGTATCAGAAGTTACGGAAGTACGTGGAACCTGGATTTGAGAAACACGGCTTTTCATGTTTGACGCAGGTTTATTCCGCCCCGGTACACCCCGGCGCGTTGGATGTTTTTGAGCAGGTTTATGCTCAGGGATAATACGCAAATTAGCGTTCCGAGTTCCCCTGCGCTGAGTGGCAGTGCGGGGCGTCTCCTCTACGCCGGTTACAGTCGGCGCTTCGGGAGTGGTAACGCTCGGAGAGTGTTGCGGAGGGGTCATATCCTGCTCTTTCAAGTCTGTATCTGTTGTTATGCCAATTAGGTAGATGCGCTGGGAGAGTTAAGCTGTCTTAGAGATTCAGCTGGATACTTTGATTTTTTCTCCGGCACGCAGTTTAGCGCTTGCTGCACGCGGGTTTTCGGCGATTTCAGCCTCTGTAGGCGGCTCTGCACCGCGGGTGATAACTCTTATCGTCGGCTGATGTTCGTCAAGCTCCACGGGAAAGCCTTTAGGGGCCTTCGACGTAGCAGCCTCGGTCAAAGCACGTTTGACGATTTTGTCTTCAAGGCTGTGATAGCTCATAGCGACAAAACGACCGCCGAGTCTCAGAGCATCCAAAGCCGCAGGAACCGCCCGTTCAAGAGCTTCTAGCTCATGATTAACCTCGATGCGCAGAGCCTGGAAAGTTCTCTTAGCCGGATGACCGCCCTTGCGCTGTGCTGCAGCGGGTACGGCCTTCTGAATGGTAGCTACCAGTTCCCCAGTCGTGGTGAAGGGTGTGTGCTTTCGCTGTTCGACAATATGCTGGGCAATACGGGCAGCGAATTTCTCTTCGCCCCAGTTTTTGATGATGCGACGCAGCTGATTCTCGCTGTACTCATTGACAACGATGCGGGCAGTTAGCTCATCATCACCGTTCATGCGCATGTCCAAAGGTGCATCATAGGAATACGCGAACCCACGGGAACGCTCGTCCAGCTGCATCGAAGACACGCCTAGATCCAGAAGAACGCCATCTACAGAGGTGACTCCCGCCGCGGACATCGCATCTTCTATATGGTCATATACGGTGTGCACAGGCACGAAGCGATCTCCAAAACGTGCCAGACGTTCGGCAGCAACAGCATGTGCCTGTGCATCACGGTCTATGCCAATAACCGTTAGGTTGGAGAACCTTTCAAGCATTGCTTCTGTATGGCCCCCCATACCCAAAGTCCCGTCAATGACAACCGCATCCTGACGCAAAATAGCGGGCTCCAACAGCTCCAGGCAACGCTCGAGCATAACCGGAATATGGCGTTCCTGTGCCTGTCGTTGTGAAAGCTGCCCCAAAAGCCCTTCCCGATATCCAGGGTCGCCAGATACAGCATTGGGGGATGTCGAAACATCGTGCGTTGGGGCAACCACGCCGGTAAGTGAGTGAGACTCGGCGTTCATGATGCTCCTTCCCATAGCTCTAGCGGTCGTTCACAGCGGATCACAGGTTACGTTTGGGGCAACAAAACTGTGTGGTGACATAGTCATTACAGAATTGGAGCGAAAGGATCTTCGTCCAACGACGCAAATTCTGCTTCTGTCTGTGTCATATATTCTTCCCATGCTTTGGAGTCCCAGATTTCCGCACGGCTTCCTGAACCAATCACAGTCAGCTCTTGCGACAAACCTGCATACTCACGCAGCACAGGCGGGATCGTTACACGTCCCTGCTTATCAGGCACCTCATCAGAAGCTCCCGAAAGGAACATGCGCATAAAGTCACGTGCTTGCCGCCCAGGGAGCGGAGAGCTTCGCATCGTTTCGTGGATACGCTCAAACTCGGCGACAGGAAACACGTATAGGCAGCGTTCCTGACCGCGTGTTAGCACGAGACCAGCTGATAGCTCATCGCGAAATTTCGCTGGCAGGATGATGCGCCCTTTGGTGTCCAGGCGGGGTGTATATGTTCCAAGAAACATGCGGCACCCCTTTCCTGACAAGCGGAATACCCGCGGCTCCAATTAGGCATGTCTACCCCTGAAACTATCTTCCCCTCCACTTTACTCCATTTTGCTCCACTATTCCTACCTCATGAGGATTTTTCTCAGAAAGAACACAGCTTTTCCTTAGTTTTAAGCACCAAAGAGGGCGAGTGGTTTATCAAAAACCACTCGCCCTCTCGGACGTTTCTTTAAACTTATTAGTAAAGTTTAAATCATCAAAAGTTAGTTTTCGCCACGGTTACGATCGTCCCAACGCTCTTCGAGGCGAGACATGAACTTCGACTGCTTTGTAGATTTTTCAGAAGAACCCGCACCTTCCTGGCGAGCTTGGGTTGCTCCCTGCGCCTTGTCTCCTAAGAACGAATCCACCGGAGTCTTCTTACTTGTTGTCGCCAAATAAACACCACCGGCAGCAATAATAAATCCAATAATGCCCAGCCATATCATCTTTGAGGCAACGGCACCGATAATAATACCCAACCCAGCTAACACGCCTAAAATGCCGAGAGCCATGTGTCGGGCACTAAATACGGGAGCTGTATTACCCGTTGATGACATTGATGACGCAAAATGTGGATCCTCAGCGCTCATCAGTTCTTCGAGCTGGTCGAGAACCTTCTGTTCACGCTCAGAAAGTGCCATTTCATTCTCCTTGAACGAACCGGTGACATGAGTGCTTATTCGTCTATCCTAAACCTACAACACTCCGTTGCTTTTATACTACCCCGCAATCCTCTTTTAAGATACCTACCACTCGCTCGCGTGAAAATTTTCTTCTCTAACCAAATATGGTCTTGTTTACGCTCTTTATGGGAAGATTCACCTCAGGACAGATTTTTCTGCCCCAGATTCTTCGATTCCCTCCACTTTTTACTCCCCTATACTCCAGAGCGCTCCCCTAAGAAGTTTTCTGTTTTTCTGGGCTGCTCTTGTGAATATATGAAAGATCAGAAGCACTAGAAACGGCTGCATCAGTAAACTTCTGACGAATACTATCGAGAGCATGTTCCACTGCGCTCCAGTCAGGAGCACTGCGGATTCCATTCCAAGCACCGACCCTGAACTTATCATCACCCACAGTATCTTCAAGATGTTTAGAACCTGCCTCTAAATCTAACAGTATTGCATCGTCGAAGAGTGGATACTGCACTCCGAGCTCACTACGTTCAAGTTTTTCGGCGCGAACACCAATGAGGCGAATAGCGCGTGTCGCATACTCCTGAGACTGCTCAGCAGAAAAGGCCAAAAGCCCCATCCCGCGCAGTGCAGCATGAGATGCCCGATAAATTTCCATACCTGAATCGCAAGAAACCGACAACGGCACAGATTTCGTATGAGTCTCAAATCCTTCATACCGAATTTTGAGGCTGAGAGAACCTGCCAGCTTACGTGCACGGCGCAAACGTATACCCACTTTAAACGAAAGCGAGCGCAAAGCATCTGTAATCTCATACCCCGACGTAGTATCAGTCCCGAATGTGTGCTCAGCGCCTATACTTTTCTCTTCACGATAGGGCACAACATCACGGCTATCGAGCCCACGAGATGTAGCCCAAAGGTGTTCTCCAGCAGCTCGTCCGAACCGTGCACGCAGCCAGCTTATGTCGAGTTCGCGCAAACCAGCAATTGTTGTAATACCGTATTTACCGAGGGCTGCAGCACTTTTAGACCCTACACCCCAGAGTTTTGAGACAGGAAGTGGATCTAAAAACTCACGGACTTTTGCAGGAGGAACCACCCATAGCCCGTTAGGTTTACTACCGGTCGAAGCCATCTTGGCAATAAGTTTATTGACGGAAATGCCTGCCGAGCTTGGTAGATGAAGTTCCTCCGCAATTCGTGAACGCACACGCTGAGCGATATCTACAGGACTCGTTCCATGGATAACTGCACTCGTGAGATCCACAAAAGCTTCGTCCACGCTTACCTGTTCTACCAACGGGCTTTCTGCACGCAAAATATCCATAACAGCCTGCGAATAATACCTATAGTTACCGCGAAGAGGCATGACCACAGCAGCAGGACATAGAGAAAGAGCTCGTGAAAGGGGCATGCCAGAACGAACTCCATATATGCGAGCCTCATACGAGGAAGAACACACCACGGCGCGAGGCCCCTGTGGAGCAACGATGATAGGTAAACCCTGTAATTCGGGGCTCTCCAGAAGCTCCACATTAACGAAAAAAGCGTCCATATCAAGATGCATAACAACGCGCCCCTGTTGTTGGTTCATACCCCTCCTTCCCAATTCACAATATAATAGCATATATATTCTACAATTAGTACTTGTATTCTACATCATAGAAACCTCAGACCTCAGGAAGGTTATAATATTCGCAAATATCAACCGGTGCTTTACTCTAGAGGAGTATTCGCGCGCACTCCCCTAAGGAACACAAACATGACAGAACAGCCGAAACCTGAAAATCTCAGCGACGGCGTTAAGTCTGAGCAAGAAGCTTACCTACACGCAGTCGAAGCTACTATGTCAGAATTTTTCGCACAACAACGCACTCTGCTGACCGCTATATCTCAAGATGCGCTGCCCCTTCTTGAAGCTATCGAGTCGCTCTCTTCCGGGGGTAAACGTCTCCGGGCTCTTCTGAGCTATTGGGGATGGCGAGGTGCTGGAGGAGACTCCATACTCGAAAGGTCGGCTCCTACCCCTATTATTCGAGCAGGGGCTGCCCTTGAGCTCTTTCAATCAGCGGCTCTTATTCACGACGATATTATCGATCGCTCTGATACACGCCGCGGAAAGCCCTCAGTACATAAAAAGTTTGAAACGCAGCACATCCAGAACTCATGGGTGGGCGATACTTTCAACTACGGACTAACCGGTGGAATCATCGCGGGTGATCTGTGCCTTTCGTGGTCGGAACAGATGTTCTCATCCATCGGAGAAGGTGCTTTATCCGGCACCGAAGCGCGAAATATCTTCGATACTATGCGTACCGAAGTTATGGCTGGCCAATACCTTGATGTGCTTTCCGAAGTTATTCCAGCAGAGACTCCTGAGAACGCCCTCGCTCGTGCTCACCGTGTTATTCAATACAAATCCGCAAAGTACTCCTGTGAGCACCCACTCGTCTTAGGAGGGGCTTTAGCACTCACCGCAATCGCGCATCAAGACCACCCGATTCTTGGGAAATATCATGCTTTCGGACTTCCGCTGGGAGAAGGATTTCAGCTTCGTGATGATGAACTTGGTGTCTTTGGAGAACCTAGCGCCACAGGCAAACCCGCCGGAGATGATATTCGTGAGGGAAAACGCACCGTTCTCATAGCGCTAACAACACAAAATATCTCTGCTGAAGACCGCAGGATGCTTGAAGGCGCCTTAGGGAACCCGGAACTCACGAACCAGCAAATCTCTAAAATCCGAGAGCTTATGATAGATTCTGGGACTCTAGAGCATGTCGAAGAGCTTATCGCTCAGAAGTCAGAAGCTGTAGATACTGCTCTTCATGCGCTGCCGGTATCCGAGCCGATACGCTGCGCGCTCAGCGCTATAGCGGCTAAGGCGCTGCACCGTAAAGCTTAGAGAGAATGGTGATGCGGCGCATCCAAGCTGTTAGATGCGCCGCATAACTATATATTTTTCGGGTACCGTTGGAACTCGATCTTGATAAAAACTCTTCTTAGTTTTGTTTTACCAGGCGAGCGCCTGTGCGCGACGGCGGATCTCTGTCTTGCGTCCGTCTTTCAAAGCATCAATAGGGCGCCCAGGAAGAGAGTCATCATCCGTGTATAGCCAGACGATTGCTTCTTCATCGCTGAACCCTGAGTCTTTGAGTACGACTAGAGTTCCCTTTAAAGATTCCAAGACACGGTTCCCGTTCAAAAAGAGTGCGGGGACTTTACGCACGTTGGTTTCGGGATCACGCAAGGCTATCAAAGACCCGTCAGAAAGAAGATTATGTATGCGAGTGATCTTCAGATCGAGGATCTCAGCGATCTCTGGAATAGTGACCCACTCGCCTACAAGGGCAAAGGTCTGAGCAATATTTTCGTTAGTCACCCTTTAAGAGTGCCAGAGAGCCTAATCAATTACCACTTATTCCGTACCGCAAGCTGGTGTGTTGCAAGTAGCGTGCTCATCTAGCCTACGACTAAATCACAGGTATGCACCTTTCCTGAAAATCTGCTGAGGGTTAGGTTCCGACATGACGAATAGGGTCGCATCATTCAAATGCATCGCCTAAAATTTTTATCACTATGAGTCATACTCCACAGCCTAATTCCGGTTCCTCTGTGCCCGGTCCTGCTCCCCAGACGAATCATAAGCAGCCGCTGCGGTTAACCGGTCAAGTGCTCGAAAAGCACTACCTCATGGGACGAATGATAGCCCGCGGAGGCATGAGTGAAGTCTATTACGCTTCTGACTTGTGGTCGAATAATCCCGTAGCTATTAAAGTGCTTACGCCCGAACTTGCCGAACAAGCGGAGAACAGGCAAAAATTCCATCGTGAGGAAAGCTCTCTGCGTAAAATTGGCGGGGGTCACACAGTAGGTGTGTTGTCTTCAGGTACCGAGTATCTTCAGGGGCAGCGCATTATGTATATCGCTTTGGAGTACGTTTATGGGTGTACGCTCAGCCAGCTCCTTCGCTCTCGCCAAGCACTGTCTATGGGGGAAGGTCTTGAAATTTTGCTTCCCGTTGTTGAGGGGCTTTCAGAGGTGCATGCGCATCGGTATGTTCACCTCGATATGAAGCCGGGGAATATTCTTTTAGATACTCAGCGGCGCATTAAGTTAGCAGATTTTGGTCTTACGCGCCGCAATGACCAATATGACTCTGGGGTTCTTATGGGTACCCCCGCCTATGTGGCGCCTGAAATCTTAGACCCGCAAGGACGTGTTGGTGCTCCAGCGGATATTTTTGCGCTGGGCGTTATGATGTACCGTATTTTCTCCGGTCGTTTACCGTTTACCGGTTTACACAACGATCAACAGGTTCTCTACCACAACGCCAACATTGAGATGCCTCCAATTACGGAAGTAGCTCCGGGAATCGACCCCGATATAGCGGGGATTATCAGGTGGTGCACACGTAAACAAGCGGATGCACGCCCGGAGGACGCCACGGAACTTTTCACTGCTTTATCCGAGATAGCCCAGCGGATGAATCCTAAAGATCGTGCATGGCGTTCTCCGCATCTTGAACCTCCAGAGCTTGCACTTTGGGATGAGGTGGGTGATATTGCTGAGCGCAGCGGCATGGCGCAAATGGTGCGTGATACTCCTATTAGCGCGTACGGCAGCGCGGTAGATTTGATTCTCGACGTAGATGCAGAGAATTCGGTAATTGACGATTTTGGTGTCCCTCTCTCCCCTGCTGTCCATGAACAAGGGCATATAGGTATTGGCCCAGAACCACATGGTCCCGACGAGAGCCTAATATCTCCCCCATCTTCAACCCCTAGTGCACCAGCGAATCTCCATAACGCGCTACGACCAGAGCCATCGCCAGTACCACGATCAGAATCACCTTCCACTCAGCACGTTCCTCAGCAAGAAAAGTCTATGTCCAAAGAGCAGCTGGACAATGAATCGTTCTCTGCTTATGCAGATCCGCAACGAATATATGATCGCCGGAATTCAAGTGTTCCTGTTCAAGCAAACCAGGAGCAAAATTCCTCTCTAGACTCTAAACAAAGCTGGGATTCTCAAACGCAGGAGCGCGAACGTCGGCACATTCTTGATCCTCGATTCCCTACCGAGTCTCTTGCCGAGCCACCTTCAGCTACAGCGTGGAGTCTCGCCGCATTAGTGGTGGTCGTTCTCTTTATGGCGGCTGGTTTTACGGGCTGGATGCTCGCCACATCAGTGCTGCAGGCCGCCTGGTGGCAAGATTTTTCCAGGCTTTTCGGCGGATTATAGAGTAATCCCATATGCGAAGGTCGCATAGAACTCTGTAAAGTTCTATGCGACCTTCAGCATAAAGCTAAAACTAGATTGCTTATCGGTTCCTGAGATACTCGGATACCAAGAACGCGATTTCAAGCGACTGCGAGTGATTCAGCCGGGGATCGCAAAGAGATTCATAACGATCAGCGAGGGCTTCTTCATCAATAGCGTCTGAGCCACCTAGGCATTCAGTAACGTCATCCCCGGTCATCTCAACGTGAATACCGCCAGGGAATGAGCCGAGAGCATCATGTACTTCGAAGAAACCGCGAACTTCATCGAGTACATCGTCAAAACGGCGGGTCTTATAGCCAGAAGGAACGGAAATTGTGTTACCGTGCATAGGATCGGTTACCCAGATAACCTGTGCACCAGCAGCTTGTACCCCTGCGACGATAGGAGGCAGCTTCTCTCGAATATTCTTAGCCCCCATACGGGTAATAAAAGTGAGGCGACCGGGTTCACGATTCGGGTCAAGTTTATCGATAAGGGCCAGTGCATCTTCGGCGGTGGTTGTGGGGCCAAGTTTTACGCCGATGGGGTTACGCACTTTAGAGAGGAAATCCACGTGCGCATCATCAATCCCACGAGTTCGCTCACCAATCCACAAGAAATGGGCTGAGGTGTCATAGGGCAAGTCGGTTCGTGAATCGATGCGGGTGAGGGACCTTTCATAGTCAAGGACTAAAGCCTCGTGCCCCACATACATATCGGTAGTTTTGAGCGCATCAAAATCAACTCCACAGGCTTCCATGAATTTGAGGGCGCGACCGATTTCATCAGCTGTTTGTTCGTATCGCTCATGCGCTGGGTTTGAAGTAAACCCGCGGTTCCATTGATGTACTGCGCGTAGATCTGCAAAGCCACCTTTTGTAAAAGCACGCACAAGGTTAAGGGTGGCGGAACTGGTGTGGTAGCCGCGCAGCATACGTTTAGGATCATGCTCACGAGCTTCAGGCGTGAACTCAAAACCGTTGACGGTTTCTCCCCGAAAGGAAGGCAAAGTAACATCGCCGCGTGTTTCCGTATCCGAGGAACGTGGCTTTGAGAACTGGCCAGCCATACGACCCATCTTCACCACAGGCATCGAAGCGCCGTAGGTAAGAACCGCCGCCATCTGGAGAAGAGTTTTGATGCGACCAGAGATTTTGTAGGCTGTGGCACCTTCAAAAGTTTCGGCACAGTCACCGCCCTGTAGCAAGAACGCACGTCCTTCGGCTACTTCCGCCAGCTGTTCGCGCATAGAATCTACCTCACCAGCAAAAACTAGCGGGGGCAGAGAGCTCAGCTCGGCAACAGTTGCGTCAAAATCAGCGTGATTTGCCCATGTAGGCTGCTGATCTATGTGCAGATTCCGCCAGGTATCCAACCCGTAATCTGCGCCAAGCTGGTGGTTATGGTTCGCGTTGCTCATGGGTGTGTACTCCAGAATTTCTGTATGGTTCAGCACGCTGACGCGGCGTTACAAGGATAAAGATTATTGTACCTTCCTAAAATGCCGTATCTGAGCATATGGCGCAGTCTTAGATAAGTTTATGGGCACTCTGCACATAGACGGTTTACAGCCTGTTCGGCGGTTAAACTGTCGGATGCCATGAGTTTTTTCACCGCATCCGCGTACACATCAACATATTCTTGCCCGCTAAGCTCACGAATAGCTACACCTACACGATCCGCAATCTCACGCTGTACGGAGAAAAGATGCGCTTCGTGACTTCTGCTGGAGAAATCTAGCGGCTTTCCAAAAATTGTACGGATCGTTATCTTTTGTCCGCGATTGCGCAGGTGCGGACTATTTGTTCCCAGCGGCTGCACCAGGTCCGTACCAATCTGCCCTACTGGTACGACGAAAACTCCAGATTCAAGGGCTAATCTTGCTACTCCAACTTTCGGACGGTAACCACGCCCGTCAGGACTGCGGGTGCCTTCGGGATAGATCCCCAGTATGCCGCCTGATTCTAGCACCCGAAGGCCTCTGGCAAGAGATTCTTGACTTTTGACCCCACCGGAACGATCCATCGGAAGCTGACCCATGCTTGTAAAAAATTTAGCCATAGCGCGACCTTTGACACCGGATGTTGTGAAGTAATCACTTTTCGCCAAGAAATTAATAGGGCGATCGAGTGCAAGAGGTATAAAAACTGAATCGCAAAATGCTAGGTGGTTACTTGCAATAATGACCGGTCCCTGGGGTATGTTCTCAAGCCCGATAATTTCATGCCGATAGAGACTATGCAGAATGGGCGTACTAAGAAATTTGAGGGTGCTGTAGGCGAGGGTCATAACTCTTCCGTCATAAAACAATAAATGCGGGATAGGCACGCGTACCCGTATATGACGGATGTGGTTTGCGAGCACATATCACGAGAGGACGGCAACAATGCGAAAACTCTACGTGATTAGATTGTAACGGGTTTAGCAGTACCGTGCCTAAATCCCCTCTTTCCCGACACCGAGGTGACTTTTGTCTGATAGTTATCTGTGAATATTATCGTTTTCGCGCTCTTAGCGTAGCTCAGACGGTGTTATCCCAGAGCTGTAGGTAATAATTGACCACGAACCTATTTCAACTCTTGAACGGTTCCAAGTCTCAAAGTGAGAGTGTACTGTTGAAAGGATGCCATGAGTATTTTCGAGAATGCAGGTGAACCGTTTCGCCGCATCCGCCGTCAGGCACGTCAGCATCGTGAGCTTGCCATCCAGCCCTCAACAATGCGTGCGCAAAGCTCTTTAGAGTCGGAGTTCAACCACGATCCTATTTCCCATCCGGCTGACCGTGAACTCTATGAGGGTGATGTTGGCATTCTCATCATTCATGGCTTCACAGGATCCCCGCACAGTATGCGACCTATAGCAGATCACTTTATTAAGCTCGGCTACCCTGTTGAGATGCCTCGTCTTGCTGGGCATGGCACACACTGGCGGGACATGGTCGCGACCGAGTATAAAGAGTGGGTTGATGGTGTCGAAGAAGGATATTGGAAACTCCTCAATGCAGGCTATCGGGTTATCGTAATCGGTATTTCTATGGGCGGGTGCATTGCTGCCAATTTAGCGGCTCGGCATGATGTTCTAGGCATGGTGCTCATTAACCCCTATTTTGTGGATGTAAACCCCATGATGAAAGTGGCACACCGAGTTGCCCCTATATTTCCTTCGCTCAACTCTGTTGGATCTGACATTGCCCGTCCTGGAGTTGATGAAGGTGCATATCCGCGAACTCCTACCGTTTCTGTACGGCAGCTTCACCTTTTGGGCCGAGAGACTCGTGAGCTGATACCCTTACTACGAGCTCCGGTGCTTTATCTGCGTTCCCTCCACGATCATGTTGTCTCAGATAGTTCGCACCGCTATTTTCTAGAACACTGCTCAGCACCGGTAAACTTTAAATGGTTGACTCACAGTTACCATGTGCCGACTCTAGACTACGACGCGGAACTTGTTTTATCCGTGATACAAGATTTTGTCGTTGACTGTGAAGCATAATCCAAGCTACAGCATTGAAAGGCCTTGTATGCAAATTGTCTCCGTACCCGCAGAAGCTATGGTAGATCCAGCGTTGAATCTCACCAGTATTGTGGAACGCCATGCCTCCGACACCTCAAATCCCGTGCTGTATCGGTGGCAGATGTCGCCTGGCAATTGGCAGGACATTCACGCACATCAGTTCCATGACATGGTGGTTTCCGTAGCCAAGGGACTCATCGCGCATGGCGTTAAACCTGGTGATCGCATAGGTATTATGAGCCGCACCCGCTTTGAGTGGGCTTTAATAGATTTTGCTATCTGGTATGCCGGTGCCATATCGGTACCTATCTACGAGACGAACGCACCCGCACAAGTTGCCTGGGCCTTATCGCATTCTGAGGCACAAGCAATTTTTGTGGAGAACGATAATCTGGTTCAGATTACTGATAAGGCGCATAAATTTCACCCGCTCAATATTAAGAATCGTTGGGTTATTGAAAATGGAGATCTGGATGCACTCATCACGGCAGGTCTAGATGTCTCCGATGCCGAACTTGAAGTGGCCCGCACACATGCCCATGCCGACTCGCTTGCAACCATCGTCTACACGTCTGGAACAACAGGTAAGCCTAAAGGCTGTGCGCTCACGCACGGAAACTTTCTTAATTTGAGTCTTAACACGCGCATCGTGGAGCCGGAGATCGCTAATCCACATAATTCTTCCCTTATTTTCCTGCCCTTAGCGCATGTTCTGGCAAGGTTTATTCAGGTTCTTGCTTTGGATTCCGGGGTTGTTGTTGGGCACTCCCCTACCATCAAGAATCTTGCGGCTGATCTGGATAGTTTTAAGCCCACCATGTTGCTGGTGGTACCGCGTGTCTTTGAAAAGATTTATGAGGGAGCATTGGCTAAGGCGGCTCGTGGCGGAACCATAAACAAAAATCTTTTTAAGCGAGCGGTTAAGGTCGCCATCGCTTGGTCTGAGGCTAAAGTTTCTGGACAACTCCCCTTCAAGTTGGCGGCACAATATGCACTCTACGATAAGCTAGTTTACACAAAATTGCGTGCCGCTATGGGCGGTAAATTACGTTACGCAGTCTGTGGAGGCGGACCTCTCTCCCCACGTTTGAATCATTTCTACCATGCGGTAGGAGTCCGAGTGGTTGAGGGTTATGGTCTCACGGAAACATGTGCGCCGATTGCTGCTGGGCGCATCAGCAATTTTCAGATCGGGGCTATTGGTCCGCTCCTGCCAGGTTCTCAAGGCCGTCTTGCCGAAGATGGCGAGCTTGAACTGCGTGGAATCGGCGTGATGAAGGAATACTACAAAAATCCCGCTGAAAATGCCCAGTCTTTCACTGACGATGGATGGTTCAAGAGCGGTGATCTAGCCCGTTTCGATGATCAAGGGCTCCTCAAAATTGTGGGGCGCAAAAAAGAAATCATCGTGACGGCCGGGGGCAAGAATGTTATTCCCGGCACTGCGGAGAACCATCTACGAACTTCTCCCTTGGTATCTCAGGCTATGCTCGTGGGAGATCAGAAACCCTTTATCGCGGCTTTGGTCACTCTCGATCCCGATACTCTTCCCGATCAGCTTGAACATTTGGGGCTTCCGCGTTCCCTTTCCATACCGGAGGCCGCCGTGCATCCTGCCGTGCGTGCCGCGATCCAGCGCATTATTGACGAGGCTAATCAACTGGTATCTCGCGCAGAAGCTATTCGCGAATTCCGCATTATGGGTAAGGATTTGACGGAAGCAGACGGCTATTTAACACCTTCTCAAAAGCTCAAACGGGCTAAGATTCTGCAGGATTTTTCTGCTTATGTGGATGACATCTATAGCCGTGTTTCGGAAAGCGCTAATAATAAACTCGAACGTCTGCAAAGCTACGCCGAGCAAGCTTCTGATAGGCTCCAAGAGTTCAAAACAGAGAAGACAGAAAAACTTCATGATCTAAAGGTCGAAGCGACTGAACGTCTTGAAGAGTTTAAAGGGCAAGCGGCGGAAAAGTTATCTCAGCATCAGCCAGCCCGAGCCACACCTTCAGATAAAGAGCGTACATACCCTGATGGTAAAGAGCACGTGCGCGGAGATTCAGAAAACAACAAAAAGCTCCACGAATCTCTTCGGAAGAATCGTAGCTCTTGAATGCGAAAAGAGGCTAAAAGCTGTGGGGTTCTCACCAAGATTGGGGAGGGCCCCACAGCTTTATATATGAAAACTAGTTATCTACATCTAGCCCAAGAAGAGCATTTTCTATAACTTCAGTCAGAGCAGGGTGAATCCAATACTGACCACGGGCCATGTCTTTCACGCCTAACCCGAAGCTCATGGCTTGAATAAGCGGCTGGATCAACACTGAAGCTTCTTCCCCTACAAGGTGGGCGCCTAAGAGCTGTCCCGTGTCTTTGCGGGCAATAAGTTTCGCCAGTCCCACGGAATCTTCCATAGCCCATCCATAAGCGGTATCGCCGTAGTTCTGGCTCTTCACCGTAACTTCGAAGCCCTCACGCTCCCCCAGCTTCCGGGCGTTCTCTTCCGAGAGCCCTACAGTTGCTATCTGCGGATTACTGAAAACCGCAGCAGGGACAAAACGATGATCGCTGGCAACGAAGCTATCGGGATGGCTAAGGTTATGTTGAACGGTCCGTGCCTCATGGTTTGCCACATGCTTGAGTTGGAACGGCGAGGAGACATCACCTAGCGCGAATACTCCAGGTACGGGAGAACCGTTATACAGTACGCGCTGGTATTTATCAGTTCCAATAAACCCGCGGCTATCGACGTCAAAGAAACTGGATGCTTTAAGAGTATCGCTATTGGAACGACGACCAGTTGCGGCAAGTACGGCATCCGCAACAATCTCCTCTACCTCACCATCGTGTTCAACTACGACGGTAACGGTTCCATCGCCGTTCTCGCGTATCTCAACAAGGGAGCCCTCTAGGAGAATATTCCACTGGTGAGAGGCAGCTTCTATGAACCGGTCTACAACTTCTTTATCTACCTCACGGAGAATACGGTTAGAACGAACAACCTGATAAACCTGTGCCCCCAAAGCAGAGAATACATGCGAAAACTCAGCGGCGACAACCCCACCACCAAGCACTACAAGACGTTGAGGGAACTCTTCCAAACGCATAATCGTGTCGTTTGTATGAACCTGTGGTAAGTCAATACCAGGAATCGTCGGAAGAACCGCCCGCGAACCCGCAGCAATTACAACCTGGCGACCATAAAGTTTCTGCCCGGACTCTGTCTGCACTGTGTGAGCATCAACAAAATGAGCGTATTCGGGGTAGTAATCCACATTAGGTAGACCAGCGCGCCAGTCACGCCCACCAGCAGAAATCTTATCGATGCGCTGAGGGAAAATACGATCGCGTATCTGTGCCCAGTTAATTGCAGTAATTTCAGCCTCAATACCTAACTTATTGAGCTCACGTGCTTTCTGCGCAGTAGTTGCCGGGTACACAAACATTTTCGTAGGGATACACCCAACGTTCAGGCATGTTCCGCCGAAAGTACCGCCGTCTATAAGCGCTACTTTTTTGTTATCCCATTCCGGTCCTATCAGGGTGTTCCCCGATCCCGAGCCGATGACGATAAGGTCGTACTGTGCTACGCCATCAATAATTTCGAGCTCTTTGATACTCATAGTCCCTCACCTGCAATAAAGATTACTGAGTCTTGATACGTACGTTACAACGCTATACCCCGGGTTTTTTATTCCGGGGCACAGGACATCCGTCTCTAGGCTCTACAGTGCTGCCATGAGTCCGGCAAGCAGACGTGTAAATCGTATGGAGGGCTCCACAGCTTCTTCGTCGGGCCAGAAGTGAATCGGATGTGCTGCCCCAAGAGCACGCTGAATAACAGCTTCCTCGTTGAACGTAGGCTCAGCAACAAGCTGCCCAAAGAGTGCCTTCAATTCTTCGTACCGATAGCTGTGCTCAGGATCGTCGGCACGTAATTTATTCACGACAACGGCAGCAGCCTCAACAGAACTATTCTCGTCTTTCTGGAACCTAACAATCGCACGGAGGGTACGCTCAGTACCCGCCACGGAGAAAAGTGAAGGCTCCGCAATCGAAAGCACTCGCTGACTTGCGCCCCATCCAGTTGCTGTAAGGGTCCCTAAAAACGGTGGGCAGTCGATAAGGACTAGGTCGTATGTGCTCCCAGTATTTTCGATAAGATTCTGCAACCGTTCAATGAAGGGCGTGGGCTCTTTCGTATCGAGAAGAGCCGAACGCGCCGAACCACGAGCTACATGAATTTCGCCGCCCCCTATAGGATTGCTCGTGAGTAGCGTAGGTGTACCCACCAGGCTATTCCAAGCTGACGGGCTCACAAGACGGGTGAGCGCATCGGTGTCATGGGTAAGCAGGATAGAGGCAATGTCCGGGCACCCGCCTTCCGCGGCAAGTCCGGTACTAGCGTCCCCGTGGGGATCGAGATCTATGACAAGGGTTTTGAGCCCACCGTGCAACGCTGCTGATGCAAGACCTAACACAATGGAGGTCTTACCCACGCCACCTTTGAGGCTACTAACACTGACAATTCTAGGCATGGCGCTCCGAAGTTATAAGTTCAACAATTGAATGAGTGCACTCTTATTTTATCGAAATTACTTGCGTTCGATAACGCTCGATCGCAAGTTTTCCCAATAATCTTTACACTCGTGTATATCACGCATATGTGGTGCCACAGCGTATGTCTTTAAAACCACTCTACTAGAGTATTGAGGTTTTAGTGCACGTCAGGCTTTACGGGCGCGGCGTGCGGCAAGTTCGTCTTCCGCGTCCGATACCGTCTGCATCTCTTCACTAGGTTGCCCATTCAGATTCGCTTCGATCTCACGCCAGACTCGCCCAATAGCAATTCCGAAGACACCTTGGCCAGCCTGTACGAGATCAATAACTTCGCTCGGCGACGTACACTCATAAACGGTGGTTCCATCGCTCATCAGGGTGATTCCTGCAAGATCCTCGATCCCCCGAGTATGAAGATGGTCAATAGAGGTACGAATCTGTTGTAAAGATACTCCGGTATCGAGAAGGCGCTTAACGATCTTGAGAACCAATACATCGCGGAAACTATAGAGCCGTTGAGTCCCAGACCCTGAGGCGGAGCGCACAGTAGGCACCACAAGCTCCGTACGAGCCCAGTAGTCAAGCTGCCGATAGCTAATCCCGGCAGCTTTCCTGGCAACAGACCCGCGGTACCCTAAGTTCTCATCGACGATTGATACAGGATCTTTAAAAAGAACCCCCTGTTCACCACGCGGAGGTGGTGCCATCGGAAGAAGAACTTCAAACCCTTCTAACTGCTCGGCTGTACCATGCATATCATGGTAAGCCTCAGAAGAACGAGATCCAGTTTTTGAGGTATTCCCTGGTGTGGTCTTGTCACCGACGCTATATCGCGCCATTGGCAATACCTCCTTCTTATCCGATGTCCGTAGCCGAACGGGTTACTTCTGTTTGTTATCCTACCTTGTTACCCGTTCAAATGCACGGAAATACCGGGCACTAAGCTCCAGCAGTTTTTACACGTTTAGAGAGCAAATACATTACGGGATAAAAAGAGGAACCGCGCCTTCTGAAAGCTACGGCAGCCTTTATAGTTTAACCTATCTCTCCCTTTAGCATAAAACTTGCACATCTTCAGGGTGGGAGTTGAGCTTTAGTAGATTATTCTCCGCCCATACAACATCTAAGCGCGCCTAGAATACGGTCATGGAAACATGTAAACCCTACTCATATTGAGCACTATATCTGCAACAAACCTTAAAAAATGGATGCGCAAAAGCGATCAAACTTTCACGCATCCAACACTGAGATTGAGTGATATTTTTCTTGGCAGGACTAGCCCCTACTTCGTAGACAGACGCAGAAGCCAGCGCAAGTTTCTAACTACATGCGTACAGAAAGCCCTAGTTATACGTCGGCATTGCAGACTCTACAAGGGTTGCATGCAACTGCAGACAAAGTTTGCGAATCTTATCGGCTCGCTCTTGAGCCTGCGTCTGAGAAGCTGCGTCACGGCGCGAAGCTAAAGGAGCTACCGCGATCTCAACAAGAGAGATTTCACGGTCTGCTGCAGATTTGAAAGCTCTCAGATGACGGGGCTGAATGCCATGTCCCATAAGTTCAGCGCCAGCTCGGGCAATAAGCACATCATATTCAGTGTATTTCGCATCTGCCTCGTCATCCAGAAGGCCGAAGTCAATAAGCTCACGAATAAGCTCAACGGGCGCACCCGAGTACTCTGCGAGTTCACGAATACTGTATGTACGCCCCTCCGCAACGTTGGTGGATCCCAAAACCTGGTCCAACATCTCGTCCGAAACGGGTGCAGGTACAGAGTTAATGGCGCGACCCGCCTCAAGATCGTCAAGATGCTGACGAATAACCTTGAGCGGCATATAGTAGTCGCGTTGCATCGTCAAGATATACCGCAGGCGCTCGATGTCGGTTTGGGAGTACTTTCGATACCCAGTATCGGTACGTTTGGGATGGACCAAACCACGCTCCTCCAAAAAACGAATCTTAGAGGCGCTAATCCCCGGAAAATCAAGATCCAGTTGACTTAAAACCTGTCCTATAGTGCGGCTCTTAATATCTCGGGGGTCACGACTATCTTTGCCACGTTCAGCGCTCTCTACTAGAGCCTCTGCCCGAGCGAGATTGTCATCAATGCGGGAGTTCATAGTATTCCTTTGAGAAATTGTGCTCGTCAAAGTTACGCCGATGCGCAGACCGCCTCGGCGTGCTGCATAGTACCTAATCGGCTTCTTCGCAGACGGCGTTACTTGTTCTTTTGTATTGTGAGTGAGTGAGGTTCAGATAATTTATCACAAAATGATAAACACTGAACCTTTGAGTCAATCTTATAGTGTTCCGTCTCAGAATTCCATTAGAAAACCGCCGAATAACGGCATTTTCGATGCCGAAAGATTACAAAACTTTAACCATCAAGTAGTAAAACAATACCAATTTATCCAAAAACCCTTATTTTTCCACGCGATATATAAGTATAGGTATTGATAAATTTTTAGAATTATTTGTATTTATTTTTCGTCACATTTTACAAAATCATCCGGTGATTACCGTCTTTTTGGCGGTAATCACCGGATATATATCTACGCCTAGGTACCGGTAATTAGTCCAACTCAGCCTGATAGGCCTCCGCTGAAAGAAGCTTTGCCACATCATCAGCATTTTCAGGACGAAGTTCGATAAGCCAGCCCTCACCGTAAGGATCGGAGTTCACCTGTGCGGGGTCATCAGCCAGCGCCTCATTGACGGCGACAACCTCACCAGCAACTGGTGACAGAAGATCGGATACGGACTTAGTGGACTCAATCTCGCCAAAGCTACCCTCAGCATCGAGGGAGTCACCGACAGAGGGCAGGTCTACATAAACCACGTCACCCAGCGCATCCTGCGCATGATCGGTAATACCGACGCGAACAGTACCTTCAGCCGAAAGGGGGGAAACCCACTCATGATCAGATGTGTACAGAAGTTCTGCGGGAACGTTGCTCATAGCAGCGATTTCCTTTCAGTGTGTTCTTGCTACGCACGGTTCTGTGCGAACCTCTCACGGTGTGGGACACGAGAGGCAATACATAAATTATCTCATAGATACGTAATGTTGAGCACGTTTTTTCCGAATCGTGTCATGGGTTCTTAGAAGTAATTTCCGTAAGGTTAAGATGTGCCTCGCAAATTTCACACATTGAAAATCAGACAGAATATAGTGAGATGCCTCGCCTCTACGTATAGCAGAGACGAGGCATCTCATTCTATTTAGCCCAACTCAGGCTAGAACCTCACTTATCGAGAGGAGATAACACTCTCTGAGAAGGGGTTCGGGTTACCGAAGCGGTGTGCGGTAATCGAAACGGCCTGTTCACGCAGGAAGGGGAGCATCTCGATACGACCAGCCTCGGTCACGGGGTGGAAGTACACAGCAACATCGGGACGACCACCCAAGGCCGTGTACACGGACTTGACGTCATCACCGATGTAACGGATACGAGTACCTTCAAGCGGAGTACCAGCCAGAGCGCGAACCGGAGTCTTAGCGTTAGAAGCCAAGTATGTGCGCCATGCTTCATCGGACTCGACCAGGTACTTGATGCCTTTGTTTTCGAGAATACCGCGTACAGCGACCGGCAGATCCTTGCCCACAGACAGAGCCATCGGCGCACCCGCAGCCAAGCCAGCAAGAACCACACGAACAGCCTCTGCGACAGAGGCGGATTCGTCAGCACGTACCAGAACCTGAGTGGGAACGTAACGCAGAATGTTACGCTCAACGCCAAGCTTCGAGGGATCGTAGCCGTAACCAAACTCGCTCTCCCAAGCTTCAGCATCCGAGGATGCCGAACGGGTCAGGAAGGCGAAATCTTCTGCGGTGCACAAATCGGCATTATCTGCTGTTGCCAGAACTTCACGTACAGCAACTGACTGAGGAACAGCGGTTGCGGTAGCCTCGGTGCGCTCCCAGTCGGACAGTGCAATGAGATAGCTAGGACCGCCTGCCTTGGTACCAGAACCAACAGTGGATTTCTTCCAGCCACCGAAGGGCTGACGGCGGACGATAGCGCCGGTAATACCACGGTTCACATAGACGTTACCTGCCTGCACCTTGGAGAGCCAGAGCTCAAGCTCCTCTGCATCCAGCGAATGCAGACCAGCGGTGAGGCCGTAATCCGGTGCGTTCTGAAGCTCAATAGCTTCTTCCAAAGTATCCGCGGTCATGATGCCCAGGATCGGACCAAAATACTCGGTCATATGGTACTCAGATCCAGGCTTAACGCCTTCACGAACACCGGGACTCCATAGGCGACCGGTATCGTCAAGTTCCTTAGGCTGAATGAGCCAGCGCTCCCCCGGCCCTAGAGTAGTCAAACCACGCAGAAGCTTCTCTTCAGGCTTCTGTGCAACAGGCCCCATCTGAGCTTCAATATCCTGCGGATGTGCCACGTGCAGAGAGTTGACGGAGTCAAGAAGCTGACGACGGAAACGCTCGGACTGTGCGGCAGCGCCTACCAATATGACGGTAGAGCCTGCGGAGCACTTCTGACCTGCGTGTCCAAATGCCGAGTATACAACATCCTTGACAGCAAGATCGATGTCAGCGTTGGGGGTCACGATGATAGAGTTCTTACCAGAGGTCTCGCCAAACAGCGGAAGATCATCGCGCCAGGAGCGGAAGAGCTCTGCCGTCTCGTAACCACCGGTGAGGATCAGACGATCAACCTCGGGGTGAGAGATCAAAACCTTGCCAGCCTCACGGTCAACAACCTTGACGAGCTTCAGAACGTCCTTGGGAACGCCTGCTTTCCACATGATCTCAGCAATCAGAGCACCAGTACGTGCGGTAATAGTTGCAGGCTTGAAGATAACAGCCGAACCTGCAGCCAGACCGGCAAGAACACCACCGGCGGGAATAGCCGTCGGGAAGTTCCACGGCGGAACAACCACGGTCAAATCAACCGACTGTACCTGAGCACCGTCAATCTTTTCCAAGTCCTCAGCAAGCATTGCGTAGTAATAGGCAAAGTCGATAGCTTCAGAAACCTCGGTATCACCCTGATCCAGAGTCTTGCCGGCCTCAGCAGCCATAACTTCCAGAAGCTCGGCACGGTGCAGGGCGATTTCCTTACCAACGTTACGCAGTACAGCAGCACGCTCAGCGCCAGAGAGACGACCCCAAACCTTACCCGATGCTTCAGCATCAGCAACAAGCTGTTCAGCCTCAGCGGCAGAAGTTAGCTCGTTTTCCTTCAAAGTAGCAATACCGATTTGAGTGGTCTTGGAACGCTCAAGGATTGCTCGGCCCCACTCACGGTTGCCAGACAGCGATGGGTCGGTATCGGGTGTGTTCTCAAAACGACCTGCGGGTACGAAGACGTTATCTGCATTCTCAGTCTGACGGTTTTGATGGCGTTTGCCTTCCGGAACCTCATCAGTGACCGAGTTCAGTGAGCGCATAAAGCGGTCTTCTTCGCGCTTGAAGATTTCTTCGTCAGTTGCGAGATCAAAAATACCCGACATGAAGTTTTCGGAAGATGCGTTCTCTTCTAGGCGACGAATCAGGTATGCAATAGCAACGTCGAATTCCTTGGGGTTCACCACGGGCACATACAGAAGCAGGTGTCCCACACGACGGCGAATGATTTCTGCCTGCTGCTCGGCCATACCGATCAGCATCTCGAACTCCACGCGATCCTTAACGCCGCGGTCTTCAGCCAAAAGCAGCGCAAACGCAACGTCAAAGAGGTTGTGCCCGGCAACGCCTAGGCGGATGTTCTTCGCATGCTCGGGACGCAGTGCGTAATCGAGGATGCGCTTGTAGTTGGTGTCTGCAGCCTGCTTGGTGTCCCAGGTGGTAACAGGCCAACCATGCATAACACCTTCCACGATTTCCATGGAGAGGTTGGCGCCTTTAACCAGACGAACCTTGATGGAAGAACCGCCGTTAGCAACGCGCTCCGCTGCCCATGCCTGCAACCGCTGCATTGCGGCGAGAGTATCGGGCAGGTATGCCTGAAGCACGATGCCTGCTTCAAGATCCTTCAGATGAGGCTGATCCAGGATCTTGGTAAAGACCTCAATGGTCATATCGAGGTCTTTGTACTCTTCCATGTCCAGGTTAATGAACTTCTTGGGGGAAGAGGATGCGGCCAGCTCATACAGCGGAGTCAAACGTCGAACTGCTTCTTCGACAACTTCGTCAAATGCCCAGTGCTGATGAGGACCAGAGACAGCAGATACCTTAATAGAAACATAATCAACGTCGTCACGAGCGAGCAGACGCTTAGTCTCAGAGAGGCGATGCTCGGCTTCATTATCACCCAGCACTGCCTCACCCAGCAGGTTAACGTTCAAACGGTTACCACTCTTGGTAAGTTCTGCGATGGCATCTCCCAGTTTCTCTTCGGAAGCATCGACGATCAGGTGACCTACCATTTCACGCAATACGCGACGCGCCACAGGAACGGTAGGCCACGACATCTTACCGGCCAGCTTGCCGCCGAAGCCAACGGCGGACTTCATGTACCACGGCAAGAAGGAAGGAGCTAGACCAGAAATACGAGATAGGTTACGACCCGAAACGTTGTCGTCCTCAGGGCGAATGACGCCATCGACAAATCCAACGGTAAAGGGCAGACCCTTTGGGTCTTTCAAAACACCAGCCAGTTGCTTGGCAGCATAAGTTGGCTTAATGGACTGAGACTCAGTCACCCATTGACGAACGAGTGCACGAGCGTCTTGAGCCAATTTCTGGTAATGCTCAGATGCGAAAGGATGCGTCATCCTTGACTCCTAACTAACTACGGTGTGCTATAAGCACACGAAGCGTATTGATGTCTCTATTTCACCACAAAAGGGTATTGAATACCTCATTAGAAAAACTGAATGTTTTTGCCAATAATATTTTAGAATATCTAAATATTTTTGGCGGCCACAAATCCCCACTAAGCCCCATGAAATAGGCGGAAGGGCCTGAGCGCACTACAAGCCAAACAACTACCATCCAACCCCACCTCATCCAACATTCAACAAGCACTTTAAACCTTAAAGATTTACGGCTTTAAACCAGACTTGTTTGCAATCAAAATACAGTACTTAGTACTGGACAAAACGAACAGAGTTCATTTATTACAAGAGAATGACATCCCAAAATGTTTATGAAAACTTTATCGTTGCGTCCGTCGTTTCTGCGACACAGAAAGTACCTATTTCGATACCATGAAGAAAAGCTTAAGGTGGTTTAAGATACCGCATCAGGCAGCCTAGTACTCCGCAAAATGAGGGGCAGCAAGACCTATGCGAACAGCGCATCCTTATTCCACTAAACCAACCACGACCGCGCTAATTTAAGGAGACTTTATGTCTGTATCTGATATCCGGCGTATGCAAATGCTTCTGGAGATTCACGAACGCGGCACCATTATCGCTGCTGCGGATGCTCTCAGCTTGACCCCATCTGCTGTGTCACAGCAAATTGCAAACCTCGAAAAAGATACAGGTACAGCATTATTACAACGTGTTGGGCGGCGCGTTCAGCTCACGAACGCCGGTCTTGTCATGGTCGATAGTGCTCGTACTATATTGCGCGAGATAGACCGCATGCAGACAGCAGTAGCAAACCTTGCAGGAGAACCAGCAGGAACCGTGCGCTTGGCGATCTTCCAATCCGCTTCCTTTGCGCTTCTGCCCCGCGCTATCAAATACCTCGAAGAACATGCACCGCGTCTAATTCTGCACGTTCTACAGATCGACCCAGAGACGGGAACTTCGCTCACTCGAAGCCGCGAGTACGACATGGTTCTTTCAGAGGCTTACCCGCACCACCCTATCCCGGAGTATCCAGACCTGCACTCTGAGCTTTTGGTAGAGGATCCCCTGAGTCTTATCGTCCCCGAAGAATCCAGCATCAAATCTCTCAAAGAAGCCAACGAATTGCCTTGGGTTCTTGAGATGGAGCAGAATACATCACGTCAGTGGGCTATCAATCAGTGCCGCACTGTAGGGTTCGAACCAGATATTCGGTACAGCGCAAATGATATGATCACTAATGCAAACCTGGTGCGTTCAGGCTGCGCAACCACTATAGTGCCTGGATTCGTACTCTCAAGCCTCTCTAACACAAAGGGTATTCGCACAGTAGATCTTCCGGGTAAGCCTTCACGCAAGATCTTTACCGCAGTCCGCACAGAGTCGGCGAAGAATCCGGCTCTAGTAATGGTTCGTGATGCACTTCAGCATGCCGTTAAAGAAGCATTCGGCTCATAACAAGAAACCTAAACACTTATTTCTCTATCACGGCTCGGGCGAGTTTTTCGTCGAGCACCAGGTCTGTAATAGCGCCCGTACGCAGCGCTCCTCTTAGCGCTGCCGCACGGTGCGTTCCGGAGGCTACGCATATACGCCGAGGAATGCGGGAAAGTTCTTGGGGGCTGGGTCCGGATGCTCGGCGGTTAATCTCAAGGTCGTTCCAGCTTCCGTCCTCCCGCAGAAGCACCGTACAGATATCGCCGACGACTCCCTGCTCACGCAATAAGCGCTGTTCTGCCGCATCAAAGTACCCACCAGAGTACACATGTGAGGGAATAGCCCCTCCGAAAGCGCCAATACCGAAAACTGCTACATCGACCCGGCTTTGTACCTGCAGTGTTGCCTGGATGCTCCGCTCGCGCCACATCGCAGCTTTGGTATCGGCAAAGTCAAAGAATGCGGGCACCGGAAAATGAATCATATAAGCATCGTAAGCGCTTACCATGCGTCCCAATAGCGTGCCTAAATATGGTATTCCAGAATGATGCGCATTCCCTGCCCCATTTAATTGCACCACGCTCACCCCCTCTAGTGGTCGTTTAGGCAGATGCCGCGAAACCTCTGTGAGAGTTGCACCCCAGGCCACCCCGATGCTTGTGCCGTTATCGACTAGCGAATCAAGAAGTTGCGCGGCAGAACGCGCAACCTGGCTCATCCTAGCGATTGGGGTAGCGTCCTGCTTGGTATTCACAAGAGTAACGCGAACTTTGTACCGCTCCCCCAACCGTTTTTCGAGCTCATGTCGGGTTCTATACGAGTCGTCGAGGCGAATTTGCACCATGCCTGTCTCGCGCGCATTTTTGAGTAAACGCGAGATAGTTGCGCGTGAAACTCCTAGGCGGGATGCAATAGTATCCATTGTGAGATTTTGGATGTAATACAGCTGCGCAACCTCATAGGTTTGGCTGAGTCGTTCGTTCATTCGTTCCTAACCTTAAGTGAAAATCCGTTCACTCCACTTGGTAATTATTTCACCACTAAGTTTTACTTGAGAGCAATACGTCCTCGGTTCGGCATGTAGTCCGGCCTCCATACTCACAAGAAGAAAGATACCTATGAGCTCTCAACAATTTGCGCAACTCTCGCACCTAACAACAGAATCCCGTGCACGTGCCCTAGCTGAGATGAGCAGCGGTACTGAACTTGATGTTCTGGTAATTGGCGGCGGCATTACTGGTGCCGGTATTGCCCTTGATGCGGCGACTCGCGGCCTACGTACAGGTATTGTGGAGGCCGGAGACTGGGCTGCGGGCACCAGCGCTTGGTCCTCAAAACTTATTCACGGTGGCCTACGTTACCTCTATAACCTAGATTTCAAACTCGTAACCGAGGCTCTCAAGGAACGCGGACTGTTGCTCGAAAAAATTGCACCTCATCTTGTGCACGCGCAGCCTTTTTTGTGGCCATTGAAGACGCCGGTCATTGAGCGCTCCTATTCCGCTATCGGTATTGGCATGTACGATGCTCTCGCATATATCGGTTCGCGTGGTAAAAAGGGAGTTCCTTCGCAGCGTCACTTTACAAAAAAAGGCACCAAAACAGTCTTCCCAGATATCAAAGACTCCGCTTTTACCGGCGCTATTCAGTTCTACGATGCCCGTGTAGATGATGCCCGCTTGGTCGTTGATGTTGTTCGCACCGCCAGCGGTTATGGTGCCCTGGCTGCCTCACGTACCCAGGTGGTGGGTATTGATAAAGACACCTCTGGCAAGGTGGTAGGTGCGCGACTGGCCGATCTTGAAAGCGGACAGGAACTCACGGTCAAAGCCAAGCACATTATTAACGCCACCGGGGTCTGGACCGAAGAATCCGAATCTCTGGCAAACCCGGATGCCGGCCTTGAAGTGCTTGCTTCTAAGGGTATTCACATTGTCGTGCCGCGTGATCGTATCCAGGCTACTAGCGGTATTTTCACGAAGACCGAAAAATCAGTGCTTTTCATTATCCCGTGGCAGCGCTACTGGATTATTGGTACGACCGATACCCCGTATACCGAGGATCGCGAGCGCCCTGTGGCAACGCGTCAGGATATTGATTATGTGCTGGAGCAGGCGAATAAGCTGATTGCTAATCCGCTGACCCACGACGACATCATCGGTACCTATTCGGGGCTGCGCCCCCTCTTGCAGCCGAAGGTTAAGGGTGATGGTGCACAGTCCACCAAGGTGTCTCGTGAACATACTGTCACGGAGGTTGCCCCCGGTATGAGTGCCATTGCTGGCGGCAAGCTGACTACCTACCGCGTAATGGCAGCGGATGCGGTTGATTTTGCACTCGGTGATCGTGCGCAGGAACGTCCGTCGGTGACGGAAACAATCGCGCTGGTGGGTGCCGAGGGGTATCGCGCTATTGAGGCGGGCCGTGACCGTTACGCGCAACGCTATGGTTGGGATGAAGACCGTATTACCCATCTGCTGGAACGCTATGGCGCGCAGATTGAAGATCTTGGTGCGCTTATTGATGCTGATCCGGATCTTGGCAAACCTCTTAAACATGCACCGCAGTTCTTACGCGCCGATGTCGTGTTCGCTCTTCGCTACGAGGGTGTCCTGCACCTCGAGGATGTACTGGTTCGCCGCGTGCGTCTTGACCTTGAACAACGTGATCGCGGGTTGGCTGCGGCCCCTGAGATCCTTGAGATTATGCGATCCGAACTCAACTGGGATGATGCGAAGGTCGCGCGCGAACTTGCACTCTACACCGAACGGGTGAAAGCTATTCGCGAGGCAGAGTCCACTTCTACCGATGCTGAGGCGTCTGCCAAGATTGTGGCTGTAGACCCGGTGGCTCCCCGCAGGAAGCTCAACGTGCAGCACCACTAAAACTTGTGCGAAGCTCAGAGTTTCGCTCAATACTGCCGCAGGATACGGCATTTATAGTTGCCGTATCCTGCATGGTATGCCTGTTTGATTTAGTATTTTTCCAGCAGGCACACCACCCATAATTTTGGAATCCTACGATATGTTGTATTCCGTGAGATTCCTCTACCTCACAAACGCACCGTCATGGCGCATCCGCAATGGCACGACCGGGCTACCCGGTAACGTGCCCTAGTGCGGATATCTTGTACGGCGACGAAAGGAAAAATATGTCTCTCTTGGCTGCAACCATTCCTGTGCAGGCGGTAAGCCTGCTGGTGGGAGATAATGGTGTTGCTACCCATCTTGGGCTTTTTGCTTCTGAGCTCTTTGGAACGTTCATTTTGATTCTTCTGGGCGCTGGCGTGGTTGCCGGTGTCTCACTCCCCAAATCGTATGCGAAGGACGCCGGATGGGTTGTCATTACTTTCGCTTGGGGGTTTGCGGTTTTTGCGGCCGTTTATCTTTCCGGGCCTTCGGGTGCGCATCTTAACCCGGCGGTTACCCTTGGCTTAGCGGCGGCCGGTAAAGATTTGGCCAAGGGTGTTCCAGCAACTCCGGAAAACATTGCGATCTATATTGTGGCGCAGATTCTTGGGGCTTTCCTAGGTGCTGTTGCCGCGTTCTTGGCCTACAAGAAGCACTTTGATGAAGAGCCCGGTAATCGTCTGGGTATCTTTGCGACCGGTCCCGCGATCAAGTCTTATGGTTGGAACCTGGTGACGGAGATTCTGGGTACATTCGTACTTGTTGGCTGGGTTGTTGCCTCCGGACAGACTCCTTCCGGCTTGGGTCCACTGGCCGTGGCACTTATTGTAGTAGCTGTCGGCATGAGTCTAGGTGGACCTACCGGGTACGCTATTAACCCTGCGCGTGATCTTGGCCCTCGTATGGCCCATGCTGTTCTGCCTATTCGCGGTAAGGGCGGCTCGAATTGGGCATATTCTTGGGTTCCGATTCTGGGCCCTATCATCGGTGGCGTATTGGCTGGCTTGATTGTGCCTGCAGTCTTGGGATTTTAGAAACCACTACACGGTTTAAAGATATTTTGGTGAGTGGGCATCACCCATTATTCCTTGTTATGGCGCGGTCATGCGCCCCCCCCAACCATTTAAGTGAGGTTACTCATGACTACTTCCTTGCATTCGGCAACTTTGGATGTTGAACGTAAATACATTATGTCTATCGACCAGGGCACCACCAGTTCCCGAGCTATCCTTTTCGATAAGGCGGGCAAGATCGTTTCTGTGGGTCAGCTTGAGCACGAGCAGATTTTCCCCAAGGCAGGCTGGGTTGAACACAACCCCGTTGAGATTTGGGATAACGTGCGTAAAGCCACTGCAATGGCGATGGCAAACGGTGAGGTAAACCATCACGAGATTGCCGCAGTGGGCATCACCAATCAACGTGAGACCACGGTGGTGTGGGATAAGAACACTGGTGAGCCGGTCTATAACGCAATTGTCTGGCAGGATACTCGCACCCAAGAAGTTGTTGATGAGCTCGCTGGCGATGACGGCGTGGGTAAATACCATGACATTGTGGGTTTGAATCTTTCAACCTACTTCTCAGGACCCAAGATTAAGTGGATTCTTGATAACGTTCCCGGTGCTCGTGAGCGTGCCGAACGTGGTGATCTGCTTTTTGGCAACACCGACAGCTGGGTAGTGTGGAACCTGACCGGCGGTGTTGATGGCGGTGTACATGTAACCGACGTTACGAATGCATCCCGCACTTTGCTCATGAACATTCGTACTCTTGAGTGGGATCCGCAGATCGCCGCCGATATGGGTATTCCCATGAGTATGCTCCCCGAAATCAAGTCTTCATCTGAGGTCTACGGCTATGGTCGCCCCACCGGTCTGATGCGCGGCACCCCCATTGCTGGTATTCTGGGCGATCAGCAGGCGGCAACCTTCGGGCAGGCTTGTTTCGAGAAGGGCATGGCGAAGAACACCTACGGCACCGGTAACTTCATGCTGATGAACACCGGAAATGAGCCCGTGTTCTCAGATAACGGCCTTCTTACGACCGTGGCGTACAAGATTGGTGACGCTGACCCCGTTTATGCCCTAGAGGGTTCGGTTGCGATGAGCGGTTCGCTAATTCAGTGGCTCCGCGATAACCTGGGCATGCTCACCAACGCCTCCGATTCTGAAGCACTAGCAACTTCGGTTGAGGATTCGGGTGGCTGCTATGTGGTTCCTGCATTCTCGGGCCTGTTTGCACCGCACTGGCGTTCGGATGCGCGCGGCGTGATCGTGGGCTTAACCCGCTATGTAAACAAGGCGCATATTGTGCGCGCGGCGTTGGAGGCAACCGCTTTCCAGACCCGCGAGGTGCTGGACGCGATGAACGCCGATTCCGGCGTGAAGCTTTCCGAGCTGCGTGTGGATGGCGGTATGACCGCGAACGAGTTCCTGATGCAGTTCCAGGCAGATATTCTTGGGGTTCCGGTGATCCGTCCGAAGGTTATTGAGACTACTGCGTTGGGTGCCGCCTACGCAGCCGGTATTGCGGTTGGTTTCTGGGACGGCGAGAAAGACGTCGTTGAAAACTGGGCTGAGGATAAGCGGTGGCTACCTGCCATGGAGCAGTCCGAGGTAGACCGCCAGTACCGCCTCTGGAAGAAAGCCGTGGCACGCACCCTCGACTGGGTGGATGAGGACGTGCCGACTTCCTAAGGATTTTCTTCGTACATAAAGTCCGCACTCTTTTGCGTAAAACGCACAGCATCGCTGTTCGAGACATGCAAAAGAGTGCGGGTTTTATATTTTTACTGCATCCCGTACATTTCGCCGCATATCGTACGCTTCTACCCTACGAAATTGCAGGAAAATGTACGGGGTAATTACAGCACGTGTCTATATCAGGTATGAGAACAACCTTAGTTACCAGCAATAGCAGGCCAATAGGTTTGCCATCCTCCCGCGGTTCGGGCCGCTTTGCCTGCTTGGACGATTAGCCCATGTAACAGTGCATACTCTTCAACGCTCAATACTTCAGAACGGATGCGTTCATCGCACGCTTTACGTGCTTGCGCATAGGTGGTGTAATCTCCCCATCCAGCCGCTGCGAGAAGCCTGCGCGCATAAGCATCGTAAATAAACACACCTCGGTGATAGGCATACAGCAAAATATCGTCAGCGGTTTCCTCGCCTACGCCCTTCACCCCTAGCAGCGAAGCCCTCAACTGTGCATCACCCATGGATTCAGCAAGGGTATCAGTAGTGAGGAACCAATCGGTGACGGTTTGCAGATAGACGGTTTTAGTGCGCCAATATCCTGAGGGTCGGATCGCGTCTTGCACCACAGCCGAATCAGCTGCAGCAAGTGTTTCAGGAGTGAGGAGGTTGAGGGTACGCAGGTTTGCCAATGCGGTTTCGGTGTTCGTCCACGTGGTATTTTGCACCAATACTGCGCCTACCAGGATCTCGAACTTTGTTTCGGCTGGCCACCACACGCCCACATCAGGAATCGCGCACTGGAGCACCGTCATCATCTGGCGCATCGATTCCATAACAGACCCCTCCAATAGGTTTTCACGTCATCGCACAGTGCACCTGAAATCTTGACAGAGTTCAACTCCGGCACCATCGCACTTGATATTGATGATTATCCTAGACGCTGGCAATTTGGGAGGCAGAGTCCCCTAATACATTGACAAACTATGCTGTCGAGTAGTTAAGCCACTGGATATAAGGTATACCGTTTGGATTTTAAGAGACAACTCTACTTAGCCAAGTACGAAGCATAGGAACCTCGTTCGGGGCAACCGTTGCGATAATGCGTTCACAATCTGCACTAGTTAAAGCTAAATAATCTAAGGATAGAAATATCCCGTACACTTCCTGCATCTTCGTAGGGTAAAAGCGTACGATATGCAGGAAAGTGTACGGGATACGAGTCTATCATCGCAGGATTCGCAGGGTTAACTAGAGATGCCCTCAGGTTCTTCAAGCATCTCTGCACGTAGTTTTGCATCACGTTTACGCACGCGACGAGCATTGTATTTATGCCCTACGGGGTAGAAAAAATAAAGTCCCACAAGAATAAAGAGAGAAATCATCATAATACTCGTGAATATTCCAGAGAAAACTCCGGCGCTCCCCTTTTCTGCAATATCTTTTGCAATATTGTTCATGACCGATCCTGGCAGAGTCATTCCGCACAGAACGTAAAGACAAAATTGCCACCATTGGTAACGCACAAAATTTCTACGGAGAGCATAGGTAACAGCGGATTGCAATTCGGTATATCGCATTCTGAGGTTTTGCGGTGCCCGCTGAATATCCTGAATGCGCCTTAGTGCCTTGGATGCTTCAAGAGCGGCTTCGTAGGAAACGAAAACCGGCTTACCCTCAAGCTCAATTGCGTGTGCCTCAGCAGCGCGCAAAAACAGGCTGGTCTGCGCATCAGCCAGAGAGGAATCGTCCTGTCCCTGCCGTCGCTTATGCGCGCTAACCGTCATGTTCTCAGCGGTATCGAATAACTTTGCGCGAGCCGATACATAGTTAGGTTCTAAGGGGTTCAACTCAATGAGTTCCCCATAACGATCGATCGCAGTTGCAATATGTCCCAGATCGACGGCAATAGCTGCTTCAAGTTCTAGAGCTTCCTCGTAGGTTACGGGAAACCCGGAATTGTATGCCAATCGTCGACGTGCTTGGATAACATTAAAATATGCGGTATTAAGTTCCCCTCTATACCGTTGAGCGCAAGCTAGTCCATATAAACCTACCGGGTCTTCAGGTGCTAAAACGTTGAGTTTTTGCGCAGCGAAATAAAGATTTATGTCATCACTATCATCAAGATAGTCAAGAACTAAATTACGCCAGTAATCTAGGTTTGGCACCGAATGTACGGTATGCGCGCCCACAGTTTTTTGCGGGTAAGTCAAGGAAGTCATCTTTGGGTCCCGAACATATGAGTGAAAGAGTGAGTATGTAAGTTTTATTTTACCCAAAATAACTAAAAAATTTAAAAACAACTATGTATTTTATATCATATTTTCATACAATAATATGCAATGTAAAGTTTTTCTACGTCATGTTTTCGCGGCAGAGTTTATGATTAAGGAAGTAAAAACACAAAGGAGCTGTCATGAGCGAGAAGAAACTTAAAGCACCACAAGAACTCATTAACAACACAGCAAAACGCTGGCACAGCCTCATCGACAGCCCAGTAGGACGCCTTTATCTTGCAGCAAGCACCAAAGCTCTTACCGGGCTTTGGTATGAGGAACAGACACATTTTCCTATACCAGACGAGCTCGGTGAGTTTATTCCAGACCCCTCGGCAATCGCTGCAAACAGCGAGCCAGCGCCTGCAGCGAGCATCCTTAAGCACACCACTCGCGAACTGCAGGAGTATTTCGCCGGCAAACGTACAACCTTCACAATTCCTTTAGCGCCTGAGGGAACAGATTTTCAGCTCATGGTATGGGAATATTTATGTTCAGTCCCCTACGGATACACCACAACCTACGGAACCATCTCACATGCCGTGGGACCAGGCGCACCCGCACAGGCGGTCGGACAAGCTGTTGGGCACAATAAAATTTCAATCATCATCCCTTGCCATCGCGTTTTGGGGTCTAATGGCAAGCTCACCGGCTACGCAGGCGGGCTCGACCGCAAACAGTTCCTTCTCGACCTCGAAGAACCTGCAGAAATTCGCGAGGGTCGACTCTTTTAGGCTCTCGACTATTTTATCGAAATAATATTCTATATTTGCCTTCCAACTGAATCTCTATATACTATACTAGTACATATTTACGATATTAGGAGGTAGCCATGTCGTCAGATGATTCTGCGAACGCTGTCGCTTCTGGCAAAGTCGAAACGAGCGCAGACCGAAAATATCCTGCTTGGGTACGTCATGATCTTGAACGCGACTACTACGATAAGGAGTGGGGCATACCTATCACCCATGAAACCGGGGTGCTTGAACGGGTTTGTCTCGAAGGGTTTCAGGCCGGTCTTTCATGGTATACGGTCTTAGTCAAAAGGCCAGTGTTTCGGGAAGTCTTTGCCAACTTTCTTCCTGAAAAGCTTGCAGCATTTACAGACGATGATGTTGAACGATTGCTCCACGATAAACGTATCATTCGGAATAACCTCAAGATTCGTGCCACTATCTCAAATGCGCGCCTAACTCTTGACCTACGCGAGCGTGCAGCTGCTGGAGACGAGTCATTAGCAGGATTTTACCTCCCAAACGGGTTATGGGTTGAACCTGGTTTACCCGCTTTTATCTGGTCTTTCCTTCCCGAAAGCACTATTACTCCGAAAACTCTTGAGGAGGTTCCTACGCAAAATGATGTCTCTGCAGCTATGTCGAAAGCATTCAAGAAGCTCGGAGGCAAATTTTTGGGTCCAACCAGCTGTTACGCCTTAATGAGTGCCGTTGGTATGGTGGATGCGCACCTACTGGACTCACACCGGCGTGGATCATCAGGATTATTCACTCCCGAAGGAGAACTGCGCCGGGGCTCATAGATATAAAGGGTTTTGGTTAAAACGAAGAGATTCCTGCCTCGCCTGCTGAAAGGCGAAAGCAGAAACCTCTACTGTGTGGCTAGTTGGGTCTTGTTTTTAAAGCCCTGCGTTATGACACCATCGTGAAAAGCAATATGAGAGATAGGATTGGCGGCACACACTGGATAAGCGCAGGTTTACGCTTATCCGGTGAGGTCGAGAAGAGATAAATTCCCGCGACGGCCATCGAACCTAGACCGGCAAACATGAGGGCGATGCCAACTTGAGGCAGACCACCAACCCAGAACGCTAACAGGCCGGTTGCTGCAATCCAGGCCAGCATGAGATTGTAGAGCCCTTGATTTGCAGCCATTTCTTTGGAGGCTTCGGCAAATTCTTCCGTGGTACCGAAGGTATTCCGACCCCGAGGTTTAGTCCACAGGAAAGTCTCAAGAATCCAGATATACACGTGAATAGCGATGGACACGAATGCGAAGACCGTGACGACGCTTGCCAAGGTAGACATTGCTATTTCCTCTTTCTCGAAGGTAGTCGGTAAATCAAGCACCAATTCTACTATCTCATCGTCATAATCCGTAAGACAGCCAAGGCTCAAGGATAAACAAGAGGAACCTCCTCCCACCTACATACAGAATACGCCAGCTCATACCTCGTTCGAGGCACAAGACTGACGCATTCGGGGGGTATGTGCTAGTGGACGACGAGCGACAGCAGGTATACCCACACGCAGGTCAGCACCAGCAAAATAGCACTGTACTTGATCGCCATTGAGGTGATCTTCGACTCCTGCCCAGAGCTTTCCACAGCTGCGGCCGCAATAGCGATAGACTGCGGCGAGACGATCTTCGCCATCACACCACCGGCGGTATTTGATGCCACCAGCAGGGTTGGGTTCACGCTGATCTGGTGAGCGGTAGTCGATTGCAGACCCGCGAAGAGAATATTGTTGTTAACCACCGAACCGGTCACAAACACACCGATCCAGCCGATAATCGGCGAGAAGAGTGGGAAGAACGTCCCTACCGTCGCAACGGCCAGTGCGATGGAAGAGATCATACCCGCATAGTTCATCACGTTAGCAACTGACATCACAAGGCAGATCATAATGATGGGCGTCTGTAGCTGTTTCCAAGCACCGCCCAGCTCTTCGAAAGCGGCCTTCCAGCTGATAGAGGAGAACAGCACGGTAATAATAACAGCCACAAGGATAGCGGTACCCGAGGCTCCCAGAATATTCCAGGTGAAGACGGCTTTCACAGGGGTCGGGTTTTTAGCAATAGGAGCCACCTGCTCGATCGCCCCATGAATACCAGGAACATTGACAAGGATATTAGTGAAACCTAGGGGGCCATCGCTCTCCCCTGCTTTAGCTGCTTTAGCGAATACCGGTTTTAGGACCGTAGACCAGAGCAGAATTGCGACGGACAGGTAGATGAATGGGCTCCAAGCCTTGAATATTTCACCGGAGGTATGCTTGGTCTCGCCTTGTGCTTGCACTTCCTCCAGGGAGGGAGCGGTAGGCTCACGGAAAATATGCTTGGGTTGCCATGCGCGCATGATGAGAGCCAAAACGATCAATGATAGAAGCGGCGGAATAATATCAACCAGCTCAGGGTTTCCCAAGGTCAGTAGCAGAAGGGATTGTCCGCCAGAGTAAACGGCACCAACTATCAGAGCCACCAAGCCGGTTTCGCGTAACCCGCGTATCCCGTCTTGGATAACGACCATGAGCACTGGGATAAGCATCGCAAAAATCTGCAACACAGGAACCATATTTGCCGATAATTCGGCCAGAGGAATACTGCCTTTTTCGGCGCCGGTGCTGACCGGAATACCGATAGCACCGTATGCACCGGAAGAAACGTTAGCAACCAGCGCGAACATTGCGGCCTTGAGCGGGTTAAACCCGAGGCTGACCAGCAAAGCCGCACAAATTGCGATCGGAATACCGAACCCTGCCGCGCCTTCAAGAAATCCACCGAAGCAGAATGCGATCAGCAGCATCTGGATACGCTGGTCAGTGGAGATGGCCGAGATAGAGGAGCGAACAATGTCGAAGTGACCGGAACGCACTGTAATGCGGTATAGCCACACCGCCATGAGCACGATCCAGCCGATAGGCCATAGGCCAGCCAAGAAACCATAAAGGATTGAGCCCGCTCCAGCGCCGGGTGGCAGCCCAAATACGAAGATTCCGATACCGAGTGCGAGTGCGAGAGAAATAATCGCCGCTTTGATACCGCTGAGTTTGAGAATGGTTAGTCCAAGGAGGAAGAAGACAATGGGGATTACCGCTACTAGTGCTGAGAGCATAGTGGAATTGAGCGGGTCATATACCTGCTGCCACATGGTTTTTCCTTTCCGCGACATACGCGGTTCTTAGTGGTCACTGCGTACCGCTAATGTGGATTAACGTGGGTTCATGAACTTTTACCCAAGATCCACGGTTGCGATTCTGTGGTTTTTGGCCATGAAAGCCAGTGTGTGCGGATGTTGCTTCCACACTGCGCTACCAGTACCTCTTTGTAGTGTCAAGGAATTTACCTTGGCAGACCAGCTGTAGACACCTCATCCACTCCAAAATATACCACTATCGACAGAATAATTCGCAAGTATTCCCACTCAAAGACAGGAACATCATAGTTGTACTTTCACCTAAAGCGTATTCTTGCCTAGTGAAAGCCATAATACGCAAAGCATACGAATCGAGAGAAAAAACGATATTGATTCGCGAAATAATCTATCCAAGAAGGAGCTTGCAGCGACATCGCCCTCACAGATCTAAAGAATGTTCAGATGCGGTAAAAAAATACGAGAGTAGCAGCTCAATAACCAAGACGGGGATTACCCGTACCACGGCAGAGCTTAACAAAAAACGGCGTTGTAGACAGAAAACAGCGATATACGATAAACCCAATAATAAAAACGCTCCAATCGATAGTTTTACCGATTAGAGCGTCTTCTGCGTCGGGTTGACAGGATTTGAACCTGCGACCCCTTGACCCCCAGTCAAGTGCGCTACCAAGCTGCGCCACAACCCGATGTACATCACACTATTATGTACCGTGTTTCCAGGAAATCCCTGCGAACACTCGAATAACTATACCCCAGGTTCTCACCCCGTGCAACTTAGAAAACGCGAAAATACTGGATTTTTCGCTGCCGCTCAATATATATTCCACGCAGACGACTAAGGGAACTTTGAGAACATAGCGTCTCTTCAGAATGCTTGGATTCCTGCCAAAGCCCTGCTTGCATATGGGCTACTGCGATGACAGTGTTAAAACACACTGACTCTTCACAGACGCTACAGATTTTTAGAGAGGGCATCATGAAAAACCTCATTATTTTCGATCATCCCTACACTGCCGAGGCTTGGCGTAATATCCCCCATCAGCGGTCTTTTTGCGCTGCCCTATGCAAGAATATAACCGATAAACTTGAGGCACGCGGCAACGAGGTCGATCTTCTTGATCTACATGCCGACGGTTTCGACCCGGTCATGCGAGCAGAAGACCTTGCTAACTGGCGTCGTGGTAATCCCATCACTAACCAGATAGCGGACTATCAGGCGCGTGTAAAATCCGCAGATCGCTTGATCTTTATCTTCCCTATCTGGTGGGATTCTATGCCCGCCATGACCAAGGGCTTTATCGATAAAGTCTACGCCAAAGATCTGCTGTACACACAGCCTAGCGAATACCGGCTTGTCACTACGCTGAATCACGATACCGAAATCGTTCTTGTAACCCCGCTCGGTATGCCCTTGCCCATATACAAATACATCATGCGAGCGCCCGCCGTCAGAATTTTCAAACAAAGTATTTTCCGGAAGACCGGGATCAAAAATTTCCGGTGGCTTCCTTATGCGCGGGTAGACAAAATGACAGCTGAGCAACGCGCCCAGTTACTCGCAAACGTACCGTTTTAGATGAGCGCGACGAATTAGCCAAGGGAAGCATAAGCACCCCACCAAAGATACAAAGGGTGGGGTAGTTATGCTCGTTCACGTTTGGGTAGCACGTTAGCGTTTGCGTGAGCCCTTGCCGCCCTTTTTCGCTTTGCTTCCCTGACGGTCCCCGAGAGAGCGGCGTTCGCGTACGCGCATCGAAATTTCGATCGGCGTACCTGTGAACTCAAAGGTTTCACGCAGGCGGCGCGTGATAAAACGCCGATACCCCGGGTCTAAAAACCCGGTTGTAAAGAGCACAAACTTCGGCGGGCGTGAAGACACCTGTGTACCGAACAGGATGCGCGGCTGCTTACCGCCACGCAGCGGATGGGGATGGGCCGCCGCCAATTCGCCTAAGAAAGCGTTCAGTCGCCCGGTTGGGATACGCGAATCCCAGGATTCCAGCGAGCGTTCCAGGGCGGGAACCAGCTTATCTTTATGCCATCCGGTTTTTGCCGAGATATTCACGCGCGGAGCCCATTTCACATGTGCCAGGTCGCGGTCAATTTCGCGTTCGAGCATGTCGCGGCGTTCCTCATCGAGGGTATCCCATTTGTTGAAAGCCAGCACCATGGCGCGACCGGAGTCGATCGTGGTCTGAATGATGCGCACATCCTGCTCGCTCAGCGGTTCAGAAACATCCAGAAGTACGACTGCGACTTCGGAGCGTTCCAGGGCTGTCTGGGTGCGGAGTGAGGAATAAAATTCGGCGCCTTTCGCCATATGCTGGCGACGGCGAATGCCCGCCGTATCGATGAATCGCCACGGGTAGCCGCCCAACTCAATAACCTCATCAATAGGGTCGCGTGTAGTACCCGCGAGATCGTTCACGACGGCGCGTTCGGAACCCGCTAGTTTGTTCAGCAGCGAGGATTTACCCACGTTGGGGCGGCCGATAAGTGCCACACGGCGAGGTCCGCCCGGAGCCTCGGGCTGCGCGTACTGGGAGTGTTCGGGCATAACCTCTAGAAGCTCGTCGAGGGCATCCGCCAGGCCACGACCGTGCAAACCCGAAACCGGGAAGGGCTGTCCCATGCCCAGCGACCACAGGCTGTAAATTTCCGGTTCCAAGTGGGAATCGTCGATCTTATTTGCCATCAGAATGATGGGCTTCTTGACACGGCGAAGCATACGCACGATCTGTTCGTCTGAGGCGGTAATTCCCACGCGTGCGTCCACAACGAGGATGACAACATCGGCCTGCTCAACCGCAATCTCCGCCTGATCCGCTACCTGAGCATCAATACCACGAGCATCGGACTCCCAGCCGCCGGTATCGACGAGGGTAAAGCGTTTGCCAACCCATTCGGCTTTATAGGAGACGCGGTCGCGAGTCACGCCCGGCTTATCTTCTACCACGGCTTCCCGACGCCCCAGAATGCGGTTAATAATGGTGGATTTTCCCACGTTGGGGCGCCCCACGATAGCTACTACAGGATCGGCGAATTGTTCGTCTTCTTCGTCAAAGTCGAAGCCCCAAGCGCCAAGAAGGGCACGGTCTTCTTCATCAAGGTCATAGTCGTCGAGTCCTTCCAGAAGAGCCTGCGCACGCGCTTCTGCGGTTTCGTCGTCAATATCGGCTAAACGTTCGGTGAGGTCATCTTCTCCGCCGCCTAGGTATTTGTCTTCGTAGTCGTCGCGGGTAGCGTCGTTCTCAACCATGCGCCGTCCTTTCTTCTGCGCGAACGCCAGCTTAAGGCTTGTCCTAGCAGCTTTAATTTCTCACTAGTATGTTCGCTGTCTTTTCAAGTATTTTATGCGGTCTCGGTCCCTGCAGAGGCATCCCGTGATGCCTGTCGTTTCGCCTTCACCTGTGCATTAACAGCATTAATAACTGCTGATACGGTCTCGTTAAAATCCAGATCCGAGCTGTCTACCAGGGTTACACCGGGGGCGGCTTCCATAAAATTGTTTACCTTAGAATCCTGGGTATCGCGTTCAGAGATCTGCTGCGTAAGGTCGCCGGACTCTCCTGATTTTTCGGTGTTCTCTAGTCCACGGCGTGCCATGCGCACCTCTTCCGATGCGGTTAGCAGTATGCGTGCATCTGCATCCGGTGCCACCACGGTTGTAATATCTCGCCCCTCCGCCACAATACCGTTGACCGCCTGGTTGATCGTCCAGCGTTGTAGCTCGATGAGGTATTCACGAACGGCAGGCACAGAGGCTACGGCAGAGACCGCACCAGAAATTCGTTCAGTGCGGATTTCCTCGCGAATATCGGTGGTGCCCATCAAAATTTCTTCTTCTTTGATATTGGTTCCGAAGACGAGCGGCATCTCTTGCACAGCTTTCCCGATAGCATCTTGGTCAGCAAGATCAATATCGAGTTGAAGTACACGATAGGTTGCGGCACGATACATAGCGCCTGTGTCTAGATACGCTAACCCGAAATGGCGTGCGACTTCTTTTGAGACCGATGATTTTCCAGAACCTGACGGTCCATCGATCGCGATCGTAAGTTTAGGGTTCTCATGCATAACATTACTTTCTGTCTGCGAGGGGTCCCGCATGTTGAGTGTCAAAATAATCTTGAATATCCAGGCTTACGGGGGGGGTAACTGCTGAGGAACGCCAGCTATTTTACGACTTTCCAGCCTCGTTCCGTAAGCCCGTCTACCAAATAGTCGTGTTTTGCTGGGTTTACCGAGACCTCAGCCATGCCGACGGGCGCGCCCGTGGAGTGCTCCAGCCGCAAATCTTCAAGGTTAATCCCCAAGTCGCCAATATCTGCCAGCATCCGTGCCAAAGTTCCGGGCTCATCATCAACCAAAACGGTGAGGGTCGCAAAAGCCGTCGGAACTCCGCCGTGTTTACCGGGGATGCGCGCCACACCGGCGTTGCCTTCGCTCATCAGCTGCGCAAGATCAAGCCTGGCGCCCGATGCCAAAGGATCTTCCAATGTTTCAATCAGACGGTTTAAATCTTCTCGCACACCATAGAGGCTCTTCACGATAGGTGCTGCGTTCGCCGCAAAAATCTGCACCCAGAGTGCAGGGTCGGAAGCAGCAATGCGAACCGTATCGCGAAGCCCTTGCCCCGCTAAACCAAGCGCATATAAGGGAGTTTCCTGCAGCCGAGTCGCTAGCAGGGAGCTCATAGCCTGCGGCAGATGGGAAATCAACGCAACCGTTTCGTCGTGTTCTTCAGCGCTAAGAGTCGTCACGAAAGAGCCAAGCTCTACCGCAAGGGCGCGCACTAATCGCACGCACTCGATACGTGCATCGTCATGTTCGCAGATAATCCAGGGACGCGCCTGAAAAAGCTCCCCACGCGCCGCAACCGGGCCGGTCTTTTCACGCCCAGCCATCGGGTGCGAACCAACGTATCGTGAAGCATCAACATCAGAGGCGAGTACCTGTTCTAAAGGCTGTACTTTAACGGAGGCAATGTCGGTCACGGTAGCGCCCGCATATCCGGGGCTAGGCGCATACTCCCGCAATGCCTGTATGCAAAGTTTTCCGGCTATATCCGGCGGAGAAGCCACAACTACCAGCTGCGGGGTGAAAGACTCACGCTCATCGGGCTCAAGGGTATCGAGCCGGGTTCCTGCTCCAATATCTTCGGCGACGGCTTCAACGGTGGGCGAAATATCTTGCAGATAAACTTCAAGCCCCGCAGCACGCAAACCTAGCCCGATAGATGCACCCAATAGGCCAGCCCCTACCACGAGGACCGGTCCTTCCAGCATGGGGGTCATAGTTGTTTCTGTCATTACATCTCCACCGAAGCAAGCAGATGCCCAATTTCGACTTTAGAAAGATTACGAATGGTCCCTTGCTTCTGCGATCCGATACGAATGGGACCCATCTGTACACGAACAAGTTTCTCCACAGGATACCCCACGGCTTCAAAGAGGCGGCGCACAATACGGTTCTTACCCGAGTGAATGGTCACTTCAATCAGCACATGGCCGGGCGCCGAATCCACAAGTTTAAAGGAGTCCACCCTCGATACGCCGTCTTCAAGGCGAATACCTTTCTTCAGCTCAGCGCCAATACCTGATTCTACTGGACCGCGCACCTGCACCAGATACGTTTTGGGTACCTCATACGAAGGATGTGTTAAACGGTTTGCGAGCTCGCCGTCGTTAGTAAGAAGCAGCAGACCCTCGGTTTCCACGTCTAATCGTCCCACATGGAAAACACGCTCATTCATAGAGTCACGTAGAAAATCTTTAATGCAGGAGCGGCCATCGGGGTCTTCCATCGTGGAAACGACGCCAGCAGGTTTATTGAACGCCATGTAGATGAGCTTTTCGTTAGTCTGCACGGTCATACCATCAACCTGCACAATCACATCGGCAGGATTAACACGCACCCCCAGCTCGGTCACGACCTCACCGTTAACGGTCACTCGTCCTTCCGTGATCATCTCTTCACATACACGACGCGATGCAACACCTGCCTGCGCCATCAATTTTTGCAGACGTACACCGTCGTGATCATAGAAATCAAAATGATCCACAGGCGCATTACGGGGACGGCGCGGGCGATGTGGCCCAGAGTAGTTATTTACCCTGTATTCGCCGCGCTCATGTGGGAAAGCTTCGCCGGAACGATAGGGGCGATGCGGTGCCCGCCTATCCCGCTTGGAAGCACCCGCGCCGTGGCTACGCGCGGCGCGTGGAGACCCTGATGTACCGGATTTAGGCTTTGCGCCGCCTGAAGTTTTGCCACTAAATTTACCGACTCGGGTTGAGGAGCTAGCGCCCACGCCATTACGTTTCGCGCCGGGTCGAGGTTTCCGCGACCCGGGGTTTTTACCGCGAGAGTTTCCATATGCCATAGTCTTATTCCTTATGTCGTTCGTTTGAAGTTTTCACAAGATTTTGATGCCCACCGCTTCCTAGATTTAGTCCGCGGGCGGATAGGTTAGTTACGATTACCGTGTTCAGAGGGGCTGTCAGAAAGTACTGCTGCCTCGGTTTCATCAGGTAAAAGAGGCGCAAGCGCGGGAAGCTCTTCCAGAGAGTTGAGACCTAATTTTGTCAAGAAAAGTTCCGTGGTCTCGTAAAGAACCGCGCCGGTTCCCTCCTCTTTACCGGCCGCGCGCACGAGCTGGCGCTGTAGCAGCTGACGTACCGATGCATCCGCGTTTGTTCCTCGGACTGCGGCTATTGCGGCACGCGTAACCGGCTGCCGGTAAGCGATAACTGCCAGGGTTTCATATGCGCTTTTGCTCAGGGTAGCGCTCTGTGAACGGGTCACAAACCTCGCTACCCAGGGAGCAAAATCGGCGCGAGAATACAACCGCCAGCCACCGGCAACTTGGCGAAGCTCAAAACCACGCGGCTCGTGGGCGGGAGTGTCTTCACCATATTCCGAATCGTCACCGTTATATTCACGATAAAGCTCGTCAAGAGCGTGCTCAATACTGCGCTCATTGACAATCAGGGCGGCAGAGAGTTCGCGCACACTTACAGGAGTATCAGCAACAGCAAGAATAGCTTCAATAGCGCTTTTCACGCCCCCAGGAATAAGCTCAACGCGCGAGAATTCCTCTACATCAGCGGCGACCGCTCGGGTTATCTTCGCGGGATGCCGAGCATCCGAAGACGTTATATTTTTGTCAGAATCGCGCTCAGTTTCGGCTTTGTGTTCCTGGTCAGTAGAAGTCTGCTCGGGTACCGAGGCATTTTCGCGATGAGATTCTTCTCCGGATTCACTGTCTGTCTCAGTATCGGCACTAGGGTCCCAGTAGCCTAGGTTCACCATCGCTAAATCATTCTCGGTGAATTCATCCTCAAATCGGCTCCCCTGCTGCTGCGCGGCTGTCTTACCAGCAGAGTTGAAGGATTCTTCGCTCATGCGGTCTCCTCCCCTGCGTTTTTAACGCTCTCTGAAAAGGTAAGATCATCCGGGCTATCGCGATGTTCTGGGCTGTAGCCCCGCCCTGTATCATGTGCTGAAACTGCCGGTTCAGCAGGAACAAAAGCACGCGCATATTCGGTAGCACGTACCGAAATCTCGGCAAGCGGCGCATCCTGATGTACGTCTACCGCGCCCTCTTTATACAGTTCTAAGAGCGCCAAGAAACGCACAACTGCGATGTCAAGTCCCTGAGCATCATACACCAGTGCCGAAAATGTTACCGATGATACCGTCGGTTTACACGCAAGAAGTGCATCCAGAATATATTGTTCTTCGTGTGCAATCGTTGTTGAGGCGCCGTGAAGGTGCTCATTCAGTTCCTCAGCAACATCAGCCGGATTCGGTTCTAGATTAGTCGAAGGTTTCGGGGCAAATGCTTGCGCTGCAATACGCGCAAATTCCTCTACTCCCCCTTTGAAAACAAGCTCTGGAAGGGCCTTCACAAATACAGGTTCCAGCGCCACGGTCCGCGGAAAGCGCTGGGTCTCTTCGCGCCAACGATCAGCGAAAATAGCGGCTACCTCACGGTAGGCGCGATACTGAAGCAACCGAGCAAAAAGCAAATCACGCGCTTCTAGAAGAGCCACATCCTGATCTAGCGGTTCATGATTCTGCGGGAGTAGCCGGGCGGCTTTAAGCTCTAGCAGAGTCGCGGCCGTTACCAAAAAATCGCTTGCCTCATCTAATGCGCGTTCAGTGCCCTGTGAATATAAGGCATGCAGATACTCCAGGAACTCGTCGGTTACTTCAGCAAGCGCAATGTCTGTAATATCGAGCTTACGACGTGTGATCAGTGTTAGGAGAAGGTCGAATGGACCCTCAAAATTCGGTAAATTAAGCGTGAATCCGGCACCGTTCACCGAATTGGAGGCATCAGGCGTCTCATGCGGTGTCGGTACCCTCACGGCAGCGACATTTTTGGTCATAGGTGACCGATTTCCTTTACTGGGGATTGCAGGATAACCTGCGAGATCATGAAAGATACAGGATGTACCGCCCATATTATACGTGCCTTGACACCATACCTTCAAGGTTTATAGGTGGTGTCAAGGCACACGGGATCCAGGATCTTATCGGGCTCCGCCCTTGTAAATAAGTTCGCGGGCTACCTGCCGGTAAGCTTGAGCCCCAGTGTGGTTGCTGGCATATGAGAGGATAGGCTCTGCCGATACTGTAGCATCCGGGAATTTAACGGTTCGCTTAATCACGGTGTCAAAGACTTTATCTCCGAAAGCGTCAATAATACGTGCAAGCACTTCTTTAGAATGGATGGTGCGGGCGTCAAACATGGTCGCAAGAACGCCGGTAATTTCTAGATCGGGGTTTAGGCGATCCTGCACTTTCTCGATAGAGTCCACGAGAAGCGCCACAGCTCGTAGGGCAAAGAATTCGCAGATAAGCGGGATGATAACGCCATGCGATGCTGTCAATGCGTTTACGGTTAGCAGGCCGAGCGAGGGCTGACAGTCAATCAGAATAACATCGTACTCATTCTGTACCTTACGTAGGGCTGAGGCGAGTACCTGCTCGCGAGCAACTTCGTTTACTAGCTGAACTTCAGCCGCAGAAAGGTCGATGTTTGCAGGAAGAAGGTCGATGTTCTCGATATCGGTCGGTAGAATAACGTCGTTAATATCGACCTTACGATCCATCATCACGTTGTACACGGTCAGCTCAAGCTCATGCGGATTTGTACCGAAACCAGCGGATAGGGCACCCTGAGGGTCAAAGTCTACAAGGAGCACTTTACGACCACACTCCGCAAGTGCAGCACCAAGGTTTATGGTTGAGGTCGTCTTTCCTACGCCACCCTTCTGATTCACCATTGAGATGATGCGGGCGGGACCATGTTGGCTTATAGGCGCAGGATCGGGATATTCACGTAGGGGTCGGCCGGTTGGTCCGAGTTCTTGTGCCGGTGCTTCGGTCAACTTATCTTCACCTTCGTCAACGAATTTTCTCTTCATGTATAAGGTTACCCCACACACGCCCGCTCAGCAGGTTTGTGAGTTCGCTTTACGTACGAATTATGTTACATCGCGCTCTGTTCAGGTCTATAAACCAAATAATTCGGGAATTCTAGAGGCCCCGATCACCATAAGCCACAGCATTATGTAATTCTCATGCTAAATCAGACCTTGCAATATGCGGGAAGGCGCTTTCCTCCTAGAAACAGATACACCTCCCCGCATACTTTTTAACTTATTGATCTTCCGGTAGCGTCACAGTATTTTTAATCTTTGGTTCAGCCACAACGGACATCTGTTTGGTGGGAGATTTTTGACTTACCGCATTATCCACGTATTGGTCACCGTGTAGTTCGCCGCCCATGGTGGATTCGTCAAAGGGGATCTCCCCTTTCAGCACCGCATGAACACGATCCATATCTACCTCTTTAACAATCTTCCCCATGAGTAACGTCGCCACTGCGTTGCCTGTGAAGTTAGTGACCGCACGTGCTTCAGACATGAAGCGATCGATTCCCACGATCAAACCTACACCATTAACAAGGTCGGGGCGGTGCGACTGCAAACCGCCTGCCAGGGTCGCCAACCCCGCGCCCGAAACACCGGCAGCTCCTTTCGAAGCAATGATCATGAAGACCAGCAGAGAAATCTGCTCGCCTAACGCAAGTGGAGTCCCCATAGCCTCCGCAACAAAGAGGGCGCTCATCGTCAGGTAAATTGCGGTGCCATCCAGGTTAAAGGAATACCCCGTAGGAACCACAACGCCTACAACAGGCTTCGAAACACCTAAGTGTTCCATTTTGGCGATAAGACGCGGCAGCGCTGCCTCCGACGAGGATGTTGAGAAGATGAGGAGATATTCGCGTGCCAGATATTTCAACAGGGTAAAGATATTCACACCGGTTACGAGCTTGAGAATAGTGCCCAGAACGATTACGACAAAGAGAATACAAGTGATATAGAATGCCACCATCAAAATAAACATTGAGGAGATCGCACGGGAACCCGTAGAACCTACAACAGCTGCAATCGCACCAAGCGCACCAGCAGGCGCTAACCACATAATCATCATGAGCAGACGGAATACGAGCGCCTGACAGTAGGTCAGAAATTTGAGAATGGGAGCGCCAACCGGTCCCATCTTCTGCAGGGCAAAGCCGGTCAAAAGCGCCACGAAAAGGGTTTGCAGAATATTACCGCTTGTCAATGCCGAAAGCAAAGAAGTCGGCACGATGTTGAGCAGGAACGAGACAGTGCTGTCACCGCCATGTCCTTCAGACGAATTCGGAAGCGTGTATTTCGTTGTTGCCGGGTCATAGTGCAGCGAGCTTCCCGGCTCGATAATATTACCTACAACCAGGCCAATTCCTAAGGCAAAGGTTGACATGAGTACGAAGTACAGCAGCGCCAATCCACCGACCTTGCCGACGGTTGCTGCCTTAGCAATAGACCCTACACCCAGCACAATCGTACAGAAAATTACAGGGGCGATCATCATCTTGATGAGAGCGATAAAACCAGTACCGATGGGCTGCAGCTCTTTTGCAAAATCGGGAACGGTCATTCCCAAGATACACCCAAGGATCACAGCGGCAATCACCGAGAGGTAGAGCATATGGGTTGGGTCTTTGTAGAACGGTTTCTTTGCGGATTCCGTACTCATTAATTCTTTCCTTTCGCGCCGGGGACGCACGGTGCTGTGTGTCTATACCGACCAGAACTTTATTGTTCCGGATTCAGGATGTTATACAGGCTACACCTACAGCAACATTAACGCGGGTGTTTTCTGACTAAAATATGCCATTGCAACAGAATATTTACATGTCTGTCACAAACAGCATAAATATTACATCTTTAGAGTGTAAATCGTATAAATAAGCTAAATTATAGTATCTTATTGGCGTATTTTCTCTTTAAACGCATATTTGTCGGCATAGCTATACAGACATAGTGTCGTCGTTCTTCCGCGCAGCTATTCCCCACAGTCTACTTCTACTAATCACCTACTAAGTACGCTCATGTGCACGAGGATGCGCCATCCGGTAAACCTCCAGCATCCCTTCCGGAGTAACCTTGGTATACACCTGCGTAGTCGCAATCGAGGCGTGTCCCAATAGTTCCTGAACCACGCGAATATCGGCTCCGCCCTGTACAAGATGCGTCGCAAACGAGTGTCGAATAGAGTGGGGCGAAAAATCAGAGCTCAGCCCCGCCTCCTCAGCTGTTTCTTTGAGGATAAGCCATGCTCCCTGTCGACCCAGCCGACTCCCCCGCCCGTTGAGAAAAAGCGCAGCGGTACCTTTGCCGTGCGACGCAAACTTGGGGCGAGCGCGCACAATGTAGTCTTCCAGCGCCCTCTGCGCGTAGGATCCCAAAGGTACTAAACGCTCTTTACCCCCTTTGCCGAAAAGACGCACATACCCAGGCACGGCAATAAATTCCCCGTTTTCATCGCGGGGTTTTTCGCCCAGGTGTATATCGTCCAGATCTGTTGCCAGCATCTCGCTCACGCGCGCACCGGTAGCATATAAGAACTCAAGTATCGCTCGATTACGCAGACCGGTAGGAGTCTTAAGACTGGGTATGGCAAGGAGCTTTTGCATTTGCTCCACGGACACGGCTTTGGGCAATCGCTTCACATTTTTAGGCGGTTTCACGGCAGCGGCGGGATCGGTCTCCAGGATGCGCGAAGCATGCCAGAAACTATGCGCGCCACGAACTGCAGCCATGGTACGTGCAATTGAATTAGGGCCCAGCGGCAGAGGCAGTGTGACATCACGCGTACTCGTTGAAGGAGCCTTTGTTTGATCCGAAGCATAGAGAGAAACCGCCAAAGATTCCAGGGTGTCTTCGAGTTCCTCTGCTCGGGTATCAGATTCAGATAGTTTTTCTCCCTGGCTTTTGCTGGGATGCTCCGAATCTCTGTTCTCCTCCGCACGCGGCAGTGTCGGTTGGGCAAGTTCACGCATAAAGGCACGCACATCGGCAGTGCGAATTCGGTGGGCATCAATGATACCGCGTGATGCCATAAATTCTACATACCGCCTTAAATCGCGTGCATACGAAGCTATCGTATTCTCGCTACTGCCTTTTTCAACTCGCAGGTGAATAAGATACTGTTCAATATCCCGCTCAAGCGGACTTATACGATGTATTCCTTCACTCAGGTGCTGAGAAACCATAGCGAATTATTCCTCGTGTTTAAAAGTTTCGGGTCGGATACGGCGCCCTCCCAAGTAAGGGTGAAAATCCCAGGTATCGGCGGCATCTCGCAAGGGCAATTGCTCTTGTCGAGTCCCGACCGCGCAATATGCCGCAAGAATAGCCTGAATAGCCAAACCGTTATGTAGTTGGCCCGCGAGCACAAGGCGTACGGCCTGTTCAAGCGGAACCCACCGGTAGGTAATCTCCGCTTCTTCGCCCCTGCGTACTATACGGTTTGCTTCAGGAATCTCGTACAGGTCTTGGGCAAGGTATATACGACCCGCTTCCGAAGCGGCTCCCGGAGTCGTGTAATAATCGATCAAGCTGCGCCAGCGATGAGCTCCAAGGTCGGTTTCTTCCGCGAGTTCGCGCTGGGCTGCATGAAGAGGGTCTTCACCAGTAATATCAAGAAGTCCTGCGGGAACCTCCCAGAGGTTCATACGCACGGGATGCCTATACTGGCGCAGAAGCAGAATCTCATTCCGGTTGTTCAACGCGGCAACCGCAACGGAACCCGGCATGTCGATAACATCCCGCGTTAAAGTGGTACCGTGCCCGTCAAGATCATAGTGCTCCACGGCTGCTTGGAGAACATATCCGCTATACTGCACCTCACGGCTTAGGATTTCTCGCGTTGAGGGAGCATCGATCACATCAGCATACATAGGGTCTATTCGATACGGATTCTTGTTCTCTGAAGTGTTCATATCCCTATTCTAATTTGCATACTTGCGGTCGCCAGAGTCAGAACCTTAAGGACAGAGATATCAGCTGACAGCGCTGACGTTTTTATTTTCCTTTGGCAGAGCAAAGTCGCGGACTACATCGGCAATCAGTCCGCGACTTCTTATGAAGAAAGTTCTTATTCTTTACCGCTACGTTTGAGAGCTGCTTTCACCAGTCCCGCAAAAAGCGGATGCGGCCGCGTAGGACGCGAACGGTACTCCGGATGCGCCTGAGTCGCCACATAGTAAGGATGCACATCAGCGGGGAGCTCAACATACTCCACGAGCGAGGAATCCGGTGAAGTACCGGAGATAACCAAGCCCGCGTTCTCAAGCTGTTCACGGTACTCGTTATTAACTTCGTACCGGTGACGATGCCGTTCCGCCACTTCGGTCTCGTCATAGGCCTGAGCAACCTGTGAACCGGGAACCAGATTAGCTGTGTACAGACCCAAACGCATGGTTCCGCCCAAATCACCTGCGCCTTCCACAAACTGCTTTTGTTCTTCAATCGTGGCAATGACCGGCATTGTTGTCTGCGGGTCAAACTCGGTTGAGGATGCATCAGAAAGATTCAAAACGTTTCGAGCGTACTCAATCACCATGGACTGCAGCCCCAGGCAAATGCCCAGAGTAGGAATCTTATGTTCACGAGCATATTTCAATGCGCCGATCTTGCCGTCTAGACCGCGAATACCGAAACCGCCAGGTACCAAAATGGCATCCATATCGTGCAGCTGATGGTCTGCGTCCTCATCAGTGGCGCATAGGTCTGCAGCGACCCATTTGATATTGACCTTTGCATTATTCGCAAAGCCCCCGGCGCGCAGAGCCTCAGAAACCGAGAGGTATGCATCGGGAAGATCGATATACTTACCCACGAGGGCAATGTTAACGTCGGCGGAGGGGCGGTGCACCGCATCCAACAAACGATCCCACTGCGTAAAATCTGGCTCAGGGGCAGTCATGCCGAAGTAATCCAGAATATAATCGTCGAGCTTCTGGGAATGAAGGGTTTTGGGAATATCGTAGATGCTGGGGGCATCGGGACATGAGATAACGGCGGCAGTATCAACATCGCAGGCGTTACCGATTTTGGCGCGGTGCGATTCCGGAACATCACGCTCACAACGCAGAATCAAGCCATCGGGCAGGATACCCAAACCACGTAATGCTGCAACGGAATGCTGAGTAGGCTTCGTTTTGAGTTCGCCGGAAGGGCCGATAAAGGGTACCAAAGATACGTGGAGAAAAAACACGTTCTGACGTCCAACGTCACGGCGTACTTGGCGTGCTGCTTCCATAAAGGGCAGCGATTCAATATCGCCTACCGTACCGCCAATTTCGGTGATGATGATATCGGGCGCGTTTTCGATTTCGGCGGCGTAACGCATACGGGCTTTGATTTCATCAGTGATATGAGGAATAACCTGCACGGTATCGCCCAAATATTCTCCGCGACGTTCTTTTGCGATAACGGTCGAGTACACCTGACCGGTTGTAACGTTAGCGGATTGGTCAAGGTTCTCATCAAGAAAGCGTTCGTAATGCCCAATATCAAGGTCTGTTTCAGCACCATCGTCAGTTACAAAGACTTCGCCGTGCTGGAAAGGGTTCATGGTACCGGGATCTACGTTAAGGTACGGGTCAAATTTCTGCATCGTGACCGATAGACCACGAGAACGTAGAATCTGACCGAGAGAAGAAGCTGAAAGACCTTTACCGAGAGAAGAAGCAACACCACCCGTAACAAAGATTTGGCGGGTTACCTTACCGTTAGCGGACGCGTTAAGAGCGTTATTATTTTCATTCACCACGGAATTCAAGCTTACCATTTTCTTTTCCCCTATCCAATAGAACACTAACGGACGAGAGCTTTTCTCTTCCCTAAATTTAACGAGCTCTTTCCCGTATTTCGCGCAGTTTTTACGCCATAATAAACGCTTCTATCTACCGCTGAATACGGTGTTGCACCGCAACGGTCTCTAGAAATATCTGCGACCCAATACTACCGAATATTCTTGGAATACTCCTCAGGTATATCAGCTATGATCGTTGTCTTTTCAGCACCTATTTACTCAAGCTGGCCCCCTGCGCGTAAAAGCTCTCGAGCGTGTTCCTGGGCTGCTTCCGACTGATCGTGTCCGGCGAGCATGCGAGCGAGTTCCACAACACGCTCTTGATCAGAAAGCACCTGTACTTTCGATAACGATGCGTCATCATTTTTAAGAACCAAAATATGCTGATCCGCGAAAGCCGCAACCTGTGGTAGGTGAGTTACCACCAAAACTTGTACATGCTGGGCAAGCATTGCAAGCCTGCGACCAATCTCAATAGCAGCCTTACCGCCAACGCCCGAATCTACTTCGTCAAAGATAAAGGTGGGTACCGGATCCACCTCCGCCAACACAACCTCCAACGCAAGCATTACGCGTGAAAGCTCACCTCCAGAGGCACCTTTCCCAAGTGGACGAGGGGTTGCCTCACGATGCGGAGCAAGCATAAAGGTCACTGTGTCACGACCATGAATTGAAAATTTATCTGCCTCGGCAACTTCAACAACAAGAGAAGCATTCGGCATGGCAAGCGCGGTTAGTTCTTCACTGACAGAATCCGCCAAACGCGAAGCGGCTTCTTGACGCGCTTTCATAAGCTGAGCTGCCTGCTCTCCTAAAGCCTGACGCAGGTCGGTGAGCTCTTGTTCCAGAGATTCCTGTCGCGCTGGATCATCAACAAGGCGAGTCAGGCGATCACGAGATTCTTCGGCCCACTCAAGGACTTCCGCAATATCTGCACCATATTTTCGCGTCAAATTTTTCAGCTGCGCACGACGCTCCTGTACCTGCGCTAGGCGTTCAGGCCCTTCAGAATCTAACGAGGTCGAATAGGTAGAAATATCGGTGGCAACATCAGTCGCCAGAACTAAAAGTTCATTAACCCGTTGAGCTAAATTCTCTATATCGCTATCGGCATCGGCTTGTCCCAAAAGAGATGTATGTGCCACGTCCAGAAGACTCAGTACATTTGCCTCTGTGCCTTCCGTATATTCGCTGCCCGACAGCGCCGCCGCTGCAACACCGGTTGCTGTACGAAGCGCCTCAACATTCATCAGTTTGATGCTTTCATTCTTAAGCGCTTCGTCCTCACCCGTCTGTGGATTTACGGAGTCTATTTCTTCAAGCGCCCCCTGCAAGCTTTGCGCCTCTAATGCTCGTGCACGAGAATTCTCACGAACCTCTTTATATTCAGCGGCTGCGACTCGGTACCGCTCATAGGTATGCTGGTACTTCTCCAACAGGTCAAAAAGCTTTTCGCCCGCATAAAGGTCTAGTGCACGACGTTGCTCACTGGCAGACTTGAGACGCAATTGATCCGACTGACCGTGCACAGCTACAAGAGTTTGCCCAATATCTGAAAGCTTACCGACAGGCGCGGTACATCCTCCTACATGTGCCCGAGAACGCCCAGAAGCATTAACGGTGCGAGCTAAGAGAAGTTCGCTTGTTTTTTCATCTACCGGGTCAGCTGTTCCGCCCACTTCTTCCACGAGGGTCAAAGCCTTATGTTCTTGAGGTAGGCGCACGATGGCTTCCGCTAAAGCGCTCTTTGCCCCTTGACGCACACTTGTAGCATCACTACGTGCCCCAAGAAGCATACCAAGCGCCGTAACCACCATAGTTTTACCGGCACCAGTTTCACCTGTTAGAACCGACAACCCGGGCTGCAAGGGTAATCGAGCATCAGTAATAATGCCCAAGTCCCGAATATGGATTTCTTCAATCACGATGCGTCTACCTTAAAGTCCTTACCGCATAGGGGCTGGAGTCGTGCCACATACGCGAGCTATGTGCGGCTCTATTGCACTGACCGACTTCCTGTTGGAGCACCCCAAACATTCGGTTTCCGTGTGAGTACCACATATAAATCAATGAGGATCTTGCGAGCTGTTTTTTTCACCGGCATCGCACACCTCACGCTCCTCCTCAGAGGTTGGGCCTCGCCATCCTCGAATAGGCAGAGCAAACTTACGAACCAGCCGTTCAGAGAACGGGGCGGGGTGGATACGTGCCAAAAGCACTGGTTTTTCAGATTTACGCACCTCAATGCGGGAACCGGGCAGCAGATCATTCATACGTCGTCCATCGCACCACAACACACCGGATGCACCATGAGCCATCATTTCAACAGCTACCATAGAAGACGGAGATGCTACTAGCGGTCGTGCAAAAAGGGCATGTGCTGAAAGCGGCACCAATAATATAGCTTCTACCTCAGGCCAGACTACCGGTCCCCCACCTGAAAATGCGTATGCGGTGGATCCCGTGGGCGTACCTATCACCACACCATCACAGCCAAATGTGCTTATTGGCTTACGATCTACCTCAATGATGACCTCAATCATCTTCTCGCGGTTGCCTTTTTCAACGCTTACTTCATTAAGCGCCCAATCCGTATGAACACGTTTCTCCTCGTGCCATACTTCAATGTCGATTGCCATACGCTCTTCGACCGCATACTCGCTCTTGACGATGCGGTTTACAGTTTCTTGCAGATCACTTTCTTCCGATTCCGCTAAGAATCCTACGTGTCCCAGATTCACGCCGATCAGCGGAATGCTTGTATGTCGCACCATTTCTGCAGCACGCAGGATAGAACCGTCACCGCCGAGGACCATACCAAGCTCAATATCAATAAGCGCAACACTCTCATGCACCACCTGCACAGGCACCGGATCGTCCCAATTTTCCGTCAAGGCTTCCAGATCAGAACGGTTCATCACGGGCACTAGACCTGCACGATGCAGCTGTTTACACGCCTGGCGGGTTGCATCCCGTGCTTCTTTGCGGCCAGTATGCGCAAAGACTAGAATTTTACGATTTTCTGTTATTGACACGTTCTACCCTCCTCACAGCAGGCATTATTTGCGAATTATCCCACGACTACTTCTTTAGTATAGCCGAATTTCCCATTATACTGGAACATATTTTCTAGAATATTATTTCGATAAAAAGATTTGTTTGCTATTTCTGCTTCTTGCACCATAAGAAAAATTCGACGTTACCATCTTGCCCGGGTAAGGGGCTTTGCACAGTATCTATCACGCGAAGACCACATGATTGAGCCGAGTCTTGCACCTTACGCACGGCGAAAGCATGTGCTTGAGGATCTGTAACCACTCCTGCACGCCCGATTTGATGTTTTCCTACTTCAAATTGTGGTTTCACCATGAGCACTAAGTCCCCATCTTCCTCGGTCACCTGCGCAAGAGCATCTATGACTAACGTCAACGAGATAAATGATAGGTCAGAGACAACTAGGGAAACTAAGCCCCCAATATCCTCTGGAGTTAGATAACGCACGTTAAGACCTTCATAAGCATCAACTCGAGGATCCATGCGCAAAGACTCAACAAGTTGACCGTGACCCACGTCAACTGCTGCAATATGTGAAGCTCCACGGCGCAAGAGTACGTCGGTAAATCCTCCGGTAGAGGCACCTGCGTCCAGACAACGACGACCGGCTACAGTTATGTGCGTAAAAATATCTAAGGCACCAGCAAGTTTATGCCCGGCACGACTCACATATTCTGTAAGAGGGCTTTCTTGTACCAGTACATCATCGTCACGATGTACAGGCTGCGATGCCTTATACACAATTTTCCCATTAACACTCACGCACCCGGCATCAATAAGTTTTGCCGCTAAAGTACGAGATGCAGCAAGCCCATGCTCGGCAAGAAATTTATCGAGCCGCACCTAGGAGTTCTCCCCGGGTTCTCGGGAGAAACGTACATTATCTTCTAGGTTATCAACTAAGGTTCCATAGGCCCGAATACGCTCTACAGGATCCATCGCTAAAACAGCCTGCAGCTGTGTTTCAAACTCCTGGTAATCAGCTTCTTCAAGGGACTCATGGCTATCAGCATTTTCTGTAGAGTTTTGTTGTTTCTTACCCATAAGTTAAACCTCGGGAAGGCCTTGAATATTCGGGGTCACAGCCTGCTCCGGATGCGCCGCCCACCAGGCAGCGCAGGCTACGCGCCAGGCTTCTGCTTCCGCATCGCTGCCGGAAAAGCCCTCTGGCGCGAAAGAGCCTTGGACGGTTAAATAGATATTATTTCCCTGTACCTTGGCAGTCCATGATGGTCCATGCGCTGTAATCGCGTGGTCCTCATGGAGAATTTCGATCTGCGGATATGGTTCGAAGAAATCATCAAGAGTGCGCAAAATATACGTGGGACGTTGTTCAGGGACCACCGATATAACATCCTGATATGTCTGCACACCGGTCAGCACAAGTGCACCCGCCATATGAGCTTTGTTGGCTCCCAGAATATCGGTGTCAAGGCGGTCCCCTACAATAACGGGCTTTGAGGCTTTTACTGATTGAGCCGCAGTCTCAAAAATAGCGGCTTCAGGTTTTCCGGCTACCATCGGAGTACGACGTGCCGCAATACCCACCGCCGCTACTAAAGAACCGTTACCGGGTGCTTGCCCTCGTTCCTTAGGAATAGTTTGGTCTGTGTTCGTGGCAACCCATAAGATGTTCTGATCAGCGAGAGTGTACGCTGCCTCTGCCAAATCTTCCCAGCTGAGTTGCGGGTTAAAACCCTGAACCACGGCAACAGGGTTGTCGGACTGTGATGATACAGGCTCCAACCCGACAGCCCGCAGACAATCTGCTAAAGCTTCAGTACCGGTAACCAGAATTTTAGATCCGGCGGGCACATGTTGAGCCAATAAAGCCGCGCCAGCCTGGGCAGAACTGACAACACGTTCCGCCTGCGTGCGCACGCCTAAATCTTGCAGGTGAGTCGCTACAGATTCTACGGAGCGCGAGGCATTATTAGTCACAAAGACGACGGGAACCCCACTGCTTTCAGCGCGGTTTAAGGCTTCTGGCGCTCCCTCAATAGCGTAGGGTCCAGCGTATACTACCCCGTCGAGATCTGAAAGTAAGGCATCGTACTGAGCTAGTAGGGGTTCGCTCGTCATAATGTTCAATTCTTTCTGGTTATAGACAAAGCAAGTAGCCTCAGGCGAGGAACAGATAGTTTCTACTGCTCTGTTTCATTTTGGGAAGGCTTCGTTTCATATTCAGAAGATGCAACCGCCAAGTTCTTTGACTTGTCAGAACTATATGCCTCTTCCTTCTCTGGCTGTGTTCCCTCGTCAGTATTGCTTTGTTGTTCGAGGTCTTCTAGCACAGGTTCCTCAGGTTCAAAGAGCTCGGATTCACCATAAATATCGAAAATCTCAGGCTCAGCGAACTCACCCTGTCCCAAAGCGGCTTCGGCCCTGAACGCGAGGCGTGCCCACTGCTCTGCTTCCTGACTTCGTCCTGCATTATCTAGAGCCTCGGAATATGCTGTGAAGAGTCGAGGGCTGTATTCGAAAGCACGTTTTGGGTTTAGCTGCGGAATTTGAAGGGCCGATATCGCTTGCGATTTTTTGCCCTGATCTGCATATATCCCAGATTCAACAATGGCGAGTTCAACGCGAACCTGGGCAGGAAGCTCTTCGCGTTTAGCTTCCTCTATCATGTCAAGAGCTTTAGAAATACGGTTAAGAGCGCGCTCACAGTCTACGAGGAGCGCAAGATGATCCAGAGAGCCGCTTATGCGACGATGCGTACGTAATTCGCGTAATGCTAGTTCGTAATCTTCAGCGACATATGCGGCGACACCTACAGCTTCACGTACCGCAGAAATACGTCCTGCGCTTCGAGACGCAGCAACAGCATGCTCAAGCGCGAACTGGGGATCAAGCTCCAGATATCGTCCAGTCATAACAAGATGTTTTGCAACGGTAGCGGCATTCCTAGACTCAAGCGCGCGAAGCTGACGGCTTGTAGCACTGTCTAATTCACGACCTGTTACATCACTGTCAATCTCAGGCGCCTTTGGCTTGGCAGGACGATAACCCGCCCGACCGTCAACAGATCGCACGTTCTCCTGAGACTCTGCCTTATACACGTGCTGCCTAGGTGACTTACTCCGAAAACCGAAACGATGCGATTTATGCGGGTTTTTCAAGTCGTTTCGGCGTCCTCCATCGCTATCCTTATGATTTGCCCCAGCCCCATCAGAATGTTGAGCGTTACTGTGGTAGTTGCTCTTCTGGGAGTTTTTCGCAGTGGAAGCACCAATAGCACCCTGCTTATTTTTAGACTGGGGGGTCTCAGACATGAATCTCCTCAAAGGGGAAGGCGGGATCAGACACAGAATCTTCGCTACAAATTATGGAAGATAATCTCAGGGTGCTAAATGCACCTTTTATATTCTAGTACAGGTTGGCATAGACCGATACCCTAGAGATACTAGATCACAAGATAGCTTTGTCTTCTGCATCTATTCGTAGAAGGCGGGCTACCGGGTTGGGGTTGTTTGGTAAAACCACCGTTA
>NZ_KV817409.1:0-236 GCF_001814655.1 Rothia sp. HMSC069C01
GCACCGACTCAGTGGGCATCTTCCCCAACAGGGACGCCATCATCCGCCTGGTCGGCGCCGTCCTGGCCGAGCAGACCGACGAATGGGCTGAGGGCCGCCGCTACCTCAGCCTGGACACCCTCAAACAGTGCCAGACCACCAACAAGCTCCAGGACGGCCATCCAGACACGCCCCCGACACTGACCCACTGACCCCTAACCACGAAGGGCCCCTACACCACTACCAGGGACTTGACT